>NZ_NEIZ01000052.1:0-660 GCF_002113645.1 Pseudomonas sp. B35(2017) | reverse complement strand
ACGGCAACAACGTGCTGGACGGCGGCGCCGGCGCCGACATCATGATCGGCGGACTGGGCAACGACACCTACATCGTCGACAACGTCGGCGACGTGGTCATCGAGACCAGCCGCCTGTACGGCGAAGTCGACACCGTCCGCGCCTCCGTGAACTACACCCTCAGCGCCAACGTCGAGAACCTCACCCTGACCGGCACCGGCAACATCTACGGCATCGGCAACGACCAGGACAACGTCATCATCGGCAACGACGGCGACAACCAGTTGGTCGGCGGCGCGGGCGTGGACACCCTGATCGGCGGCAAGGGCAACGACGCCTACGGCATCGACCGCGAACGCGAGCTGGACCTGGTTCAAGAGCTGGCCAACGAAGGCACCGATATGCTGGTCATCGAGTACAACGCAAACGCCACCTTCGGCAGCACCGTCGACCTGAACCGCAGCAGCCTGCAGAACATCGAGAATGTCGCATTGACCGGGGCGGGTGTCTTCACCGTCTACGGCAACGCCCTGAACAACACCCTGATCGGCAACAGCGACGACAACACCCTCAACGGCGGCACCGGCGCGGACATCATGGAAGGCGGCGCCGGCAACGACAGCTATGTCGTCGACAACGTCGGCGATGTGGTCATCGAGCAGGGCCCTTCGGCCAGCGACG
>NZ_NEIZ01000006.1:0-322406 GCF_002113645.1 Pseudomonas sp. B35(2017) | reverse complement strand
GAGTAACTTGTGATGCTGATAATCTTTCTGACTGTCAGTCTGACTCCACAAGCACCCACACGAATTGCTTGATTCAGTTGTTAAAGAGCGGTTGGTCAATCCTTTCGTCTCGACCGAGGCGCGCATTCTACAGCAGCCTCATTTGCTGTCAAGCGGTTATTTTCAGAAGTTTTCAAAATTTCTTTTTCAACTTCAACCACTTGCGCTTTCGATCTCTCGTCAGCGGGAGGCGAATTCTACAGCGTTGCACGCTGCTGTCAACACCTCTTTTTCTCCGCTTTCGACCGGGAGGATCGAAACGCCGAAAGAGCCAAACATCACCACCCTCTTCGACTCCCTCCGGGCTTCGCTGAACTGAAGCGACCCGCTGCCGAAAACTTCATAACTCGTTGAATTTCAAGGAGTTTTCCGTTTCGACTGCGCCGGAAGTGGGGCGAATTATAGAGAACTGAAATCTACCGTCAACCGTTAATTTCACTTTTCTTGCAGAATCCGCTTTTTCCCCATCAACCGCGGGATCCGACGCGTCACAGGAGGGATCCGCAGCACCAATAGAGAGGCACCTATAAAGGCATAGACTGCCCACTCCTTGAGGTCCGCCCGTACGATCCAAAGCATATGCAGCAACCCAAGCCCGAGGATCGGATAAACCAACCGATGCAGCTTCTTCCAACGGACACCCAGCCGACGCTGACTGTAACGGTTGGAGGTGACGGCTAGCGCCAGCAATCCCAGGAATGCCAGCGCTCCGACGATGACGTACGGACGCTTGCGCAACTCAACCCCCAGCTGCGACCAGTCGAACCCCAGGATGAACGCCATATAGCTGAACAAATGCACAACCACATAGGCGAAGCACCAAAGGCCCAGCTGCCTGCGGACGGCAATCCATCCCGCCCACCCGGTCAGCTTCTGTGCCGGCGTCATGCTCAAGGTGACCAGCAGCAGCACCAGCGCGCCTAGCCCTAACCGATCGACCAGCACTTTGCCTGGATCCGGCCCGAGCAGATCCGAAAAGGCCTGGTAGAACCACAGCAGCGGCCAGATCGCCGCGGCGACAAAAACACCCATACGCCAAAAGGTATGCCGCATCAGTAGTTCTTCCGCAGATCGAGCCCGGCATAAAGAGAAGCAACCTCTTCCGCGTAGCCGTTGAACATCTGCGTATCACGCACGTTGGGCTTGAACAGGCTGTTCGGCAGACGCCGCTCCCGCGCCTGCGTCCACCTCGGGTGGTCGACCGTCGGGTTCACGTTCGCGTAAAAGCCGTATTCATTCGCTGCGATGCTTTGCCAGGTGGTCTTCGGCTGCTCACTCACCAGACTGATCCGCACGATCGACTTCACGCTCTTGAAGCCGTACTTCCAAGGCACCACCAGACGCAGGGGCGCACCATTCTGATTCGGCAGTTCTCGGCCATACATGCCGACCGCCAGAATCGCCAACGGATGCATTGCCTCATCCAGACGCAAACCCTCTACATAGGGCCAATCGATCAGGGCGAACCCGGATCGCTGCCCCGGCATGCTCTTGGGATCCTGCAGGGTTTCGAAACGGATGAATTTGGCGTTGGAGGTCGGCTCGACCTGCTTGAGCAACGCCGACAGAGGAAAGCCGATCCAGGGAATGACCATCGACCACGCCTCGACGCAGCGCAAACGATAGATCCGCTCCTCCAATCGGTAGGGCTTCATGAAGTCTTCCAGCGCATAACGCCCCGGCTTACCCACCTCGCCGTCCACCACCACGCTCCAGGGTTCGGTCTTCAGGGAGCCGGCGTTGGCTGCCGGGTCACCCTTGTCGGTGCCGAACTCATAGAAGTTGTTGTAATGGGTCGCGTCCTTGAACGGCGTGATGGCCTCGTCCTTGGCGCTGACCGCTCCCCATTGGGTGGAGGGCAGTTTTTCGGCAAACCAAGTAGGTGCCTTTCCGGGATCGACATCGGCGTAACGCGCAGTCTCTTCGGCACCGGCCCAGCGCGGCAGGCCGGTCATGGCCAGGCCGGCGGCCGTTGCGCCAAGCAGTTGCCGACGGGACAGGTAGATGGATTCGGGCGTGACGTCCGACTCAGTGCAACCGGACGCCTTGGGGACTTTGATCAGCATGACAACTCCGCAGTTTTGGAGGACAGATGCACCCGTAGACTGCGGAGTATGAGGGAAATTACATCACTCGGCGTTTTTGTGGCGACGAAGATGCAACAGGTACTGCACCGGGCCGGACGCCGCATAGGCAAGGAAAACCAGCAGCAGGATGCGCGGCGGATCGCTGAACACCACGGCAAAGACCAGCACCACCGCGAGGATCGCCACGAAAGGCACGCGGCCTTTGAGGTCCAGTTCCTTGAAGCTGTTGTACTTGATGTTGCTGACCATCAGCATGCCCGCAGCGGCGACCATCAGGGCAACCAGGAACGACATCTTCGAACCCTGGATCCCGTAATCGCTGAACGCCCAGACGATGCCCGCCACCACGCCGGCGGCAGCAGGGCTGGCCAAGCCGATGAAGTAACGCTTGTCCGCCGTGCCGACCTGAGTGTTGAAGCGCGCCAGACGCAGCGCCGCACCGGCCACATAAATGAAGGCGACCATCCAGCCGACCTTGCCCATGTCGCCCAGCGCCCAACCGAACGCCAGCAACGCCGGGGCCACGCCGAAGGCAACCATATCGGACAGCGAGTCGTACTCGGCGCCGAACGCGCTCTGGGTGTTGGTCATCCGCGCGACGCGGCCGTCGAGGCCGTCGAGCACCATGGCGACGAAGATCGCGATGGCGGCGAAGGCGAAGTACTTGCTCGCATTGGCCGCATCCCCCGCGCTCAATGCGGCCTGGGCGCTCATGGAGTTGATGATGGAATAGAACCCTGCGAACAGGTTCGCGGTGGTGAACAGGTTCGGCAGAAGATAGATACCACGATGCCGGACTTTACGGCCTTCGGCGTCATGGCCCTCTTCGACGTGCTCGTCGACGGGCAGCAGGCTTTCGGCGTCGGAAGCCTGGTTCGGCTCTTCAGGACGTTCGCTCATGGACATTACCTTGCAACGGATTGGACAGTTTCGACAGGTGTCTGGGACGACGGTTCGGCCGCAAACGATGCAGCTTTATACCAGAAGCGTCGGGCTCAAACGAAAAAACGCGGCCGAGGCCGCGTTTTTCGCACACGGGTCGAGGACTTAGTTCTTGGCTTTGTCGACGATCTTGTTGGCACCGATCCACGGCATCATCGAGCGCAGTTGCTCGCCGATGATTTCGATGCCGTGAGCGGCGTTGTTGCGACGCTTGGCGGTCATCGAAGGGTAGCCGGTCGCGCCTTCGCTGATGAACATTTTGGCGTACTCGCCGTCCTGAATGCGTTTCAGGGCATTGCGCATGGCCTGACGGGATTCGGCGTTGATCACTTCCGGGCCGGTCACGTACTCGCCGTACTCGGCGTTGTTGGAGATCGAGTAGTTCATGTTGGCGATGCCGCCTTCGTACATGAGGTCAACGATCAGCTTCAGTTCGTGCAGGCACTCGAAGTAGGCCATTTCAGGCGCGTAGCCTGCTTCGACCAGGGTTTCGAAACCGGCTTTCACCAGCTCGACGGTACCGCCGCACAGAACGGCTTGTTCGCCGAACAGGTCGGTTTCGGTCTCGTCCTTGAAGGTGGTTTCGATGATGCCGGTACGGCCGCCGCCGACGCCTGCCGCGTAGGACAGCGCAACGTTCTTGGCGTTGCCCGAAGCGTCCTGGTAGACGGCGATCAGGTCAGGGATGCCGCCGCCTTTGACGAACTCGGAACGCACGGTGTGGCCCGGCGCTTTCGGCGCGATCATGATCACGTCGAGGTCGGCACGCGGAACGACCTGGTTGTAGTGGATCGCGAAGCCGTGGGAGAAGGCCAGGGTGGCGCCCTTCTTGATGTTCGGCTCGATTTCGTTCTTGTACAGCTGGGACTGGAACTCGTCCGGGGTCAGGATCATGACCAGGTCGGCGCCGGCGACAGCGGTGGCCACGTCGGTGACTTTCAGGCCATGGGCCTCGGCCTTGGCGACGGTGGAGGAACCTTTGCGCAGGCCGACGGTGACGTCGACGCCCGAGTCCTTCAGGTTGCACGCCTGGGCGTGACCTTGGGAACCGTAACCGATGATGGCAACTTTCTTGCCCTGGATGATCGACAGGTCACAGTCTTTATCGTAGAAAACTTTCATGAAATTCCCCTATATATCCAGGCCGTTCAGGCCGTTCGCCAAATTGTTTTAGATGCTGAGCACTTTGTCGCCGCGGGCAATCCCGGTGACGCCGCTGCGTACGGTTTCCAGAATCGAGGCAGTGCCGATCGACTGGATGAAGCTGTCGAGCTTGTCGCTGGTACCGGTCAGTTGAACGGTATAGACGCTGGCGCTGACATCGACGATCTGCCCACGATAGATATCGGTGGTGCGTTTGATCTCGGCGCGCTGGGCGCCGGTGGCCTTGACCTTGACCAGCATCAGTTCGCGCTCGATGTGAGCGCTCTCCGACAGATCCACCAGCTTGACCACCTCGACCAGCTTGTTCAGGTTCTTGGTGATCTGCTCGATGATTTCATCGTGGCCGACGGTGGTCAGCGTCAGACGCGACAGGGTCGGGTCCTCGGTCGGCGCCACGGTCAGGCTTTCGATGTTGTAGTTGCGCTGCGAGAACAGGCCGACCACACGCGACAAGGCGCCGGGTTCGTTTTCCAGAAGCAAGGAAATGATGTGCCGCATGATTAGGTACGCTCCGTCTTGCTCAGCCACATATCGCGCATGGAGCCGTCTTTGATCTGCATCGGGTAGACGTGTTCGCTGGTGTCGACCTGGATATCGAGGAACACCAGGCGATCCTTCATGGCGAACGCCTCTTCCATCTTCGGCTTCAGGTCCTTCAGGTCGGTGATGCGGATGCCCACGTGACCATAGGCCTCGGCCAGCTTGACGAAGTCAGGCAGCGATTCCATGTAGGAGTGCGAGTGGCGGCTGCCGTAGCTCATGTCCTGCCACTGGCGAACCATACCCAGCACGCCGTTGTTCAGGTTGACGATCTTCACCGGCAGACCGTACTGCATGCAGGTCGACAGTTCCTGGATGTTCATCTGGATGCTGCCCTCGCCCGTCACGCACGCGACGTCCGAATCAGGGAAGCTCAGCTTCACGCCCATGGCCGCCGGGAAACCGAAGCCCATGGTGCCCAGGCCACCGGAGTTGATCCAACGGTTGGGCTTGTTGAACTTGTAGTACTGCGCAGCGAACATCTGGTGCTGGCCCACGTCGGAGGTCACAAAGGCATCGCCCTTGGTCACTTCGCACAGGGTCTCGATCACGGTCTGCGGCTTGATCTTGCTGCCGTCGCCCTTGTCGTAAGGGAACAGGCCGCGGTCACCGCGCCATTCGTCGATCTGCTTCCACCAGCTGGTCACGGCGTCCTTGTTCGGGGTCTCGCCGATTTCCTTGAGGATCGCGACCATTTCGGTCATGACGCTCTCGACGGGACCTACGATCGGTACGTCGGCCTTGATGGTCTTGGAGATCGACGCCGGGTCGATGTCGACGTGAATGATCTTGGCGTTCGGGCAGAACTTCGGCGCGCCGTTGATCACCCGGTCGTCGAAGCGAGCGCCGACGGCCAGGATCACATCGGCATGGTGCATCGCAAGGTTGGCGGTGTAGCTGCCGTGCATGCCGAGCATGCCGATGAACTGACGGTCGGTGCCGGGGAAACCGCCCAGGCCCATCAGGGTGTTGGTCACCGGCAGGTTGAGCATCTTGGCCAGTTCGGTCAGCGGCGCGGAGCCGTTGCCGAGGATCACGCCGCCGCCCGAATAGAGGACGGGACGCTTGGCCGCCAGGAGCATTTCCGCTGCCTTGCGGATCTGCCCGGAATGGCCGCGGACGGCCGGGCTGTAGGAACGCAGCTTGGCTTTTTTCGGGAAGACGTATTCGAACTTCTCGGCCGGGTTGGTCATGTCTTTCGGGACATCGACAACGACCGGGCCCGGACGACCGGATTGCGCCAGGTAGAAGGCCTTCTTCATGACTTCCGGGATTTCCGAAGCGTGCTTGATCATGAAGCTGTGCTTCACGATCGGCCGGGAGATGCCGATCATGTCGGTTTCCTGGAACGCATCGGTGCCGACCATGGTGCTCGGCACCTGACCGGAAATGATCACCATCGGAATGGAGTCCATATAGGCGGTCGCGATACCGGTGATGGCGTTTGTGGCGCCAGGACCGGACGTCACCAGCACCACGCCGGCCTTGCCGGTGGCACGGGCATAGCCGTCAGCCATATGGGTAGCCGCTTGTTCGTGACGAACCAGGATGTGAGTCACTTCCGGTTCTTTGAACAGGGCATCGTAGACATGAAGGAGAGCACCACCCGGGTACCCGTAGATATATTTGACGCCTTCGTCACGCAAGAAGCGGACGAGCATCTCACCGCCAGATAAAAGCTCCACGTTGTTCACCTCTAAAACGCCAGAATACCGTCCACGAAATAGCGGAACGGGTCTTAATAGGTTTACTTCTCGGCAGAGCATGAGCGACGGTGGTCGCCGACTACGTCAGCACTGACTGAGCAAGTATTGGGATCGTCCCAAGTGTTGCGGGCCTTTCCCACCCAGCGCGAGGTAACGCGTTGCGGGTGTAACAGGTCGACGCGGATAGGCGCCTCATGATCTGCCGAGCGGGTCTGCTTCTGGCAGTCCCTCTACAGCGGACTTTGGATTCTTCTGTTTCGCCCTCTGCAAGTCAAGCCGTCTATGGGCTTAATTGTGGGTAAATACATGAGAACGCAAGAAAAAACCTGTAAAGAGCTACTCTGTTAGCTCCGATTGCGCAGTTTTACCAAGGAATCAGCATGCGAACGCTTATCGCCAGTCTGCTGATCGGCCTCAGCCCGTGGTGCATGGCCGGTCAGATCTACACTTGGGTGGACGCCCAAGGGGTCACGCATTTCGACGCGCAACCGCCGCCGGGACAGCCCGCCATCACCGTGCAGCCCTCTGCCCCGCCCCTCCCCTCTGCGTCCAAGCCATCGGCAATGCCGGGCAGCGGCGCACTCGGCGACCAGAAAGCCATCGACGAAAAGGTCAAGCGGCAAGTCGCCGAACAGCAAGCGCAGCTGACGGCGTTTTGCGACCAGGCGCGCACCAATCTTGCGCAGCTGCAGAACAATCCGCGCCTGAGGGAAGAAGTGGAGGGAAAGGTGCGACGGCTCAACGAAGAGCAGCGTCAGGAGCGAATCGCCGAAACGCACAAGCAGATAAACGAAAACTGCCAGTAGCCACCGGCAGTTTCCGGCTCAACGCGATGCGGTGATCAGCAGGTCGAACTCTTTGAGCAGCACCTGCAGTTGACGGTCCTTGCCCTGCACGTTGCGCTGGGCGAAGACCATCTCGGCCATTTCCTGGATGCCCGACGCGTTGGGCAGCGGCAGATCCTGCTCAAGGATGGTCTTCATCTTCGGCAGGAAGATCCATTGCAGCCACTGCTCGAACTCGAGGGTATCGACGGCGAAGGGCTCGACGCTGTTCAGGGCCTCGGCGGACGGCGGCACGTCGTCCCACCAGCCCTGGGCGCGCAGTTCACGCTCGATCAGCAGCAACTGATCGGCGACTTTCGGAAAACGCACGTCCATCACAGCGAGACCCGGGCTTTCTGACGGGCCAGCGCGGCGCCGGAGGCATCGCCCTGCTTCTCGCGGGCCTGGGCGATCAGCTCCCACAGGCTGGCCTGCAGGTCCGGACGACCGTTGGCCATCGTCAGGGCACGGCGGGCGAACTGCTCGGCCTGCGGCGCATCGCCTTGGGCCATGCGCACCTGGGCCAGGCGGTACAGCACTTGCGGCTCACGCGGGGCCACACGCTGGGCACGCTCCAGGCTGGACGAGGCGCCGTTGAGGTCGCCGCCGGCCTGTTGCTGCTGGGCGGTGGTCAACAGCGCGAGCACCGGGCCGTCCAGTTGCTCGTCGGCGGACAGACCGCCGCCGCTGCCGCTGGCCGACGGGATGCCGCTCGGTGCCGAAGGCATGCTGTAGCTGCCGGAGCCGATCGGTGCGGATTCCACCGGCGCAGCGTTGTACGGCCCCGGGGTGATGCCGCCGGACGCCGGGCCCGGAACGATCGGCGAGGTGCTGATCGGCGTCGAGGTCGCCGCGCCGCCCGGCACCATTACCACCACGCCGGTGTCGCCTTGGGGAATGGCTTGGGCCTGGCTCTGCGCCGGCCGCTTCACGGTCGTCTGCCGGAACCCGCCATTGGCCGAAATGCGCTCGCTGTTGGACACGGCGGTGCCGGAATCCACAACCGGAATCGAACCACGCTGCACGGTAGAGCAGCCGCTGAGCAGCGCCACGGCGGTCACCGCCGGAATCAACCACTTGTTCACTTGAATCCCTCTTTGCTTAATTCATCCAGCCCTTGACCCAATCCATCACCGACTCGGCAGGTGTGGGGTTTTCGCCCGCACACGCAGCGCCGGGCGGAGGCTCGCTGCCGCGAATATACGGCATCTGCACCGCACCCGGGCAATTGGCGTCGGAACCCTGGCCGGTGCGCGCATCGACCCAGGCCTGCACCACGTTGTCCGGTTGCGGCATGTCCAGCGGCAGCGGATCGGCCTTGCGCATGAAACTGGTCCAGACCTGCAGCGCGCCGGTGGCGCCGGTGAACGGCGTCTTGCCGTTGTCGTCGCGGCCCAGCCACACCACCGCCAGCAGGTCCTGGCTGAACCCGGCGAACCAGCTGTCGCGCGAGTCGTTGCTGGTGCCGGTCTTGCCGGCCAGCGTCAGGGTCTTGGGCAACACGTTATAGACCGAACTGCCGGTGCCTTCACGCATGACTCGCTGCATGGCGTTCTGGATCAGGTAGATCGAGGCCGGATCGAAGCGCTGTTCGATCTGGAACGGATAGCGCTTGAGCGGTTCGCCCTCGGCGGTCAGCACGCTGCGGATCCCGCGCATCGGCGTGTTGAAGCCGCCGTTGGCCAGGGTCTGGTACATGGTCGCCACTTCCATCGGGGTCATGCCGCCTGCCCCCAGCAGCATCGATGGGAAGGCCGGGAAGTCGCGGGTAACGCCCAGGCGTCCCAAGGTCTTGAGCACGTTGGGCACACCGATGGCGAGCCCCAGACGGGCTGTGGACAAGTTGTAGGAATGCGCCAGTCCCTGATAAAGGAACACGGTGCCGTGGGAGCGGCGGTCATAGTTCTGCGGTTTCCAGACCTGCCCGTCCGCGCCCTTCACCGAGAAGGATTCGTCCGACAGCCAACT
The DNA here is from genome assembly GCF_002113645.1 of Pseudomonas sp. B35(2017). Taxonomy (NCBI): domain Bacteria; kingdom Pseudomonadati; phylum Pseudomonadota; class Gammaproteobacteria; order Pseudomonadales; family Pseudomonadaceae; genus Pseudomonas; species Pseudomonas sp. B35(2017). The sequence goes on along the minus strand of NZ_NEIZ01000006.1, from coordinate 313,136 downwards.
GGTCAGCGTGTACTGGCTCGGCTTCTCCAGCGCGGTCAGGTACACCGCCGGCTTGATCAGCGAGCCGATCGGCCGTACCGCATCCAGTGCCCGGTTGAAGCCGGCGAAGCTGGCCTGACGGCTGCCGATCATGGCCTGGACCTCGCCCGTTTCCGGGTTGGTCACGACCATTGCCGCTTCCACGTCGTCGGCGCCTTTGCGGCCGGACAGGCGCTTGAAGGTGTCGTTGACCGACGCTTCGGCCTTCATCTGCAGGATCGGATCGAAGCTGGTGAAAATCCGCAGGCCCTCTTCGGTCAAGTCTTCGTCGCGGTAGTCTTCACGCAACTGGCGCTTGACCAGATCGATGAAGCCGGGGAACGAGCTGTCGGCCAGCTTGCCGCGGGTGGTCACGCCCAGCGGCATCTTCTTCGCCGCCTCCACCTGTTCGGCGGTCGCGACGCCCTGCTGCTCAAGCACGTCGAGCACCAGGTTGCGTCGCTCCAGCGCCCGCTCCGGGTTGCGGCGCGGGTTGTAGTAGGACGGCCCCTTGACCATGCCCACCAGCAGCGCGACCTGATGCAGCTTCAGCTCGGACAGCGGCTGGCCGAAGAAGAACTGGCTGGCCAGACCGAAACCGTGCACCGCACGCTGACCGTCCTGGCCCACGAACACTTCGTTGAGGTACGCCTCAAGGATTTCCTTCTTGTCGTAATGCAGCTCCAGCAGCATCGCCATCATGGCTTCGGTGAGCTTGCGGGTCAGGCTGCGTTCGTTGGTCAGGTAGAAGTTCTTCACCAACTGCTGGGTCAGCGTACTGCCGCCCTGGGTCATCTTGCCGCCGGAGGTGTTCACCCACACCGCCCGGGCGATCGACTTCGGCGACACGCCCCAGTGGCTGTAGAAATCCCGGTCTTCCACGGCCACCAGGGTTTCCAGCAGGTACGGCGGCACCTGGTCGAGTTTGATCAGGATCCGGTCTTCGAGGTTTTTCGGGTAGATCCCGCCGATCAGCAGCGGCTCCAGGCGCACCACGGACAGTTTCGAGCCGTTGGTCGCCGAGAGCTCGGCCACGTAGTCGCCGGAGAACCGCACGCGCACCGGCTGCGGTTTTTCCAGCCCTTCATAGAACTGGAAGCCACGGGTGTTCAGGTCGACGGTGTTGCCGTTGACCGATGCCGCGCCGGGGCCGTTGCTGACGCTTTCGCGGCGGTAGCCGAGGGCATCGAGTTCGGTGAGGAAATCGTCCTTGCTCAGCTTTTGTCCGACGAACAGCTCAAGCGGCCGCGCGTACACCTTGGCCGGGATCGTCCAGCGCTTGCCGGAGAATTTCTCCTGCACCACGGCATCGAGGTACACGGCGAAGCCGGCCAGCACCACAAGGCCGACCAGGCTGAGTTTAAGGGCCCAGCCCAGCCATGGGCGCAGGCCCCGGGAGGGTGGTTTTTTCGGTGTGCGGGGGGATCGGGTACGTGTCATGGCGGCGGATTATACGCACTTTATTCATACTCAACAGGAGCGCTCCGAGGTTTGCGTCGGGCGGGCGAGCGGCCATAATGAGCGCCTCGAATCCCCCAGACACTGAAGGATCACCTGTGAGCCAGTCCCTGATCGCTGCCCTGCAAAACCCGGCCCTCTACCCGCACCCCGTCGAAGGGTTCCAGGTCATCGAAACCCACATCTCGTGGGTGCTGCTCACCGGTCAGTTCGCCTATAAAGTGAAGAAGCCGGTGAACTTCGGCTTCCTCGACTTCACCGGCCTCGAGTCCCGCGCGCATTTCTGCGGCGAAGAGCTGCGGCTGAACCAGCGCCTGACCGACGACCTTTACCTGGAGGTCCTGCCGGTCACCGGCACCGCCGAGAACCCGCAACTGGGCGGCGACGGCCCGGCCATCGAATACGTGCTGAAGATGCGCCAGTTCCCGCAGACCGGGCTGCTCAGCACCCTGCAGGCCAACGGCGAGCTGACCACTGCCCACATCGACGAGATGGCCGAGCAGATCGCCCGTTTCCACCTCAATGCGCCGAAGGTGCCGGCCGAACACGACGCCGGCACGCCGGACAGCGTGATGGCGCCGGTTCGCCAGAACTTCGAGCAGATCCGTCCGTTCCTCAGCGACAAGAACGACCTGCTGCAACTCGAAGCCCTCGAGGCCTGGGCCGAAGCCAGCTTCGATCGCCTCAAGCCGCTGTTCGCCCAACGCAAGGCCGAGGGCTTCACCCGCGAATGCCACGGTGACATCCACCTGGGCAACGCCACCGTGATCGACGGCAAGGTCGTGATCTTCGACTGCATCGAGTTCAACGAACCGTTCCGTTTCACCGACGTCTACGCCGACATCGGTTTCCTGGCGATGGACCTGGAAGACCGTGGCCTGAAATCCCTGGCCCGCCGCTTCATCAGCCAGTACCTGGAACTGACCGGCGACTACCAGGGCCTGGAAGTCCTGAACTTCTACAAGGCCTATCGCGCCCTGGTGCGCGCCAAGGTGTCGCTGTTCAGCATGCCGGCCGACGCCACGCCGGTGCAGCGCGCCACCACCCTGCGCCAGTACCGCAACTACGCCAACCTGGCGGAAAGCTACAGCACCATCCCTTCGCGCTTCATGGCGATCACCCACGGCGTATCGGCGGTGGGCAAGAGCCACGTGGCCATGCGCCTCGTGGAAGCGTTGGGCGCCGTCCGCCTGCGTTCCGACGTGGAGCGCAAGCGCCTGTTCGGCGAGCAGACCGTCGCCAATGACGTCCAGGCCGGCATCTACAGCCCTGAAGCCAGCGTCGCCACCTACGACCGTCTGCATGAAGTGGCGGCGGTGATCCTGCGTGCAGGCTTCCCGGTGGTGATCGATGCGACCTACCTCAAGCGCGGCCAGCGCGACAGCGCGGCGGCCGTCGCCGAGGCCACCGGCACGCCGTTCCTGATCCTGGACTGCAACGCGCCGCAAGCCGTGATCGAAAGCTGGTTGGCGATTCGTCAGGCGGACAAAAAAGATCCGTCCGACGCGACCCTGGCCGTCATCGAGGCGCAACAGGCCAACCGCGAAGCCCTGACCCCGGAAGAGATCCTGCGCAGCAAGCGCGTGCAGACCAATGAATCCGGCACGCTGGACACCGTCGTGGCACAGATCCGTCAGCGTCTGCCAGGCCTGTAAGGGACTATTTCGGCCGTGAAGCCCCCGCTTGCTTCACGGCCGTCAAATAGTGGCATTATACTGGCGTCATAAAACCAACAGGTGAATTGACATGAGCCAGCCGAAACTACTCGACACCCCGCTGTACGCCTTGCTGCACAAGGATGACATCGCAGGCTTCAACAAGGAGCGACCCAAGGACGGGCCGATCGATATGGTGGGCGGCGATTTCCGCGGCCTCGACCTGCGTGAACTGAACGCTGACGGCGTTGATTTCACCGACGCCTATTTCCGCTCCGCCGACCTTCGCGGCATCGACTTTCGCCAAGCCTCGCTGGAAGGCGCCAGCCTGGCCCACGCGCAGATCTCCGGCGCGTACTTTCCGCCTGAGCTGAGCGCCGACGAGATTCTGATGTCGATGAATTTCGGCACCCGGCTGCGCTACCGCACCCGCTGAAGCCGCCCGAGCCGTCCAGCGCCCCTGCGCTGGACGGCATGCCGCCCGTTCCTTCCCACGCCCCACCACTGCTGCTGAGCAATCGGCCGCCCCTTAGAAGCGTTTGCGTCCAATCCGACCAACGAACCACGCTTTTCCTGCTGATGGCTACACTCCTGAGAAGATCGCCCACGCACCATTCGGCCGTCGCAAGGAGGCTTGATGAATGATGAACTGCAACACCTGAAGAATCTCGGCAAGACGTCGGCGCAATGGCTGCATGCCGTGGGCATCCACAGCGCTTCGGATCTGCGCCGCCTGGGCGCGGTGGACGCTTACCGTGCCGTGCGGACCCGAGGGTTCCGGGCGTCGAAGGTGTTGCTGTACGCGATTGAAGGGGCGTTGATGGACGTGCACTGGAACGACATCCCCGCCGAGCGCAAGGACGCTCTGAACAAGCAGCTCGAAGCCATTTCCTCCCGCCACAAGAATTGAACGGGCACTCGCCGCCATGTACTTGCTCGGGGATCAGTCGGCCTATGCCGATGCGTTGACCAGTCGCCTGCAGGACCTGCCGATGCAATGCCTGGCGGGGCTTGCGCCTTGCGGGCCGCCGCTGGAGCTGGAGTCGGCGGACGACCTGATGGCGCAGTTGCCCGGCGACCGGCTGTTTGTGCTCAGCCAAGGCGTGGTCAACGGCAGCCTCGCCGCCCGGACCTTGTTCTATTGGCACGAGGGCGACCTGATCGGCCTGCAGCAAGGGCCGGAGTGGACGGATCTGCGGCTGTGCGCAGACGGCCCACTGAGCCTGTTGCCGTATCGGCGAAACGATGTGTTCCAGCATGTGTACTCGACGCCCGCGAACGGCGACCTGTTCCTGCGCTACCTGCTCGGCCAGACCGCCCTGCTCGCCCATGCCGTCGCCGAGCTTAAGCCCCGCGAGTTCCGCAGCACCAACGGGTTCAAACGGGTTCCTACAGGTGAAGTGCTGATTCAGCAGGGCGACACCTCCGACCATGTGTTCGTGATCATCGAAGGGCATGCCGAAGCGTTTGTCGACGGACACAAGGTGGGCGATGTGCCCAAGGACGAGATCTTCGGAGCCATGGCGGCGTTCACCGGCGAACCGCGCAACGCTACGGTGATCGCCAGCGAGCCGAGCACCGTGATGCTGATTCCCGGCGATCAGTTTCTCAGCATGACGCGCACCAACCCTAAAATCGCCCACAGCCTGATCGAAAGCATGGCGCGGCGCATCGACCAGCTCAACCGCCAGCTTGCCGCGTTTCACGCCCAGCATTGACGTCCCTTGTTTCCGGGGCTTTTTGGCCTTTTTCCAGACAAGGGAAAAGAAATCGGAAAGGGTTGTTGACTTGGTAATGAGAATCGCTATTATTATCACAACTGGTCGCGAGACCGGTCGATATTCTGAAAGGCCCTTGGTTCGGACTCTCAGATTATCTCCTCATCAGGCTAATCACGGTTATTTGACCCGGTTTTTACCGGGTCTTTTTTTGCCTGTGGAAAAGTCATTTGCCGAACTGCTTTCGCATCTCGGCACAGTAATCCTGCGGCGGTCGGGCAGGCGTGAACCAGACATAGTCGGCCATGCTCGCCGACACTTCACTGCCCTGTTCCGCCAGCAGCAGCACCGTCGGCGCTTCCTCTGCGCCAAGATCCAGCGCATGCAGCGGCACGCCGACATCCTTGCGCGCATGAAAGGCTCCGGCGAACAGCATCGCGGGCGCAGGCGCCGCCAACAAGCGCGAGGCCATGCGCCGATCCCGCTGTTGCTGAACCGCCAGCATCGCCGGCATTTGCGAGGCCGGCAGCAAGCCGCAGTGAGAATCGGCAATCTGCTCCAGCAATTGCTTCTTGACCGGTGCAGCGTTGCTGCGGGTTCCGCTCAACGCCGGAGACTCGCGGTAGAACGCCCGAACGTCGGCGCCATCGAGATTGGCCGCCAGCAGCGGATAAGGCTGAGCGAGGGCAAACCGGACGATCGGCCCGTACAGGCTCCAGTCCCATCCATCCTGCCAGGCCAAGGCTTGGGCAAGGTCTGCGGGAGGCGCAGCGGACCTGCGCACATCATCGACCCGCGCCTGTTGCTCGGGCACCAGCATTTCCAACAGCAGGCTGCCTTGGGGGCGTTCCTTTTCCAGGTTCTGCAGCAGCCACAGCTGCAGGCCATGGTGGTCGGCATTGTCGTGCTGCTCGCCGACGATCACCCGCTGCGGCTCGCCCAGGCGTGCCAGCAGTTGCCGGGGCGTCAGCGCCTCACCGCTACGCAGGTCCCGGATTTCGCCCGTGACCGGAGGCGGTGCCACAGCCTGACAGCCGCCGAGCAACAAGATCGCCAACAACAGGATTGCGCGCATGCCTGCACCTCGTAGAACCGTTCAGCGGGCGATGATCAGCGGGTGTCCGCGCTCCGGATGCGGTTGCACCAGCACCTCCAGGCCGAACACCGCCTTGAGCGAGTCCGGCCGCAACACCTGCTGCGGCGTGTCCAGCGCCACGGGCCGTCCGCTTTCGAGCAGCAGGATGCGATCACAATAGCGCGCCGCCAGATTCAGATCATGCAGGATCACCATCACCGCCGCGCCGCGGTCGGCAAACGCCCGCACGGCCTGCAGCGTGGTGTGCTGATGCAGCGGATCGAGCATCGACGTCGGCTCGTCCAGCAGCAGGGTCTGCCCGGCCTGCCCCGGCCACAACTGCGCCAGCACCCGCGCCAGGTGCACACGCTGGCGTTCGCCGCCGGACAGCGCCAGATAGCTGCGTCCGCTCAAGTGCGCTGCATCCGCCGCCTGTAACGCCTCGATGATGATTTCATCGTCGCGCACCCGTCCGGCCTGATGCGGCAAGCGCCCCATCCCGACCACTTCCTCGACGCGGAAAGCGAACTCCAGGGTGGACACCTGCGGCAGCACCGCCAGCCGCTGGGCGCGTCGGCTGCCGCGCCACTGCGCCAATGCCACGCCCTCAAGCAGGACGTCACCGTCGTCCGGCGCCAGCTCGCCGCACAAGGCGCCGAGCAACGTGCTCTTGCCCGCGCCGTTCGGGCCCAGCACCCCCAGCACCTCGCCCGGCGCAAGCTGCAGGCTGACCCCGGCCAGCACCGTCTTGCGGCCGCGGCGGATGTGCAGATTGTCTGCGCGCAACATCAGGCCCGCCCCCGCAGCAGCAGATAAAGGAAGAACGGCGCCCCGATGAACGCCGTCACGATGCCGATCGGCAGTTCCGCCGGCGCCAGCGCCAGCCGCGCCACCAGATCCGCCAGCAACAGCAGGCTCGCCCCGGCCAGCACCGACGCCGGCAACAGCACCCGGTGATCGGGCCCGGCCAGCAGCCGCACCAGATGCGGCACCACCAGGCCGACGAAACCGATCATTCCCGCCGCCGCCACGGCCGCGCCGACGCCGAGGGCCGTGCAGAACACCAGTTCGCGCTTGAGCCGTTCGACATCGATGCCAAGATGCCCGGCCTCGGACTCCCCCAGCAACAGCGCATTCAGCGCCCGTGCCCGGCGCGGCAGCCACAAGGCCACCCCGGCGCTGATGATCAGCAGCGGCCACAAGCGTGCGTAACTGGCGCCGTTGAGGCTGCCCAGGTTCCAGAACGTCAGGGTGCGCAGGGTCGCGTCATCCGCCAGGTAAGTGAACAGGCCGACGGCCGAGCTGGCCAGCGCGGTCAGGGCGATCCCCGCCAACAGCATGGTGGCGACATTGGTCTGCCCGTTGCGCCGGCCCAGCCGGTACACCAGCGCCGTCACCCCGAGGCCGCCGAGAAACGCGCACGCCGACAACAAATAGGGGCCGAACCACTCCGGCAGCCCACCGAACAGCGAACCGCCGACAATCGCCACCGCCGCCCCCAACGCCGCGCCGCTGGACACACCGACCAGCCCCGGGTCGGCCAACGGATTGCGGAACAACCCCTGCATCGCCACGCCGGACAGCGCCAGCACCCCGCCGACCGCCAGCCCGAGCAGCGTGCGCGGCAGACGGATCTGCCAAAGGATCAGTTCGGCCTGCTCCAGCCCGTCCGCCGCCAGCGGCACGCCGAGCATGCGCAAGGCCGTGCGCAGCGTATCCAGCAACGGCAGGCTGACCGGCCCCAGCGCCAACGACAGCCAGGTCGCCGACAGGCACAACAGGATCAGGCCGATGAACAGGCCCCGGGGTTTGACCACTGGATTCATTGCCCGCCCTTGGCCGGGTAGAAACCGTCGGACAGCGCCTTCAGCGCCGCCGGCAGACGCGGCCCGAGGCCGCCGACCAGCAGCGTCGGATCCAGCTCCAGCACCCGCCCGGCCTTGGCCGCACGGCTGGCGTTGAGGATCGGGTTTTCCTTGAACAGGGCCGCCTTCGCCGCCTCGCCGTTCATCGCCCGGTCGGCGAAGACCAGTACTTCAGGATCCAGGCCCGCCAGCGACTCCACGGAAAAAGGCTTGTAGCCGGATTGCGTCGCCAGGTTGCGCCCACCGGCCTGGCGGATCATCCAGTCCGCGGCGGTGTCGGTGCCGGCGATCAGCGGTTTGCCGCCGGCATGCCCCAGGATCAGCAGCACGCCCGGAGCCTTCTGCTTCGCCTGCGCTTGAGCCACGCGCTGCTTTTGCGTATCCAGCTGCTGTTGATAATTGTGCAGCTGCTGCGCGGCCTGCTCATCGGCCCCCAGCAGCGCCCCCAGACGGTTGACGTTCTTTTCCAGGGTCGGCAGGTCAGGCTGGGCCGAGAACAGCTCCACCTGCACGCCAGAGCTGCGCACCTGGGAAATCACCGGCGGCGGGCCCATTTCCTCGGTGCCGATCAAAATCTGCGGGCGCAGGCTCAGGATCCCCTCGGCCGAAAGGCTGCGCTGATAGCCGATGCTCGGCAGCGCCTTGAGCGATTCCGGATGCTGGCTGGTGGTGTCGACGCCCACCAATTTGGCCTCGCCGCCCAACGCGCTCACCCATTCCGACAAGGCCCCGCCGGCGCTGACCCAGCGTTGCGGCAAGTCCGCCGCCCCTGCCAGGTGGCTGACGAACAGTCCGGTGCACAGCACGGCGATGCGGGTACTCAGGCGCATGAACAGCTTCCTTGAACAGGTTTTTCCGGGCATCGCGACGCGAGGACAAGTATCCTCGGCATCGGGTCGCCAGGCGGCGGACGAAGGCGGCCATTTGATAATTGTTTGCATTTGAACGTCAAGCTCGGACACATCCGGACACGAGCCGACATTTGAGGATAGCCATGAAGTTTCTGTGCGCGGGCGCCGAGCTGGCCGAGGCCGGCAGCCGCGGTTTCGATATCGAAGGGAAAAGGCTGTTCGCGGTGCGCCGCAGCGGCCGGGCCTATGTCTACCTGAACCGCTGCCCGCACCGGGGCGTGGGGCTGGAATGGCACCCGGACCGTTTTCTCGACCCGAGCAACAGCCTGATCCAGTGCGCTACCCACGGCGCGCTGTTTCTGATCGAGGACGGCGAATGCGTCTCCGGCCCCTGCGCCGGACAGGCGCTGACCGCCATCCCCTGCCGCGAAGACGCCCAAGGGCTGTGGGTCGACCTCTAGCCGTCGAGCAAGACGTCCAACCGGCGGTCGATCACCATCTGCTGATGATCCAGCCGCACGCCATAGGCCAGCACCTCGACCCCGCAGGCCACCGCCTCGCGCAGGGCATCGGCGTAGCCCGGATCGATTTCACGGGCCGGGCGCACCGCGTCGATGCCGCTGAGATTGACGCAATACAGCTGCACCGCCCGGATGCCGTCCCGGGCCAGGTGCGCGAGCTCGCGCAGGTGCTTGGCGCCGCGCTCGGTCACCGCATCGGGAAACGCCGCCACCGCCGTGCCGTCGAAGCCCAGGGTGACGCTCTTCACTTCCACGTAGGCCGGCCCTTGCGGGTAGTCGAGACGAAAATCGATCCGGCTCTTTTCCTGACCGTAAGCGACTTCGCGCTTCAGCGCGGTAAACCCGTTCAGCTCGCGGATCACTCCGGCCTGCAACGCCTCCTCGACCAAGGCATTGGCCCGCCCGGTGTTCACGCAGAACCGCCGGCCCTGCGGGGTTTCGCCGATCTCCCAGGTGCCGGGCAGCTTGCGCTTGGGATCGTTGGAGCGACTGAACCAGACCTGCCCGCCCTCCACCAGGCAATTGAGCATCGAGCCGGTGTTCGGACAGTGGAGCGTCAACGACTCACCGCCGACCGTCTCGACATCGGCGAGAAACCGCTTGTAGCGCCGGATCAGCCGCGCCTCTTCGAGGGGAGGATGAAAGCGCATCAGCCTTGCCAGCTCTTCAGGCCGCGGGCGATCCGATCCACCGCTTCTTGCAGGCGCGCAAGGTTTTGCGTGTAGGCGAACCGCACGTGATGGCCGGCCTGATGACGGCCGAAGTCCAGCCCCGGCGTGAATGCCACATGCTCGGTCTCAAGGAAATGCCGGCAGAACGCGAAGGCATCGCCGCCGAACCGGCTGATGTCGGCGTACAGGTAGAACGCCCCTTCCGGCTCCACGGCGATGTTGAAGCCCAATTCGCGCAGTGCCGGCAGGAGGAAATCCCGACGGCGGCCGAACTCGGCGCGGCGTTCCTCGAGGATGGCGATGGTATTGGGCTCGAAGCACGCCAGCGCGGCTTGCTGGGCGATGCTCGGGGCACTGATGTAGAGGTTCTGCGCAAGCTTCTCCAGCTCGCCGACCGCCGCCTGCGGCGCCACCAGCCAGCCGAGGCGCCACCCGGTCATGCCGAAATACTTGGAAAAACTGTTCAGGACAAAAGCACTGTCATCCACTTCAAGGACGCTGGCAGCGTCGGTGCCGTAGGTCAGGCCATGATAGATCTCGTCCACCACCAGATGGCCGTGGCGCGCCTTGACCGCCGCGGACAGCGCCGCCAGCTCGTCGCGGCTCAGCACCGTGCCGGTGGGGTTGGCCGGCGAGGCGACCAGCGCGCCGACGCTGTCGTGGTCCCAATGACGGTCGACCAGGTCCGGCGTCAGCTGATAGCGCACCTCGGGGCCGACCGGCACCAATTGCGCCGCGCCTTCGACCAGCCGCAGGAAATGCCGGTTGCACGGGTAGCCGGGGTCGGCCAGCAGCCAATGCTTGCCCGGATCCACCAGCAAGGCGCTGGCCAGCAGCAGTGCGCCGGAACCGCCGGGCGTGATCAGAATGCGCTGCGGATCGATGTCCAGGCCATGGCGCTGGCGGTAGAAGCCGGCGATCGCCTCGCGCAGCTCGGGAATGCCCCTGGCGGCGGTGTAGCGGGTTTTCCCTGCCTCCAGCGCCGCCTGCCCGGCGCGGATGATCGGCTCGGCGGTGGTGAAGTCCGGCTCGCCGATCTCAAGGTGGATCACGTCGTGGCCGGCGGCCTGGAGCTCGTTGGCCCGCGCCAGCAGCGCCATGACATGAAACGGTTCGATCGCACGACTGCGCGCACTGTAGGACTGAGCCATCGGCCTTGCTTCCCAGGGAAAAGAAGCGATTCTACCCACGTCGCGGAACGGTCGAGAACCCGCAGCGGTCAGAACCTCTGAGACTCTGGACTGTAACGAGCCATACGTATGCTCCAGGATTGACTAAAATCAGTGATTGATCAGGTCTCCAGCACCACCGGACACGGCCTGGCAAACATTTGCAGGCGCCACCGGCCGCGGGCTCGACATCCGGGAGTGGCGCGGGCCGAATTGATCTGGTAAGTTCGCCCGCTTGCAGCCGCAGGGCCGGCAGGTGTCGGTGATGGAGCAATCCTGCGCAATGGATTACAAGAGTAGAGGCGGTCCATTCATGCCCACCCAAGCAAAGCAACAACCGACGATCAGCGGTTTCGAACCTTACGTTCCGGCCGAAGGCGAGGAGTACATGGGCGCCCCCATGCGCGCTCACTTCACCAAGCTTTTGATGAGCTGGAAAAAAGAGCTGATGGAAGGGGTCGACAAGACGGTAGACCACATGAAGGATGAGGCTGCCAACTTCCCGGACCCGGCCGACCGTGCCAGCCAGGAAGAAGAGTTCGCCCTCGAGCTGCGCGCCCGCGACCGCGAGCGCAAGTTGATCAAGAAGATCGACAAGACCCTCGAACTGATCCAGGACGAAGAGTACGGCTGGTGCGAGTCCTGCGGCATCGAGATCGGCGTCAAGCGCCTCGAGGCCCGTCCTACCGCCGACCTGTGCATCGACTGCAAGACCCTGGCGGAAATCAAGGAAAAGCAGGTCGGCAAGTAATCCCGGCCCGAGCAGAGAACGGAGCGTGCGAACGCTCCGTTTTCGTTTCCGCTCCTGAACCTGCGACAACGCAGCGTCAGCCCCGTCCTATGCTGAACGAAACATCGCATCCGCGGACAAGCCCGCTCCCGCAGCGAGTCGGCGCAAGCCTGGAACCCGTATCGCCATCCCCATGACCGCCATGACCTCCCCTGCCTACATCGGCCGCTTCGCCCCCACCCCCAGCGGACACCTGCACTTCGGCTCGCTGGTGGCCGCCCTCGCGTCCTATCTGGATGCGCGCTCGGTCGGCGGCCGCTGGCTGGTGCGCATGGAGGATCTCGATCCGCCCCGGGAAGAACCCGGCGCCCAGGCCGCGATCCTCGAGGCTTTGGAGCGCTACGGCTTCGAATGGGACGGCGAGATGGTGCGCCAGAGCGACCGCCACGACGCCTACGCCGAAGTGCTCAACCGCCTGTTCAATCAAGGCCTGGCCTACGCCTGCACCTGCTCGCGCAAGCAACTGGAGCCCTACGGCGGCATCTACCCGGGGCTGTGCCGCAATGCCGGCCATGGCCAGGAGGACGCGGCGATCCGCGTGCGCGTGCCGGAGCTGGAGTACCGCTTCACCGACCGCGTGCAGGGCGAGTTCCGCCAGCACCTGGGCCGCGACGTCGGCGACTTCGTGATCCGCCGCCGCGACGGTCTCTACGCCTACCAACTGGCCGTGGTGCTGGACGACGCCTGGCAGGGCATCACCGACATCGTGCGCGGCGCCGACCTGCTCGACTCCACACCGCGCCAGCTCTACCTGCAGGAACTGCTGGGCCTGCGCCAGCCGCGCTACCTGCACCTGCCGCTGATCACCCAGCCGGACGGCAACAAGCTCGGCAAGTCCTACCGCTCCCCGCCGCTGACCGCCGACCAGGCAACGCCCCTGCTGCTCAGGGCCCTGCGGGCGCTGGGCCAGGAACCCGGCCCGGAACTGGCCGACGCCACCCCGCAGGAACTGCTGGCCTGGGGCTGCGCCCACTGGGACGCCGCGAAAATCCCGCGCACACTGACATTGCCCGAAGCACAACTGCTGTGACGGCACTTGCAGTGGCGCGCCCATCCGTTACCATCGCCGCACGTTTTCGGGTACGCGCATAAAAAAGAGAGGCCGGGATGTACATCTATCGCTTGGTCCTGCTTCTGGTCGTGGGGATCTACCTGTTTTCGCCGGCCATCATGGATTGGTGGATCGACGCCACGGGCGCCTGGTATCGCCCTTATCTGCTGTGGCTGATCCTGATCGTCGTGACCTTCATCCTGCAGAGCCAAAAAGATGCCGATGAGCTTTAGCCTGACCCAGATGCTGCTGATCAGCGCCGCCTACCTGGCCGCCCTGTTCGGCGTGGCCTGGATCAGCGAACGGGGCATGATCCCGCGGGCGATCATTCGCCATCCGCTGACCTACACCCTGTCGCTGGGGGTCTATGCCAGCGCCTGGGCGTTCTACGGCACGGTCGGCCTGGCCTATCAGTACGGCTACGGGTTCCTGTCCAGTTACCTGGGGGTCTCCGGCGCGTTCCTGCTGGCGCCGGTGCTGCTGTACCCGATCCTCAAGATCACCCGCACCTATCAGCTGTCGTCGCTGGCGGACCTGTTCGCCTTCCGTTTCCGCAGCACCTGGGCCGGCGCGCTGACCACGATCTTCATGCTGATCGGCGTGCTGCCGCTGCTGGCGCTGCAGATCCAGGCCGTGGCCGACTCCATCGGCACCCTCACCGGCGAGCCGGTGCAGAACCGCGTGGCCCTGGCGTTCTGTGCGCTGATCATCCTGTTCACGATCTTCTTCGGTTCCCGGCACATCGCCACCCGCGAGAAGCACGAAGGCCTGGTGTTCGCGATCGCCTTCGAGTCGGTGATCAAGCTGGTGGCCCTGGGCGGCGTCGGCCTCTACGCGCTGTACGGCGTGTTCGACGGCCCGCAGCAGCTGGAACTGTGGCTGCTGCAGAACCAGACCGCCCTCGCCGCCCTGCACACGCCGCTGCAGGAAGGCCCGTGGCGCACCCTGCTGCTGGTGTTCTTCGCCTCGGCCATCGTGATGCCGCACATGTATCACATGACCTTCACCGAGAACCTCAACCCGCGCTCGCTGGTGAGCGCGAGCTGGGGCCTGCCGCTGTTCCTGCTGCTGATGAGCCTGGCGGTGCCGCTGATCCTCTGGGCCGGGCTCAAGCTGGGCGCCACCACCAACCCCGAATACTTCACCCTCGGCATCGGCATCGCCGCCGACAGCAAGGCGCTGGCGCTGCTGGCTTACGTCGGCGGCCTGTCGGCGGCCAGCGGGCTGATCATCGTCACCACCCTGGCCCTGTCCGGGATGGCGCTCAACCACCTGGTGCTGCCGCTCTACCAGCCGCCGGCCGAAGGCAACATCTACCGCTGGCTGAAATGGACGCGGCGGGCGCTGATCGTCGCGATCATCATGGCCGGCTTCTGCTTCTACCTGATGCTCGGCCCGGGCCAGGATCTAGCCAACCTCGGCATCGTGGCCTTCGTCGCCACCCTGCAGTTCCTGCCCGGCGTGCTGTCGGTGCTGTACTGGCCGACCGCCAACCGGCGCGGCTTCATCGCCGGCCTGCTGGCGGGGATCATGGTGTGGGTGGTGACCATGCTGCTGCCGCTGGTCGGCAACCTGCAAGGCTTCTACATCCCGCTGCTGAACATGATCTACGTGCTGGACGACACCAGTTGGCACATGGCGGCCATCGCCTCGCTGGCCGCCAACGTCCTGATGTTCACCCTGATTTCGCTGTTCACCAACGCCAGCCCCGAAGAGGCCAGCGCCGCCGAAGCCTGCGCGGTGGACAACGTGCGCCGTCCGCAGCGCCGGGAACTGCACGCCGCCTCGCCGCAGGAATTCGCCACGCAGCTGGCCAAGCCGCTGGGCGCCAAAGCCGCGCAGAAGGAAGTCGAACAGGCCCTGCGCGACCTCTACCTGCCGTTCGACGAGCGCCGCCCCTACGCCCTGCGCCGCCTGCGCGACCGCATCGAAGCGAACCTGTCCGGCCTGATGGGGCCGAGCGTGGCCCAGGACATGGTGGAAACCTTCCTGCCCTACAAGGCCGGCGGCGAAAACTACGTCACCGAAGACATCCACTTCATCGAAAGCCGCCTCGAGGACTACCACTCCCGCCTCACGGGGCTGGCCGCCGAACTCGACGCCCTGCGCCGCTACCACCGCCAGACCCTGCAGGAGCTGCCGATGGGCGTCTGCTCGCTGGCCAAGGATCAGGAGATCCTGATGTGGAACAAGGCGATGGAGGAACTGACCGGCATCGCGGCGCAACGGGTGGTCGGCTCGCGCCTGGGCACCATCGCCAACCCGTGGAAAGAACTGCTGCAAGGCTTCATCAACGTGCCGGACGAGCACCTGCACAAGCAGCACCTGGCCCTCGACGGCCAGACCCGCTGGCTGAACCTGCACAAGGCGGCGATCGACGAACCGCTGGCGCCGGGCAACAGCGGCCTGGTGCTGCTGGTCGAGGACCTGACCGAAACCCAGATGCTCGAAGACAAGCTGGTGCACTCCGAACGCCTGGCCAGCATCGGTCGGCTGGCGGCCGGCGTGGCCCACGAAATCGGCAACCCGATCACCGGCATCGCTTGCCTGGCGCAGAACCTGCGCGAGGAGCGCGAAGAGGACGGCGAACTGACGGAAATCAGCGGCCAGATCCTCGAACAGACCAAACGCGTGTCGCGCATCGTCCAGTCCCTGATGAGCTTCGCCCACGCCGGCAGCCATCAGCACAGCGACGAACCCGTCTGTCTGGCGGAAGTGGCGCAGGACGCCATCGGTCTTCTAGCCTTGAACCGGCGCAACTTCGAGGTTCAGTTCTTCAACCTGTGCGACCCGGACCATTGGGTCGAAGGCGACCCGCAGCGGCTCGCCCAGGTATTGATCAACCTGCTGTCCAACGCCCGTGACGCCTCGCCCGCCGGCAGTGCGGTGCGGGTGAGGAGCGAAGCCTACGAACACACGGTCGACCTGATCGTGGAAGACGAAGGCAGCGGCATCCCGTCGAGCATCATGGACCGATTGTTCGAACCTTTCTTCACCACCAAGGACCCTGGCGAAGGCACCGGCCTGGGCCTTGCACTGGTCTATTCCATCGTTGAAGAGCATTATGGACAAATCACCATCGACAGCCCGGCTGATGTACAGAGCCAGCGCGGCACCCGTATCCGGGTGACTTTGCCGCGTCATGTCGAAGCGACGTCCGCTGTGAACTGAGACCGTCGAGAGTATCGAATCAATGCCGCACATTTTGATCGTCGAAGACGAAACCATCATCCGCTCCGCCTTGCGCCGCCTGCTGGAACGCAACCAGTACCAGGTCAGCGAAGCCGGTTCAGTGCAGGAAGCACAAGAACGCTTCAGCATTCCCACTTTCGACCTGATTGTCAGCGACCTGCGACTTCCGGGCGCGCCGGGCACCGAGCTGATCAAGCTCGGCCAGGGCACCCCGGTGCTGATCATGACCAGCTACGCCAGCCTGCGCTCGGCCGTGGACTCGATGAAGATGGGCGCGGTCGACTACATCGCCAAGCCCTTCGACCACGACGAGATGCTCCAGGCCGTGGCCAGGATCCTGCGTGACCGCCAGGCCGCCCCCGCCGCCGGCGAAGCCGTCGCGGGCAAGTCCGCCAACGGCAGCGGCAAGGCCGCCGTCGATGCGGGCAACGGCGAGATCGGCATCATCGGTTCCTGTCCGCCGATGCAGGATCTGTACGGCAAGATCCGCAAGGTCGCGCCGACGGACTCCAATGTGCTGATCCAGGGCGAGTCCGGCACCGGCAAGGAACTGGTGGCCCGGGCCCTGCACAACCTGTCCAGGCGCGCCAAGGCACCGATGATCTCGGTGAACTGCGCCGCCATCCCGGAAAGCCTGATCGAGTCCGAACTGTTCGGCCACGAGAAAGGCGCGTTCACCGGCGCCAGCGCCGGCCGCGCCGGCCTGGTGGAAGCGGCGGACGGCGGCACGCTGTTCCTCGACGAGATCGGCGAACTGCCGCTGGAGGCCCAGGCCCGCCTGCTGCGCGTGCTGCAGGAAGGCGAAATCCGCCGGGTCGGTTCGGTGCAGTCGCAAAAGGTCGATGTGCGCCTGATCGCCGCGACCCACCGGGACCTCAAGAACCTGGCGAAGATCGGCCAGTTCCGTGAAGACCTGTACTACCGCCTGCACGTGATCGCCCTGAAGCTGCCGGCCCTGCGCGAGCGCGGCGCCGACGTCAACGAAATCGCCAACGCATTCCTCGCCCGCCAGAGCGCCCGGATCAACCGCACCGACCTGAAATTCGCCGCGGACGCCGAACAGGCGATCCGTCACTACTCCTGGCCGGGCAACGTGCGGGAGCTGGAGAACGCGGTGGAACGCGCGGTGATCCTGAGCGAGAGCCCGGAAATCTCCGCCGACCTTTTGGGCATCGACATCGAGCTGGGGGACCTGGAGGAGGACGAATTCATCGGCCTGCCGGCGCAAGCGGCCGCCAGCGCACCCACCAACAGCCACGAGCCGACCGAAGACCTGTCGCTGGAGGACTACTTCCAGCACTTCGTCCTCGAGCATCAGGACCACATGACCGAGACCGAACTGGCGCGCAAGCTGGGCGTCAGCCGCAAGTGCCTGTGGGAACGCCGTCAGCGCCTGGGCATTCCGCGGCGCAAGACCGGGGCCACCAGCGAGAGCTGAACGTTACCTGTCGAGCGTGCGGGTAACCGTTGAAAGGCTGAGAAAACTGTTACCTCAGCCATTTCACGTAACAGAAGCCGGGGTTATCGGTAACGAAACCCCGGCTTTTTTTCGCCCTCAAAAACCTGCCAGACCGTCCCAACCCCTTGTTTTACTGGGGTTTGCAAAAGTTGGCACGGCACCTGCTATATGTTTGGTACAAGAACAATAACAAGCAATGCATAAGACAATAAAAATAAGACGAATCGACTCACGCACAATAAAAACAAGACGGCGAGAGGCGCAGCTAACTGATTCTTTTGGAGAGGCGTTGTATTTGGGATTCGTCCCACGACCAGGCCGAGAACAACAAAAACTGTCTTGAGACAGAGCCTGTACTGGTTGGATCGCAAGATCACTGCAACTCAGCGACCAAAGCAATCCGTTTGCTCTTGGCTCCCGAATGGGAGGGTCATGAAGGGAAAACCTCATGACGAGGGCGCTCAACAAAAACAAGAAGCCCGAATCAAAAATAAAAAGAGCACGCAACTACTTCTTGGGGAGCTTCGGCTCCCCTTGTAGTTTCTGTCACCTTGACGTCCGCCCTGGCGATCCCCCTCCAGAAATTGCGGCTCCGAACGCCCTAGACGGCGGCCTGCAGCTCAAATCCGCTGCGTCCTACACCATTCGCCGACTAAATGCTAGAATCCCCGCCCATCATGCGGCCATTCCCCGGTAAGGCCGAACATTCCTTCAAACAGTGCATCCCATGCTGAAGAAGCTGTTCCAGTCATTTCGAACGCCCCTGCGTCGTACGCAACAACACATCCGCAGCACGCCTGAAGTCCTCAACAGCGGCCAGCACTCGCTGCAGAAGGCGCAATTCAGCCGTTATGCGGTCAACATCGTCGAACGTCTGCAGAGCGCCGGCTACCAGGCCTACCTGGTCGGCGGCTGCGTGCGCGACATGCTGCTGGGCATCACGCCCAAGGACTTCGACGTGGCCACCAGCGCCACCCCTGAGCAGGTCCGGGCCGAATTCCGCAATGCGCGGATCATCGGCCGCCGCTTCAAGCTGGTGCATATCCATTTCGGCCGCGAGATCATCGAGGTCGCGACCTTCCGCGCCAACCACCCGCAAAACGAAGACGACGAAGACAGCAACCAGTCCTCGCGCAACGAAAGCGGGCGCATCCTGCGCGACAACGTCTACGGCACCCTGGAGGAGGACGCGCAACGCCGCGACTTCACCATCAACGCCCTGTACTACGATCCGGTCAGCGAGCGCATCCTCGACTACGCCAACGGCGTGCACGATATCCGCAACCACCTGATCCGCCTGATCGGCGACCCGGTGCAGCGCTACCAGGAAGACCCGGTGCGGATGCTGCGGGCCGTGCGCTTCGCCGCCAAGCTCAATTTCGGCATCGAGAAGCACACCGTCCAGCCGATCCGCGACCTGGCGCCGATGCTGCGCGAGATCCCGTCGGCCCGCCTGTTCGAGGAAGTGCTCAAGCTGTTCCTCTCCGGCCACGGTGCGATCACCTATGAAATGCTGGTCGACCTGCAATTGTTCGAACCGCTGTTCCCGGCCAGCGCCGACGCGCTGGAGCACAACCCGGAATACACCCACACGCTGATCAGCGAAGCCCTGACCAACACCGACCTGCGGATCAAGCAGAACAAACCGGTGACCCCGGCATTCCTGTTCGCCGCCCTGTTGTGGCCCGCCCTGCCGGCCCGCGTGCTGCGTCTTCAGGAACGGGGCATGCCGCCGATTCCGGCGATGCAGGAAGCGGCCCACGAACTGATCGCCGAACAGTGCCAGCGCATAGCCATTCCGAAGCGTTTCACGATGCCGATACGCGAGATCTGGGACATGCAGGAACGCCTGCCGCGGCGCAGCGGCAAACGCGCCGACCTGCTGCTGGACAACCCGCGTTTTCGCGCCGGCTACGACTTCCTGCTGCTGCGCGAAAGCGCCGGCGAGCAGACCGACGGCCTGGGCGAGTGGTGGACCGATTACCAGGACGCCAACGACAGCGGGCGCCGGGACATGATCCGCGAACTCAGCGGCAAGGACGACGGCACCGGCGGCGCACCGCGCAAGCGCCGGCGCAGCAACGCCAAGCGCAAGAGCGCAGCGGGCGAATAAGGCATGGAACGCATCTACATCGGCATGGGCAGCAACCTGGCTGCCCCGGCCGAGCAATTGCGCAGCGCGGTCGACGCGCTGGCGCACCTGCCCGCCACCGACCTGGCCGGCGTTTCGGCGTTCTACCAGAGCGATTCGCTGCTGCCGGGCCAACCGCGCTACACCAACGCGGTCGCGGCGCTGGACAGCTCGCTCTCCCCGCTGGAACTGCTCGACGCCCTGCAAGCCATCGAAAACGATCAGGGCCGCGAACGCCTGGAACGTTGGGGCCCGCGCACGCTGGACCTGGACATCCTGCTGTTCGGCGACCGACTGATCGACGAGCCCCGCCTCAAGGTGCCGCACTACCACATGCAGGAACGCGCGTTCGTCCTGTACCCCCTGGCGGAGCTGGCGCCGCAGGACTTGCGCCTGGCCGACGGCCGCACCCTGGCCGCGCTGCTGGCGGCCTGCCCGTTCATCGGCCTCGAACGCCTCTGACGGATTCCCCTGCCTCAGCCCGGGGCTGCCTGGGCTGACGTCACCGCCAGCAGGTTGGCTCCCACAGGGATCACTGCCGACGCCCCCGCCGCTCCCCGCAACTGCCTTTTTTGTAGGACAAAAATTCGGCAACCCAGACCCGCCGCAGCGCTGAATCGCATCAGTAACGCCGGTAACACTCCCGTCGTAACAATGCGGTAACACACGTAATTGACTTCCTGGGTTCTCATCACGACTATAGGCGTCCCGCTGCCGCCAACCCGGCGCACAAGGGCGCAATCCAGGCCTTATAAGCACGACAAAAGAGCGTGCGCCTGAATAGATGACGAATCACGCGCGTTACCCGCAGCAGTTTCCAATGCGCCTGAACGAGGATTTCTTACATGCCAGCCATCACCCTGACCACGCTCCAGAGCCTCAAGCAGAAAGGTGAAAAGATCACCATGCTGACCTGCTATGACGCGACCTTCGCCCACGCCTGCAACGAGGCCGGTGTCGAAGTGCTGCTGGTGGGCGATTCCCTCGGCATGGTCTTGCAGGGCCACGACAGCACCCTGCCGGTGACCACTGCGGAAATGGCCTACCACGTCGCCAGCGTCAAGCGCGGCAACACCGATGCCCTGATCCTCGCGGACCTGCCGTTCATGGCCAACGCCACCCTGGAACAGACCATGACCAACAGCGCGATGCTGATGCAGGCCGGCGCGCACATGGTCAAGGTCGAGGGCGCCCTGTGGCTCGCGGAGTCGATCCGCCTGCTGGCCGAGCGCGGCGTTCCGGTGTGCGCGCACATGGGCCTGACCCCGCAGGCCGTGAACATCCTCGGCGGCTACAAGGTGCAGGGCCGCAACGAGAACCAGGCGCGGCAGATGCGCGCCGACGCCATCTCGCTGGAGCAGGCCGGCGCGGCCATGCTGCTGCTCGAATGCGTGCCGAGCGAACTGGCCGCCGAAATCAGCCAGGCGGTGAAGATCCCGGTGATCGGCATCGGCGCCGGCAGCGCCACCGACGGCCAGGTGCTGGTGCTGCACGACATGCTTGGCCTGTCGATCAGCGGCCGCGTGCCGAAGTTCGTGAAGAACTTCATGCACGGCCAGGACAGCATCCAGAACGCCCTGAAGGCCTACGTCACTGAAGTCAAAGCCGCCACGTTCCCTGGCGTCGAACACGGATTCTCCGCATGAACACCGTCAAAACCGTACGTGAACTGCGCGCCGCCGTGGCCCGCGCCCGCAGCGAAGGCAAGCGCATCGGCTTCGTGCCGACCATGGGCAACCTGCACAGCGGCCACATCGCGCTGATCACCAAGGCCACCCAGCGCGTGGACTTCGTGGTCGCGAGCATTTTCGTCAACCCGCTGCAGTTCGGCGCCGGCGAAGACCTCGACAAGTACCCGCGCACCCTGGCGGCAGACCAGGAAAAACTGCTGGAAGCCGGCTGCGACCTGCTGTTCGCCCCGACCGTCGAGGAAATGTACCCCGACGGCATGGCCGGACAGACCCGAGTCAGCGTCCCGCAATTGTCCGAAGGACTGTGCGGCGCCAGCCGTCCGGGGCATTTCGAAGGCGTGGCGACGGTGGTCAGCAAGCTGTTCAACATGGTGCAGCCGGACCTGGCGATCTTCGGCCAGAAGGACTTCCAGCAACTGGCGGTGATCCGCGCGCTGGTGCATGACCTGAACATGCCGATCCAGATCATCGGCGAGCCGACCGTGCGGGCCGCCGACGGCCTGGCGCTGTCCTCGCGCAATGGCTTCCTCAGCGAAGAGCAGCGCGCCGTGGCGCCGGTGGTCTACCGCACCCTGAGCGCCATCGCCGAGTCGATCAAGCAAGGCGAGCGCGATTTCCCGGCCCTGATCCAGGCACAGCTCAAGCAACTGGAAGCGGCGGGCCTGCGTCCGGACTACCTGGAGATCCGCCACGCCCTGACCCTGCGCCCGGCCACGGCAGACGACCGCGACCTGGTGATCCTGGTGGCCGCGTTCCTCGGCACCACCCGCTTGATCGACAACCTGCACCTGAACCTCGACACCCCGGCCTGAGCGCCGTCATCCTTTGTGGGAGCGGGCTTGCCCGCGATGGCCATCCGTCCGCCATCGCGAGCAGGCCCGCTCCCACATTGTTTTGCGGCGACCGAAAATCCTGCATCCGCCCACGCCCCCTGTGGGAACCCGCCTGCTGGCGATGGCATCGGCGAAGACGCACCGAGAGCCAGCCGCTTGCGCATCGCCCATGCCCTGTGCGCAGCCATATTGCCGCCCTCCCCCCCTTCGGGCACACTGCCTGCCGTTCGATTCCGACCAGGGGAACCCCTCATGCACGCCATCATGCTCAAGGCCAAGCTGCACCGCGCCGAAGTCACCCACGCGGTACTCGATTACGAAGGTTCCTGCGCCATCGACGGCGAATGGCTGGACCTGTCCGGCATCCGTGAGTACGAGCAGATCCAGATCTACAACGTCGACAACGGCGAACGCTTCACCACCTACGCGATCCGAGGCGAAGAAGGTTCGCGGATGATCTCGGTCAACGGCGCAGCGGCGCACAAGGCCAAGGTCGGCGACCGCGTGATCATTTGCGCCTACGCCCACTACAGCGAAGCCGAACTTGCGAATTTCAAGCCGCGCATGCTCTACATGGCGCCGGGCAACGAATTGAGCCACACCAGCAACGCCATCCCGGTGCAGGTCGCCTGAGCAGGCCGCGCCCGCCCTTCCGTTCGTCGGCCGTTTCCTGGACAGATGTTAAAAAAGTACAGGAAACGGGTCAGACAAAGTCAAGACAGATCGCAGCGCGGGGTTTACTGTATTGGCCCTGCGCCCTGAAACCGTGTCAACGCAGCTGACCCCATGCCCTGACCGGGCCTGGCGGTTCGATCCGTGTAACAAAGGCCGTTCAAGTAAAAAGGAAAACCGCAGCGATGGCGTACTACCGCACTCCTCATGACGTTACCGCTCTGCCTGCCTGGCAAGCGTTGAAAGACCACCGCCAAGCCATGCAGGATTTCAGCATGCGCGAAGCCTTCAACGCCGACCCGCAGCGCTTCAACCAATTCACCCTGAGCAGCTGCGGACTGTTTCTCGACTATTCGAAGAACCTGATCAACGCCCAGACCCGCGACCTGCTGGTGGGACTGGCCAACGAGGTCGACCTCAAGGGCGCGATCAAATCGCTGTTCGACGGCGAAATCGTCAATGCTTCCGAAGGCCGCCCTGCCCTGCACACCGCCCTGCGCCGCCCGGTGGGCGACAAGCTGTCGGTCAACGGCGTCAATGTGATGCCGGACGTGCACAAGGTGCTGAACCAGATGACCGATCTGGTGGGCCGCATCCACGACGGCCTGTGGCGCGGCTACACCGAGAAGCCGATCACCGACGTCGTGAACATCGGCATCGGCGGCTCGTTCCTCGGCCCTGAGCTGGTGTCCGAGGCCCTGCTGTCCTACGCCCAGAAAGGCGTGCGTTGCCACTACCTGGCGAACATCGACGGCAGCGAGTTCCACGGCCTGACCCAGAAGCTGCGGGCCGAAACCACGCTGTTCATCGTGTCGTCGAAATCCTTCAACACCCTCGAAACCCTGAAGAACGCCCAGGCCGCCCGCGCCTGGTACCTGGCCCAGGGCGGTTCGGAAGCCGAACTGCACCGCCACTTCATCGCCGTTTCGAGCAACAACGCGGCGGCCGTGGCGTTCGGCATCCGCGAAGAGAACATCTTCCCGATGTGGGACTGGGTCGGCGGCCGCTACTCGCTGTGGTCGGCCATCGGCCTGCCGATCGCCCTGGCCATCGGCATGTCCAACTTCAAGGAACTGCTGTCCGGCGCCTACACCATGGACCAGCATTTCCAGAGCGCGCCGTTCGAACAGAACATGCCGGTGCTGCTGGCCCTGCTCGGCGTGTGGTACGGCAACTTCTGGGGTGCGCAGAGCCACGCGATCCTGCCGTACGACCACTACCTGCGCAACATCACCAAGCACCTGCAGCAACTGGACATGGAGTCCAACGGCAAGCGCGTGCGCCAGGACGGCACAGCGGTGTCCACCGACACCGGCCCCGTGATCTGGGGCGGCGTCGGCTGCAACGGCCAGCATGCCTATCACCAGCTGCTGCACCAGGGCACCCAACTGATCCCGGCCGACTTCATCGTGCCGGTCGTCAGCTTCAACCCGGTGTCCGACCATCACCAGTGGCTGTACGCCAACTGCCTGTCCCAGAGCCAGGCCCTGATGCTCGGCAAGACCCTGGCCGAAGCCGAGGCCGAACTGCGCGACAAAGGCATGAGCGAAGAGCAGGTGCACAAGCTCGCCGCCCACAAGGTGATCCCGGGCAACCGCCCGAGCAACACCCTGGTGGTCGAACGCATCAGCCCGCGCCGCCTCGGCGCCCTGGTGGCGATGTACGAACACAAGGTGTTCGTGCAGAGCGTGGTTTGGGGCATCAACGCCTTCGACCAGTGGGGCGTGGAACTGGGCAAGGAACTGGGCAAGGGCGTCTACAACCGCCTGGTCGGCAGCGAAGAGAGCGCCGCCGAGGATCCGTCCACCCAAGGCCTGATCAGCTACTTCCGCGGCCGTCACCGCGGCTGATCCGGCGCATCGCCCGCAGAGCCTGTCCATCACGGACTCTGCGGGCAACGACAATCCCCTGTGGGAGCGAGCCTGCTCGCGATGACAACGGAACATTCAACTTTGATGTTGGCTGATCCGATCCCATCGCGAGCAGGCTCGCTCCCACAGTCGTTTTGGTCATGGCTTGAACCTCTCGGGCACTCGGCGCATCTTTATTCTTGTCGCACAACAAGAATAAGGAACCGTCATGTTCGATATCAGCACGTTCCCCAAAGCCGATGCCGTCCGCCGGGCCGCACAGTTGAGTCAGGACGACTACCAGCGCCTGTACCGCGAATCCATTGAACACCCCAGCACCTTCTGGGCCGAACAGGCCAAGCACTTCCTGGACTGGAGCACCCCGTGGCAGACCGTCCAGCGCTATGACCTGAAGACCGGCGAAGCCACCTGGTTCGCCGGGGCGAAGCTGAACGTCAGCCACAACTGCATCGACCGCCACCTGGAACGGCGCGGCGAGCAGACCGCCCTGCTCTGGGAAGGCGACGACCCCGCCGAATCGGCGCAGATCACCTACCGCAAGCTCCATCACCACGTCTGCCGGCTGGCCAACGTGCTGAAAAGCCGCGGCGTGAAGAAAGGCGACCGGGTGTGCATCTACATGCCGATGATCCCCGAAGCGACCTACGCCATGTTGGCCTGCGCGCGGATCGGCGCGATCCATTCGGTGGTGTTCGGCGGCTTCTCCCCGGACTCCCTGCGTGACCGCATCCTCGACGCCGACTGCCGCACGGTGATCACCGCCGACGAAGGCGTGCGCGGCGGCAAGTTCGTGCCGCTCAAGCACAACGTCGACAAGGCCCTGCAAAGCTGCCCGGACGTCAGCACCGTGGTGGTGGTCGAGCGCACCCAGGGCAAGGTGGACTGGACCTTAGGCCGCGACCTGTGGTATCACCAGGCGGTGCGCGAGGTCAGCGACGACTGCCCGCCGGAACCGATGGACGCCGAAGACCCGCTGTTCATCCTCTATACCTCCGGCAGCACCGGCAAACCCAAAGGTGTGCTGCACACCACCGGCGGCTATCTGCTGCAGGCGGCGATGACCTTCAAGTACGTGCTCGACTACCGCGACGGCGAAGTGTTCTGGTGCACCGCCGACGTCGGCTGGGTCACCGGCCACAGCTACATCGTCTACGGCCCGTTGGCCAACGGCGCCACCACCCTGATCTTCGAAGGCGTGCCGAGCTACCCGACCACCTCGCGGTTCTGGCAGGTGATCGACAAGCACCACGTCAACATCTTCTACACCGCGCCGACCGCCCTGCGCGCCCTGATGCGCGAAGGGGCCGGCCCGCTGCAGGAAACTTCGCGGCAAAGCCTCAGACTGCTCGGCAGCGTCGGTGAGCCGATCAACCCGGAAGCGTGGGAATGGTATTTCAACGTGGTCGGCGAGCAGCGCTGCCCCATCGTCGACACCTGGTGGCAGACCGAGACCGGCGGCATCATGCTCAGCCCCTTGGTCAGCGCCCAGCTGATCAAGCCAGGCTGCGCCACCCGGCCGATGTTCGGCGTGCAGCCCGTGCTGCTCGATGAGCACGGCAAGGAAATCAAGGGCGCCGGCAGCGGCGTGCTGGCGATCAAGTCGAGCTGGCCGGCGCAGATCCGCAGCGTCTACGGCGACCCGCAGCGGATGGTCGACACCTATTTCAAACCCTACCCCGGCTACTACTTCACCGGCGACGGCGCCCGCCGCGACGAGGACGGCGACTACTGGATCACCGGCCGCATCGACGACGTGATCAACGTATCCGGCCACCGCATCGGCACCGCCGAAGTGGAGAGCGCCCTGGTGCTGCACGACAGCATCGCCGAGGCGGCGGTGGTCGGTTATCCCCACGACGTCAAAGGCCAAGGCATCTACGCCTTCGTCACGCCCATGAACGGCACCGAGGCCGGCGACGAACTGAAGAAAGAACTGCTGGCCCACGTCAGCAAGGAAATCGGCAGCTTCGCCAAGCCGGACCTGATCCAGTGGGCGCCGGCCTTGCCGAAAACCCGCTCAGGCAAGATCATGCGCAGGATCCTGCGCAAGATCGCCTGCAACGAGCTCGACAGCCTCGGGGACACCTCCACCCTGGCCGACCCGAGCGTGGTGCAGGGCCTGATCGACAAGCGCCTCAACCGGTAGCGGCGCCGGCGCGGTCGTCCGGCCGCGCCGTCCCTGCCCTGAAGCCATCCGTCGAGACCCCATGGAATTCATCCGCCACCGCATCGAAAGCCAGCTCATGAGCCTGACCGGGCTGTCCCTCGGCCAGCTCGACCTGGAAAACCCCAAGGGCGATCCCGGCCTGTTCGGCCCCGACTCGGTCAGCTGGCAAGTGCACGGCGACTTCAGCAGCATGCTGATCGGCGGCATCGCCGCGCTGCTGCTGCAGGCCTTGCACCCGCTGGCGCTGGCCGGGGTGTGGGATCACTCGAACTTTCGCCAGGACATGCTCGGACGGCTGCGCCGCACCAGCCAGTTCGTCTCGGGCACCACGTTCGGCTCGCGCAAGGACGCCGACTGGCTGATCGAAAAGGTGCGCACCATTCACCTGCAAGTGGTCGGCACCGCTCCGGACGGCCGCCCCTATGCGGCCAGCGACCCGGATCTGCTGACCTGGGTGCATGTGGCGGAGGTCAGCCACTTCCTCGCCGCCCACCTGCGCTACCGCAATCCGCATTTGTCCCTGGCGGACCAGGATCGCTACTACGCTGAGATCGCCGTGATCGCCGAACGGCTCGGCGCCCAGGACGTGCCCCGTTCGCGCGCGGCGGTGGCCGATTACCTGCAGCGCATGCGCCCGCAGCTGCTGTGCGACGGGCGCAGCCGGGAAGTCCTGCGACTGTTGCTCGACGCACCGGCCCCCAGCCTGCTGGCCCGACCCTTCGGCGACCTGATGATGAAGGCCGGCATCGACCTGCTGCCGGACTGGGCCAGCGACATGTTCGGCGTGCGCCAGAACCCGCTGCGCCGCCAGCTGATCCGCGCCAGCGTCAACCGCAGCGCGCCGATGCTGCGCTGGGCCATGCGCAACGGCTCGGTGCAGCGCGCCCAGCGGCGGATGGGGCTGCTGCCCTGATCCCTCGCCACAGACGCCGACAATGCTAAACTCCCGCGCCCCCATACCCTCCAGCAAGGCGCCCGCATGTCTTCCTTGAACCAGGCGCTGCGCGCCGCCCTCGACCAACGCCAGGACCTGCTCGCCGAACTGCACGGCCAGGGCACCGACTGCTACCGCCTGTTCCACGGCAGCCAGGAAGGCGCAGGCGGCCTGACCGTCGACCGCTACGGCCCGCAACTGATGGTGCAAAGCTTCCACCAGACCCTGGAACGCGATGCCTTGCTGCACCTGCACGAGACCGTCAACGAGACCCTGGGCCTGGACACCCTGCTGGTCTACAACGACCGCTCCGGGGGCAACTCGCGGATCGACCGCACCGACCCCGTCTACCGGGCCGACGAGGCGGCGCTGGCGGATCTGGTCGGCCACGAGTGGGGCCTGAACTACCGCGTGCGCGGGCGCCACGCCGGGCAGGATCCGCTGCTGTTCCTCGACCTGCGCAACACCCGGGGCTGGGTCAAGGATCACGCCAAGGGCAAAAGCGTGCTCAACCTGTTCGCCTACACCTGCGGGGTCGGCCTCAGTGCCGCCGCCGGCGGTGCGCGCGAGGTGTGCAACCTGGACTTCGCCGAGGGCAACCTGGCGGTCGGCCGCGAGAACGGCCAGCTCAATCCGCAACTGCCGGCCATGCAATTCATCCAGTCCGACTACTTCCCGGCGATCCGCCAACTGGCCGGGCTGCCGATCACCCAGCGGCGCGGGCAAAAGCTGCCGAGCTATCCGCGCCTGGAACAGCGCCAGTACGATCTGGTGCTGCTCGATCCGCCGGCCTGGGCCAAGAGCGCGTTCGGCACCGTCGACCTGCTGCGCGACTATCAGAGCCTGCTCAAGCCGGCCCTGCTGGCCACCGCCGAAGACGGCGTGCTGATCTGCTGCAACAACCTGGCGAAAATCAGCATGGACGACTGGCGCGAACAGGTGCTGCGCTGCGCGGAAAAGGCCGGGCGGCCGGTGCGCGAATGGACGGTGATGACACCGGGCCGGGACTTCCCTTCCATGGACGGACAACCGCCGCTGAAGACCCTGATCCTCCAGCTGTGAAGTCTGCTTGGGAAATTTCCCACAGAAAAATCTGAACAATCCTGGCCATGGGCAATTACTTCGGAACCGCAATCGCGTGCCATACTCCAAGGCACTCCGATTCAGACAGATGAAGCCGCACATGCCCAAAGGATTGATTCGCGCGATTGGCGCCCTGTTGACCGCTCTGGCCCTCTACAGCCTGTTGGGGTTTCTGATTCTGCCGGGCATTGCGTTACGGGTCGCCAACCAGCAACTGGCCAACTACGCCACCGTGCCGGCGCATATCCAGCGCATCGAACTCAATCCGTTCAGCCTTGAGCTCACCCTGTGGGGGCTGGTCATCGGCGAACCGGGCAAGGAACAGGTCGGGTTCGAACGCCTCTACGCCAACCTGCAGCTCGACAGCCTGTGGACAAAGGCCCTGCACCTGGCCGACATCGAACTGGACAAGCCCAAGACCGAAATCCTGTTCGCCAAGGACGGCCAGCTCAACCTGCTCGGCCTGTTCAAGCTTCCGGCCAGCGAACCCGCGCCGGCCGACCCCGACGCCAAACCGTTTCCGCTGCGCATCGACCGCATCAAGCTGGCCGGCGGCGCCGTGCATTTCGAGGACGCGCGCCCGAGCGAGCCGATCGAATTCCTCTACGACACCCTCGACTTCGAACTGAAGAACCTCAGCACCCTGCCCGAAGACAGCGCCGACATGACCCTGGTCGCCGTCGGCCCCGCCGGCGGGCGCATCGACTGGAGCGGCAACTTCAGCCTGATCCCGATCACCTCCGAAGGCACGCTGAAAATCACCGACGGCAAGATGAAGGCCTTCTGGCCCTACGTGCGCGACGCCGTGCCGCTGGTGCTGGAAGACGGCGTGGTCAGCCTCAGCACCGACTACAAGCTCAATCTGTCCAAGCAAACCGAACTGCTGCTGAACAACGTCGCCGTCAGCGTCGCGCCGTTCGCCATCAAGGCCCCGGACGGCCGTCCGCTGGCGAAGCTCGAACGCCTCGACGTCAGCGAGACCACGGTGGACCTGGCCAAGCAGCAGGTGGTGGTGGGCAAGATCCGCAGCCAGAAACTGGAGACCTGGGCCGCCCGCGAAGCCGACGGGCAACTGGACTGGCAGAAGCTGTTCGCCAGCCAGCCGTCCAAACCGGCGGCCAAGGCCGCCGCCGAACCCAAGACCGCGCCGGCCGCCGCCGATTCGCCGAAGGAACCGGCAGCGCCGGCCAAGCCCTGGCAAGTGCTGCTCAAGGACGTGCAGCTGCGCAATTACCAGGTGCACCTGGCCGACCGCCAGCCGCAGCCGCCGGTGGCCCTGGAGGTCGGCCCGCTGAACCTCGACCTGCAGAACTTCGACAGCCTCAACGGTTCGCCCTTCAACCTCAAGCTCGACACCGGCCTGGGCAAGCAGGGCAAGATCAGCGCCGACGGCGTGGTCAACCTCGCGCCGGTCACCGCCCAGCTCAACGTGAAGACCCAGGACATCGACCTGCGGGTCGCCCAGTCCTACATCACCCCGTTCATCCGCCTGGAACTGCGCAGCGGCATGCTCGGCAGCGACCTGAAGGTCAACCTCAAGAGCACCGAACCCCTGGCGCTCAGCGTCACCGGGCGTGCCCAGGTCGATCAACTGCACACCCTCGACACCCTCAAGACCCGCGACTTCCTCAAGTGGCAGCAGGTGGTGGTGGAGGGCCTGAACTACCAGCACGGCGACAGCCTGTCCATCGACCGGATCAACCTGTTCCAGCCCTATGCGCGGTTCATGATCAACGATGACCGCACCACCAACATCGACGACCTGCTGGTGCCACAGCCCGCCGACTCGGCGGCGAAGCCAGCCGCCGCCAAGCAGCCGTCCGGAGGCGACAAGCCGCTGGGCATCCACATCGGCGCCATCGCGATCAACGACGGTTCGGCCAACTTCGCCGACTTCAGCCTGACCCCCAACTTCGCCACCGCGATCCAGCAGCTCAACGGCCAGATCGGCACCATCGACAGCCGCCAGGCTAAGCCGGCCAGCGTCGACGTCAAAGGCAAGGTCGACCGCTATGCGCCGGTGACCATCAAAGGTTCGGTGAACCCGTTCGACCCGATGGCCAGCCTCGACATCGCCACCAGCTTCAAGCGCGTCGAGCTGACCACCCTGACCCCCTACTCCGGCAAGTTCGCCGGCTACCGGATCCGCAAGGGCCGGCTCAACCTCGACCTGCACTACCTGATCACCAAGGGCCAGCTCAAGGCCGAGAACAAGGTGGTGGTGGAACAACTGCAGCTGGGCGAAAAGGTCGACAGCCCGGACGCCGTGAGCCTGCCGCTGAAACTGGCGATCGCCCTGCTCAAGGACGTGGACGGCAAGATCTCCATCGAGCTGCCGGTCAGCGGCGACCTGAACAACCCGCAGTTCAGCGTGATGCCGATCGTCTGGCAGACTTTGCGCAACCTGATCGTCAAGGCCGCCGCCGCGCCGTTCAAGCTGATCGGCGGCCTGGTCAGCGGCGGAGGTTCGGAGGACCTGGGCAGCGTGTCGTTCGCGCCCGGCTCCAGCGAGCTGAGCAAGGACGCTGAAGCGGCGCTGGTCAAGCTGTCCCAGGCGCTCAAGGAGCGTCCGGCCCTGCGCCTGGAAATCGAAGGCACCGCCGCCAAGAGCAGCGACGGCCCGCTCATCGCCGAGCAGCGCCTGGAGCGTGAATACCAGTACAACTACTACAAGATGCTCCAGCGCCGGGGCGACAAGGTGCCGGCCCAGGCTTCCTTGCTGCAGGTGCCGGACGGCGAGAAAGGCCCGTTGCTCGAAGGCATCTACCGCACCCGCCTGAAGACCCAGCCACCAGCCGAATGGAAGGACCTGGGCAAGGAAGAGCGCACCGCGAAGATGCGCGAGGACGTGATCAAGTTCTGGAGCTCCAGCGACGTCCTGCTGCGCCAGCTCGGTCAGGACCGCGCCAGCAGCATCAAGGATTACCTGGTGGACAAGGGCCAACTGGCCGACGACCGGGTGTACTTCATCGACGCCAACCTCGGCGAAGCGGAAAGCGATGGCCGGGTGGTGACGCAAATGCATCTGGATGCCGAATGATGAACCGCAAATGGCTGCCCGCAATCCTCTTGGCGTTGGCCGCCGGCCAAGCGTCTGCGTCCGACACCCTGCGTTGCGGCAGCCAGCTGGTCAGCCTCGGCGACCGCGCCAGCGAAGTGCTGCAGAAATGCGGCGAGCCGCTGAGCCGTGATGTGCTGGGGTACAAGCGCAGCGCCAATCGCCGTGAGGAGTTCCAGGTCGAGGAATGGACCTACGGCCCGAGCAACGGCATGTACCAGTACCTGCGCTTCGAGGGCAACCGCCTGAAGCAGATCAACAGCAAGCGCGGCAACTGAAATCCCCCCTGTGGGCGATGTTGGCTGTGACGGCCTCATCGCTTGCAGGCACGCTCCCACAGGTTTTTGTGGTGAGCACAGAACTGCGGCCGCTGCTGAACCCTGTGGGAGCCGGCTTGCCGGCGATGGCGGCGGGTCAGGCAACACAGATGCCGCAGTGCCGGCCTCATCGCTGGCAAGGAGCAATGAATCCGCCAGCATCGCAGATCCCTTGTGGGAGCCAGCCTGCGGGCGATGACGCCATCCCAGGCGATGCGGCATGCGTTGCCCCGAAACGAAACGGGCCCCGGCAATCAACCGGGGCCCGCAGTGGCCACATCCCTGTGGCCGTTCGCATGAACTACAAGTGCGGCAGACGTATTGCACGGATCGCCTGTCGCGCCTCCTCCCGTCCAGGCGAGAAGCCTTGCCTTACTCGGCTTTGAGGCCGTCGGCGGAAACCGCCTTGACGCCTTTGATTTTCTTGGCGATCGCGACCGCCATCTCTTTCTGCGAATCGGTCACGGCGACGGTGGACGACAGGGACACCACGCCTTTGTTGGTTTCGACCTTGATGTCGGTGCCGGGAATGCCTTTTTCGGTGACCAGGTCAGCTTTGACCTTGGTGGTGATCCAGGTATCGGAAGTGGCTTCCTTGGCTTTGGTAACTTCGCCGGCTGCCAGCGTCATGGGCGCCTGAGCCGTCTGGGTGGACTGGGCGAATGCGCCGGTGGCCATGGTCAGAGTCAGCGCGGTAGCAGCAGCGGCAGTGATAGCGAACTTCTTCATACGAGTAACTCCTGTTTTCTGGAAAGTCTGCTGCGCTTCTTGTCAGCAGGTTACTGGAGATATTGCGAACGCTGTGCCAACTCCGCGACAAAAATAAATCATTAAAAATCAACAACTTATGAAAACACTCAGTTGACGGAATCATGCAATTTGCATGACCGCGATCCGTTCTGCATGCAACTTGCGGATTTCTGAAAAGTTCCTAAGGCACTGAAACAATTCAGGCTTTTTCCGCCGCCCGGAAAACAGAATGCCCCGCTAGGCGGGGCATTCGGGAGACGCAGCGCGACCCTCAGGTCCCGGTGCAGCCCTTCGGCGCGTAGTCCTGGGCTGCCGTGGTCGCGCAGCTCCAGCCGGTGGCGGCGGTGCGGGTCAGGGTGATGGTTTTGCCCAGCACCGGACCTGGCGCATTGGCCAGGGTGCAGGTGATGGTGCCGGCCCCGGTGGAGGCTGTGCCCGACGCCGCCAGCGTGCCGCAGTTGGACGTGGTCGCCGTGGCGCTGCCGGCCACCAGCGTCAGTGTCGGGTCGGTGCCTTGATTGATGGTGTCCTCGAACGGCACCTTCATGGCGCTGATCTCCGCCAGCCCCGCCGTCACTTTCGAACGGGCCTGGTACTTGGAGTACTGCGGCAGCGCGATGGTCGCCAGGATACCGATGATCGCCACGACGATCAGCAGCTCGATCAGGGTGAAACCTTGTTGTTTCTTCATAGACACGCTCCTTGCATGAGTCGGAATCTCATGGTCTGAACACGACTCAGCACAGCCCGTGCCAATCCCTTGCAGGCCCTGAAGGCTGGGCGCGGCGGCATGCCCAAGGCACGTCCTACAGCCTTGAACCGCAGTATCTGACACTTTTTGTCACCTGCACCCCACAGGTTTGGCGCTGTCACTTGTCTAGGCTATAAGTCATGAACTGTCTGCGTCCGGGATCCCCATGAATGACATCGCTCTGAGCGGTCTGGCCAAGCAACTGGTGCAGGCCGAACTGCTGACGGAAAAAAGTGCCCAGCAAGCCTGGCAACAGGCCCAGCGCAACCGCTTGTCGCTGGTCAGCTATCTGGTGCAGAACAAACTGGTGAAAAGCTGGCAGGTCGCCGAAATCGCCTCGGAGCATTTCGGCGTGGCCTACCTGGATCTCAACTGCCTGGACAAGGAAACCCAGCCCAAAGGCCTGGTCAGCGAAAAACTGGTGCGCCAGCACCACGCGCTGCCCCTGTGGCGCCGCGGGAACAAGCTGTTCGTGGGGATCTCCGACCCGAGCAACCAGCAGGCGATCAACGACATCCAGTTCAGCACCGGCCTGAGCACCGAAGCCATCCTGGTGGAGGACGACAAGCTCACCGACGCCATCGAGAAATTCTTCGACACCCACGCCACCGGCCTTGAGGAAATGGCCGACGTCGACTTGGACGGCCTGGACGTCGAGTCCGTCGACGACAGCCGGCAGGATGCCATCGGCGGGTTCGACGCCGACGATGCGCCGGTGGTGCGCTTCGTCCACAAGATGCTGCTGGACGCGATCAAGAGCGGCTCGTCCGACCTGCATTTCGAGCCCTACGAGAAGAACTACCGGGTGCGGATGCGCACCGACGGCATCCTGCGCGAAGCGGCCCGGCCGCCGATTCAGCTGGCCGGCCGGATCGCCGCGCGCCTGAAGGTGATGGCCAGCCTCGACATCTCCGAGCGCCGCAAGCCCCAGGACGGGCGGATCAAGATGCGCCTGTCCAAGAGCAAGTCGATCGATTTCCGGGTCAACACCCTGCCCACCCTGTGGGGCGAAAAGGTGGTGATGCGGATCCTCGACCCCTCCAGCGCCCAAATCGGCATCGACGCCCTCGGCTACGAGCCGGAGCAGAAAGACCTGTACATGGCCGCCCTCAAGCAACCCCAGGGCATGATCCTGGTCACCGGCCCCACCGGCTCGGGCAAGACCGTGTCGCTGTACACGGGGCTGAACATCCTCAACACCGTCGACATCAACATCTCCACCGCCGAAGACCCGGTGGAGATCAACATGGAAGGCATCAACCAGGTCAACGTCAACCCGAAACAGGGGATGGACTTCGCCCAGGCCCTGCGCTCGTTCCTGCGCCAGGATCCGGACGTGATCATGGTCGGCGAGATCCGCGACCTCGAAACGGCGGAGATCGCCATCAAGGCCGCGCAGACCGGCCACCTGGTGCTCTCCACCCTGCACACCAACAGCGCCGCCGAGACGCTGACCCGCCTGCACAACATGGGCATCCCCGGCTTCAACATCGCCACCTCGGTCAGCCTGATCATCGCCCAGCGCCTGGCCCGCAAGCTGTGCAGCCACTGCCGGCGTCCCGCCGAGATCCCCCGGGAGACCTTGCTCAAGGAAGGCTTCCCCGAGGAACGCATCGGCCATTTC
The DNA here is from genome assembly GCF_002113645.1 of Pseudomonas sp. B35(2017). Lineage (NCBI taxonomy): Bacteria > Pseudomonadati > Pseudomonadota > Gammaproteobacteria > Pseudomonadales > Pseudomonadaceae > Pseudomonas > Pseudomonas sp. B35(2017). The sequence goes on along the minus strand of NZ_NEIZ01000006.1, from coordinate 277,761 downwards.
ACGCTCTATGAGCCTGCCGGATGCGACCACTGCAACGGCGGCTACAAGGGACGCGTGGGCATTTATGAAGTGGTGAAGAACACCGCCGAACTGCAACGGCTGATCATGGCCGAAGGCAACTCGCTGGAGATCGACACCCAGATGCGCCGGGACGGCTTCAACGACCTGCGCACCTCCGGCCTGATCAAGGCCATGCAAGGCATCACCAGCCTTGAGGAAATCAACCGGGTCACCAAGGACTGAACATGGCGGTCAAGGCAGCGAAAACCAGCGTGTATGCCTGGGAAGGCACGGACAAGAAAGGCGGCAAGGTGACCGGCGAACTGAGCGGGCAGAACCCGGCGCTGATCAAGGCGCAGTTGCGCAAGCAAGGGATCAACCCCGGCAAGGTGCGCAAGAAGTCCGCCTCGCTGCTCCGCTTCGGCCAACGCATCAAGGCCCAGGACATCGCGCTGTTCACCCGCCAGATGGCGACCATGATGAAGGCCGGCGTGCCATTGCTGCAGTCGTTCGACATCATCGGCGAGGGCTTCGAGAACCCGGCCATGCGCAAGCTGGTGGACGAGGTGAAGCAGGAAGTCGCCGCCGGCAACAGCTTCGCCGCCGCCCTGCGCAAGAAGCCGCAGCATTTCGACGAGCTCTACTGCAACCTGGTGGATGCCGGCGAGCAGTCCGGGGCCCTCGACACCCTTCTGGAGCGGGTCGCCACCTACAAGGAAAAGAGCGAAAGCCTCAAGGCCAAGATCAAGAAGGCCATGACCTACCCCGCCGCCGTGGTGCTGGTGGCGGCGGTGGTCACCGGGATCCTGCTGGTCAAGGTGGTGCCGCAGTTCCAGTCGGTGTTCTCCGGGTTCGGCGCCGAGCTGCCGGCCTTCACCCTGATGGTGATCGCGCTCTCGGAATTCATGCAGCAATGGTGGTGGGCGATCCTCGCGGCCCTGGTCGCCGCCTTCTTCGGCACCCGCCATGCGCTCAAACGCTCCAAGGCCCTGCGCGACCGCCGGGACGCCTGGTTGCTGAAGCTGCCGCTGGTGGGCACGCTGATGTACAAGTCCGCCGTGGCGCGGTTCGCCCGCACCCTATCGACCACGTTCGCCGCCGGGGTGCCGCTGGTCGAGGCGCTGGACTCGGTGGCCGGCGCCACCGGCAACGTGGTGTTCAAGAACGCCGTGCTGCGCATCCGCCAGGACGTGGCCACCGGCATGCAACTGAATTTCTCGATGCGCACCACCGGGGTGTTCCCCACCATGGCGGTGCAGATGACCGCCATCGGCGAGGAGTCCGGCGCCCTCGACGACATGCTCGCCAAGGTCGCCGGGTTTTACGAGGACGAAGTGGATAACATGGTCGACAACCTCACCAGCCTGATGGAACCGTTCATCATGGTGGTGCTGGGGGTGATCGTCGGCGGGCTGGTCGTGGCCATGTACCTGCCGATCTTCCAACTCGGCTCTGCGATCTGACATGCCCCTCGACGAACTGTTTGCCCTGTATCCGCTGGCCTTCGTGTGCACCGCCCTGTTGCTGGGGCTGGTGGTCGGCAGCTTCCTCAACGTGCTGGTCTGGCGCCTGCCGAAGATGCTCGAACGCGAATGGCGCCAGCAGGCCCGCGACATCCTGGGGATGCCGGGCGAAACGCCGCTGCCCACCTACAACCTGATGCTGCCGGCTTCGCAGTGCCCGCATTGCGCCCACCGCATCCGGGCGTGGGAAAACATTCCGCTGCTCAGTTACCTGTGGCTGCGCGGACGCTGTTCGGCCTGCGCCGCGTCCATCGGCAGACGCTATCCGCTGACGGAACTGGCCTGCGGCCTGCTCTCGGCCTTCATCGCCTGGCACCTGGGGTTCGGCTGGCCCGCGTGCCTGCTGACGGTGCTGACCTGGGGCCTGCTGGCGATGAGCCTGATCGACACCGAGCACCAATTGCTGCCCGACGTGCTGGTGCTGCCGTTGCTGTGGCTGGGCCTGATCGCCAACAGCTTCGGCCTGTTCACGTCGCTGCACGACGCGTTGTGGGGAGCGGTGGCCGGCTACCTGTCGCTGTGGTCGGTGTTCTGGCTGTTCAAGCTGCTCACCGGCAAGGACGGCATCGGCCACGGCGACTTCAAGCTGCTGGCGATGCTCGGCGCCTGGGGCGGCTGGCAGATCCTGCCGTTGACCATCCTGCTGTCGTCGCTGGTGGGTGCGGTCATCGGCATCATTCTGCTGCGCCTGCGCGACCGCAACGCCTCGACGCCGATCCCCTTCGGCCCCTATCTGGCGATCGCCGGCTGGATTGCCATGCTCTGGGGTGGTCAAATGACGACCTACTATTGGCAGTTTGTCGGTTTGAAATGAATACCCCTGTGGAAAAACCCTGGATTCTCGGCCTGACCGGCGGCATCGGCAGCGGCAAGAGCGCGGCCGCCCAACACTTCATCGACCTCGGCATCCACGTGGTGGACGCCGACCATGCGGCACGTTGGGTGGTCGAGCCGGGGCGCCCGGCGCTGGCGAAGATCGCCGAACATTTCGGCCCCGCCGTGCTGCAGGCCGACGGTACGCTGAACCGCGCCGCCCTGCGCAAGCTGATCTTCGAAGTGCCCGATGAACGCCGTTGGCTCGAAGCCCTGCTGCATCCGTTGATCGCCGAGGAAATCGCCCATCACCTGGCGCTGGCAGAATCGCCTTATGCGATCCTGGTCTCGCCGCTGCTGATCGAGTCGGGGCAATACGCGATGACCCGGCGGATCCTGGTGATCGACGCCCCAGAACACCTGCAGATCGAACGCACCCTGCAACGCGACCAGACCAGCGAACAGCAGGTCCAGGCGATCCTCAAGGCCCAATCCAGCCGCGAGGACCGTGTGAGCCGTGCCGATGACGTGGTGGTCAACGACCGCGACCTCGCCTGGCTGCACAGCGAGGTCGAGCGCCTGCATCACTTTTACCTGACTTTATCCGGAGGCCAGCCATGAGCCAGACCCCAACCGTCAACTGCCCGACCTGCGGCGCCCCCGTGGAATGGGTGGCCGGCAACGTCAACCGGCCGTTCTGCTCGGACCGCTGCAAACTGATCGACCTCGGCGCCTGGGCCTCGGAGGAACACAAGATCCCGGTCGCCCCGGACGCCGAGGATGAACTGTTCTCCGGCGACTTCGATCCGCGCCACTGACCCGCCGTCAGGGCCGCATGAAGCCGTAGTCCTGATCGTCGTCGAGGTTTTCCGCCAGAAAGCGCAACTCGTCGGCCAGGTCTTCGGCGTTGCGCACGGTCTTGCTCTGCTGCACCACCGCGCTGAGCAAGGCCCGCAGGCTCAGCCCCGGATCGAACCCCACCTCCTGCGCCATGTCCAGACTCTGACGCAACTCCTGCCTCGCCCACTCGTAAACGCTCATGCCGCTCGCTCCTGAAGGAATTCGAAGGAGCATGAAGGCACGGCGGGCGGCGGATTTGATGTGGATCAAGACTTGGGGTCGTCGTCCTTCCAGGGCGCCGAAAGGTAGCGGGTGCGGTTGAAGGTCTCCAGCCATTCCGGGCAGAACACCACCAGCGCGCTGATCACCATGCCGTTGATGAACGCCTCGGGAAAGATCAGCAGCCACAGGTAGCCGATGAAATCCTCCAGCCATTCCGGCAGGGCGAACAGGCCGTCGTACCACAGCAGCGCCAGGCTCGACACCAGGCACAGCAGCGCCGCCAGCGCAGCGGCGAAGAAGCCGGAGCAGAAGATGTACACGAACGGGTTGCGCGGCTGGGCACGCTCGACCATCACCGCCACGCATTCGGTGACGAGCACCGGCAGCAGAATCAGCAATGTGCCGTTGACCCCCACCGCCACCAGATCCTGGCGCCCGAGCAACACCAGCCCGGCCTGCGCCACCAGCCCGCCGACGATCGCCAACGGCCAGTCCAGCAGCAGCGTCACCGCCGTCATCCCGATGAAGTGGTACGACACGCCGGTGTCGAAGTCTCTGCGCACCAGCCACAGCAGGAACAGCGCGAACACAGTGCCGAACAGCAAGTGCTGACGCCGGCTGTCGCTGAACAGCTCGACCCACGAGGCGCTCCAGACCGCCCACAGCAAGACCGGCAGATAGATCAGCCAGCCCAAGGTCAGGCTCGTGGAAGACAGCAGTTCGGCACCGATCATGATTCCCTCATCCCTTGCGACAAATTCCCTGGTGGCAGCTGTGGCAGTCTACACCCCCACAACGCTGCTCAATGCAGGGCCTGCGCCCGCCGCAAACCCTGCGGGAGCCAGCCTGCTGGCGATGAGGCCCCCGCCGATGCATTTGCCGAGCAGGCTCGCGTCTGCCGAGGGCGAACCGACGCAAATCTATCTGCCTGTCGCATTTGAACGCTAAGCTTGGGCCTATGGATGACTCAGACTACCTGCGCCTGCTGACCATCGCGGCCGAGCAAGCCAACGCCTTCCTGTCCAATGCCCGCAAATGGGAGCGTGAGCGTTGGGTCTGCCAGCGCCTGCTGCAAGGCCTGAACATCCCCTATCGGGCCGATGAGTTCGCCCCGGCCGGGGAGCCACCGGACGTATTGTTCCGCGACGCCAACTTCGAGGTGTTCTTCGTCCTCGACGAAGGCCGCCGGCTCAACGACGAATGGCGCGATGAACTGCAACGCCGGCGCAGCGCGTTTTCCCTGAGCCAACTGGTGCGCCGCGAAGCCAAGCCGCGGCGGATCCCGGCCAACGAGTTCCTCCTGCGCCTGGCCCCGACCCTGCGCAAGAAGGCCCACAACTACAAGGAACGCGGCATGGACCTGGGGGAACTGGACATCATCGCCTTCGCCAGCCTCAAGCGCGAAGTGCTGGACCTGAACAGCCACTTTCCGCCGCCGACCGAGTACCTGCGCCAGGGCTGGCGCTCGCTGTCGCTGGTCGGGCCGACCTTCGCCCGGGTGCTGTTCGCCCACCCGGACGCGCCGGACTTCCTGCGCGGCAACCTGGGGCGCAGCATCGTGTTCGACGTCGGCATCAGCCTTTAGCCCTTGGCAGGATGGCGCAAACACCGGTCGGATGTTAAAAAAGCGCAATCATTCGCCCGGATGCCCTGCGCCGTTCAACGCGCGCAGGCAAACCGCTGTAACGTCTGCGCATCCAGCAACGTCTATCCCTGACGAGGCCTCACATGACCAGCCGCCTGAACCCCGATGACCAGAAGCATGTCGAAGAGTACCTGCAACTGTCCCAGCACCGCGTCGAGCGCCGGCCCTTCAGGCCGTGGATGCTCCTGGTGCTGGTGGTGGCGGTGACCGTCGGCCTCGGCCTGTTGAGCCGACTCATCAGTTACCTGACGCTATGAGCTGCCTTGCGCTCGCCCGGGTAACCACGACAACGATTTCCTTTAGCCTTGCGAGTTGTTCCCATGTCCCATCGTATTGTCATTGTCGGCGGCGGCGCCGGCGGCCTGGAGTTGGCTACCCGTCTGGGTAAGACCCTGGGCAAGCGCGGCACCGCCAGCGTCATGCTGGTCGACGCCAACCTGACCCACATCTGGAAACCGCTGCTGCACGAAGTGGCCGCCGGGTCGCTGAATTCCTCCGAAGACGAACTCAACTATGTCGCCCAGGCGAAATGGAACCACTTCGAGTTCCAGCTGGGGCGCATGAGCGGGCTCGACCGTGCCGCGAAGAAAATCCAGCTGGCCGCCACCTACGACGAAAACGGCATCGAACTGGTGCCTGCCCGGGAAGTGCCCTACGACTCCCTGGTGATCGCCGTCGGCAGCACCACCAACGATTTCGGCACCCAGGGCGCGGCGCAGCATTGCCTGTTCCTCGACACCCGCAAACAGGCCGAGCGCTTCCACCAGCAGTTGCTCAACCACTACCTGCGCGCCCATGCCGGCCAGAACGAAAGTGACGAGCAGATCAGCGTGGCCATCGTCGGCGCCGGCGCCACCGGCGTCGAACTGGCGGCCGAGCTGCACAACGCCGCCCATGAGCTGGCGGCCTACGGCCTCGACCGGATCAAACCGGAAAACATGCACATCACCCTGATCGAAGCTGGCCCGCGGGTGTTGCCGGCCTTGCCGGAACGGATCAGCGGCCCGGTGCACAAGACCCTGGAAAAGCTCGGGGTCAACGTGATGACCAATGCGTCGGTCAGCGAAGTCACCGCCGACAGCCTGATCACCGCCGACGGCAGCCAGATCAAGGCCAGCCTCAAGGTCTGGGCCGCCGGGATCCGCGCACCGGGCTTCCTCAAGGACATCGACGGCCTGGAGACCAACCGCATCAACCAACTGCAGGTGCTGCCGACGCTGCAGACCACCCGCGACGAGAACATCTTCGCCTTCGGCGACTGCGCCGCCTGCCCGCAACCGGGCACGGACCGCAACGTGCCGCCCCGCGCCCAGGCTGCGCACCAGCAGGCGTCGTTGCTGGCCAAGTCGCTGAAGCTGCGGATCGAAGGCAAGGCCCTGCCGGAGTACAAGTACACCGACTACGGCTCGCTGATTTCCCTGTCGCGCTTCTCGGCGGTGGGCAACCTGATGGGCAACCTGACCGGCACCGTGATGCTGGAGGGCTGGCTGGCGCGGATGTTCTACGTTTCGCTGTACCGCATGCACCAGATGGCACTGTACGGGCCGTTCCGCACGGCGATGCTGATGCTGGGCAGCAAGATCGGCCGGGGCACCGAGCCGCGCCTGAAGCTGCATTGATGCAACACCTGTAGGCGCGAGCCGGCTCGCGATGCGGTGATCCAGACGAGTTGATCTCGCCTGGATCGACGCCATCGCGAGCAAGCTCGCTCCCACGCTGTGACCGCAGCCCCTGAATTCACCCACCCAACCCTGTGGGAGCCAGCCTGCTGGCGATGACGCCGGTGAAGCCGACGTTGGTCTGGATCAAACCCTCATTGTCCGACCCGCGCCCGAACCTCTGTTTCTCACTGTATCCCGCCCCCGCATTTCCCGCCTTCGCTTACAAACGCCCCGCCCCGCGACACAGTCGCGATACATCGGCGCCGCCTAATGGCCACACCCGAGCGCACCCGCGCCGGCAAATGCCCTTAACGCGTGGTTGCACTGAGCAACCGTAGGAGAATGCAATGTCCCGTACCTCGAAAATCGGCAAGAACTCCATTGGCCTGGTCGGCGCCGTGCTGGCCGGCGGCCTGATGCTGTCCGGCTCGGTGTTCGCCGCCCAGCCGCTGGCCCAGGGCTACATGGTCGCCTCCGCCGAGACTTCGGTGAAGACGCCGGAAGGCAAATGCGGCGAAGGTAAATGCGGTGATGCCTCGATGGCCAAAACCGACACCGATGGCGACGGCAAGGTGTCCCGCGCCGAGTTCCTGAAGGTCGCGCCGAAGTCCGACTTCGACAAGATCGACACCAACCATGACGGCTTCATCGACGAGCAGGAGGCGTACAACAACGTCAAAGCCAACTTCGAAGCCAACGGCAAGAAAATGCCCAAAGGCCTGTTCGAGCACCTGAAGGATCAAGACGGCGCCTGATTGCCCGCCTGACGTCTCACAACAGCCGCGCCTTCTCCGACGAGAAGCGCGGCTTTCTCGTGCCCGCAGAAGTCAGAGGCGGAAGCGTTGCACCATGCCCTGCAAGGCATTGGCCAGTTGCGACAGTTCATGGCTGGAGGCGCTGGTCTGGTCGGCCCCGGCCGCCGAGCGCACCGATAGGTCGCGGATGTTCACCAGGTTTCGGTCCACCTCCCGCGCCACTTGCGCCTGCTCTTCGGCGGCGCTGGCGATCACCAGGTTGCGCTCGTGGATTTCGTGCACCGACGCCGTGATGGTCTGCAGCGCCTCGCCCGCCCGCTCGGCCAGCACCAGCGTCGTGGCGGCCCGGGAGGCGCTGGCCTGCATCGATTCCAGCGCCAGGCCCGATCCGCTGCGCATGCCCTGCACCATCTGTTCGATCTCCTGGGTCGATTGCTGGGTGCGATAGGCCAGCGCCCGCACCTCATCGGCCACCACCGCAAAGCCCCGTCCGCTCTCGCCCGCCCGGGCCGCCTCGATGGCGGCGTTGAGGGCCAGCAGGTTGGTCTGCTCAGCGATCGCCCGGATAACGTCGAGCACTTTGCCGATGTCCTGGGACTGGTCGGCCAGGGACTGCACCAGCTCGCCGGTGTGCTGCACTTCGCTGACCAGCGCATTGATGGCCTCGGCGGTCTCGCCGACACGCTCCTGCCCCAAGTGCGCCGATTCGCTGGACTGGCGCGTGGCGTCGGAGGTGGACACGGCATTGCGCGCAACTTCCTCCACCGCCGTGGTCATCTCGTTGACCGCCGTCGCCGCCTGTTCGATTTCATTGTTTTGCTGCTGCAGCCCCTGGGTGCTGTCGAGGGTGACGGCGTTCAGTTCATCGGCCGCGGTGGCCAGTTGCGTGGCCGAGCCGCTGATGCCCTGCAGGGTCTCGCGCAGGTTCTGCTGCATGGTCGCCAACGCCTTGAGCAGGCGGCTGACCTCGTCGTTGCCGTGGGCTTCGATCGGGCGGGTGAGATCGCCGCCGGCCACGCTTTCGGCGGCGTCCACCGCGCTCGCCAGCGGACGCACGATGCTGCGGGTCAGCAGCATCGCCAGCGCCACGGTGGCCAGCGCCGCCAGCACGATGAACAGGCTGACGATGGTGCGCGAGGTCTCGTAGTGTGCGGCGGAGTTCTGGCTCTCGGCGGCGACCTGCCGGGTGAACAGATCCGCCAGGTCGCTGAGCTGCTTGCCGGAGCCGTCGACCACGGTCTTCATGTCGACCAGCAGCAGCTTGGTCAACTCATCGCGCTTGCCTTGTTCGGCGAGGACGAAGGATTGGGCGATGCCGGTGCGGTAGGCAGCGAAGGTTTTCTTGAACTGATCGTACAACTGCTGCCCCTCAGGGGTGACCACCAGCCTGTCGTAGGCGGCGATCTTCTCGCTCAGTTCCTTGTCGCGGGTGTCCATCTGGCTGCGGTAGGCGGCGACGTTCTTCGGATCCGGATCCAGTGCCATGCGCAAGGAGATGGTGCGGATGCGCAGCATGATCTCGCGGATCTCGTCACCGCCACGGATGCTCGGCAGCCATTGGGTTTCCACCGCGACCTCGCTGTCGCGGATGCTCGACATCTGCCCCAGCGAAAACACCCCGAGCAGCGCCACCAATACCGCGATCACAGCGAATCCCAGTGCGGCACGGGGAGCAATGTTCAACTGACGAAGCAACATGACGAACGCCCTTTTTTCTTGTATTGGCCAGGTTAGGGGGCGAACGGCACGGCGGCCTGCCCCTCTTTTGCTAGCGGGCTATCGGCAAGTTGTACGATGACTTGAATGAAATTGCATTTCTGACGGGCAAAAAAAATCCCCGCATCTTTCGATGCGGGGATTTCTTTGTATGGTCGGGGTAAGGGGATTCGAACTCCTGACATCCTGCTCCCAAAGCAGGCGCGCTACCGGACTGCGCTATACCCCGGTAAAAAAAAGGCACCTTCGAAAGGCGCCTTCTGCGAACAGAGCTTTTGGCGTCTGATCTTAAGATTCGATCCCAGCGAACTGGTTTCAAAAATGGTGGGTCGTGTAGGATTCGAACCTACGACCAATTGGTTAAAAGCCAACTGCTCTACCAACTGAGCTAACGACCCAAATATGGTCGGGGTAAGGGGATTCGAACTCCTGACATCCTGCTCCCAAAGCAGGCGCGCTACCGGACTGCGCTATACCCCGGTTTGAAATTGGCTCCGTGACCAGGACTCGAACCTGGGACCCAATGATTAACAGTCATTTGCTCTACCGACTGAGCTATCACGGAACTACATATTTCAAGTTACAACAGTGAGGTTTGCCTCACCTCTGCCACCCGTTCGCATCGCTGCGTTCGTGTGTCTGAGGCGCGCTATTCTACAACCTAGAACACCTCTGTCAACCCCCTAAATTGCTTTCAAGTTAATGATTTGCAACTTATTTCGGTTTTCAGCTCAGTGAGCTGAAGCCCTGCGGGTGACTGACTGCGGGGCGCACTTTACAAGCCTTTTCCTTTGAGTTCAACAGCCTGGCGAAAAAAAAGGCCTCGCGATGGGCGAGGCCTTCTCTTTTGGCGCCGAGCGTCAGTTGAACGTGATCTCGTCGTTCTCCACCACGCCGGTCGCCGTTTCCCCCGGCATGAAGCGTCCGGACAGGATCAACTGCGCCAACGGGTTCTCGATCCAGCGCTGGATCGCCCGCTTCAGCGGCCGTGCGCCATAGACCGGGTCGTAGCCGACGGCAATCAGCTTGTCCATCGCCTCCGGGCTCAGCTCCAGCTTCAGCTCGCGCTCGGCCAGACGGCTGCGCAGGCGGCCCAGCTGGATCTCGGTGATGCCGGCGATCTGATCCCGCGCCAACGGTTCGAAGATCACCACTTCGTCGACCCGGTTGATGAACTCCGGCCGGAAGTGGGTGGATATCGCATCCATCACTGCCGCACGCTGGGCCTCGCGGTCGCCCACCAGTTCCTGGATCTGCATCGAGCCGAGGTTGGAGGTCATCACGATCACTGTGTTGCGGAAGTCCACCGTGCGCCCGTGGCTGTCGGTCAGGCGTCCGTCCTCCAGCACTTGCAGCAGGATGTTGAACACGTCCGGGTGGGCCTTCTCGACTTCGTCCAGAAGGATCACCGAGTACGGCTTGCGCCGCACCGCTTCGGTCAGGTAACCGCCCTCTTCGTAGCCCACGTAGCCTGGCGGCGCACCGATCAGCCGGGCCACGGAGTGTTTCTCCATGAACTCGGACATGTCGATCCGCACCATCGCTTCTTCGGTGTCGAAAAGGAATTCGGCCAGCGCCTTGCACAGCTCGGTCTTGCCGACCCCGGTCGGGCCGAGGAACATGAACGAGCCGCTCGGCCGGTTCGGATCCGCCAATCCGGCGCGGGAACGCCGCACGGCGTTGGCCACCGCCACCACCGCCTCGTCCTGGCCGATCACACGCTGATGCAGCAGGCTTTCCATCTTCATCAGCTTGTCGCGCTCGCCTTCGAGCATTTTCGACACCGGAATGCCGGTCCATTTCGACACGACTTCGGCGATTTCCTCTTCGGTCACCTTGCTGCGCAGCAGCTGGTTCTCGCTCTTGCCGTGCTGGTCGACCATCTGCAGGCTGCGCTCCAGATCCGGGATCACCCCGTACTGCAGCTCGGCCATGCGGTTGAGGTCACCCTTGCGCCGCGCCGCTTCCAGCTCCTGGCGGGACTGTTCGATCTTCTGCTGGATCTGCGCAGAGCCCTGAACCTCGGCCTTTTCCGAGTTCCAGATCTCTTCCAGGTCCGAATACTCGCGCTCGTGGCGGTCGATTTCTTCCTGGAGCTTCTCCAGGCGTTTCTTCGCCGCGTCGTCGCTTTCCTTCTTCAGCGCCTGGGACTCGACCTTCAGCTGAATCAGGCGGCGTTCCAGACGGTCCAGCACTTCCGGCTTGGAGTCGATCTCCATGCGGATGCGGCTGGCGGCCTCGTCGATCAGGTCGATGGCCTTGTCCGGCAACTGCCGGTCGGTGATGTAGCGATGGCTGAGCTTCGCCGCCGCGATGATCGCGCCGTCGGTGATCGCCACCTTGTGGTGCACCTCGTAGCGCTCCTTGAGGCCGCGCAGGATCGCGATGGTGTCCTCCTCGCTCGGCTCGTCCACCAGCACCTTCTGGAAACGCCGCTCAAGGGCCGCGTCCTTCTCGATGTACTGGCGGTACTCGTTGAGCGTGGTGGCGCCCACGCAGTGCAGCTCGCCGCGGGCCAGGGCCGGCTTGAGCATGTTGCCGGCGTCCATCGAGCCTTCGCCCTTGCCGGCGCCGACCATGGTGTGCAGTTCGTCGATGAACAGAATGATCTGCCCTTCCTGCTTGGACAGTTCGTTGAGCAGCGCCTTGAGCCGCTCCTCGAACTCGCCGCGGTACTTGGCGCCAGCGATCAGCGCGCCCATGTCCAGCGACAGCAGGCGTTTGCCGCGCAGGCCGTCCGGCACTTCGCCGTTGATGATCCGCTGGGCCAGGCCTTCGGCGATGGCGGTCTTGCCCACACCAGGCTCGCCGATCAGCACCGGGTTGTTCTTGGTGCGGCGCTGCAGGACCTGGATGGTGCGGCGGATCTCGTCGTCACGGCCGATCACCGGATCGAGCTTGCCGTCTTCGGCGCGCTTGGTCAGGTCGATGGTGTACTTGTCCAGGGCCTGGCGCGATTCCTCGTGGTTGGCGTCGTTGACCGCCTCGCCGCCGCGCAGGTTGTTGATGGCGTTCTCCAGGGCCTTCTTGCTCACGCCCTGGCCGAGCAGCAGTTTGCCCAGCTTGCTGTTCTCGTCCATGGCGGCGAGCAGCACCAGTTCGCTGGAAATGAACTGGTCGCCCTTCTGCTGGGCCAGGCGGTCGGCCTGGTTGAGCAGGCGCGCCAGATCCTGCGACATGTTGACGTCGCCGGTCGGATTCTGGATTTTCGGCAGTTGGTCGAGCTCTTTGGTCAGCTCTTTGCGCAGGCTGTTGACGTCGAAGCCCACCTGCATCAGCAGGGGCTTGATCGAGCCGCCCTGCTGTTCGAGCATGGCCTGCATCAGGTGCGCAGGCTCGATGCCCGGATGGTCGAGGCCGACGGCCAGGGATTGGGCATCGGACAGCGCCAACTGAAGTTTGCTGGTTAAACGGTCTATACGCATGGGGTCACCTTCCTTTTGAGCAGGTCGGATCTAGGAAACCATCCTGAATGAAGAAACCTGCCAGATACCGCTATAGATGTGGCCGATTCTGGAAGATTCAAGCGTCAGGGGTTTGATGCAGGTCAGACAAGCTTAGCGTGCGCCCGGCCTGGCCGATGCGTTTCCGTTTGACGGTAAGTTGCCGGCATTGAAAGGCGCGGCATGGCGCAAACCGGCGCCGTCAGACGGCGCCGCCGGGGCCCTCAAGCCACACCAGCGAGGCGAAGCGACCGGTGCGCGATGCGCGGCGATAGGAAAAGAAGCGCGGGTCGCTGACGGTGCAGAAACCGCCGCCGTACACCGCCGTGACACCCCGCTCGGCCAGACGCAGGCGCGCCAGCAGGTAGATGTCGGCCATGAACTTGCCGGCGTTTTGGCTCGGGACAAACGCGGCCGCCGCAGCGGGTAACTGATCGACGAAGGTTTCCCGCACTTCCGGGCCCACTTCGAAGGCCTGCGGGCCGATGGCCGGACCGAGCCATACCAGCACGTCTTCAGGCGCGGTGCCCAGGGCGTCGAGGGTGGCCTCCAGCACCCCGGCAGCCAGGCCGCGCCAGCCGGCATGGGCGGCGGCGACGCGGGTGCCCGCGCGGTCACAGAACAGGGCCGGCAGGCAGTCGGCGGTCATCGCGGCGCAGGCGATGCCCGGCGTGGCGGTCCAACTGGCGTCGGCGGTGGCCACCACGGACGGGTCGGCGTGGGCCACGGTGGTGCCGTGGACCTGCTGCAGCCAGGCGGGCTTGATCGAAAAGTGATCGGTGAGGCGGCGACGGTTCTCGGCGACGTCCTGGGGGCGGTCATCGACGTGATCGCCCAGGTTGAGCGTGTCGAACGGCGCCTCGCTGACACCGCCCTCGCGGGTGGTGACACAGGCCTTGACGCTGGCCGGCGCGGGCCAGTCCGGCGTCAGCCAGTTCATCCGACGAACGCCTCGCGATCCTGCTTGAGCAGGGTCAGCAGCCAGACGAAGTCTTCCGGCAGCGGCGATTCCCAGCTCATGCGCTCGCCGGTGGTCGGGTGCTCCAGCTCAAGGAACCGCGCATGCAGGGCCTGCCGCGGGAAATGCTTGAGGGACTCGACCATGGTCTGGCTCGCGGCCGGCGGAATGCGGAAACGGCCGCCGTAGGCCGGGTCGCCGACCAGCGGGAAATTGATGTGCGCCATGTGCACGCGGATCTGGTGGGTGCGCCCGGTCTCCAGCTTCACCCGCACGTGGGTGTGGGAACGGAAGCGCTCCAGCACGCGGTAGTGGCTGACGGCCGGCTTGCCGCCCTCCATCACCGCCATGCGCTGACGCTGCTGGCCGTGGCGGCCGATCGGCGCGTTGATCTTGCCGCCGGCGGTCACCACGCCGATCACGATGCACTCATAGATGCGGCTGACGGTGCGGCTCTGCAACTGCGCGACCAGCTTGGTCTGCGCCTGGATGGTCTTGGCCACCACCATCAGGCCGGTGGTGTCCTTGTCCAGACGGTGCACGATGCCGGCACGCGGGACGTTGACGATGTCCGGCACGTGGTGCAGCAAGGCGTTGAGCAGCGTGCCGTCGGCGTGGCCGGCGGCCGGGTGCACCACCAGGCCCGCCGGCTTGTTGATCACCAGGATGTCGTCGTCTTCATAGACGATGTCCAGCTCGATGTCCTGGGCCACCCACTCGCCCTGGGCTTCCTGTTCGGCGGTCAGCTCCAGCACCGAGCCGCCGTGAACGATGTCGCGCGGACGGATGACCGCGCCGTCCACGGTCAGGCGACCGTCTTTGATCCAGGCGGAAAGGCGCGAGCGCGAGTGCTCGGCGAAGAGTTGGGCGGCGACTTGATCGAGGCGTTGGCCGCCCAGTTCGGACGGCACCTCTGCGCGAAGTTCAATTTTATCGGACATGCTCGGACTGGCGTCGGCACAGCCTTTGGTTTCGGCTGCGCGCTTGTGGTTAAATACGGCTTCTTTTGCCCCGAGGCTTTTCAACGGGGCGCTCATCATAACAGGACGGTCCCGCCCAAGACAGCGGCCGTCATAGGGACGCAAGCCGCCATGCAAGTGAAACACCTGCTGCTGATCGCCATCCTCGCATTGACCGCCGCTTGCTCATCGAAGGAAGTCGTAGACGAAAACCTGAGCGAAGCCGAGCTGTACCAGCAGGCTCAGAAGGACCTGGACAACAGCAGCTACACCAGCGCCACCGCCAAGCTGAAGGCCCTGGAGTCGCGCTATCCGTTCGGCCGCTACGCCGACCAGGCCCAGCTCGAACTGATCTACGCCAACTACAAGAACGCCGAGCCTGAGGCCGCCAAGTCCGCCGCCGAGCGCTTCATCCGCCTGCATCCGCAGCACCCGAACGTCGATTACGCCTACTACCTCAAGGGCCTGACCTCGTTCGACCAGGACGTCGGCCTGCTGGCGCGCTTCCTGCCGCTGGACATGACCAAGCGTGACCCGGGCGCCGCCCGCGACTCCTACAACGAGTTCGCCCAGCTGACCAGCCGCTACCCGAACAGCCGCTACGCGCCGGACGCCAAGCAGCGCATGATCTACCTGCGCAACCTGCTGGCGGCCTACGAAATCCACGTGGCCGACTACTACCTGACCCGTCAGGCCTACGTCGCCGCCGCCAACCGTGGCCGCTACGTGGTGGAGAACTTCCAGGAGACCCCATCGGTGGGCGACGGCCTGGCGGTGATGACCGAAGCCTACCAGCGCCTGCACCTGGACGAACTGGCGGCCTCCAGCCTCGAGACCCTGAAGCTCAACTACCCGAACCACCCGAGCCTGGTGGACGGTCAGTTCGTGCCGTCGGTGGCCGAAGCCGACAACCGTTCGTGGCTGAGCAAGGCCACCCTCGGCCTGATCGAGTCCCGTCCGCCGCTGCCGCCGGGAGAGACCCGCGCCAACCAGGACGTGCAGAAGCAATTCCAGGACGCGAAGGACGCGATCCCGAACGAACTCAAGCCAAAAGACGAAAACGGCAACGTGATCGAAGAGCCGGAATCCGAGTCCGGCAGCTCCGACCGCTCGATCTTCAGCTACATGACCTTCGGTCTGTTCGACTGATCCACAGCAGTTGTACAAGAAAGGGAGATCTTCGGATCTCCCTTTTTCGTTGCCGCGTTTGACGGGGCTGTGCGGCCGACGGACTCCTTGGCTAAACTGCCGGATCATTAGCCGAAAAGCCGCCCATCATGCTTCGTTTACTGTTCTGGATCGCCCTGATCGCCGCCGCCGTCTGGCTCTGGCGCAAGATCAAGGCCCCCGCCTCCCCCGCCCAGTCTCCCCGCGAACAGGACGCCGCGCCCATGGTGCGCTGCGCCCATTGCGGCGTGCACCTGCCCCGCGACCGTGCCCTGAGCCTTGAGCAGCACTGGTACTGCAGCCAGGCGCACCTGGAGCAAGGCCCCGGCTCCAGTGGTCGCTGAGACCGCCGACGCTTCCGGCAAGCAGGCCCAGCGCCTGCTGCGCCTCTATCATCTGTATCGCTTGAGCGTCGGCATCACCCTGGTGCTGCTGATTTCCAGCAACATGGACAACCGCCTGCTCACCTCGGCCGACGACGAGCTGCTGCGCAGCGGCAGTTGGCTGTACCTGGTGCTGAACATCCTCCTGGTGGTGTTCCTGGAGAACATCCGCCGCCCGGCGCAGCTGTTCGGCCTGGCGCTGACCGACATCCTGCTGCTCTGCGGCCTGTTCTACGCGGCCGGCGGCGTGGCGAGCTCCCTGGGCAACCTGTTGATCGTCTCGGTGGCCATCAGCAATACCCTGCTGCGCCGACGGATAGGCCTGCTGATCGCCGCCGTCGGCGCCCTCGGCATCGTCGCCCTGAGCTTCCTGCTCAGTTTCGACCATCCCCTGAGCCCCAACGACTACCTCCAGGCCGGCACCCTCGGCGCCTTGTGCTTCGCGGCGTCCCTGCTGGTGCAGGGCCTGATGCAGCGCCTGGAGTTCAGCGAGCACCTGGCCGAGCGCCGCGCCAGCGAGGTGGAAGGCCTCGAGGCCCTCAACGCCCTGATCCTGCAACGCATGCGCACCGGCATCCTGGTGTTCGACGAACAGCGCCGCATCCAGTTGGCCAACCACAGCGCCCAGGCCCTGCTGGGCCGACAGCACCTCGAAGGGCTGTTGATCGACGACTGCGCGCCGGGGCTGGTCGAACGCCTGCAACTGTGGCTGAGCAACCCCAGCCTGCGCCCCCAAAGCCTGAAGATGCCCGGGGAAGGCCCTGTGCTGCAACCGAGCTTCATCGCCCTGGAGCAGAGCCCGGGACGCCAGACCCTGGTGTTCCTCGAAGACCTCGCGCAGATCGCCCAACAGGCCCAGCAGTTGAAGCTGGCCGCGCTCGGGCGCCTGACCGCCGGCATCGCCCACGAGATCCGCAACCCGCTGGGCGCCATCAGCCATGCGGCGCAGCTGCTGGGCGAGTCCGAGGAACTCGACGGCGCAGACCGGCGTCTGACGCAGATCATCCAAGACCACTCCCAGCGCATGAACCGAGTCATCGAGAACGTCCTGCAACTGTCCCGCCGCCAGCAAAGCGAACCGCAGCGGCTGGATCTCAAGCCCTGGCTGGAGCGCTTCGTCGCCGAGACCCGCGAGCAGGCGACCGCCCGTCAGTCACTGCACGTGCACATCGGCGCCGGCGATTTGCGTACCCTGATGGATCCCGACCAGCTGACCCAGGTCCTCGACAACCTGGTGCGCAACGGCTGGCGCCACAGCGGCGCGCTGCACGAGCAGGCCGAAGTCTGGCTGGAACTGTCCCTCGACCCCGAATCCCGCCAGGCCGTGCTGCACGTGCAGGACAACGGCCCGGGCGTGGCGCCCGACCAGCAGGCGCACCTGTTCGAACCGTTCTTCACCACCAGCAGCCAGGGCACCGGCCTTGGGCTCTATCTGTCCCGTGAGCTGTGCGAAAGCAATCAAGCGCGCCTAGACTTCAAACCACGCCAAGGCGGCGGCTGCTTTCGCATCACCTTTGCTCACGGACGGAAACAAAGTTGACTACGAGCCCACGGCAAAAAGTCCTGATCGTCGACGACGAGCCGGATATCCGCGAACTCCTGGAAATCACCCTGGGACGGATGAAACTCGACACCTTCAGCGCACGCAACCTGGCCGAGGCCCGGGCGCTGCTGCACCGCGAGGCCTTCAACCTGTGCCTGACGGACATGCGCCTGCCCGACGGCACCGGGCTTGAGCTGGTGCAGCACCTCCAGCAACGTTATCCACAGCTGCCGGTGGCGATGATCACCGCCTACGGCAGCCTGGAAACCGCGATCAACGCCCTCAAGGCCGGGGCCTTCGACTTCCTCACCAAACCGGTGGACCTTGCGCGCCTGCGCGAACTGGTCGCCAGCGCCTTGCGCGTGCCGGCGGCGGGCGGCGTCACGTCGATCGAACGGCGGCTGCTGGGCGACTCCCCGCCCATGCGCAACCTGCGCAAGCAGATCGACAAGCTCGCCCGCAGCCAGGCGCCGGTATACATCAGCGGCGAGTCCGGCAGCGGCAAGGAGCTGGTGGCGCGCCTGATCCACGAACAAGGGCCGCGGGCCGGCCAACCGTTCGTGCCGGTCAATTGCGGGGCGATTCCGTCTGAACTGATGGAGAGCGAATTCTTCGGCCACCGCAAAGGCAGCTTCAGCGGCGCGGTGGAGGACAAGCCCGGCCTGTTCCAGGCGGCCCACGGCGGCACGCTGTTTCTCGACGAGGTGGCGGACCTGCCGCTGTCGATGCAGGTCAAGCTGCTGCGGGCGATCCAGGAAAAGGCCGTGCGCAGCGTCGGCGGCCAGCAGGAAACCGTGGTCGATGTGCGCATCCTCTGCGCCACGCACAAGGATCTGGACGCCGAGGTCGCCGCCGGACGCTTCCGCCAGGACCTGTATTACCGCCTGAACGTGATCGAACTGCGGGTGCCGTCCCTGCGCGAGCGGCGCGACGACATCGAAGCGCTGGCCGGCCAGATGCTCAAGCGCCTGGCCACCAGCACCGGCCAGCCCGTGGCGCGCCTGCACCCGCAAGCGCTCGAGGCCCTGAAGAACTACCGCTTCCCGGGCAACGTGCGGGAGCTGGAGAACGTCCTCGAACGGGCGCATACCCTGTGCGAGAACCGCATGATCGAAGCCGACGACCTGCGCCTGAGCGAGGGCAACTGCGCGGCCGAGGGCGGCATCGCCGACCTGACGCAGATCGACAACCTGGAGGACTACCTGGAAAACGTCGAGCGCAAGCTGATCCTGCAAGCGCTCGAGGAGACCCGCTGGAACCGCACGGCGGCGGCGCAACGCCTGAACCTGTCGTTCCGCTCGATGCGCTACCGCCTCAAGAAACTGGGGCTGGACTGAGGCCCCTTATGGGAGCAACTGTCGTGTCCTGCGGTGCCTTGAGTGACGCCTTCGTCGGATCGCCGACGCCGCGAATGCCGGCTAGATCCGCCCCGCAGGCGCATACGGCGCCGGATCGATGATCGGCGCCCGCCCCAGCATCACATCGGCGAACAGCTGACACGACGCCGGCGCCAGCACCAACCCGTTGCGGTAATGCCCGCAGTTGAGCCACAGCCCCTCGAAGCCCGGCACGGCGCCGATATAGGGAACGCCTTCCGGCGAGCCCGGCCGCAGGCCGGCCCAATGCCCCACCACCTCGGCGTCGGCCAGCGCCGGCAGCAACTCCACCGCCGAAGCCTTCAGGCTGGCCAAGGCCACGTCGGTCGGCGTCTTGTCGAACCCTTCGTGCTCCAGCGTGCTGCCGATCAGGATGTGCCCGTCGCGGCGCGGGATCGCATAGCGCCCCTTGGCCAGCACCATGCTCGGCAGGAAATCCGCCGCACACTTGTAGAGGATCATCTGCCCCTTGACCGGCTCCACCGGCAGCGTCAGATCCAGGGTCTTGAGCAGCTCGCCGCTCCAGGCGCCGGCGGTCAAAACCACCTGATCGCCCCGGATCACGCCCGCAGGGGTCTCTACGCCGACCACCCGCCCCCCTTCGCGCGCAAAGCCGCCGACCTCGCACTGCTCACGGATGCTGACGTTCGGCAGTGCCTGCAACGCCGCCTTCAGCGATTTGACCAGGCGCGGGTTGCGCACGTTGGCCACGTCGTACATGTAGACGGCCCGGGAGAACCCGCCGCCCAGGGCTGGCACCGCGTCATGGGCCGCCGAGATATCCACAGGCCGCAGCGGGCGCCCTTCCCGCTCGGCCCAGGCCAGCGCTTGCGCCTCGTCGTCCAGATCCAGCCAGTACAGGCCGGTGGTGTGCACTTCAGGGTCGACGCCGGTGGCGGCGAACAGGCGCTCGCCCAGCTGTGGATAAAAATCCTGCGACCAATGCGCCAGGGCGGTCACCGCCGGGCTGTAGCGCCACGGATAGAGCGGAGAAACGATGCCCCCGCCGGCCCAGGACGATTCCCGCCCCAGATCCGAACGGTCCAGCAGCACCACGCTGCCCACCTCGTTGGCGAGGTTGTACGCGGTGAGCAGGCCAATCACCCCGCCACCGACAATCACCACTTGCTGTTGCCTGGTCATCTCTGTTCCAACCGTTAAATAGACAGCGGGCGCAAAGGGCGCCCCGATAAAGCGGCTCAGCGGCCCCAGCAATCCTTGGTGGTCAGCCCGGTGGTCGCGTTGTTCATGCTTCTCACGCCGGTGTTGGTGAGGGTGAAGTCCCCGCACTTGTCGGTGGCCATCGCCGTGCCGGCCTTGCGCGTCGCCGTCAGCAGGAATGTCTGGTCGGTGATCGTCGGCGTGAGGGTGTAGAAATCGTTGCCGGCGCTCAGGCCGGTGACATTGGTGTAGACGTTGTTCTTCGAGTAGAAGCGCTCGAGGATCTGCGCCTGCTCCGACAGCAGCGACACCACTTCGCCACGGCGTCCCTTCTTCACGTACTCGGTGAGGCTCGGATAGCCGATGGTGATGACGATACCGATGATCGCGATCACGATCATGATTTCGATCAGGGTGAAGCCTCGGTGGGTTCTGCGCATGCCTCGGTTCTCGCTCACTGTAGTTGCCGCCACATGATGCGGCGGCTGCCGCCGCCGGATTTTTCCACCAGCGTGGTGATGGTGCCACTGGAATCGTTCACGACCTTGCGGCTCGCGCCGTTGACGATGGCGTTCAGGGTCGGAATGCCGCCGCTGAACACCACGCCGCTGGAGATCGTGTCGTTGGTGTCGACCACGCCGTCGGCGTTGGTGTCGAGCACCGCGTAGTTGAGCATCTTACCGCTGAACGCCTCGAGTTCGATGAGTTTGCCGGTGCCGAAGCTGGAACACGGGTCGGTGGTGTCCACGCTGGCGGTGGTGAACACGATCCGGCCCAGCACCAGGCTGGCCTGGTTGATCACCCGTTCGCCGGTCAGCACGTTGTTGTACACCAGCGGCAAGTACCAGCCTTTCTCCGCCGGATACGTCGTGTCGTTCTGGGAGGTGGTGACGAACTGACCTGAGCTGCCCGAGAAGGTGCCCGTGATGGATTGGGCCTGCAGGCTGCTCACCGTCAACTGTCCCGAACCGCCGTCGGCGTCCCACACCGAATAGAACGCCTGCAGGTCCTTGTTGGTCTTGTCGGTGGTTTCGTTGAACTTGCCGGTGCCGACGAAGACCTGCTTGCCGCCCAGGGAATTGTCCGCCAGCAACGGTTGCGCGGTGATCGGCTGGGTCGCCCCGCCCGCCGTGGTGAACAGCGGCTTGCCGGAAAACGCCACGCCCCAGCTGTCGCTGGAGGCGGCGCTCAGGTCGAACTTCCACAGGCGCCCCTTCAGGTCGCCGCCGTACGCGGCCTGCACCACGTTCTGCGAGTTGACCTTGAGCTTGACCGACGACAGGCCGTTGGTGGTCTCGGTGGCGTCGACCACGATCTTGCGGATCAACGAACCGTCGCGCACATCCAGCACATACAGCGCCGCCACCCCGGAGTTGCTGCCGTAACCGTTGGCGATGAACGCCGCCCAGCGCCCGTCGGCCAGACGCGCCACTTCCGCCCGGGCATAGGCGTAGCCCAGATCGTTGAACACGTTCGATGCGCTGGCGGTGGACGGCGCGCTGACTTCCCACAGCCCCTTGATCACGTTGCCCGCCGAGGCGTCGTACAGCTGCAGCCCGTAAAAGGTCTTGCCGCCGGCGCCGGTGCCGCCGATGGCCAGGGTTTTCCAGGCGGTGCCGAACTGCGCGTCGTACACGCCGACCTGGCCGTCCACCAGGAACTTGTGGCCGACGCCGTTGATGTAGGTCGGATCGGCGATCAGACGCAGCGACGGCAGCACGCTGGACGGCATGTAGGCATAGCGCCGGGTGCCGTTGGCCGAGTTGATGACGCTGACGAAACCGTCGTTGCCGTTCACCACCAGGCTGGCGTTCATGTTCGCCGCCTTGGCGGTCAGGTACGTGCTGTAGGAGGTGTCGCCCGACAGGTCGGACGCGGTTTTCTCCGAGGGCGACGCCAGCACCAGCGGCGAGTTGATGATGTCGCCCAGCAGTACGCTGCGCACCTTCAGGCCGGCTTTGTTGGTGCCCTTGCTCCATTCCACCAGATCGCTGCCACTGATGCCGGTGGGCAGGCCCTGGCCCAGGACGGTCTGCTGGGCGGCCGAGAAATTGCCGAAGGCCAGGGTGACGGCGGCGTTGGTCGTGGTGTTCCAGGACTGGTAGGTCGGTGCCGTGGCGCTGGGCACGATGGCCGTGTCGGTGCTCCACAGCACCGTCGACGTGTTCACCGCGCCGGTCGACGTGAACCCGAAGGACTTGATGGTGCCGCGCCAGTCCTTGGGGTCGTAGCTGGTCTGGAAGTAGCTGGTGCCGCTGGCCAGGGTGTTGCCGCTGGTGACCCCGCTGCCGCCGGAGCCGGCCTTGGAGGTGATGTCGCTCAGCGCGGCGGACAGCGCAGTGTTGAGGCCGGCGCTGTCGGTGGCCTGGTAGTACTTGCCCTGGCCGTAGCCGGCGGCGTCCGACAGCATGTCGTTGGCGGCGGTGAAGCCCACGGTGTAGGTGTTCATGTTCTGCTTGGGGAAGTCCGCCGCGTTCCAGCTCTTGCCCGCCGCGTCGGTGCCGGTGGAGCGCATGTCGATGTCGAAGGCGAACTTGGCGATGTCGTCCAGGTACAGCGTATCGCCCTCGCCGTCGCCGTTGAGGTTGTCGCCGTCGTTGTTGACCCCGTCCCAGTTGGGCAAGCGGTTGCCGCCCAGAGGATCGTTGTTCGGGAAGGTGCGGTCGTAGGTCGGCAAGCCGTCGGTGATCACCACCCCGTAGTTTTTCTGGCAGCGGTACTGGATCGGGCTGGTGTAGGTGTTCGGCGTGCTGTTGTAGTAAGGCGCCAGGCCGCGCATGTAACGGGTGATTTCGTAGTAGGTCTCCGCCAGCGGCGTGTTGGCCACGGCGCTCAAGCCGTTGATCGAAGAAATCAGGGCGTTGTAGTTGCTGTCGGCCTGGGCCTGGGTGACGCTGCCGGACACCGGCGACAGGTCGCTGACCGAACGGGCGATGTAGCCGCCGTTGCCGGGGTTGTTGTTGGTGGCCGGGTTGAACGTCGCCAGGCCGATGCGCAGGGAGCGGTTGCTGGTGACCAGCGCGGTGGACACGTTGCGCGCGACGTTGATCCGGTAGTCGTTGGGGATCGCGCCCGTGGTGAAGTCGCGGTTGCTGCCGTTGGCCAACCCGACCACGTAAGAGATGTAGTCGCCCGAATAGCGCGTGTTGCCGCTGCCCACCGGATCCGGCAGCTTCAGGCACAGGGGCGTCAGCGAGTTGTTGTAGAACGCGTAGGCCCCGCCGGAGCAACCCGAGGTGGGCAGGCTCGACAGGAACACCGAGTCGCCTGTGATCGCCGTCGAGCTCAGGCACAGGCCTGCGAAGGCATTGCACTGCTTGGCCGGCGTGCGATCCACCGTCGGATCGAACCCCGCCGCGTAGATGATGCTGTTCATGCTCCCCGAATCGTCGATCAGCAACATCACGTTCGGCGGCACCGCCGCAGCGCTCAGCAGCGGCGAGTCGGACGGCGTGAAGGCGTAGGCCGGCGCCGCCAGATACCCGCCGAGCAACAGCCCGGCCAACAGGGCCCGCCATGGCCGGCGCGGTTCAGTACTTGGCATAGACACTCTCCACCACGCTGCGCGAAGTGCCGGCGATGCCGACGGCCGTGACCCGGTACAGCGTCGCCGAGGTGTTGCTCGGCACATTGACGGCGGTCAGGGTGGTGCCGATGTTCTGCACGCCGTAGAACCCGCTGCCGGCGGCGATCCAGGTGACCCCGGACGAGGCGTTGAGCCCCGCCGCGCTGACCGTCGAGGACTCCGCCGGCGGCGCGCACTGGGCCGTGGTGGCGCACACCGCCAGCGAATAGCTGTCGAGCTGCACCGCGCTTTCGCCGATGCGCAGCGCCGCTTCGGCCACCTGGAACGACTGGTTGCGCAGGCTGACGCTGCCGGCCATCTTTTCCTGGAGGTTGGCGCTCTGCATCGACGACAGTCCGATCAGGGTCAACAGCAGCAGGAACACCAGGCTGACCAACAGCACCATGCCGCGCTGCGCCTGCGGGGGACGGAAAGGGATCGTCATCGGCCGGCCCTCATTGCAGGCGGTTGCGCAAGGCGGCAACCACGTTGAAGGTTTGGCTGCGCACCCGGTTGTTCGGGTCGGTGAGGGTCAGGCTCAGGCGCACGCTGCGGATGCGGGCCGGGTCGCTGGGGTTGCTGCTGTAGGTGGAGGCCGCGACATCCGTGGCGGACGCCGCCAGGCCGAACATGACGCTGAAGGCGCTGACGTTGTTGACCAGCGCCGACTGGGTCGGCGAGCCGCTGCCGGTGCCCATGAGTATCTGGTTGTTGCTGAAGCTGTAGACCAGGCGTCGGATCGGGAACGCGATCTGTCCGGACGCTGCGGCCCGCACGCCGGTGTAGGCCGTGGCGCTGTTGCGGCAATCGGAGAGCACCGTCCAGGTCGGCGTCCCGCCGCTGCCGCCGACATCGGCGGTGACCAGGGTCAGCTTGAGGTTGGCGTTGTCCCAGCTGATCGGCGCGATCTGGCTGGCGTTGAAATCGCCGGCGGAGCTGGAGTCGGTGATCGTGCCCAGGCAGCCGAACATCCCGACCATGCGGATCTCCTGGATCATCTTGCTCAGCACGAAGCGCGCGTCCTCCTGCATGGCGGCGGCGCTGTTCTGGCTGGCGTAGGTGTTTTTCGCGGCGATGAAGATCTGCACCACGCCCAGCACCACGATCAGCCCCAACGCCAGGGCGACCAGCAGTTCGATCAGGCCGAACCCGAGATTGCGGCGCTTCATGGCGTGGCCACCGGATCGACGGCGGCGCGGCTGGTGAGCACGAAGCTGCGCTGGGCGGTCGCGGCGTTGGCGGCCCGGGCATCGCTCCAGGTGATGGTGATGGTGTACACCCGCTGGTTCAGCGTGATGGTGCCGGTGGCGGTGGGCCCGCCGAAACCTGTGATATTGGTGGCGAAGTCGTAGAGGTCCTGGTCCCGGGCCACGCTCAGGTTGCCCGAGGCCGGCGGCGTGACGGTGTAGTCGGCCGCGGAATTGGCGCGGATCCGGTCCATCATGTCGTAGGCGATGAAACTGGCCTGGCTGGCCATCCGCGAGCTGTCGGTGTATTTCAGCGCATTGAGCTGAACCGCCGCCGCCCCCAGCAACCCGACCGTCAGAATCAGCAACGCGACCAGCACCTCGATCAGCGTCATGCCCTCCTGTGCACCCTTGCTCCCTGCCCTCATCCGCAGCTTCCACCCAATTGGATTCGTCCGTTCAGACACACGTTCAGCGTCCTGCTTTGCGTTCCCAGCGTGTAGCTGATGACCACCGCCGTCGACGGCGCCGCCAGCCCGCCCAGATTGTTGAAATCCAGCGCGCTCACTCCTGAGGTTAGCGTCAGAGTCGCCCCGCTGCTCATCGCTGGAACAACCCGCAATACATTGGCCGGTGTCCCCGTGCTGTCGTAGACCGACAACTCGCCGGTCCAAACGCTGCCGCCGGCGGTCGGCCGGATCCGTGTGGTCACGCCGCGGTCGATCGCTTCGAGTCGCGCATAGTTGAGGGCCCGCTGCAGGTCGCCGACTTCGGTGTCGGCCTTGCTGCCCTGCACCGACCGTGTAAACGCGGGCACCGCCATCGTGACCAGGACCACGAACACGGCGACCGCCACCAGCAGCTCGACCAGCGTGAAACCTTTTGTACAACGATCCATCGATGCCCTCCGTAGCCGTCGGCTATACCTGATACACGCTAGAACATCCGGCCGGCCGGCGTCGGCCGATTTGCCCTGCCCGACGCAGGGAGGCGCCGCGCACCTGCTCCACGGAGGGAGCCTTCATGCCGCAACCTGTCATGCCGCAACGGGGCCTGAGCCTGGTCGAACTGCTCATGGGACTGGCGATCGGCGCAATTGTTCTGTCAATGGTCGGCCCGGCGTTCGCCGCATTCACGGAGTCCAACCGCCAGGAACAGGCGGCGCGGTCTCTGCTCGAAGGCATCCGCAACGCCCGCACGCTGGCCATCACGCACAACCGGACCGTGGTGATGCACGGCATCGACGGCGACTGGGGCCGGGGCTGGCGGATCATTCTGGACAACAGCGGCAAGGGGCCGGAGGACAGCGGCAATCCGCTGCTGGTCGAGCATGCGAGCGACGGGAAGGTGCCGGTCGTCGGCAATTGGTGGGTCAGCCGCTATGTGCGGTTCAGCGGCCTGGGCCAGCCGCTGATGCCCGGAAGGTCATTTCAGGCGGGGAAGCTGCACATTTGCTCGGCCCGGGAGCCGGTCAGCCGATGGCAGATCGTGCTGGCGGCGAGCGGCCGCGTGCGCCTGGCCGGCGAAAAGGCCGAGCAGGCGCTGTGCGGCAAGGCGCAGGGCGTCAGATCGAACGGACGCGCAGCTCTTT
Organism: Pseudomonas sp. B35(2017); assembly: GCF_002113645.1. NCBI lineage: Bacteria > Pseudomonadati > Pseudomonadota > Gammaproteobacteria > Pseudomonadales > Pseudomonadaceae > Pseudomonas > Pseudomonas sp. B35(2017). The sequence continues at coordinate 251,253 of NZ_NEIZ01000006.1, read as the reverse complement.
CGGCATCGAGAACGTGATGTTCTCCTCACGCCCGGCCAACTCGTCGGCGCCGGTAGCACCCCAGGCCTGCAGCTGCTGGATCACGCCGCGCACCAGCACTTCCGGGGCGGAGGCGCCGGCGGTGATGCCGATGCGCTCGACGCCTTCGAACCAGGCCTCTTGCAGGTCTTCGGCGCCGTCGATCAGGTAGGCCGGGGTGGCCATCCGTTCGGCCAGTTCGCGCAGGCGGTTGGAGTTGGAGCTGTTCGGGCTGCCGACCACCAGCACCACATCGCACTCGTCGGCCAGTTGCTTGACCGCGTCCTGACGGTTTTGCGTGGCGTAGCAGATGTCGTCCTTGCGCGGGCCGCCGATGGCCGGGAACCGGGTGCGCAAGGCGTCGATGACGCGGCTGGTGTCATCCATGGACAGCGTGGTCTGGGTGACGAAGGCCAGCCGGTCCGGGTTGCGCACCTGCAGTTCGGCGACGTCCTGCTCGTCCTCGACGAGGTAGATCGCGCCGCCGTTGCTGGCGTCATACTGGCCCATGGTGCCTTCGACTTCCGGGTGGCCGGCATGGCCGATCAGGATGCATTCGCGCCCGTCGCGGCTGTACTTCGCCACTTCGATGTGCACCTTGGTCACCAGCGGGCACGTGGCGTCGAACACCTTGAGGCCGCGGCCGGCGGCTTCGCTGCGCACGGCCTGGGAGACGCCGTGGGCGCTGAAGATCACGATGACGTCGTCCGGCACCTGATCCAGCTCTTCGACGAAGACCGCGCCGCGGCTGCGCAGGTCTTCGACCACGAACTTGTTGTGCACCACTTCATGGCGCACGTAGATCGGCGGCCCGAACACTTCCAGGGCGCGGTTGACGATTTCGATCGCCCGGTCCACGCCAGCGCAGAAGCCACGGGGGTTGGCGAGTTTGATTTGCATGCTGTGCCTCGTGCCTTGCGCGCAAGAAATTGCGAATACAGTAAAAACCATTCAAAGGGGAAAGTCCCCTTCGAATGGGGAAGAACACGACGGGAGCGAGCCTGCCCGCCCCTGCACGGTTACTGCCCGATGACTCAGAGCGCCTTGACGGAAATGATTTCCACGTCGAAGGTCAGCGTCTTGCCGGCCAGCGGGTGGTTGAAATCGACGGTCACTTGCGCGTCGTCGAATTCCTTCACCACGCCCGGCAATTCAGTATTGGCCGCATCGTTGAAGATCACCAGCAGACCGGGCGACAGCTCCATGCCCGTGAACTGCGAACGGGGGATGACCTGCACGTTCTGCGGGTTCGGCTGGCCGAAGGCGTTCTCCGGCTCGATGGTCAGGGTGCGCTTGTCGCCGCCCTTGAAGCCGAACAGCGCCGCCTCGAAGCCCGGCAGCAGGTTGCCGTCGCCGACCTTGAAGGTCGCCGGGGCCTTGTCGAAGGTGCTGTCGACAGTGTCGCCGTTCTCCAGGCGCAATGCGAAGTGCAAGGTGACTTCGGTGTTCTGGCCGATGCGTTGCACGGCCGATACCTGTTCAGTCATGAACGGCCTCTTCGGTTTTCTTGGATTTGAACATGTCCAGTGCCAGCATCACCGCACCCACGGTGATGGCGCTGTCGGCGAAGTTGAACGCCGGGAAGTACCAGCGGTTCTGCCAGTGCACCAGGATGAAGTCGATCACATGGCCCAGGGCGATGCGGTCATACAGGTTGCCCAGCGCACCGCCCAGCACCAGCGCCAGGGCGACGGCCAGCCAGGTTTCGTTGCGGCCCAGGCGCTTGAGCCAGACCACCAGCACCGCACTGACCACGATGGCGATCAGCGCGAACAGCCAGCGCTGCCAGCCGGAGCTGTCCGCCAGGAAGCTGAACGCGGCGCCCGTGTTGTAGGCCAAGGTCCAGCTGAAGTAGTCGGGAATGACCACGATCTGCTGGAACATTTCGAGCTTGCCTTCGAAGTAGAACTTGCTGGCCTGGTCGATGACCAGCACCAGCACGCTCAACCAGAGCCAGCCCAGCCGTCCGAAACGGCCCACGGCATTAGGCATAGTGACGGACCTCGCCGGCGCCGCTGATGTTGTCCACGCAACGGCCGCAGATTTCCGGATGCTCCGGGTTCACGCCGACGTCTTCACGGCAGTGCCAGCAACGGGCGCACTTGGTGTGGTTCGACTTGACGATCTTCAGCTTCAGGCCGCTGACTTCGGTGGCCACCGCATCGGCCGGCGCCTGGGCGAACGGCGCGACGGCGGCGGTGGAGGTGATCAGCACGAAGCGCAGTTCGTTGCTCAGTTTGGCCAGGTCGGCGCTCAGGGCATCCTCGGCGAACAGGGTCACTTCGGCCTGCAGGTTGCCGCCGACGGCCTTGGCCGCGCGCTGGATCTCCATTTCCTTGTTGACCGCGACCTTCACTTCCATGATGCGGTCCCAGTAGGCACGGCCCAGCTCGAAGCCTTCCGGCAGTTCGGTCAGCCCTTCGTACCAGGTGTTGAGCATCACCGATTCGTTGCGCTCGCCCGGCAGGTACTGCCACAGCTCGTCGGCGGTGAACGCCAGGATCGGCGCGATCCAGCGCACCAGCGCCTCGCAGATGTGGAACAGCGCGGTCTGGCACGAACGGCGGGCCTTGCTGTCGGCGCCGGTGGTGTACTGGCGGTCCTTGATGATGTCGAGGTAGAAGCCGCCCAGCTCCTGCACGCAGAAGTTGTGGATCTTGGAGTAGACGTTCCAGAAACGGTATTCGCCGTAGCTTTCCTTCAGCTCGTTCTGCAGCAGCAGCGTGCGGTCCACCGCCCAGCGATCCAGCGCCAGCATGTCTTCGGCCGGCAGCAGGTCGGTGGCCGGATCGAAGCCGGTCAGGTTGGAGAGCAGGAAGCGCGCGGTGTTGCGGATGCGCCGGTAGGCGTCCGCGCTGCGCTGCAGGATCTGCTCGGACACCGCCATTTCGCCGGAGTAGTCGGTGGAAGCCACCCACAGGCGCATGATGTCGGCGCCCAGGGTGTCGTTGACCTTCTGCGGTGCGATCACGTTGCCCAGGGACTTGGACATCTTGCGGCCCGCCTCGTCCACGGTGAAGCCGTGGGTCAGCAGCTCGCGGTACGGCGCATGGTTGTCGATGGCGCAGCCGGTCAGCAGCGAGGAGTGGAACCAGCCGCGGTGCTGGTCGGAACCTTCCAGGTACAGGTCGGCGCGCGGGCCGGTCTCGTGGCCCATCGGGTGCGAGCCGCGCAGCACGTGCCAGTGGGTGGTGCCCGAGTCGAACCAGACGTCGAGGGTGTCGCTGATCTTGTCGTACTGCGGCGCTTCATCGCCCAGCAGTTCGGCCGCGTCCAGCTTGAACCAGGCGTCGATGCCTTCGGCTTCGACGCGCTTGGCGACCTCTTCCATCAGCTCGACGGTGCGCGGGTGCAGTTCGCCGCTTTCCTTGTTCAGGAAGAACGGGATCGGCACGCCCCAGTTGCGCTGACGGGAGATGCACCAGTCCGGACGGTTGGCGATCATCGAGTGCAGACGCGCCTGGCCCCAGGCCGGCACGAACTTGGTCTCTTCGATAGCCTTGAGCGAGCGCTGGCGCAGGGTGTCGCCGGCGGTCGGCTGCTTGTCCATGCCGATGAACCACTGCGCGGTGGCGCGGTAGATCAGCGGGGTCTTGTGGCGCCAGCAGTGCATGTAGCTGTGGTCGATGACGGTGGTGTGCAGCAGCGCACCGACTTCGCTCAGCTTGTCGACGATGGCCGGGTTGGCCTTCCAGATGAACTGGCCGCCGAAGAATTCCAGCGACGGTGCGTAGACGCCGTTGCTCTGCACCGGGTTGAGGATGTCGTCGTTGACCATGCCGTATTTCTTGCAGGTCACGAAGTCGTCCACGCCGTAGGCCGGAGCGGAGTGAACCACGCCGGTGCCGGCGCCCAGCTCCACGTAGTCGGCCAGGTACACCGGCGACAGGCGGTCATAGAACGGGTGGCGGAAGTTGATCAGCTCCAGCGCCGAACCCGGCGCGGTGGCCAGCACGGTGCCTTCTACACCGTAACGGGACAGGCACGACTCCACCAGCTCTTCGGCCAGCACCAGCAGCTTGTCGCCGACATCGACCAAGGCGTAGTTGAATTCCGGGTGGACGTTCAGCGCCTGGTTGGCCGGGATGGTCCACGGGGTGGTGGTCCAGATCACGATGGCGGCCGGTTTGGCCAGCGACGCCAGGCCGAACGCGGCGGCCAGCTTGGCCTCGTCGGCGATCGGGAACGCCACGTCGATGGTCGAGGATTTCTTGTTCTCGTACTCGACTTCCGCCTCGGCCAGGGCCGAACCGCAGTCGAAGCACCAGTTCACGGGCTTGAGGCCCTTGAACACGAAACCGCCCTTGACGATTTCGGCGAGGGCGCGGATCTCACCGGCCTCGTTCTTGAAATCCATGGTCTTGTACGGGTTGGCGAAGTCGCCCAGCACGCCGAGGCGGATGAACTCGCTCTTCTGGCCTTCGATCTGCTCGGACGCGTAGGCGCGGCACAGTTCGCGGGTCTTTTCCGCGCCCAGGTTCTTGCCGTGGGTCACTTCGACCTTGTGCTCGATCGGCAGGCCGTGGCAGTCCCAGCCCGGCACGTACGGCGCGTCGAAGCCCGACAGGGTCTTCGAGCGGATGATCATGTCCTTGAGAATCTTGTTCAGTGCGTGACCGATGTGGATCGTGCCGTTGGCGTACGGAGGGCCGTCGTGCAGGACGAACTTCGGACGGTCCTTGCCAATCTCGCGCAACTTTCCGTACAGGCCAATACTGTCCCAGCGCTGCAGGATCTGCGGTTCGCGCTGTGGCAGGCCGGCCTTCATTGGGAAGGCGGTGTCCGGAAGGTTTAGCGTGGCTTTATAGTCGGTCATTTAAGGCTCTTCATTAGCGATGGGCGCTAGGTGCGGCGAGTGCACGGGCGGCGGCGACATCCGCGTTGATCGCCGTTTTCAGTGCCTCCAGGGAGGCGAAACGCTGCTCTTCGCGCAGCTTTTGGTGGAAAACCACCGTCAGGCGCCGGTCGTACAGATCGCCGGCGAAATCGAGTAGATGGACTTCAAGGTGGGCCTTGCCGTCACCTTGCACCGTGGGCCGCACGCCGATGTTGGCGACGCCGGGCCAGGTCTTGCCGTCGATGGCGACGTCGACCAGGTAGACCCCGGTGAACGGCACGCGACGGCGCTTGAGCTGAATGTTGGCTGTGGGCGTACCCAGTTGCCGGGCCAGTTTCTGGCCGTGCAGCACGCGGCCGGCGATCCGGTACGGACGGCCGAGCAAACGTTCGGCCAGAGCGAAATCGGCGGCGGCCAGCGCGTTGCGCACCTGGGTGCTGCTGACCCGCAGGCCATCCAGCTCGACGGTCTGCGCGGCCTCCACGGTGAAACCGTGCACCTGGCCGGCCTGCAGCAGGAAATCGAAATCGCCGAGACGGTCGCAGCCGAAACGGAAATCGTCGCCGACCTCCAGGTGCTGCACGCCGAGGCCGTCCACGAGGATGGTGTCGACGAACTCGCTGGCGCTGAGCTTGCTCAGGCGCTGGTTGAACGCCAGGCACAGCACTCGGTCGACGCCTTCGGCGGCCAGCAGCTGCAGTTTGTCCCGCAGCCGGGCCAGGCGTGCCGGCGCCGTGTCCGGGGCGAAGAATTCCCGGGGCTGCGGCTCGAAAATCACTACGCAGCTGGGCACGCCCAACTCGAGCGCACGCTCGCGCAGCCGGCCCAGGATAGCCTGGTGACCCCGGTGCACACCGTCAAAGTTGCCAATAGTGGCGACGCAGCCCCGATGCTGGGGGCGCAAGTTGTGAAGGCCTCGAACCAGCTGCATAACGCGCTTCTTGCTCATAAAGTGGCCGATTATAACCACACCCGACGGCCGACGACAGGCAACACCGTCACCCAAAGTGATCGAGCCGACAAAACCGCCGGCCCGAACCGCAGCGCAGGGGCCGAAACCTCAGCCCAACGCCTTGCGGTTGAAGTCGCGCAGGCGGAAGCCCAACAGCAGCAGCATGCCGAAATATGCCACCACGCCCGCCACCACCAGCACGCCCAGGCGCAGGAAACGCTCCAGCATGTGCCCCTGATCCCAGGCCGGCATGAAACGCATGCCGACCAGCAGCACCAGCGACATCACCGCGACCGCCACCAGCAGCTTGAAGCCGAACGCGGCCCAGCCCGGCTGCGGCTGGTACATCTGCTGCTTGCGCAGCTGATAGAACAAAAGCCCGGCGTTCAGGCACGCGCCGGCGCTGATCGCCAGCGCCAGGCCGGCATGGGCCAGCGGGCCGATCAGCAGCAGGTTGAACAACTGGGTGACGATCAGGGTGAAGATCGCGATCTTCACCGGCGTGCGGATGTTCTGCTGCGCATAGAAACCCGGCGCCAGCACCTTGATCAGAATGATCCCGAGCAGGCCGACGGAATAGGCGATCAGCGCCCGCTGGGTCATCGCCGCATCGAAACCGGTGAACTGACCGTACTGGAACAGCGACACCGTCAAAGGCTCGGCGAGGATGCCCAGCGCCAGCGCGCACGGCAGCACCAGCACGAAGCACAGGCGCAGGCCCCAGTCGAGGATGCGCGAATATTCGTGGCGGTCTTTGTTGGCGTAGGTCTTGGCCAGGGTCGGCAGCAGGATCGTGCCCAGCGCCACGCCCAGCACGCCGGACGGCAATTCCATCAAGCGGTCGGCGTAGTACATCCAGGACACCGAGCCGGCCACCAGGAACGAGGCGAAAATGGTGTTGATGATCAGGGAGATCTGGCTGACCGACACCCCGACGATCGCCGGCAGCATCTGCTTCATCACCCGCCAGACACCGGTGTCGCGCAGGTTCAGGCGCGGCAGCACCAGCATGCCGATCTTCTTCAGGTGCGGCAGCTGGTAGAGCAGCTGCGCCAGGCCTCCGACCAGCACCGCCCAGCCCAGGGCCATGACCGGCGGATCGAAGTACGGGGTCAGGAACAGCGAAAACACGATCATGCTGACGTTCAGCAGCGTCGGCACGAAGGCCGGCACCGAAAAGCGGTTCCAGGTGTTGAGGATCGCTCCGGCCAGCGAAGACAGCGAGATCAGCAATATATAAGGAAAAGTCACCCGCAGCAGGTCGGAGGTGAGGCGGAACTTCTCCGGCGTATCGGCGAAGCCCGGCGCGGTGGCCCAGATCACCCACGGCGCGGCGAGCATGCCCAGCGCCGTGACGAGGGCCAGCACCAGGGTCAGCAGGCCCGAGACATAGGCGATGAACGTGCGGGTGGCCTCCTCGCCCTTCTGGCTCTTGTATTCGGCCAGGATCGGCACGAACGCCTGGGAGAACGCGCCTTCGGCGAAGATCCGCCGCAGCAGGTTGGGCAGCTTGAAGGCGATGAAGAAGGCGTCGGTCGCCATTCCGGCGCCGAACGTGCGCGCGATGAGCGTGTCGCGGACAAACCCGAGAACCCGGGAAAGCATCGTGATAGAGCTGACGGCGGCCAACGATTTGAGCAGATTCATTGAAGGAATGTGTGCCTGTCGATAAACAGCAGGCGAACTGTGCGCCCACTTGTGCGATACTCCGCGCCGCAACAGCACAGAGCCAAAGCTCGCGAGTTTACAGGTCATGCGCCGGAAAGAAATATCCCGTCGCGTTATGCCTACCACTTAGCGGAACGTCTCAAGCGCCCTTGACAAGACTTCAACTCATCGGCATGATTCGCGGCCTATTTTGTTTGCTATTCCCTAAAAAGTCTTTCGAGGAGCTCGACGGTGGCCAACTCACCTTCCGCCAAAAAACGTGCAAAACAGGCTGAGAAGCGTCGCAGCCACAACGCCAGCCTGCGTTCCATGGTTCGTACCTACATCAAGAATGTAGTTAAAGCCATCGACGCAAAAGACGCTGAAAAAGCTCAAGCTGCCTACACCCTGGCTGTGCCTGTCATCGACCGTATGGCCGACAAAGGCATCATCCACAAGAACAAGGCCGCTCGCCACAAGAGCCGCCTGAATGGCCACGTCAAGGCACTGAAAGCAGCTGCCTAAGCGACGTAGTCACTGAAAAACCGACCCAAGGGTCGGTTTTTTATTGCCTGCGATTTGGCGCATGCGGATGCGGATGCGGATGCGGATGCGGATGCGGATGCGGAAAATGCTCGATCCTACCCTGCCGCCATCGCCAGCAGACCAGCCCCCACAGGTTCCGTGCCGCGCACAGCCCCTGCGGGAACCTCCGGATGACTACTGGGCAGGCGCCCACGGCAGGATCGGGATCGCCGTCACCGCATTCTGCGGACTGCCTTCGATCAGGCGGTCGCTGTAGACCAGATACACCAGGGTATTGCGCTTCTTGTCGAGGAACCGCACCACCTGCATGGTCTTGAACACCAGCGAGGTGCGCTCCTTGAACACCTCCTCGCCATCCTTCAGCTCACCCTTGAACCGGATCGGCCCGACCTGACGACAAGCGATGGACGCCTCGGCGCGATCCTCCGCCAACCCCAGGCCGCCCTTCACCCCACCGGTCTTGGCACGGGACAGGTAGCAGGTCACACCGTCGACCTTGGGATCGTCGAACGCCTCGACCACGATCCGGTCGTTGGGGCCGACGAACTTGAACACGGTCGACACCTGGCCGATCTCCTCGGCCGAGACCGCCAACGGCAACGCCATCAGCAGCCCCAACAGTCCTTTTGCAATCCGCATCGCACGCATCCTCACACCAGAATCAGGTTGTCACGGTGAACCAGCTCGGGCTCGGCCATGTAGCCCAGCAGGCCGACAATGGCATCCGACGACTGACCGATGATCTTCTGTGCCTCCAGGGCGCTGTAGTTGGCCAGGCCACGGGCGATCTCACGACCGTCCGGCGCCACGCAGACCACCATCTCGCCGCGGCGGAAACTGCCCTGCACCAACTTGACGCCGACCGGCAGCAGGCTCTTGTTGCCCTGAGACAAAGCCGACACCGCCCCGTCGTCCAGCACCAGCGTGCCGCGGGTCTGCAGATGCCCGGCCAGCCACTGCTTGCGCGCCGCCAGCATGCCGCGCTCCGGCGACAGCAGCGTGCCGATACGCTCGCCCGCCTTGAGGCGATCCAGCACCCGCTCCAGGCGCCCGCCGACGATGATGGTGTGCGCACCGGAACGCGCCGCCAGACGCGCCGCCCGCAGCTTGGTCTGCATGCCGCCGCGCCCCAGCGCACCGCCGGTGCCGCCCGCCACCGCATCCAGCGCCGGATCGTCGGCACGGGCTTCGTAGATCAGCTGCGCATCCGGATTGCTGCGCGGGTCGGCATCGAACATGCCGTCGCGGTCCGTCAGGATCACCAGCAGGTCCGCCTCCACCAGGTTGGCCACCAGCGCCGCCAGGGTGTCGTTGTCGCCGAAACGGATCTCGTCAGTGACCACGGTGTCGTTCTCGTTGATCACCGGGATCACCTTCAGCTCGACCAGCGCGCGCAAGGTGCTGCGGGCGTTCAGGTAGCGCTTGCGGTCGGACAGGTCGTCGTGGGTCAGGAGGATCTGCGCGGTATGCCGGCCATGCTCGGCAAAGCTCGACTCCCAGGCCTGCACCAGCCCCATCTGGCCGATGGCGGCGGCCGCCTGGAGCTCGTGCATCGCACTGGGTCGTGCGCTCCAGCCCAGACGGCTCATGCCGGCCGCCACCGCCCCGGAGGACACCAGCACCAGCTCCACGCCCGCTTCGTGCAGGGCCACCATCTGCTCGACCCAGACACCCATTGCCGCACGATCCAGCCCCTTGCCGTCAGCCGTCAGCAAAGCGCTGCCGATCTTCACGACCCAACGCTGCGCACCTGTCACCTTGCTCCGCATCATCTTCAACCTTAGCTTGAGGGCAGCGCGACCCAGCGCCGCCCGTGACGTTATTTGTGGCTACCGTTTTCCAGATACCAAAACGCCGCTCGATTGAGCGGCGCTTAAGTTTACTGCAACGGATCAGTCGCGCACGTAAATGATTTCCGGACCGTCGTCGTCATCCACGTCTTCCTCGTCCCAATCATCGTCGCCGATGTCATGGACCGACTTCACGCCGCTGCGGCGCAGGGCGCGCTGGTCATCCAGGGCCTGCAACTGGGCACGAGCTTCGTCTTCGATGCGCTGATCGAGGTCGGCCAGCTCTTCCTGGTAGGCCGGATCATTGGCCAGACGGTCGGCGCGGTCTTCCAGGTAACGCATGATGTCGCGGGTAAGGCGCTCGGTGCCCTCTTTGGCGATGGCCGAGATCACGTAGACCGGACCTTCCCACTGCAGGCGCTCGACCACTTCCTTGACCCGAGCCTCATGCTCTTCCTCGAGGATCTGGTCGCACTTGTTCAGGATCAGCCAACGGTCGCGCTCAGCCAGCGAAGGGCTGAACTTGGTCAGCTCGTTGACGATCACTTCCGCCGCATCCGCCGCGCTGCTTTCGTCCAGCGGCGCCATGTCCACGAGGTGCAGCAGCAGACGGGTGCGCGCCAGATGCTTGAGGAAACGGATGCCCAGGCCGGCGCCGTCGGATGCACCTTCGATCAACCCCGGAATGTCGGCGATGACGAAGCTCTTCCAGCGGTCGACGCTGACCACGCCCAGGTTCGGCACCAGCGTGGTGAACGGGTAGTCGGCGACTTTCGGCTTGGCGGCCGACACCGAACGGATGAAGGTGCTCTTGCCGGCGTTCGGCAAGCCCAGCAGGCCGACGTCGGCCAGCACTTTCATTTCCAGCTTCAGGTCGCGCTGCTCGCCCGGCTTGCCCGGCGTGGTCTGGCGCGGCGCGCGGTTGGTGCTGGACTTGAAGCGGGTGTTGCCCAGCCCGTGCCAGCCGCCATGGGCCACCAGCAGCTTCTGACCGGACTTGGTCAGGTCGCCGATCACTTCCTGGGTGGACGAGTCGATCACCGTGGTGCCGACCGGCACGCGCAGGATCAGGTCTTCGCCCTTCTTGCCGGTGCAGTCGGTGCTGCCGCCGTTGGAGCCGCGCTCGGCATCGAAATGCCGGGTGTAACGGTAGTCCACCAGGGTGTTGAGGTTTTCGTCGGCCATCATGTAGATGGAACCGCCGTCACCGCCGTCACCGCCGTTCGGACCGCCGTTCTCAATGAACTTCTCGCGACGGAAGCTCATGCACCCGTTGCCGCCGTCACCCGCCTTCACGCGGATCGATACTTCATCAACAAACTTCATAACCAACGCCTCTCGCCGTACGGACGAGCCGAAAAACAATCAAGACATAAGACTCTTGCAAAGATGAGCGCAGCGACCCCAATACACGACCCGCATCGCACGCCGACAGCCCATACAAACAGCTTTGCAAGAGACTCATCCCACAAACGAAAAAGCCCCGTCGCAAGACAGGGCTTCTCCAGCATTCTCGCAATCAGGCTGCGACAACGCTCACGTAACGGCGGTTGAAAGCGCCCTTTACTTCGAACTTGATCACGCCTTCGATTTTCGCGAACAGGGTGTGATCCTTGCCCATGCCAACGCCGTAGCCAGCGTGGAATTGGGTGCCGCGCTGACGCACGATGATGTTGCCGGCCTTGATGGCCTGGCCGCCGTACATCTTCACGCCAAGTCGTTTGGCTTCTGAGTCGCGACCGTTGCGGGTACTACCACCAGCTTTTTTGTGTGCCATGAGTTCAATTCTCCTAGTGAGGAATTAGGCTGAAATTAAGCCTGAATACCGGTGATTTTGATCTCGGTGAACCACTGGCGGTGGCCCATACGCTTCATGTGGTGCTTACGGCGACGGAACTTGATGATGCGGACTTTATCGTGACGACCTTGGGAGATCACTTCAGCCTTGACGGTTGCGCCAGCAACAACAGGTGCGCCGATGTTCACGTCGTCGCCGTTGGCGACCAGCAGAACGCGGTCAAAGGTCACGGATTCGCCGGTGGCGACTTCCAGTTTTTCGATCTTCAGGTATTCACCTTCAGCGACTTTGTATTGCTTACCGCCGGTAACGATTACTGCGTACATGGTATTTCTCCGATAATCCTGCTCACCCAGCTCTTTATAGGAAGAGGTATTGGCTGGCATGGCTGCATGGGGCTGGAACGGCCCAAGTGCAATTGCGTAAGGCAGGTGCTGCCCAGGAAGTTCAGGGTGCGCGATTGTACGCAAGCCGCCGACGCCGCGCAAGGGGCCATCCATCGCGCCTTGACACCTGCGGACGTGGGTCCTAGCATGCCGCGCAACCCTTCTGGAGCACCTGTCTCTGATGCAACCCCAAGCTTTCTACCGCGCGGTGGCGGACGATTTTAGCGCCGTCGACGGCATCATCAAGAAACAGCTGACTTCCCGCGTGCCGCTGGTGTCGAAAATCGGCGATTACATCACGTCAGCCGGCGGCAAACGCCTGCGCCCGCTGCTGGTGCTGCTGTGCGGCAAGGCCCTGGGCCGCGAGGGCGACGACCTGCGCCTGCTGGCCGCCACCATCGAATTCCTGCATACGGCGACCCTGCTGCATGACGACGTGGTCGACATGTCCGGCATGCGCCGCGGCCGCTCCACCGCCAACGCCATGTGGGGCAACGCCCCGAGCGTGCTGGTCGGCGACTTCCTGTACTCGCGCTCGTTCGAGATGATGGTCGAACTGGGCTCGATGCCGGTGATGAAGATCCTGTCCCAGGCCACGCGCATCATCGCCGAAGGCGAAGTGCTGCAGCTGTCCAAGGTGCGCGACGCCAGCACCACCGAAGAGACCTACATGGAAGTCATCCGCGGCAAGACCGCGATGCTGTTCGAAGCCTCGACCCACAGCGCCGCCGCGCTGGCCGGCGCCACCGCCGAACAGGCCGAGGCCCTGCGCACCTTCGGCGACCACCTGGGCGTGGCGTTCCAACTGGTCGACGACCTGCTCGACTACAAGGGCGACGCCGACACGCTGGGCAAGAACGTCGGCGACGACCTGGCCGAAGGCAAGCCGACCCTGCCGCTGATCTACACCATGCGCGAAGGCACGCCGGAACAGGCGGCCCTGGTGCGCCAGGCGATCCAGAAAGGCGGCATCGAAGACCTCGAAAGCATCCGTGCGGCGGTCGAAGCCTCCGGCTCGCTGGACTACACCGCGCAGTTGGCCCGCGACTACGTGGCCCGTGCCATCAAGTGCCTCGAAGCGCTGCCTGCCAGCAAATACCGCGATGCGCTGGTCGAACTGAGCGAGTTCGCGGTCGCCCGCACGCACTGATCTTGCTGCCCCTGCGGGAGCGGGCTTGCTTGCGATAGCGTCATGTCAGACGCCATCGCGAGCAGCTCCGCTCCCGCAGTGCTTTGCATGCAATGCCCTGCTTCGCTTAAAACCCTATACAATGTGCGCCCTTTAACGATCCTCATACCAAGGAGCCTTAGTGAGCACGTTGCCACCCTGCCCGAAATGCAATTCCGAATACACCTACGAAGACGGTGCCCAACTGGTGTGCCCGGAGTGCGCCCACGAATGGTCCGCCAACGGTGAAGCCGACGCGGCATCCGAAGACACCGTGAAGAAAGACGCGGTGGGCAATGTCCTGCAGGACGGCGACACCATCACCGTGATCAAGGACCTGAAGGTCAAGGGCACCTCGCTGGTGGTCAAGGTCGGCACCAAGGTCAAGAACATCCGTCTGTGCGACGGCGACCACGACATCGACTGCAAGATCGACGGCATCGGCCCGATGAAGCTCAAGTCCGAGTTCGTCAGAAAGGTCTGAGCCCGCTGCCTGCCATCCCGCGCCCGACGCGGGATGGCGACCCCTCCCTCGCTTTCCCCTCGCCGCAACGCAATGGCCAAACGCCAGCCGTTTTGACCTTACGCAATCTTTACCCGCAAAAAAACGCAAACCGCCAATAGGCGCTTGCTATTTGACGAATAAGAATTATTCTCATTGAACCCTTTCAATGGAGATGAGAACCATGACTTATCTGATCGACGCCTGGCTGGACCGTCCGCACCCTTACCTGCGGATCCTGCATCGGGAAACCGGGGAAGTCTGCGCGGTGCTGGAAGAAGAAGCCCTGCATGAACTGCAGGATCAGGGCGACCTGGACGTCAGCGGCCTGAGTTCCAGCGAACCGCTGGTGCTCAAGGAGCTGGTGCGCAATCTGTTCCTGTTCTGCTACGCCCGGGCCTTGCGCCCGACCGGTGAATTGCACAACAAGATCGAAGTATGAAAACCACCGCAGGAACGGTGGGATCCAGCCAACTGACGATGGCATCCGCGCGGCCCCCAAAGAACCGGTCGATCCTATCGCCAGCAGGCTGGCTCCCACATTAGCCTGCCATCAAGGCAGGCCAGTCCTTACAGAACGTCGAGCAGCTCGACGTCGAACACCAGAACGCTGTGCGGCGGGATGCTGCCCACGCCTTGCGCGCCGTAAGCCAGCTCGCTCGGCACGTACAGACGCCATTTGCTGCCGGCATTCATCAGTTGCAGGGCTTCGGTCCAGCCGGCGATCACGCCGCCCACCGGGAATTCGGCAGGCTGGCCGCGCTCGTAGGAGCTGTCGAACACAGTGCCGTCGATCAGCGTGCCGTGGTAGTGGGTGCGCACGTTGTCTTCACGGGTCGGCTTGGCGCCTTCGCCCTGGGTCAGCACTTCGAACTGCAGGCCGGAAGCCAGAGTGGTGATGCCTTCGCGCTTGGCGTTTTCGGCCAGGAACGCACGGCCTTCGCCGGCGGCGGCTTCAGCCTTGGCAGCGGCTTCGGCTTGCATGATCTCGCGGATCACCTTGAAGCTGGCGGACATCTCTTCCTGGCCCACACGGCTTGGCTGGCCGGCGAACGCGTCGGTCAAGCCGGCCAGGATCGCGTCCAGGCTGACGCCCGGTGGCGGGTTGTCGCGCAGCTGGTCGCCCAGCTGACGGCCGATGCCGTAGCTGACGCGGGTTTCGTCGGTGGACAGATTTACTTCGGACATGACACTGCTCCGCTGTGCGGACGGCCCGGGACTGGCCGTGCATGCACAGCGCGTCCCGGCTCGCCCGGAACCAAAAGGGCGAGCAGACTAGCACAGATGCCCAGGCTTTGATCGGATCGCGGGCGCTACAGCGCCGAGCGCCACGCCAACGGCACTTTCAGGCTTTCCTCGCCGCTGGCGCCGAGACCGCACATCTCGTCGTGCACCGAGGTGTGCACCAGGTTGAACGGCAGCACCGGGAAGTTGTGCAGCAGATCCCGGGCGTGCTCCACCGAACGCAGCGTCAGCATCTGCCCATCGGTGCCGCTGAGCGGGTATGCCGCGCCGTGCATCCGCGCCTCGAGCAGATAGATTCCGCCCTCCATGGAGATCAGGTTCAGTTCATCGACCTTCCTGGCGACGGCAAACGCATTCAGCTCTTGCAGGTTCATGGGCGCACCTCACGCGACGGCGGGTCTGGACGCCTACAGGGATAGGCTTCGGCACGACAAAGCACAAGCCATGAACGAGACCGCCCGTCTGTTTTGCAACGGACGGGCGGTGTTTTTCCTGCTTGAAGAGGGAAGCCGTCGGGCGAGCTTCCCCATCGCGACTCAGTGCTTGGTCACTTTGTCCAGATAACCCATGGCGAACGCCGAGACCACGAAGGTCATGTGGATGATCACGTACCACATCAGGTGTTCGGGGTCGACGTTCTTGGCGTCCATGAAGATGCGCAGCAGGTGGATCGAGGAGATCGCCACGATCGAGGCCGCCACTTTCATCTTCAGCGACGAGGAGTCCATGGTGCCCAGCCAGTTGAGCTTTTCCTTGCTGTCGTCGATGTCCAGCTGAGAGACGAAGTTCTCGTAGCCGGAAATCATCACCATCACCAGCAGGCCGCCCACCAGCGCCATGTCGATCAGCGACAGCAGCACCAGGATCAGTTCCGACTCGGCCATCTCGAACACGTTGGGGATGACGTGGAAGACTTCCTGGAAGAATTTCAGCGCCAGCGCCAGCAGCCCGAGGGACAGACCGAAGTAGATCGGCGCCAGCAGCCAGCGCGAGGCGTACATTGCGTTTTCGACAAAGCGTTCCATTGAATCTCACACAAGGGGTTGTAATCGGCGGCGAGTATACCAGCCCCCCGCGAGCGCCAGAAACCGCCCGGAAATCCGCCACCTGCGTGTGTGTGTCAAAGTTTTTCTGCTAGTGTCCAGATCATTGACAGCCCCGCGACAGTGGACAGGACGACTGGAAATGGATGTGCGCTTGCCGATGACGACTGCCGGAATGTGCCTCGCTCTGCTGCTGGGCGGCTGCTCGCCGGACGACGAAAAGCACGGCCCGAGCCTTGAGGAAAAGACCGCGCAGTTCGAACAGTCGCTGGACGCCATCACCGACCCCAAGCTCAAGGACGCCGTGACCGAACTCGGCGGTTCGCTGCTGCTGCTCGAACGCGCCCGGCGGCGGCTCGACGGCCAACCGGCCAAGACCGAGTACGGCGAAGACGCCCTCGGCGCGCTCAGGCACTACCCCACGCCCCAGGCGCTGGTCGATACGTTCATCGATGGCCTGTTCGTGCTGCGCAAGGACGTCGGCTCCGACTACCTCACCGATCTGCAGCCGGTGTTCCCCTTCAACCTCAACATCCCCGGCGGCTTCCTGTTCCCCCACGGCGTGCAATGGCAGTCGGTGACCTTGAGCGACAAACGGGTGATCGCCTGGCAAACGGAATGGTCGGAGACCGACCCGGGCATCCAGCTCAGCCCGTCCAGCTCCACCCCCGACGACCTGACCCTGTCCTACCCCTTCATCGAAGGCCTGGACATCGACCGCAAGAGCCAGCCGCAGCCGGTCAGCCTGCTGGGCGAGATCGAGGTCATCGCCCCCGGGCGCCTGCACGGCTTTGACCTCGGCAAACAGGACATCGGCCAGACCCGCACCGACGGCAATCTCAGCGTCACGCTGCTCAAGCTTGAGAAGAACTACGCCGAAGTCGAATTCAGCAACAGCCTGCCCCTGGCCCCTGAGGTCGGCGGCACACCGCTCAACCCGATGATCGTCCAGGCCCGCGACGCCACCGGCCAATACCTCAAGCGCGCCGGGTCGATCAACGAGAGCCCGGAGCAGGTCGCGTTCTACCAGGAACAGCTGGCGCACCTGCAGCAGCAAAAGGCCTGGAGCGACGCTCTGGAGAAACAGCTCAACGACGGCCAGAGCGCCTTCGAGCGCCAGCACCCGCGCCGCTACAACAAGGTGTACTTCCATGGCCCGGTCGAGACCCTCGAAGTGAGCGTGCTGGACTTCTCGAACGTGAGCGTGACCCGCAAGCCGCTGGATCTGCCGGTGCGCCACCTGGATCCGCACACCACCGCGAAGGCGGTGCAGCCACTGGACCTGCCGGTGACGGTGTATGACGACCAGGCCGCGGACTGGCTCAAGGGCGCGGCCCTGACCGAGCAGCAGCTGAAGGACAGCATCCGCATCCGCCAGTCGGTGGAGGAGCCCAGTGCCGCCCGGATCGAGTTCGATCACCGCAAGACCTTCAACGACGAACTGCTCGGCGAGGACTTCAGCCCCGGCGACAGCCCGGTGACTTTCTTCACGCAAAAGCGCAACGGCGAACGGGACGAGCCGATCGAACTGCCGCCGGAGGCGTACCAGGTCGATCCGCTGTCGGGCACGATCACCTACGATCTGAACCTGTTCCCGGAAACCCCGGCGTTTGCGGTCGGCTCCATGCCGCTGTTCCTGGCCACGGTGGAAAAGCAGACGTTCGACGCCAAGTCCTTGCCCAAGGGCCTGGACATCCGCAACAACATGCTGGTGGTGGATCTGAAGCGGTTCGCGGCCGACCAGTGGCGCTTCTTCGTCAAGGACGGCAGCGGCCAGTACCTCAAGCAGATTCTTTCGGTCAGCCACGACGCGGGCGCAGAGGGCCCGGCGATCTTCGGCGTGCACTACTTCTACGGTCGTCCCACGCAGGTGGAAACCTACCGGCGAACCGACCTCGCCACCGTGCAGTACGGCTTTGAGGTCAAACTCGACAAGGCTCAGGCACCGGGCACGGCCCCCTGAGCCCCGGACCCGGAAGGCTCAGTTGAGGCTGCGGCTGCGGCCGCCGTTGATCTGCCGCAGTTGGGCTTGCAGGTGCAGGCTCCAGATCTGCGGATCGTCGGCCAGCTCATAACCGTGCATCGTGAGGCTTTCGACGATGGTGTCGAGGATCGACTCGGCGGCGACCGGCCCGTGGAAAGGGCCCTGGGCCTTGATGGCGGAAGGTTGTTCGCCGGCCATGCCGGCGGCGAAGAGCAGCGTCCACATGCCGGTGTCGCCGGCCAGGGGCTTGATGGCGCATTCGATACGGGTCACAAGACCCAGGCACTGACGGGTGAGGCAGAGGTTGCGCGACATGGCGGCGACCCTCGGTGAAGCCGGTGTTCAACCCTCAAGGGAAGGCTGTTTCGATCCAGTGATGCTCTCGATGTCCTTGAGCTGAGAATAGAAGAAAAGTCGTCTGCGCCAACCGGATACGACCAGAAGGCGCCGAATGGTCATTGTGTGAATTTTGGCGCCAGAGTGATGGCACTTTCCCGCACGTTCCCGCCTAAATGCGACGGTGGGAGCCCGCCTGCCGGCGATGGCGGAACGTCAGACAGACAGATGTCGAATGACACGCCGCAATCGCCCGCAGGCGAGCTCCCACCGGTTTACCGCATCGGCCTTCAGGCCGGCTTGGCTTCGGCCAATGCCTCTTGGGCCGCTTCCTTCTCGGCCTCCTTCAGGTCCTCTTCGCTGATCATCTCGGCGATCACCCGCAGACGCTCCACGACGCGAGCGTTGACGCTGCCTTCCGGGAACTGGCCGTCGGCGTCCGGCTCACCGGCCGGCTCGCCCACCAGCAGGCTCAGCGCCTCGTCGGCCTGGCTCACCGCATAAACGTGGAACTGCCCGGCGCGCACCGCCGCCAGCACCTTCTCATCGAGCATCAGCGTGGCGACGTTGGCCTTGGGAATGATCGCGCCCTGCTCGCCGGTCAACCCGCGGGCTTCGCAGAGGCGGAAGAAGCCTTCGATCTTCTCGTTGACCCCGCCGACCGCCTGCACCTCGCCGAACTGGTTGATGGAGCCGGTGATGGCGAAGCACTGCTTGAGCGGGGTCTTGGACAGCGCCGAGATCAGCGTGCACGCCTCGCCCAGCGAAGCGCTGTCACCGTCGACGTAGCCGTAGGACTGCTCCAGCGCGATGCTCGCGGAGATCGCCAGCGGGAATTCCTGCGCATAGCGGCTGCCCAGGTAGCCGGTGAGGATCATCACGCCCTTGGAGTGGATCGGCTGGCCGAGGTTGACCTCGCGCTCGATGTCGACGATGCCGCTGCCGCCCGGGTACACCGTGGCGGAGATCCGCGCCGGCACGCCGAACGCCGAGTCGCCGACCTCCAGTACCGTCAGCCCGTTGCACTTGCCCACCGCCGCGCCGTCGGTGTCGATCAGGATGATCCCGGCGAGCATGTCGTCGAGGATCCGCGCCGACACGCGCCCGGTGCGGGTGGCCTTGGCCTTCAGCGCCCGCTCGATGTGGCCGGCGTCGGTCATTTCGTCGCCGGCCAGGTGACGGATGAAGTCCGCTTCGCTGACCAGCTGGAACAGGTCGCCGATCCGCGCCGACAACCGCCCCTGGTGTTCGGCCAGGCGAGCGCTGTAGGTGGCCAGGCGCGCCACCGCGTCAGCGGTCAACGGCGCCATGCCCTCCTCCGAGGTGCGGGTCTTGAGCAGTTGGGCGAACTGCTCCAGGCTTTCGTCGACCATCGGGATGTCTTCATCGAAGTCCACCAGGACGCGGAACATCTCCTGGAAGTCCGGATCGTGGTCCTGCAGCGCGTAGTACAGCTGCCGGGCGCCGATGATGATCACCTTGACCTGCAGCGGGATGTGCTGCGGGGTCAGGGTCACGGTGGCGAAGCGGCCCATTTCGCCGAGCGGCGACTCCATCTTCAGCTTGCGCGACTGCAGGGCGCGCTTGAGCGCATCCCACACGAACGGCTCGCCGAGCATCTTTTCCGCCTCAAGGATCAGGAAACCGCCGTTGGCCCGGTGCAGCGCACCCGGGCGCAGCTGCCGGTACGTGGTGTAGAGCGCACCCTGATCGGTGGTGTACTCGATGCGGCCGAACAGATTTTCGTAGGTCGGGTGCGGCTCGAACACCACCGGCGCGCCGCCGCTGACCGGGTGGCCGACCACCAGGCTGGGGGCGTATTGCTCCTCCAGCAGCTTGCGGGCGACGGCGTCGGTCTTGCTGTCGTCCACCAGTTGCTCGACCACGGTCTTGAGCAGGTACACCTGCATCGCTTGCAGGTAGCCGCAGACGCCGGCGTTCTCGGCGTACTTTTCCGACAGCGGCGCCAGCAACGGCTGCAGGGCCAGGGTGATGGTCTCTTCGTTGAGCTGGCGCAGCTGGTTGCTCGACTCGCGCTTCCACTGCGGCAGGCTCGCCAACTCCTCGTTGAGGCGCTCCTCCAGTGCGGAGATGTCCTCGTGGAAGCGCTCGCGGTCGGCTTCCGGCAACTGGGCGAACTCCGCCTCGTCCAGCGCCTTGCCCTCGAACATCGGGGTGAAGGCGATGTTGCTGCTGTCGCGGTACAGGGCGACGTCCTTTTCCAGGGCCAGGCGCTCGATCACATCCAGCGCACGGTCGTAGCGCTGGTTGAAGGCGCGGTCGATGCCGCTCTTCTTCTGCTGGTAGGACGGATGCTCGAAGACGGCCGGAAAGGTCGCCAGCAGGTTGTCGATCAGGCCGTTGATGTCATTGATGAAGGCGCCGGCGGTGCCCGACGGCAGCTCCAGGGCGCGGGGCTCGCGCGGTTCGTCGAAATGGTTGACGTAGACCCAGTCCGCCGGGGTCTGCAGGCGCTTGCCTTCGGCCTTCAGGTAGCGTTTGACGAACGAGAAGCGGCCGGTGCCGGGCTCGCCCATGACAAAGACGTTATAACCGGGGCGCGGCATGGCCACGCCGAACTGCAGGGCTTCGACCGCGCGTTCCTGGCCGAGCACACCGCGAAAGGGCTCCAGATCGTTGGTGGTGGTGAAGCTGAACTGTTCAGCGGAAAACGGACGGGTCAGCGCTTCGGGCGCCAGACGCAAACTGGCGGCAACAGGATCAGGCATCGGGCTTCCTTAACAATCAGGCGGGGCAGATAAGAGGCATTCTGGCGCTGCCCGTACCCACTGGCAAGGCGCCTTGCGGCGATGCGCCGGCCTGCGCCCTCACGAAAAGCCGGCCCGTGCGCAAATCTGAAGGAAAATGTGACGGAACCCGGCGAACGTGCCTAAACTCCAAGCTGCGCGGCTGGAACGAATACCGGCCCACTGGCGCCGTTCGGGTCTGTACGCACAGAGCTTGGGGGGGCCAGAACCCTGTCCATTGGTACGCACATAAAGAGAACAAAGCTATGAAACGGATTCTTCTCGGTACTCTCTTCACCGCTGTATCCATCAATGCCATGGCCCAGGCGCCGGGCGGCCCTGATTGCGGCTGGGGCAACATGCTGTTCGAAGGCCAGCGCGGCACGCCGGCCCACTTCCTCGCCTCCACCACCAACGGCACCTCCGGCAACGCGACGTTCGGCATGACCTCCGGCACCAACGGCTGCTCCACCAACGCGGCGCTGACCTACGGCGGCAAGTCCTGGTTCGCCATGAACGGCATGATGAACGAGCTGTCCGAAGACATGGCCAAGGGCCAGGGCGAAGCGCTGACCACCTACGCCGTGGTGCTGGGCGTGGCGCCGGAAGACCGCGCGCACTTCGCCGCCGTGACCCACGAACACTTCCAGCAGATCTTCAGCAAGGCTGACGTGACCGCCGAGGACGTGCACACCAACACCCTGGCCGTCCTCAAGGCCGACCCTCGCCTGGCCAAGTACGCGACCCAGGCCTAAGCCAGGCCCCGCCCGCTTCCTTCGGGGAGCGGGTTTTGTTCTTTCGCAGCGGCCCTCTGTCGGGAAATGCCGGCCAGTCATCAGCAATGACGGTGGAATCGAGCCTGCTCGCTCCCGCATGGGTTGACCGGCCGTTACCCGTCGAACCCTTTTTGACGATTTCAAGTTGCCACCTATGCTCAAACGCCTTGCCTGGCTGGCGCTGTGTGCCTGCGCCCCGCTGTCCGCCGCGCCCCACCTCGATCCCCAACGTTTGCAGCAACTAGCCAACGACCGCTTCTGGATTTCCCTGGGCCACTACGAGACCGCCAAGCTCGGCGGCTGGCGCAGCTATGTCAGCGACAGCCGGTTCTTCCTCGCCGCCGACGGCAACGAACACCCCGACCGTGAACTGGCCGCCACCGTGCAGGCGCTGTACGCACCGGCCAGCCTCGGCGAGCGGCACGCCCAATGCGTGTACCCGGCCCGTACGCGCTGGCTGAAGGCGCAACTGAACCTCAAGGACCTGCCGGCCCCGGACTGCGCCGAATTCCGGCAATGGTTCAAGGACGTCTCGCCCCACAGCGCGGTGATGATCTTCCCGGC
Source organism: Pseudomonas sp. B35(2017) (assembly GCF_002113645.1). NCBI lineage: Bacteria > Pseudomonadati > Pseudomonadota > Gammaproteobacteria > Pseudomonadales > Pseudomonadaceae > Pseudomonas > Pseudomonas sp. B35(2017). The sequence goes on along the minus strand of NZ_NEIZ01000006.1, from coordinate 228,914 downwards.
GGCCTACCTCAACAGCCCGTCGTCGATGTTCGGCCACACGCTGCTGCGCATCGACCAGGCCGACGTGCAAAGCGACAAGACGTCGCTGCTCAGCTACGCGATCAACTTCGGCGCCTACATCGAAGGCTCGGACAACAGCATCCTCTACGCCTGGAAAGGCCTGATGGGCGGCTATCCGGGGCTGTTCGCCCTGGTGCCCTACCAGGAAAAGCTCTCCGAGTACCGCAGCCTGGAAAACCGTGACCTGTGGGAATACCGGCTGAACCTGACGCCGCAGGAAACCGCGCGCATGGTCGAGCACGTGTGGGAGCTCAAGCAGATCAAGTTCGACTACTTCTTCTTCGACGAGAACTGCTCCTACCGCCTGCTCGAACTGCTGCAGGTGGCCCGCCCGGGCCTGCGCCTGACCGAACAGTTCCCGCTCACGGCCATCCCCACCGACACCGTCAAAGCGGTGAAGGACGCGGGCCTGGTGGAGCACATCGAATACCGTCCGTCCCGTGAGCGCGAACTGCTCAGCCGCGCCGAGCCGTTGAGCGACGAGGAACAGGACTGGGTGCTGAAGGTCAGCGCCGACCAGCAACAGTTGCAGGCGCCCGCCTTCAAGGCCCTGCCCCGCGACCGTCAGGCGCTGGTCATCGATGCCGCGTACCGCCTGGAGCGCTACCGCGCCAACGGCCAGGAGCGCGATCCGCAACGGGCCCAGCGCAGCTTCGAACTGCTGCGGGCGATCAACAAGAACCCGGCGCCGGAGCTGGAGATCCCTCGCCCCGGCCTGCCCGAGGACGGACACGAATCGCGCACTTGGCAGGCCGGCCTGGGCACCCGCGGCGACCGGGCGTTCGGCGAGTACGGTCTGCGCATGGCCTACCACGACCTCAACGACAACGGCGAAAGCTTCCCGCTGGGCGCGCAGATCGAAATCCTGCAGATGAAGCTGCGCCAATACGAGGGCAACGATTGGCAGTTCCAGCGGCTGGACCTGGCCACCATCCGCTCCCTGACCCCGCGCAACGCGCTGCTGCAGCCGTTGTCGTGGCAGGTCACCGGGGGGCTTGAGCGGGTGCCGGGCAAGCACGACGACGAAACCCTGGTCAGCCACGTCAACGGCGGAGGCGGCGGCACCTGGCAATTGGGCGAGGACATGCTCGGCTTCGCCCTCGGCACGGTGCGGATTGAACACAACAACGACTTCGCCGGGTTCATCGCCCCCGCCGCCGGCTTCAACAGCGGCGTGCTGTGGAAAAACCCGCTGGGCAACCTCAGCCTGGAGGCCAAGGGCGATTACTTCACCAACGGCGAAGTGCGCCGCAGCCTGAGCCTCAACCAGCAGTGGGAACTGTCGCGCAACCTCGGCCTGCGGCTGAGCGCCGAACGCGAATTCAGCCATCTGGCCACCCCGCAGACCGAAGTGATGCTTGAGGTGAAGTGGTATCACTACTGATCCCCCACCACCCCTGTAGGAGCGAGCCTGCTCGCGATTCGGTTCTTCAGCCGACGAATGCGTGGGCTGGCACACCGCTATCGCGAGCAGGCTCGCTCCTACAGGGGATTTGCGCACGCTCAACAAATTGCTCACATGCCTTTCACGCACACCGGACGAATCCGCTTCTAGACTTTCCCGTATCAGCCGTGAAACGGCCCGGGAGAACGAGATGTGGCGGTGTGCGGGATTGCTGGGCGTGTTGTTGCTGGTCGGCGGTTGCCAGAGCACCCATGAAGAGTTGATCGCCAGAGGTTATCCACCGGCCTTCGCCGACGGTTTCGATGACGGCTGCGTCAGCGGCCGACAGGCGGCCGGCTCGATCAGCGGAGAGTTCCGCAAGGACGTGCCGCGCTACCTCAAGGACGCGCAGTACGCCGAAGGCTGGAGCGACGGTTTCCGCCAGTGCCAGGCCATGCTGGAAAACAAGGATCGCGACGACTACCGCAACGAGCACTGGGACGAGCGCGAACGCGCCTGGCAGCAGCAGAAGGATCGGGACGCGGCGCGGGCGTATCGCTCGCCTTAGGTCGTTTCCAGACAACCGCGTCCGAACGATGCCTGCGACCATGGGTCGACTCCCTAAGAAGGCCCGTCAAAGGAGGCGACCATGAGCCGCGCTTTCGTCAATGAGGACAACGCCGCCGCGCAGGCCGACCAACCGGTCGAGCGGCAGGTCAGCACGCAACCCAACTACGTCACGCCCCAGGGCTTTGCGCTGCTGCAGGCCAAAGTGGCGGAACTGCAGGCCCTGCTGGCCGAGCAATCGGAAAAGGGCGATCAGGCCGACAAGCAGCGCCTGGCCGATCTCGACCGGGACTTGCGCTATTTCATGCAGCGCGTCGGCAGCGCCCAGGTGGTGCCCGCCGCCACCTCGACCGACAAGGTGCAGATCGGCAGCTGGGTGACCTACGCCGACGAGCACAACACCGAACGCCGGGTACAACTGGTGGGCGAAGACCAGGCCGACGTCGCCCGCGGCCTGATCAACTGGAGCTCGCCCCTGGGCCGGGCGCTGCTGGGCGCCCGGCTCAACGACGAAGTGCTGTGGCAGCGCCCGGCCGGCGATCGGGTGATCGAGGTGATCCGCATCGAACCGGCCTAGGCGGCAATCTTCACTGACGCCATCGCCAGCAGGCTGGCTCCCACAGTCGAGGGCGTCGGATCAGTCCCCGGTGATGTCGGATGCACCGGCCCAATCGCTGGCAAGCCAGCTCCCACAGGGTTCGCGCTGGCCGCAGATCATCGGCAGGTTGGCTTCCACAGGTTTGCGCTGGCCGCAGATCATCGGCAGGCTGGCTTCCACAATGTGGGTGGCGGACACGGAACCTGTGGGAGCCAGCCTGCTGGCGATGGCCATGATGCGGTTCCAGTGAAAGTGCGCAGGGCAAAAAAACGGAGCCCTAAGGCTCCGTTCTCTTTCATGCCACCAGCCGGATCAGGCCAGCTTCTTGTGGCGAACACGGTGCGGCTGGGCCGCGGCGTCGCCGAGGCGTTTCTTGCGGTCGGCCTCGTACTCGGTGTAGTTGCCTTCGAAGAACACCGCTTGCGAGTCGTCTTCGTACGCCAGGATGTGGGTCGCGACGCGGTCAAGGAACCACCGGTCGTGGGAGATCACAATGGCGGCGCCCGGGAAGTCCAGCAGGGCCTCTTCCAGGGAACGCAGGGTTTCGACGTCGAGGTCGTTGGACGGTTCGTCGAGCAGCAGGACGTTGCCGCCCTCCTTCAGGGTCAGCGCCAGGTGCAGACGGCCGCGCTCACCGCCGGACAGATCCTTGACGAACTTCTGCTGGTCGCCGCCCTTGAAGTTGAAGCGGCCGACGTAGGTGCGCGACGGAATCTCGTAGCTGCCGATGCGGATCTGGTCGGAACCGTCGGAGATCTGCTGGAACACGGTCTTGCTGCCGTCCAGGTCTTCGCGGCTCTGGTCCACGCAGGCCAGCTGCACGGTCTCGCCGATCTCGATGCTGCCGGAGTCCGGGGTTTCCTTGCCCATCAGCATGCGGAACAGGGTCGACTTACCGGCGCCGTTGCCGCCGATCACGCCGACGATGGCGCCTTTGGGCATGGAGAACGACAGGTTGTCGATCAGCACGCGGTCGCCGTAGCCCTTGGTGACGTTCTTGAATTCGATGACCTTGTCGCCCAGGCGCGGACCGGCCGGGATGTAGATCTCGTTGGTCTCGCTGCGCTTCTGGAATTCCTGCGACTGCATTTCCTCGAAGCGCGCCAGACGTGCCTTGGACTTGGACTGGCGGGCCTTGGCGCCTTTGCGCACCCACTCCAGCTCTTCCTTCATGGCCTTTTCGTGGGCCGACTGCTGCTTGGATTCCTGGGCCAGACGATCGGACTTGGCTTCCAGCCAACCCGAGTAGTTGCCCTCGTAAGGAATGCCCGCGCCGCGGTCGAGTTCCAGGATCCAGCCGGCGACGTTGTCCAGGAAGTAACGGTCGTGGGTGATCGCCACCACGGTGCCCGGGAAGTCGTGCAGGAAGTGTTCGAGCCAGGCGACGGAGTCGGCGTCCAGGTGGTTGGTCGGTTCGTCGAGCAGCAGCATGTCCGGGGCGGACAGCAGCAGGCGGCACAGGGCCACGCGGCGTTTCTCACCGCCGGACAGGTGTTCGACCTTCGCGTCCCACGCCGGCAGGCGCAGCGCGTCGGCGGCGACTTCCAGCTGACGCTCCAGGTTGTGGCCGTCGCTGGCCTGCAGGATCGCTTCGAGCTTGGCCTGTTCGGCGGCCAGCTTGTCGAAGTCGGCGTCCGGCTCGGCGTAGGCGGCGTAGACCTCGTCCAGGCGGGCCTGGGCGTCCTTGATCACGCTGACCGCTTCCTCGACCACTTCGCGCACGGTCTTGGCCGGATCCAGTTGCGGTTCCTGCGGCAGGTAGCCGATGTTCAGCTCCGGCATCGGGCGGGCTTCGCCCTCGAACTCGGTGTCGACGCCGGCCATGATTTTCAGCAGCGTGGATTTGCCCGAGCCGTTGAGGCCGAGCACGCCGATCTTGGCGCCAGGGAAGAAGGACAGCGAAATGTTTTTCAGGATTTCCCGCTTCGGCGGAACAACTTTGCCCAGCCGATGCATGGTGAAGACGTATTGAGCCATGGAGAACCTAGGGTCAGTGACGGATGAATGAGTGGAGCGCAGGCGATGCCTGGCCAGACCGGTGCGCGTCGTTCAGTTGAGAGTGCCCAATGCGTGCGCGCGGAAAAAGTCTGAGTCTAGGAGCTGGAACGCTCCCGCGTAACCGGCAAAGCTACCTGAATGACGGAAGGCAGTCCAGCCGAGCGGGGCTGGCACTTCGCCACAACTCAAGGCATGCTAGCCGCCCTTCGGGCGTCCGGCTTATAGTGCACGTCGCGCCAGTCCAGCCAAACCGCAGGATTCCAGCTTGTCCAATGTCACTCCGCCAGCCTCTGTGAGCAGCACCCAACCGGCGCCCGGCTCGCCCCTGCGCGGAACATTGAAAGGCGCGCTGGCGACCCTGGTGCTTCTGCTGCTGGCGCTGCTGTTCTGGCAACTGCTCGACCAACTGCGCGAAACCCAGAAGAACCAGCGCCAGTACACCATCGACTACACCGCCGATCTCGCCTCCCAGGTCAGCCTGAACATGGCGCTGAACGCGCAGATCGCCCTCAACCTGTTACCGATCGTCGAACAGCCGCAATCGGCCGACGAACAGCAGGCGCTGTTGCGCAAGCTGCAGCAGTCGCTGCCCGACCTGCGCAGCCTGGCGCTGCTCAGCCCGTCCGGCAAGGTGCTCAGCGACAGCGACGCCGCCAGCGAAGACGCCGACTACCTCGGCGAACTGGTGCGCCGCAGCCGCGCCCAGGCCCACTATTTCAGCAACGCCGACGACGGTTCGGTGGTGCACCTGCTGCTGCACCAGGCCAGCGGCAGTACCCGCGGCTACTGGGCGCTGCGCCTGACCCCGACCTTCTTCGCCTCGCTGACCAAACAGGGCGACACCGGCATCCGCCCGCTGTGGCTGGTGGAAAACCGCATCAACCATCAGATCATCAGCCGCGACGAAGTCCTGCCTTCCGCCCGCACCAGCACCCTGACCCCGGACGACCTGGCCAACAGCGTGCTGACCGTGCCGCTGAGCAGCAGCGACTGGCAACTGCGCGGCCTGTTCGACCGTCAGCGCGTGCTCGAGCAACTGTTGCCGGCCTTCATCGGCAAATGCCTGCTGGGCCTGGCGTTCTCGCTGCTGCCGTTCATCGCGCTGCTCAACATGCGCCGCCGCCAGCGCCAACTGCATGAAGGCCGGCGCCGCTACCAGGACATCTTCGAAGGCACCGGCGTGGCCCTGTGCGTGCTGGATCTGTCCGGGCTCAAGCAGGTGTTCGACAAGGCCCGCCTGCAGACCAGCGACCAGCTCAAGGCCTGGCTCGACCACCCGCAGCAGCGCCAGCAGCTGTTGCAGGAACTGCGCATCACCGAGGTCAACCAGGTGGCGCTGCAACTGCTCAACGTCAATTCCTGCGAGCACGCCTGGCAGCTGCTGATCGACGGTCGTCCGCACACCCACTGCGCCATCGGCAACCAGGTGCTCGACGCCGTGCTCCAGCAACAGAAGCAGCTGGAGCTCGAAATCAAGCTGCCGGACATCAACGGCCGCGACCAGCACCTGTGGCTGGTGCTGCGCCTGCCGCAGGAACAGCACGACTACAAAGCGGTGATCCTGAGCATCAACGACATCACCAGCCGCAAGCTGATCGAACTGTCGCTGCTGGAGCGCGAGGGCTTCTGGTCGGACGTGGTGCGCACCGTGCCGGACCACCTGTACGTGCAGGACGTGATCAGCCAGCGGATGATCTTCAGCAACCATCACCTGGGCCAGACCCTCGGCTACAACCGCACCGAACTGCATCAGATGGGCGAGTACTTCTGGGAAATCCTGCTGCACCCCGAAGACGCCGACTACTACCACCGCTCGCGCCAACTGCAGCGCCACGCCGGCTACAGCCAACTGCTGCAGTGCCAGTTGCGCTTTCGCCACCGCGACGGCAAATGGCGGCGCTTCGACATCCGCGAACAGGCGCTGGCCCGGGACAAGCACGATCAGGTCACACGGATCATCGGCGTGGCCAAGGACATCACCGAGCAGATCGAGGCCAGCGAATCCCTGCGCGACAGCGAGCAGCGCTACCGGATGCTCGCCGAAAGCATCAGCGACGTGATCTTCTCCACCGACAGCAAGATGTCGCTCAACTACGTCAGCCCTTCGGTGCAGGCGGTGCTGGGCTATGACGCCGAGTGGATCTTCCAGAACGGCTGGCAGTCGACCATCGCCAACCCGCAGCAGCTGACCGGCATCTATCACCTGATGGACCGCGTCAGCAAGGCCTTGGACAAGCCCGAACAACTGGCGCTGCTGCGCAGCCAAGTGCAGACCCAGATGTTCCTGTTCGACTGCCTGCGGGCCGACGGCCGCAAGATCCCGATCGAGCTGCGCCTGGTGCTGGTGTGGGACGAGCACGGCGCCTTCGAGGGTGTGCTCGGCGTGGGCCGCGACATCAGCCAGCAGCGCCGTGCCGAAAAAGACCTGCGCATGGCCGCCACCGTATTCGAGCACTCGACGTCGGCGATCCTGATCACCGACCCCGCCGGCTACATCGTCCAGGCCAACGAGGCGTTCAGCCGGGTCAGCGGCTACGCGGTGGCCGAAGTCCTCGACCAGTTGCCGAACATGCTCACCGTCGACGAGCAGCAGGACGCGCACCTGCGCTATGTGCTCAAGCAACTGCACCAGCACAGCACCTGGGAAGGCGAAGTCTGGCTCAAGCGGCGCAACGGCGAGCATTACCCGGCCTGGGTCGGCATCACCGCCGTGCTCGACGACGAAGGCGACCTGGCCAGCTACGTGTGCTTCTTCAGCGACATCAGCGAGCGCAAGGCCAGCGAGCAACGCATCCACCGCCTCGCCTACTACGACGCCCTGACCCACCTGCCCAACCGCACGCTGTTCCAGGACCGCCTGCACACCGCGCTGCAGTCCGCCGACCGGCAGAAGTCGTGGGTGGTGCTGATGTTCCTCGACCTCGACCGCTTCAAGCCGATCAACGACTCCCTCGGCCACGCCGCCGGCGACCGCATGCTCAAGGACATGGCCACGCGCCTGCTGGCCTGCGTCGACGATGACGACACCGTGGCGCGGATGGGCGGCGACGAATTCACCCTGTTGCTGCAGCACCGCTCCAGCCGCGAGATGGCGCTCAACCGGGCGATCCACGTAGCCGAGCAGATCCTCGCCAGCCTGGTGAAACCGTTCGTGCTCGAAGGCCGCGAGTTCTTCGTCACCGCCAGCATCGGCATCGCCCTGAGCCCCCAGGACGGCAACGAGCTCAGCCAACTGATGAAGAACGCCGACACCGCGATGTACCACGCCAAGGAACGCGGCAAGAACAACTTCCAGTTCTACCAGGCCGACATGAACGCCAGTGCGCTGGAGCGCCTGGAGCTGGAAAGCGACCTGCGCCACGCGTTGGAGCAGAACGAATTCGTGCTGTATTACCAGCCGCAGTTCAGCGGCGACGGCAAGCGCCTGACCGGCGCCGAAGCCCTGCTGCGCTGGCGTCATCCGCGTCGCGGGCTGGTGCCGCCGGGGGACTTCATCCCGGTGCTGGAAGAGCTCGGCCTGGTGGTGGACGTCGGCGACTGGGTGATCGCCGAAGCCTGCCGCCAACTCAAGACCTGGCACCAGAGCCGCGTACGCGTGCCGAAGGTGTCGGTGAACATCTCCGCCCGGCAGTTCTCCGACGGCCAGCTCGGCACGCGGATCGCCACCACCCTGCGCGAAACCGGCCTGCCGCCGGCCTGCCTGGAACTGGAGCTGACCGAAAGCATCCTGATGCGCGAAGTCAGCGAGGCGATGCAGATCCTCGACGGCCTGAAGAACCTCGGGCTGAGTATCGCGGTGGACGACTTCGGCACCGGTTACTCATCGCTGAACTACCTCAAGCAGTTCCCGATCGATGTGCTGAAGATCGACCGCACCTTCGTCGACGGCCTGCCGTCCGGCGAGCAGGACGCGCAGATCGCCCGGGCGATCATCGCCATGGCCCACAGCCTCAACCTGGCGGTGATCGCCGAGGGCGTGGAGACCCACGAGCAACTGGACTTCCTGCGCGAGCACGGCTGCGACGAGGTGCAGGGCTACCTGTTCGGCCGGCCGATGCCGGCGGGGCGGTTCGAGGCGCAGTTCAGCAACGATGCGCTGTTCATGTTCGACTGAGGATCTGCGGCGCTGCCATCGCTGGCAAGCCAGCTCCCACAAAGTTTGATGTCAATCATGAAGTTCGTGGTTATCAGCGGTTACTGTGCGAACTGGCTGGCCAGCGAAAAGGCCGGCACGGACGCCACGCATTCGGCCATGAACGCCACTTGTCTGCGACATGATGTCGTTTCATATGCCATCCAAAACCCGTTGGGTTAGAATGCCCCCCTTTTCTGCCCCGATCCTTGAGGACCGCCATGTTCAGCCGTGATTTGACTATTGCCAAGTACGACGCCGACCTTTTTGCCGCCATGGAGCAAGAAGCTCAGCGCCAGGAAGAACACATCGAGCTGATCGCTTCGGAAAACTACACCAGCCCTGCGGTGATGGAAGCTCAAGGCTCGGTGCTGACCAACAAGTACGCCGAAGGCTACCCGGGCAAGCGCTACTACGGCGGCTGCGAATACGTCGACGTGGTTGAGCAACTGGCCATCGACCGCGCCAAGGAACTGTTCGGCGCCGACTACGCCAACGTCCAGCCGCACGCAGGCTCCCAAGCCAACGCCGCGGTCTACCTGGCCCTGCTGTCGGCCGGCGACACCATCCTGGGCATGAGCCTGGCCCACGGCGGTCACCTGACCCACGGCGCCAGCGTGTCCTCCTCCGGCAAGCTGTACAACGCCATCCAGTACGGCATCGACGCCAACGGCCTGATCGACTACGACGAAGTCGAGCGCCTGGCGGTCGAGCACAAGCCGAAAATGATCGTGGCCGGTTTCTCCGCCTACTCGCAGGTGCTGGACTTCCCGCGCTTCCGCGCCATCGCTGACAAGGTCGGCGCCTACCTGTTCGTCGACATGGCCCACGTGGCCGGTCTGGTCGCCGCCGGCGTCTACCCGAACCCGGTGCCGTTCGCCGACGTCGTGACCACCACCACCCACAAGACCCTGCGCGGTCCGCGTGGCGGCCTGATCCTGGCGCGCGCCAACGCCGACATCGAGAAGAAACTGAACTCCGCCGTGTTCCCGGGCGCCCAGGGCGGCCCGCTGGAGCACGTGATCGCGGCCAAGGCGATCTGCTTCAAGGAAGCTCTGCAGCCTGAGTTCAAGGCCTACCAGCAACAAGTGGTGAAGAACGCCCAGGCCATGGCCGGCGTGTTCATCGAGCGCGGTTTCGACGTGGTGTCCGGCGGTACCCAGAACCACCTGTTCCTGCTGTCGCTGATCAAGCAGGAAATCTCCGGCAAAGACGCCGACGCCGCACTGGGCAAAGCGTTCATCACCGTGAACAAGAACTCCGTGCCTAACGACCCGCGCTCGCCGTTCGTCACCTCCGGCCTGCGTTTCGGCACCCCGGCCGTGACCACCCGCGGCTTCAAGGAAGCCGAGTGCAAGGAACTGGCCGGCTGGATCTGCGACATCCTGGCCGACCTGAACAACGAAGCGGTGATCGACGCCGTTCGCGAGAAGGTCAAGGCCATCTGCAAGAAGCTGCCGGTGTACGGCGCCTAACGGCAGCCTGAACCCCAGCACGGAAAACCGGCCAAGCGATTGGCCGGTTTTTTTTCGCCCGCAAAATGCCGTTCCCCTGACTCGCGCCCCTTTCCCCAAGCAACTTTCCCTCCTGCCATTCAAGACTTGAAACAACAACACCCCATCACTATCGACCACACCAAAGAACTAACTGTTATCGTTCACCAAATTCGCCAGCGCCAATAAATCCATCCACACGACAACACCAAAACATACAACTAAGAAACAATCCAAATGCCACTCACCACTGGAATTCAAGGAAGAACCCATGAGAACAAACAGGCAAGACTCTTTCATCGCAACATTAGCAATGGACACTCAGCACGTTAACTTTCTTGGCCTGTTGCACGAAACTCCTGCCACACGCCTGGACACACAGTTTTCCGGTGGCTTTTTCACTGGCGCACCGAAACAGAAAAACGACAGCCACCTGCTGGGCCATCGCTCCCGACAGGACATCCTCAATCCCGCGCCAATGACGATCTACTTCCGCTGCACGGACGACTATTACCACCTCTATGTAAGGTCCCACCCCGTCTATGCAGGATACTGCCTGAGCAAAGACCCTTCCGGCTTCCTCGGGGCGTTTCTCCCGGCCGGTCGCGACACCACCTCCTTCAATCTGCTGAACCTGGACAACCGCGTCATCACGCTGCCGGACCTGACCCGCGACACCCACCTCATCCGGCTCCAGGCACGCAGCGCCCGGCATGTCGGCAGCCTCCGCCGAAGAGGCGCGCCCTACCGCTACCTGGGCGAAACCGACAAGGAAGGCATCGTGTTCAAGCTGCGGATCATCGAGCGCAACGCATCGTTCCTGAGTGACCCGGACGAAGTCTGACCCACGCCTGCCCGACGCACTTCAACTTCCCGCGACACTGCACTTTTCAACGAACATTCAGAACGCTGAGCATCCTATGAGCACCGACCAGGAAAAATCCTTCATTGCAACTTTCAGCACCCCTCTTGGAAACCCTCACTTTCCAAGACTGACCTACGGCAAGAAAGTCTCGACAATGCGCCCCGACTACGTGCCCTTCACTCTTTCTTCCCACATTGATGTTTCCGATTATTTGTTCCTGAACCCAAACGTCGCACCCGACGCACTGACGTTTTATTTCAGATGCCTCGACGACTATTACACGATCTATATTCTGACTCCCGGAGACTATTACTACAGGACTGTCAGCAAAGAGCAGGAAGACTTCCTGAACGCCTATGCCACCGAAGACGGCGACCAGACCACTTTCAACTTGCTGAACGCCCGCGGCAAGATCGTCACGCTGGATCGACTCGGCAGCGACACACCCACCGTCCGGATACAGACGCGGGCCGGCAAACTGCTCCGGGCCGGATTGAGCCGGAACCGATATGACCCCAAGGTCGGCACGTTCATCCGAACCGACCCCAACCAGAGTTCGACCGCACTGGACTTCAAGCTGAACATCCTGCAGCGCAACGCGCCCTACTGATCCGGCATCGCAAGGATCGCACCGCCTACCCGACGCCAAAGCGCGGACATGACCGTCCGCGCTTTGGCCTCTTCACAAGCAAGGCAAGATAACCGGCAGCACCGAACCACTGGTCAGACCGGTCAAGCCAATTTGTCATTTTTCACTTGCACCCCTTCCGAAACAGCGCCTATTCTGCCCCCTCGCACTGGACATACCGGTAAGACCACAATAATTAAGTCCTCAATCCGAAGCGCCACGCGCCCGGCAGCCAGGACACCGACCAGGATTCCTCCCATGCTCAGATGGTGCTCGCGTTCGATCTTCCTCCAAGTGGTTCTCGGCCTGATGCTCGGCATCGTCTGCGGACTGACCCTCCCCGAATACTCGGCCCAGCTCAAACCGCTGGGCGACGGTTTCATCAAACTGATCAAGATGCTCATCGGCCTGATCGTGTTCTGCGTGGTGGTCAGCGGCATCAGCGGCGCCGGCGACCTGAAGAAGGTCGGGCGCATCGGCCTCAAATCGGTGATCTACTTCGAAGTGCTGACCACCCTCGCCCTGGTGATCGGCCTGGTCTTCGCCTTCACCACCGGGATCGGCAGCGGCGCCAACATCCACCTGGAACAGCTGGCCGCCGCCGACATGGGCGACATCGCCGAACGCGGCCAGCACATGCACACCACCACCCAGTTCCTGATGGATCTGATTCCGGCATCGGCCCTCGGCGCCTTCGCCGACAACAACATCCTGCAGGTGCTGCTGTTCTCCGTCCTGTTCGGCAGCGCGCTGAACCTGGTGGGCGAGGCGGCCTCCGGCATCTCGCGGCTGATCAACGAACTGAGCCATGTGATCTTCCGGATCATGGGCATGATCGTGCGCCTGGCGCCCATCGGCGTGTTCGGCGCCATCGCCTTCACCACCAGCAAGTACGGCCTGGATTCGCTGCAGCACCTGGGCAGCCTGATCGGCCTGTTCTACCTGACCTGCGCCGCCTTCGTGTCCCTGGTCCTGGGCCTGGTGATGCGTCTTTCGGGCCTGCGCCTGTGGCCGTTGCTCAAGTACCTGCGCGAGGAACTGCTGATCGTGCTCGGCACCGCGTCCTCCGACGCCGTGCTGCCGCAAGTGATGCGCAAGCTCGAACACCTGGGCATCGGCAGCTCCACCGTCGGGCTGGTGATCCCCACCGGCTACTCGTTCAACCTCGACGGCTTTTCGATCTACCTGACCCTGGCCATCGTCTTCATCGCCAATGCCACCGGCACGCCGCTGGCCATGACCGATCTGCTGACGATCCTGCTGGTGTCGCTGATCACCTCCAAGGGCGCCCACGGCATTCCGGGCTCCGCGCTGGTGATCCTGGCCGCGACGCTGACCGCGATCCCGGCGATTCCGGTGGTGGGCCTGGTGCTGGTGCTGGCGGTGGACTGGTTCATGGGCATCGGCCGGGCGTTGACCAACCTGACCGGCAACTGCGTCGCCACCGTGGCCATCGCCCGCTGGGAAAGGGACATCGATGTGCAACGGGCCAACAAGGTGCTCAGCGGCGAGCAAGGCTATACCTTTCAGCCAAGAAAACCGGCCGCCCGGGCGGCGGCCAAAGAATTCTGAATGACCGCCGTGCCTGCCGGAGCGCAGGCACGGCCCATGGAGCGAACACGTGATTACTACTTCAACCGTCGTCAACTCAGTGGTGGAAAAACTCCGCGCCGCACTGGCCCGAGGCCAGTGGCGTTCCGGCGACATGCTGCCGGGCCAGCGCGAGCTGGCCGAACAACTGGGCATCAGCCGCCCGAGCCTGCGCGAGGCGGTGACCGTGCTGGAAACCCTGGGCCTGGTGCGCTCGATGCCCGGCAAAGGCGTGGTGGTGCTCGAGGCGCAGGCCGAGGACACGCACAGCCCCGACAGCGCCGTCGCCCGCGCCAGCCTCGAGGACGTCCTGCAACTGCGCTACACCTTGGAGCCGTTCATCGTCGGCCTGGTGGCGCAGTCGGTCGGCAGCAAGGAAGTCGGGCAACTGCGCCTGACCCTGATGGACATGCGCGAAGCCCTCGACGCCGGCGACAGCGAAGCCGGGGCCAACGCCTACATCGCCTTCCACGAAGAACTGTTCGCCCTGACCGCCAACCCGATCTTCCAGAGCGTGGTGCAGCAGACCGGCAACGCCCTCAAGCAGAGCGCCGAGGTGCTGCGCAATTCGCCGCAGCACCTGGCCGAACGCCTGGAAGAGAACGAAGCCGTGGTGCGCGCCATCCGCAACCGGAACAGCGCCCAGGCCAGCGCCGAAATGCGTCGGCACATCCTGCGCGAAGGACGACGGATGGGGATCGAGCTGAACATTCCGGATGACCACCTCGGCAACTGAATCGCCTCACACGGGAGACCGGTCATGAACAGCCTTGCCACGTCGCCTCACACCCGCCGGATGTCGGCGGCCCTGCCCTTCCCCGGCCTGCGGGCGCCGGCGGAGGATCTGTACCGGCAATTGCTCGAGGCGATCCTGGAGCAGCGGATCGGGCCTGCGGACCGCTTCACGGAAGACAGCCTCAAGGCGATGTTCGGCGTCAGCCGCGCGCAGGTGCGCCGGGTGCTGACGCAGTTGTCCCATGAGCATGTCATTGTGTTGCGCACCCATCATCGGCCACGGGTCGCCGAGCCCGATGCCGAGCAGACCCGGCAAGCACTGCACGCTCGGCGTCTGGCGGAAGCCACGCTGGTGCGCATGGCTTGCCGCAACGCATCGCCTGACGGGCTCAAGCGCCTGCGGGCATGCGTGGAGCGCGAGCGCCTGGCCGTGGCGCAAGCCCAAAGCGGTGCGGCGATCCGGCTTTCCGGGGAGTTTCATCTGCAACTGGCGCAGTTGGCGGGGAATGCGCCGTTGGCGCACTTTCTCGGCAACCTGGTGCCGTTGACGTCGCTGGCCATTGCGCGCAATGCCGGACAGCCCCCCGAGGGCGACTCCTGGCAGGCGCATTCGGCGATCGTCGAGGCGGTGGCAGATGGGGACGCGGACAAGGCAGCGGTGCTGATGAGCCGTTACCTGGAGCGCCTGGAGGACAGACTGCTCGACCCGACCCGCGAACACAGAGCCGCAGGCTAGATCGCCTTCGCGGGCAAGCCCGTTCCCACAGTGGCCGGCGCGGCCCAAAACCTGTGGGAGCCCTCCTGCCGGCGCCGCGCCCTCAGCCTGCCATTTCGGCGAACCCTGCCCGGATCTTCTCTTCAGGCAGGTCATCGGCGATGAACACGATCACGCTTTCCCGCGCCTCGCCTTCGGCCCATTCGGTGTCCCAGTCGAAACCGTAAAGCTTCAGCACGCCCTGGAAGACCAGGCGCCGATCCTCTCCGGCAATGCTCAGCACGCCCTTGTAGCGCAGCAGTTGCCGTCCATGCTCCTCCAGCAGCTCGTTCATGAACCCGCTGAGGCGGTCGATGTCCAGCGGCCGGTCGGTGCGCAGCACCAGGCTGGAGATGCGGTCGATGGACGGCGCCTGGCGCACCGGCCTCAGGCTCACCCCGCCGCCCAGGTCGGCATTGAGGTTGAAGCCCCGCACGTCGAGCAGTTCGGCCAGGTCGATCCGGCCGTGCTCGACCACACGGATGGGCGCCCGCCGGTTGATGCGCGCCAGCCGCTCGCTCAGGGCGGTGAAGGCGGCTTCGTCCACCAGGTCCGTCTTGCTCACCAGCAAGCGGTCGGCGAACCCGACCTGCGCCTGGGCGATGGTCTGGGACAGGTGCAGGTCGGCGTGCGCGGCGTCCACCAGGGTGATGATGCCGTCGAGCAGGTAGCGCTCGCGCAGTTCTTCGTCGATGAAGAAGGTCTGCGCCACCGGTGCCGGGTCGGCCAGGCCGGTGCATTCGATCACCAGCCGGTCGAAGGCGATTTCGCCGCTGTCCAGCCGTTCGAGCAGCAGGTACAGGGCCTTGGTCAAATCAGTGTGGATGGTGCAGCAGACGCAGCCGTTGGCCAGGGTCATGACCTGCACGGGCTCATCGCCGAGCAGTTGGGTGTCGATGCCGGCGTCGCTGAATTCGTTTTCGATCACGGCGATCTTCAGGCCGTGCTCGGCCTTGAGCAGGTGGCGCAGCAAGGTGGTCTTGCCGGCGCCGAGGAAACCGCTGAGCACCGTGACGGGAATGGGAGAGGACAAGCGTTTTCTCCTGATCTGAAAGAATCACAAAACAATTGTGGGAGCCAGCCTGCCGGCGATGAGGGCGGGTCAGTCGGCATCGTTGCCGAATGACGCTCCGCTATCGCCGGCGGGCTGGCTCCCACAGGTTTACCGCGTCGGCCGCAGGCTGTCAGCTCAACAGCACTTCGGCCCGCCCTTGCCGCCGTAACGGGCCTCCTGACGTTCCCGGAAGAACGTCTCGTAGTCCATCACCGGCTTGTCCGGGTGCTTGGTCTGCATATGCTCGACGTAAGTGTCGTAGTCGGGCATGCCGACCATCAGGCGTGCGGCCTGACCGAGGTATTTACCGAGGCGACTCAGGTCATTGAACATGGTGCAATCCTCAGGTTACGCGTCCGGCAGGGCCTGGAACGGCGATTCTTTGTCCGTGCGTTCTTTTTTGCCCCAGGCGGCGATGCCGACCTTGAGCGCATAGAACAGGATGCTGAACACCACGAACAGGAACAGCGCCGTCAGCGTCGCGTTGGTGTAGGCGTTGAAGATCACATGCTGCATCTGCTCCACGCTCTTGGCCGGCGCGAGCACCTGGCCTGCGGCCAGCGCATCGCTGTACTTCTTGGCCAGCGACAGGAAGCCGATCGCCGGGTTGGCGTCGAACAGCTTGATGAAGCCTGCGGTGGTGGTGCAGATCAGCAGCCAGGCGGCCGGCAGCAGCGTGACCCAGATGTAGCGCTGACGCTTCATCTTGATCAGCACGACGGTGCCGAGCATCAGGGCGATGCCCGCCAGCATCTGGTTGGAGATGCCGAACAGCGGCCACAGGGTATTGATGCCGCCCAGCGGATCGATCACGCCCTGGTACAGCAGCCAGCCCCACATCGCCACGCAGCCGGCGGTGGCGATCAGGTTGGCGGTCCAGGACTCGGTGCGCTGCAACGCCGGCACGAAGGAGCCGAGCAGGTCCTGCAGCATGAAGCGCCCGGCGCGGGTGCCGGCGTCCACGGCGGTCAGGATGAACAGCGCCTCGAACAGGATCGCGAAGTGGTACCAGAACGCCATGGTGTTCTCGCCCGGCAGGACACTGTGCAGGATCTGCGCGATACCCACCGCCAGGGTCGGCGCACCGCCGGCGCGGGCCAGGATGGTGGTTTCGCCGATGTCGTGGGCCACGGCCTGCAGCGCATCCGGGGTGATGGCGAAGCCCCAGTTGCTGACCGCCGTCGCCACCGCCACCACATCACCGCCGACCACGGCGGCCGGGCTGTTCATGGCGAAGTACACGCCCGGCTCGATCACCGAAGCGGCGACCATTGCCATGATGGCCACGAAGGACTCCATCAACATGCCGCCGTAACCGATGTAGCGGGCGTTGGTTTCGTTGTCCAGCAGCTTCGGCGTGGTGCCGGAGGAGATCAGCGCGTGGAACCCGGATACCGCACCGCAGGCGATGGTGATGAACAGGAACGGGAACAGGCCGCCCTTCCACACAGGGCCGGTGCCGTCGACGAACTGGGTCAGCGCTGGCATTTTCAGCTCGGGCATGGTGACCAGGATGCCGATCGCCAGGGCGATGATGGTGCCGATCTTGAGGAAGGTGGACAGGTAGTCGCGCGGGGCGAGGATCAGCCACACCGGCAGCACCGCCGCGACGAAGCCGTAGCCGATCAGCATCCAGGTGATCTGCACGCCGGTGAAGGTGAAGGCCTTGGCCCACACCGGATCGGCGGCGACCTGCCCGCCCAGCCAGATCGAGCCCAGCAGCAGCAACACGCCGATCACCGAGATCTCGCCGATGCGGCCCGGACGGATGTAGCGCATGTAGACGCCCATGAACATCGCGATCGGGATGGTCGCCATCACGGTGAAAATGCCCCACGGGCTTTCGGCCAGGGCCTTGACCACGATCAGCGCCAGCACCGCGAGGATGATGATCATGATCAGGAAGCAGCCGAACAGGGCGATGGTGCCGGGGATGCGGCCCATTTCCTCGCGCACCATGTCGCCCAGGGAGCGGCCGTTGCGGCGGGTGGACATGAACAGGACCATGAAGTCCTGCACCGCGCCCGCCAGCACCACGCCGGCGATCAGCCACAGGGTGCCGGGCAGGTAGCCCATCTGCGCCGCCAGCACCGGCCCGACCAAGGGGCCTGCGCCGGCGATGGCCGCGAAGTGGTGTCCGAAGAGAATGTGTTTGTTGGTCGGCACGTAGTCCAGACCGTCGTTGTTGATCACGGCGGGGGTGGCCCGGCGCGGATCGAGCTGCATCACATTGTTTGCGATGAACAGGCTGTAGTAGCGGTACGCGACCAGATAGATGGCCACAGCGGCGACCACGATCCACAAGGCGTTGATCGCCTCGCCTCGACGCAAGGCCACGACGCCCAGGGCGCACGCCCCTACGATTGCCAGCACCAGCCAGGGTAAGTGGCGTAGCGGGCTATTATTATTTTTCATTTTATTATTCCAGCCAGGGTGGACAAGAAAGACAGCCACCCCGAGTTTAGCGCTGTTGGCCGTAAAGACCATACCCGACATTGGTCTGAGGCCGCTGCGGGCTGGTCGCGTCCGGCGGGCCGGGTCTATAGTCAGCGTACCGTCAAGAGGAGTGCACCATGAGCGAGCGTCGCCGCTTCAAACGTATTGCGTTCGATGCCAAGACCGAATTGAGCCAGGGCGAGCGCATCTGGCCGGTGCAGCTGGTCGACCTGTCACTCAAGGGTTTCTTGATCGAGAAGCCGCAGCCGTGGCTCGGCGATCCGAAGCAGGATTTTTCCGTCAGCATCCACTTGAGCGACGAGGTCGAGATCACGATGGACGCCCAGCTGGCGCACGAGGACCGCGGCCAGCTGGGGTTTGTCTGTCGGCACATTAGCCTGGAGTCGATCCAGCGCCTGCGGCGGCTGATCGAGTTCAACCTGGCGGACGAGTCCGAGCTTCAGCGCGAACTGGGTGCGCTGATCGAGCTCTGAACAGCGACGATCCCCTGTGGGAGCCAGCCTGCTGGCGATGGCGGTCTCCCGTCGAATCGATCGTCACGGGGAGTCTGCTATCGCCAGCAGGCTGGCTCCTGCAGTGAATCGGCGGTTATTCGAACAGCGAATCCAACGCCTGCTCCAGCCGCGTCACGGCAATGATCTGCAAGCCTGGCGGCGCTTCCTTCGGCGCATTGCCCTTGGGCACGATCGCGCGCTTGAAGCCGTGCTTGGCCGCTTCCTTCAGGCGCTCCTGGCCGCTGGGCACCGGGCGCACCTCACCGGACAGGCCGACCTCACCGAACACCAGCAGGTCGTGGGGCAACGGCCGGTTGCGCAGGCTCGACATGACCGCCGCCATCAGCGCCAGGTCCGAGGCGGTCTCCAGCACCTTCACGCCGCCGACCACGTTGAGGAACACGTCCTGATCGTGGGTCGGGATGCCGCCGTGACGGTGCAGCACCGCCAGCAGCATCGCCAGGCGGTTCTGGTCCAGACCCAGCGTCACCCGGCGCGGGTTGGCCAGATGGCTGTCGTCCACCAACGCCTGAACTTCCACCAGCATCGGCCGAGTGCCTTCCCAGGTCGCCATCACCACGCTGCCCGGCACTTCCTCCTGAGCACGGGTCAGGAAAATCGCCGACGGGTTGGAGACTTCCTTCAGCCCCCTGTCGGTCATGCCGAACACGCCCAGTTCGTTGACCGCGCCGAAACGGTTCTTCACCGCCCGCAGCAAGCGCAGCCGGCCATCGGACTCGCCTTCGAAATACAGCACGGTATCGACCATGTGCTCCAGCACGCGCGGGCCGGCCAGCGCGCCTTCCTTGGTGACGTGGCCCACCAGGAAAATCGCCGTGCCGCTCTGCTTGGCGTAACGCACCAGCAGCGCCGCGCTCTCGCGCACCTGGGACACGCCGCCCGGCGCCGATTGCAGCTGTTCGGTGAAAATCGTCTGGATCGAGTCGATCACCATCACCCGGGGCTTTTCCTGTCGGGCGGTGGCGATGATGCTTTCGATGCAGGTTTCGGTCATCACCCGCAATTGGTCCTGCGGCAACCCCAGACGCCGGGCGCGCATCGCCACCTGCTGCTGGGACTCCTCGCCGGTGACGTACAAGGCCGGCATGCTGCGGGCCAGGTTGCACAGGGTCTGCAGCAGGATCGTCGATTTGCCGATGCCGGGATCGCCGCCGATCAGCACCACCGAACCGTCCACCAGGCCTCCGCCCAGCACCCGGTCCAGCTCGCCGGAGGCGGTGGAGAAGCGCGGGACTTCCTCGACGCTGACTTCGGCCAGCGTCTTGATCTGCGCCTGCTGCCCCGCCCAGCCGGTGCGGCCGCTCGGCGCCGCCGCCCCGCCGCTCTCGACCAGGGTTTCGGTCAGGGTGTTCCAGGCGCCGCACTCGCCGCACTGCCCCGCCCATTTGGGAAAGGTGGCGCCGCACTCGGTGCAGCCGTACATGCGCTTGGCCTTGGCCATCTGAACCCCCGGCAAAAACCGCGATGATAACGCAGCCGCAGCCGATGGGCGCAGCGACGCTCATCGGCCGACGGCATTCAGGCCTCAGTCCGCCAGGTTGGCGGCCAGCGCCTTGACCCGCGCCAGGTCGCCCTTGGCCACTTTCGCCACGCCGGCGCCGTACTCAGGGTCGGCCTTGTACAGGAAAGACAGGATGATGTGCTTGCTCTCGTCATCCGCCCCCGCTAGCGAAGCGCCGAAGCTGGCGATCAGATCCTTGCGCTCCTGGCGGCTGTACGAGCGGTACAGATCCCCAGCCTGCCGGAAGTTCTGCTCACGCTGGATCTTCGCCTGCTGGGTGCGGCCTTCCAGGGCCGTCTGGCTGTAGCGCGCCTGCGGCGTCTCTTCCCGCGGCTGCAGACGGCTCGGCTGAAAGTTCACACCGGAACGGCTGGCGCCGGCATTCATCGCGCCGTCCTGATTGCCGTTGTTCACGGCGACCTTAGGTGCGTTGATCGGCAACTGCATGGCGTTGGTGCCGATACGGTGAAGTTGCGTATCCGCATAAGCGAATACCCGGCCCTGCAACAAACGGTCTTCGGAAGGTTCGATGCCGGGAACCAGATTACTCGGCGCCATGGCAACTTGTTCGGTTTCCTGGAAGACGTTCGACGGATTGCGGTTCAACACCATTTGTCCAACTTTTCGCTCAGGAACACCGGGCCAGATCTTGGTTGCGTCCAATGGATCGAAATCAAACTTGGACAGATCTTCTGGTTTTAGCACTTGGATGTACAAGTCCCACTTTGGAAAGTTGCCCTTCCCGATATTGGCCACCAAGTCATGGGTCATATGACTGTAGTCCTGCCCTTGAACTTTCACGACTTGTTCTGGCGTCAAATTCTTGATGCCCTGCAAACTTTTCCAGTGAAACTTCACATAGTGAATTTCGCCCTTCGCGTTGACCAACTTATAGGCATGCACACTGTTACCGTCCATCTCCCGGTAACTGGCCGGCGTGCCAGAGTTGGAATACAGCTCCGTCAGGGTGCGTGTGGCTTCCGGAACATGGGAGAAGAAGTCGAAACGCCGCGAGTCGTCGTCCAGGTTGGTGCGCGGATCCGGCTTGAACGCGTGCACCATGTCCGGGAACTTGATCGCATCGCGGATGAAGAAGGTCGGGAAATTGTTGCCGACCAGGTCCCAGTTGCCGTCGGCCGTGTAGAACTTGGTGGCGAAGCCGCGCGGATCGCGCAGGGTCTCCGGGGAGTGGTTGCCGTGCACCACCGATGAGAAGCGCACGAAGACCGGCGTGACCTGACCTGCGGCGAAGACTTTGGCCTTGCTCAGGTCGCTGAGGTCGGCGCTGGCGGTGAAGGTACCGTGGGCACCGGTGCCGCGGGCATGCACCACACGTTCCGGGATGCGTTCGCGGTCGAAGCGCTGGAGCTTCTGGATCAGTTGCACATCCTGCAGCAGCACCGGGCCATTGGCGCCGGCGGTCTGCGAGTTCTGGTTGTCGCCGACCGCCGCGCCGTTGTCGCGGGTCAACGGGGCGGCGCTGACGGAAAGGGTCAGCAGGCTGGCGGTGAGTGCAGCGAAAGTGCGGCGGCAGGGCAATGCCCCAAGGCCAAGTGCGGAAGTCATGTGCGGTTCCTCTGTCTTTTCGAAGGCGCATCCAGGTGCGCCAGTCAGAGGCTAGAGAACCGTTCCCGCAAACATAAATAGAAAATTCGTAACGCCATGATTGACAGATTTTTCTTCCGGATCAGCGGCTTACGGTCTATTTCCCGCGCGATTAGTGGCACTTTGCAAACTAATCGTCGAAAGATGTGTCGATAAAAGCGAGCATTGTAAGGAGGTGTTTCGCGCAGGCCGCGTTTCGCTGATTTACACTGCCAACACCAACCTCATCTGTAACAAGGAAATAACCTATGGGCGTGCTAAGTGAGTTCAAGGCCTTTGCGGTCAAAGGCAATGTGGTCGACATGGCCGTCGGTATCATCATCGGTGCCGCCTTCGGCAAAATTGTGTCGTCCTTTGTCGGCGACGTGATCATGCCCCCGATCGGCCTGCTGATCGGCGGCGTGGATTTCAGTGACCTGGCCATCACGCTCAAGGCCGCCGAGGGCAGTGCGCCCGCCGTGGTGATGGCCTATGGCAAGTTCATCCAAAGCATCCTGGACTTCATCATCGTCGCCTTCGCCATTTTCATGGGCGTCAAGGCCATCAACCGCCTGAAGCGCGAAGAGGCCGTGGCCCCGAGCCTGCCGCCCGTGCCGACGAAGGAAGAGGAGCTGCTGGGCGAGATCCGCGACCTGCTCAAGGCCCAGAACAACCGGCCCTGACGCGTTGCGGCATGAACGGAAGAACGGCGCCCTCGGGCGCCGTTCTTTTTACCAGTAGTTCTCCACCGCCACCTGCCCCGGACGCCGGGTAAGGCTCAGGCTCATGTGCCGCCGCTTGAGCAGGGCCCGGGTGTCGTCGATCATCTGCGGGTTGCCGCACAGCATGACCCGCGAATGCTCGGCCGACAGTTCCAGCCCCGCCGCGCGCTCCAGTTCGCCGCTCTCGATCAGGGCAGTGATGCGGCCGTTGAGGGCCCCGGCGTACGGCTCGCGCGTCACCACCGGGATGAACCGGAACTTGTGCGCATACGGCGCCAGGTAGTCACGCTGCATCAGATCGCCGATCAACGCTTGATAGGCCAGCTCCCGGGCCTCCCGCACGCTGTAGACCAGGACGATGCGTTCGAACCGCTCCCAGACCTCGAAGTCCTGCAGGATCGACAGGAACGGCGCCACCCCCGTGCCGGTGGACAGCAGCCACAGATCCCGGCCGTCGACGAAACGATCCAGGGTCAGGTAACCGAAGGCCTGGCGCTCCACCAGCAGCGAATCGCCTTCGCGCAGGCGGCTCAGTTCGCTGGTGAACTCCCCGCCCGGCACCACGATCGAGAAAAACTCCAGAAACTCGTCAAACGGCGACGACACCATGGAGTAGGCCCGCCACACCGTGCTGCCGTCGGCCTTGGTCACTCCCAGGCGGGCAAATTGCCCGGCACGGAAGCGAAAGCCCGGATCACGGGTAGTGCGCAACGTGAACAGGCTGGGGGTCAGGGGCTGCACGTCAAGCAAGGTCTGGCGGGTGAACTTGTCTGCGCTGGCGGTCATGGGCCACTCCAATCGACGATGCGGCCCAGTGTCGCGCAAACTCGCACACTAATACACCGACAATTAATAGTGTTATTTGCACAAATAGCAATTTCCCTCATTTGAGAACAAACGGTTCATCATCCGTTAGTTTTTACATGACGAGTTAAATGCTTGGCCGTAGAGCGACCTAATAACACTTTATGCCGATATCAAATGCTTAAAGAGCAAAAAAATCCGCACTCGATGTAGGAATCGTCCTACACTCCGGTGCGTGCCTCTTGTTGGATCCAAGTTGCACCCCCGCGAAACACCTTACGGAGAGCCTGTAATGGAAATGTGGAAGGAGTCGCAGTTAAAGCAGCTGACTTTCGCCAAGGAAATAGATACCGCGTACCCGATCCTGTTGAGATTCGCCGAAAACATTGGCTTCAACTTTTGTGCTGTCTCAGTGACATCATTGCGCCGGGAAACGCCGTTCACCACCTTGAAAATCAATAACTACCCAAGCGCCTGGAACAACCACTATGAACAAGAAAACTATGTAGAGTCGGATCCAGTAGTAGCACACTGCAATCGTTCCATGCTGCCCATTGTCTGGAGCGAAGAACTGTTCTCAAAGACTCCGAAGTTATGGAGCGCCATGCTGGAACATGAACTGCAGCACGGCTGGTCACAATCGTTCCATCACGAGGAATCCGGACTCTGCAGCATCCTGAGCCTGGGCCGAAAGCACTGCCCGATCAGCCCGCTGGAGCTGTACGAACACTTCGGCTACATGTTCTACGTCACCAGCCATCTGAGCGAAATGCTCGCCCGGACCCTGCCCAGGAAACCGCCCGGCGCCCGCCAACCGCACTTGTCGGCGCGCGAACTGGAGGTCCTGAGACTCTCGGCCGCCGGCAAGACCGCGTATGAGATCGCCCGCATCCTCAGTCTGAGCGAACGCACCGTGAACTACCACGTGCAGAACGTCATCGAGAAGCTCAACGTGTGCAACAAGATCTCCGCCGTCATCGCCGCCGCGCGGGCCGGGATCATCTGAACGGTCGCCTGTCGCCGTCCCCCGAAAACTTGCAGGTAATCACCCCGAAAAAAACGTACCATTCGCAACCTTCCCGAGTGATGACGTGAATGCCACGCCGCAGTCCGCTCGGAGGGTTCCGCCGCACCACACTGCGGGCCGCGGGACACCCGATGAACCGCCAGAGTCCCCGCCCCATGCCTTTGCTCGACACGCCCTTCTCCAGCCTCGACCTGATCCGCCAGCCCGAACAGCAGAATGAACCGCTGCAGGCGTTCGATGCGGCCGACGAGTACCTGCTCAATCACCTGGCCGAACAGCAGCCGGCGGCCGACACGCGGGTACTGGTGCTCAACGACAGTTTCGGCGCTCTGGCCATCAGCCTGGCAGGCAAGGTGAATGTCAGCAGCAGCGGCGATTCGTTTCTGGCCTTTCAGGGCCTGGAGAAAAACCTGACCCGCAACGGCCTGCCGTTCGACGCCGTGCGGGGTATTGCGGCCAGCGAACCGCTGACCGGGCCGTTCGACCGGGTGCTGATCCGCGTGCCGAAGACCCTGGCGCTGCTGGAGGAACAGCTGATCCGCCTGCAAGGCCAGCTCGCCCCAGGCGCGCAAGTGGTGGCGGCGGCGATGATCAAGCACTTGCCCCGGGCCGCCGGCGATCTGCTGGAGCGCTACATCGGCCCGGTGCAGGCTTCGCTGGCGGTGAAAAAGGCACGCCTGCTGATCGCCACGCCCGAAGCCCGGACAGCGGCGACGTCCCCTTACCCGACCCGCTACCGTCTCGAAGAGCCGGCCATCGAGCTCCTCAACCACGCCAATGTGTTCTGCCGCGACGGGCTGGACATCGGCACCCGCGCCTTCCTGCCGCACCTGCCGAAAAACCTCGGCGGCGCACGGGTGGCGGACCTGGGTTGCGGCAACGGCGTACTGGCCATCGCCAGCGCCCTGCAGAACCCCGATGCCCATTACACGCTGGTGGACGAATCGTTCATGGCGGTGCAGTCGGCCCGCGAAAACTGGCGTGCGGCCTTGGGCGAACGTGACGTGGCCGTGCGCGCCGCCGACGGTCTGGCCGGGCAGCCGGCGCAATCGCTGGACGTGGTGCTGTGCAATCCGCCGTTCCATCAGCAGCAGGTGGTCGGCGACTTCCTCGCCTGGCGCATGTTCCAGCAGGCCCGCGAAGCGCTGGTGACGGGCGGTGCGCTGTACATCGTCGGCAACCGCCACCTGGGCTATCACGCCAAGCTGGCGCGGCTGTTCCGGGGCGTCGAGCAAGTGGCGGCCACGCCCAAGTTCGTGATCCTCAAGGCGCGCAAGTAAGCCAGGCAAAAAAAAGCCCTCCAAGAGGAGGGCTGCAAAACCGTGCCTCGCGGCAACGGGACGGGATGATTCAGTGGGTGGTCAGGCCGGCCGCATTCATGAACAGGCGCATCAGGCTGGCGGCGATGAACAACGCGCCGACGCTGCCGACCCAGATCAGGGCCAACCAGCCGAGCCGCTGCCACAGCGGCTTTTTTTCGGCTTCTTGAATGTCGTGCAGTGAAGGTTTGCCGGACATTGCAGGGTTCCTCAGTCGGTTCGGTGGCGCCTGCCCTCAGGCCATCACGGGCAGGCTCTTCTTTATCGGGAACTAGTGATAGCCGTCCTCATGGGTGACCTTGCCGCGGAACACGTAGTAGCTCCAGAACGTGTAACCCAGGATGAACGGGATGATGAACAGCGTGCCGACCAGCATGAAGCCCTGGCTCTGCGGTGGTGCGGCGGCGTCCCAGATCGAGATCGACGGCGGCACGATGTTCGGCCACAGGCTGATGCCCAGGCCGCTGTAGCCGAGGAAGATCAGCACCAGGGTCAGCAGGAACGGCATGTAGTTGGCGTTGCGCGCCACGGCCTTGAGCAGGCCGTACATCGTCACCAGCACGAGGATCGGCACCGGCATGAACCAGAACAGGTTCGGCACGCTGAACCAGCGGGTCGCGATCTCCGGGTGGGCCAAAGGCGTCCAGAGGCTGACGATGCCGATCACCGCCAGCAGCACGAACGCCAGAGGCCGCGCCAGGTCATGCATCTGCTGCTGGAGCTTGCCTTCGGTCTTCATGATCAGCCAGGTGCAGCCGAGCAAGGCGTAGGCCACCACCAGCGCGGCGCCGCAGAACATCGTGAACGGCGTCAGCCAGTCCAGCGGTCCGCCGGCGTATTGCCGGTCGACCACCGGCAAGCCGTCGATGAAGGCGCCCAGCGCCACGCCTTGGAAGAAGGTCGCGGCGATCGAACCGCCGATGAAGGCCTTGTCCCACAGGTGCCGCTTGTCGTCCTTGGCCTTGAAGCGGAACTCGAAGGCCACACCGCGGAAGATCAGCCCGATCAGCATGAAGATCAGCGGCAGGTACAGCGCCGACAGCACCACCGAATAGGCCAGCGGGAAGGCGCCGAACAATGCGGCGCCCCCCAGCACCAACCAGGTTTCGTTGCCGTCCCAGACCGGGGCGACGGTGTTCATCATCACGTCGCGGTCGGTCTTGCCGGGAGTGAACGGGAAAAGGATCCCGATCCCCAGGTCGAAGCCGTCCATGACCACGTACATCATGATGCCGAAGATGATGATCACGGCCCAGATCAGCGGAAGATCGATACCCATGACTCAAATCTCCTTGGTCAGGCTGCGGTCGGCGTCGGCGCCATCGTCGTCCGCGGCGGACAGCGGACGGGCCGGCGTGCGTTTGCGGCCGGGGCCGCCGTCGTTGGTTTCCTTGCCCTCGTCGGTCTTCGGCCCCTTGCGCACCAGGCGCATCATGTAGCCCAGGCCGGCGCCGAACAGCGCGAAGTACACCACCACGAACATGATCAAGGTGATGCTCATCTGCATGAAGCTGTGGTTGGAGGACGCGTCCGCCGTGCGCATCAAGCCGTAGACCACCCACGGCTGACGGCCGATCTCGGTGGTGAACCAGCCGGCGAGGATCGCGATCAGGCCCGACGGCCCCATCCACAGGGCCAGGTACAGGAACGGCCGCGAGGTGTAGAGCGAGTCACGCTTGCGCAGCCACAGGCTCCAGAGGCCAGTGAAGATCATCAGGAAGCCGAGGCCCACCATGATCCGGAACGACCAGAACACGATGGTCGAGTTGGGCCGGTCCTCCGGCGGGAACTCCTTGAGCGCCGGCACCTGCTTGTCCAGCGAGTGGGTCAGGATCAGGCTGCCGAGGTACGGGATCTCCACGGCGAATTTGGTCTTCTCTTCCTTCATGTCCGGCCAGCCGAACAGGATCAGCGGCGTCGCCTCGTTACCGACGTTTTCCCAGTGGCCTTCGATGGCGGCGATCTTCGCCGGCTGGTGCTTGAGGGTGTTGAGGCCGTGGAAGTCGCCGATCACGGCCTGGATCGGCGCGACGATCAGGGCCATCCACATGGCCATCGACAGCATCTTGCGGATCGCCGGGTTGTCTTTGCCGCGCAGCAGGTGCCAGGCCGCCGAGGCGCCGACGAAGAACGCCGTGGCGACGAACGCGGCAGTGGCCATGTGCATCAGCCGGTACGGGAACGAAGGGTTGAAGATGATCGCCAGCCAATCGGTGGGGATCACCTGGCCGTTGACGATCTCGAAGCCTTGCGGGGTCTGCATCCAGCTGTTGGACGCGAGGATCCAGAAAGTCGAGATCAAGGTGCCGATGGCCACCATGACCGTGGAGAAGAAGTGCAGGCCGCGTCCGACCTTGTTCCAGCCGAACAGCATCACGCCGAGGAAACCGGCTTCGAGGAAGAACGCCGTGAGCACCTCATAGGTGAGCAACGGGCCGGTGACGGAACCGGCGAAGTCGGAGAACCGGCTCCAGTTGGTGCCGAACTGGTACGCCATGACCAGCCCCGAGACCACCCCCATGCCGAAGTTGACGGCGAAGATCTTCGACCAGAAATGGTAGAGGTCACGGTAGGTGTCGTTGCCGGTCTTCAGCCACAGGCCTTCGAGCACCGCCAGGTAGCTCGCCAGTCCGATGGTGATGGCGGGAAACAGAATGTGGAACGAGATGGTGAACGCGAACTGAATTCGGGCGAGATCGAGTGCCTCTAAACCGAACATAAGTCTTCCTCTGTCAGGTGGTACAGGCTGCCGGGCTTGTGGCCCGGTACCCACTGCCCCCACGGATATGGAGTGCGGCGAATTCGGATTCGTTCTTCTTTTTACGCGCACACAACGCGGGGAGCCTGGCCGGACGGCCGCCAGACCACTTCCCGCAAGGGTCTTGATCTGGATCAATCAACGTTGAAAGAGTAGTCCGATTTCCGACGGCGAACTGCGTGGTCTTTTGCCGCGTGACAAGTTGCCTCATAGCTTCGGCAACGCGCTGAAATACATTGGCGAGCGCCTTGGAGCACAGCCCCCCGAAAAATCGGTGTCTAGCTAACTAAATTTTTCTACATGGCAACTTTTGGTTACAGACTGGTGATAACCTCGCGACTCCCCTCTCGCACACGTCCGGCCCTCCGATGCCCAGCCAAGCGCCTTTGCTGCTCCGCCACCACCGTCCTTTCATTGCGTTCTGGCTGGCCCGGATCTTCACCGCCAGCGGCTTTCAGATGCTCACCGTGGCCATCGGCTGGAACCTCTACCAACTGACCGGCAATGTGCTCGACCTGGGCCTGGTGGGCCTGGTGGAGTTCGCGCCCCGGGTGCTGTTCATGCTGCACACCGGGCATGTCGCCGACCGCTACGACCGGCGCAAGGTCGCGGCGATCTGCCAGTCGCTGCAGGCGCTGATCGCCCTGACGCTGGCCATCGGCAGCGCCACCGACCACGTCACCCGCGAACTGATCTTCATCCTCGCCTTCCTGCTGGGCGCCGCGCGCTCCTTCGAGATGCCCACCACCCAGGCCCTGCTGCCGAGCATCGTGCCCACCGCCCTGTTCCCCCGGGCGGTCGCCGCCGCACAATCGGCCCAGCAGTCGGCGACGATCGTCGCCCCGGCGCTGGGCGGCTTGCTCTATGCGTTCGGCAGCGTGTGGGTCTACGGCCCGACCGTGCTGCTGTACGTGATCGCCTGCACCCTGATGCTCAACCTGCCCGCGCGCCAGACTCCGCTGAACAAAGGCAAGGCCACGCTGGATTCGTTGCTGGCGGGGATCCGCTTCATCCGCAGCCGCCCGGACATCCTCGGGGCGATCTCGCTGGATCTGTTCGCGGTGCTGCTCGGCGGCGCCACGGCGCTGCTGCCGGTGTTCGCCAAGGACATCCTGCTGACCGGCGCCTGGGGTCTGGGCCTGCTCCGCTCGGCTCCGGCGGTGGGCGCATTGCTGATGTCGCTGTTCCTGGCGCGGTTCGCCGTGGAACGTCATGTCGGCCGGGTGATGTTCACGGCGGTCGGCGTGTTCGGCGTGGCGACCATCGCCTTCGGCCTGTCGACCTCGTTCTGGTTCTCGCTGGCGGTGCTGGTGGTGCTGGGCGCGGCGGACATGATCAGCATGGTGATCCGCGCCTCGTTCGTGCAGCTGGAAACCCCTGACGAGATGCGCGGCCGGGTCAGCGCGGTGAACGGCCTGTTCATCGGCGCCTCGAACCAGCTCGGCGAATTCGAGTCCGGTCTCACCGCCCACTGGTTCGGCACGGTGCCGGCGGTGGTCATGGGCGGCATCGGCACGCTGGTGGTGACCGGCACCTGGATCAAGCTGTTCCCGACCCTGGCCAGCCGCGACCGGATGCATGTGCCGGTGGAGGAAGCCAAGGCCTGAGGCGACTCAGGCCTGCCCCGGCCCCTCTGTCACTTGATGTAGAGCTGGGTCGACAACGTGTTGCGCGGCGCGTTGATCGAGGTGTTGGTGAAGGTGAAGGTGCCTTCCTGCCTGGCGCCCAGGTCGAACTCATAGAGAGAGCCGACGGTTTTGCTGCCGGGGGTGCATTCGGTCAGGTTGCCGGTCTGGAAGGCGCAGACCGGGCTGCGGACGCCGTCCACCTCGAAGCCGTCCAGGGAGGCCTGGGGCTGGCTCTGGCCGTAGCCGATCTCCAGCACATAGACCTTGATGCCCGATCCGCCGTGGTCGCATTGCGTGCGGGACTGGCCGTCTTCGATGTCTTCCAGCCCGCAGGCCGCCGACTGCACCTTGATCACTTTCACTTCGCTCAACGGCGGCGCCGACGCCGCCAACGCCGCCGGCACCGCGGCCAGCAGTGCGGCCGTCAACCCGGCGGTTTTCATCCAGCGCTTGCTCATGCGTTCCATCCCCCAAAAAACAGCGCGCAGTATGGCGTACTTGGCGCAGACACAAAACTTCGCCGACGATCGACACCGACATCCGCCATATTCCCCGCGCTGCTGGTATGATGCGCGGCTTTTTCCGGCCCACAGCAAAATCCCAGGCGCATCCGGCGACCTGTGCTTTGCTGTTGAGGTCGATACATTCACGGCGCCACGCGCGCCACGGGGAGCAGACATGCTGGAAAGGCTGTTTCAACTCAAGGCACACAACACCAACGTGCGGACCGAGATCCTGGCGGGCGTCACGACGTTCCTGGCCATGGCCTACATCCTGTTCGTCAACCCGAGCATCCTCGGCGAGACCGGCATGGACAAAGGCGCGGTGTTCGTCGCCACCTGCCTTGCCGCCGCCATCGGTTCCACGGTGATGGGCCTGATCGCCAACTACCCGATCGCCCTCGCGCCGGGCATGGGCCTGAACGCCTTCTTTACCTACACCGTCGTGCTGCACATGGGCCACACCTGGCAAGTGGCGCTGGGTGC
The DNA here is from genome assembly GCF_002113645.1 of Pseudomonas sp. B35(2017). Taxonomy (NCBI): domain Bacteria; kingdom Pseudomonadati; phylum Pseudomonadota; class Gammaproteobacteria; order Pseudomonadales; family Pseudomonadaceae; genus Pseudomonas; species Pseudomonas sp. B35(2017). The sequence continues at coordinate 197,755 of NZ_NEIZ01000006.1, read as the reverse complement.
GGTGTTCATTTCGGCCGTGTGCTTCTTCCTGCTGTCGATCTTCCGCATCCGTGAATGGATCATCAACAGCATCCCCCTGCCGCTGCGCTCGGCGATCGCCGCCGGCATCGGCCTGTTCCTGGCCCTGATCGCCCTGCACAACGCCGGCATCGTGGTCGGCAACCCGGCGACCATGGTCGGCCTCGGCGACCTCAAGCAACCGGCCCCGATCCTCGCGACCCTGGGCTTCGCCCTGATCGTCGCCCTCGAAGCGCTGAAAGTGCGCGGCGCCGTGCTGATCGGCATCCTGGCGGTGACCATCGTGTCGATCGTCATGGGCTTCACCCCGTTCGGCGGCGTGACCTCGATGCCACCGTCGCTGGCCCCGACCTTCCTGCAGCTGGACATCAAGGGCGCGCTGGACATCGGTCTGGTCAGCGTGATCTTCGCCTTCCTGTTCGTCGACCTGTTCGACAACTCCGGCACCCTGATCGGCGTCGCCAAGCGCGCCGGCCTGATGGGCAAGGACGGCCACATGCCGAAGATGGGCCGCGCCCTGATCGCCGACAGCACCGCCGCGATGGCCGGTTCCCTGCTGGGCACCTCCACCACCACCAGCTACATCGAGTCCGCCGCCGGCGTGAGCGCCGGGGGCCGCACCGGCCTGACCGCCATCGTCGTCGCGATCCTGTTCCTGCTGGCGCTGTTCTTCTCGCCGCTGGCGGCCAGCGTGCCGGCCTTCGCCACCGCCCCGGCGCTGCTGTTCGTCGCCGTGCTGATGACTTCGGGCCTGGCGGAAATAGACTGGGAAGACATCACCGTCGCCGCGCCGGTCGTGGTCACCGCCCTGGCGATGCCGTTCACCTACTCCATCGCCAACGGCATCGCGTTCGGCTTCATCGCCTGGACCGCCATCAAGATCCTGTCGGGCCGCGCCCGTGAGCTGAACCCGGCGCTGGTGATCCTGTCGATCCTGTTCGTGATCAAGTTGGGTTGGTTCAACGCATGACTTTCGATTCCCAGGCCTACGCCGCACAGCTTGCCGACAAGGTCACGCGCCTGCGTGACCTGCTGGCCCCGTTCGATGCACCGGAGCCTTCGGTGTTCGACTCGCCGTTGCAGCACTTTCGTCTGCGCGCCGAATTCCGCCTGTGGCGCGAGGCCGGCGAGCGCCATTACGCGATGTTCTCCCAGGAGGACAAGCGCACGCCGATCCTGATCGAGCAATTCCCGATCGCCAGCCTGCGCATCAACCAGCTGATGCCGCAGCTCAAGGCGGCCTGGCAGGCCAGCTCGGCGCTCAGCCACAAGCTGTTCCAGGTGGAGTTCCTGACCACCCTGGCCGGCGATGCGATGATCACCCTGTGCTATCACCGTCCGCTGGACGAGCACTGGCACGTGGCGGCATCGAAGCTGGCGGCGGACCTGAACGTCAGCGTCATCGGCCGCTCCAAGGGCAAGCGCGAAGTCATCGGCCGCGACTATGTGGTGGAGAAGCTCGACGTCGGCGGCCGCACCTTCAGCTACCGCCAACCGGAAGGCGCGTTCACCCAGCCCAACGGCACCGTGAACCAGAAGATGCTCGACTGGGCCTTCGAGGCGCTGGGCGACCGTGAGGACGACCTGCTGGAGCTGTACTGCGGCAACGGCAACTTCACCCTGCCGCTGGCCACCCGCGTGCGCAAGGTGCTGGCCACCGAGATCAGCAAGACGTCGGTCAACGCCGCGCTGAGCAACCTCAGCGAAAACGCTGTGGATAACGTCACCCTGGTGCGCCTGTCCGCCGAAGAGCTGACCGAAGCCCTGAACGAGGTGCGCCCGTTCCGCCGCCTGCAAGGCATCGACCTGAAGAGCTACGAATTCGGCAGCGTCTTCGTCGACCCGCCCCGCGCCGGCATGGATCCGGACACCTGCGAGCTGACCCGGCGTTTCGACAACATCCTGTACATCTCCTGCAACCCCGAAACCCTCGCGGCGAACATCGCCCAGCTGCACGACACCCACCGCATCACCCGTTGCGCGCTGTTCGACCAGTTCCCGTGGACGCACCACATGGAGTCCGGGGTCTTGCTGACCCGACGCTGAGCGTCAGGAACGCATACCAAAAAGCCGTCGTGACCGACGGCTTTTTTGTGCCTGCCCTGCTCCCCTCCGAAGGCGCCCTCCCGGCGCCGTCGCCGAAAGCCCTTGGCAAAATGGCTCGCATGCCTTTCACGGTGCCTCGGCATTTGCTAAATACAGGGGCTCATTCCCCGGTGCGAGCCATCATGCAGCGACACTTCGACGATCTTCAGTTGGGCAGCATCGAACTGTTCTGCCTGGCCGCCGAGGCCGGCAGCTTCACCGGCGCGGCACTGGCGGCGGCGGTAACGCCGGCTGCGGTGAGCCGGTCGGTGTCGCGCATGGAGGAACGGCTGGGCGTGCGTCTGTTCGCCCGCACCACCCGCAGCGTCAAGCTGACCGACAGTGGCCGGCGCTACTACGAAGAATGCCGGCAGGCGCTGGCGCAACTGGTCGAGGCCCAGCGGGAAGTCATGGGCCAGCAGCAGGAGCCTTCCGGCACCCTGCGCATCAGCATCCCCACGACCTACGCCCATCACCGGATCCTGCCGCTGCTGCCGGCGTTCCGGGCGCGTTTTCCGCAGGTGAAAGTCGACATCCACATCAGCAACCGCAACATCGATTTCGTCGGCGAGGGCTACGACATGGCGATCCGCGTTCGGGCGATCCCCGATTCGGGCCTGATCGCCCGCCACCTGGAAGACGCGGCGCTGGTGATGGTCGCCAGCCCCGACTACCTCAAGCGCGCCGGAACCCCGCAGACCCTCGACGACCTCGCCGGCCACGAATGCATCCAGTACGAACTGCCCAGCAACGGCCGACGGATCACCTGGCTGTTCTACGACGGGGACACCCCACGGGAGGTTCTGGCGGACGGCAATTTCTGCTGCTCCGACGATGTGCTCGGCGGCGTCACCCTCGCCCGGCACGGCGCCGGCCTGTTCCAGACCTACCGCTTCATCGTCGAAAAGGACTTGGCCGACGGCACCCTGGTGGAAGTGCTCAAGCCCTACACCGGGCGCTCGCGGCCGTTCACCCTGCTGTATCCGCAGAACCGCCACATGCCGCTGCGGGTGCGGGCGTTCATCGATTTTCTGGTGGGGCAACTGCCGCAGTGAACCGGCAGCGTGCGATCACCGCACACAATACGCCGGGAAAACCGGGGACCGATTGACCAAAGTAACCAGGCAGTACAATTTATCTCCACCGATCGAACCCTTCGACCGAAGCCAACAAGAATAAGTGGAGTTGTCCCCATGCCCCCGATCGTTCTGGTGCTCAACGGCCCGAACCTGAACCTGCTCGGCACCCGCGAGCCGGCGACCTACGGCCACGAAACCCTGGCCGATATTTCCACCCTGTGCGCACGTGCCGCCGACGAGCTCGGCCTGGCCGTGGAGTTCCGCCAGACCAACCACGAAGGCGAATTGCTCGACTGGATCCACGGCGCCCGCAACCGTTGCGCCGGCATCGTCATCAATCCCGCGGCGTGGACACACACCTCGGTGGCGATCCGCGACGCGCTGGTGGCCAGCGAACTGCCGGTGATCGAGGTGCACTTGTCCAACGTCCATGCCCGCGAGCCGTTCCGCCACCACTCCTTCGTCTCCGCCATCGCCACTGCCGTAATGTGCGGCTTCGGCAGCCACGGCTATCGTCTGGCCCTGGAGCATTTCGGCCACCGGCTCAAAGGAGCGCGCGCATGACTCGGCAGAATGCGGTTCTGGCCGGTCTGATCGGCGCAGGCATCCAGGCGTCCCGCACGCCGGCGATGCACGAACAGGAAGGCGATGCCCAAGGCCTGCGCTACCTGTACCGGCTGATCGACCTCGATCAACTGCAACTGGACAGCGACGCCCTGCCCGACCTGCTGTTGGCCGCCGAGCGAATGAACTTCACCGGCCTGAACATCACCTTCCCGTGCAAGCAGGCGATCATCCCGCTGCTCGACGAACTGTCGCCGGAAGCCCGGGGCATCGGTGCGGTGAACACGGTCGTGCTCAAGGACGGCAAGCGCGTGGGGCACAACACCGATTGCCTGGGCTTCGCCGAGGGTTTTCGCCGAGGCCTGCCGGACGTCGACCGTGAACGTGTCGTCCAGATGGGCGCCGGCGGCGCCGGTGCGGCGGTGGCCCACGCACTGCTGAGCGAAGGCGTTCGGCACCTGAGCATTTTTGACGTGGACGCCGGGCGTGCCGAAAGCCTGGCCCTTAACCTCAATCAGCATTTCGGCGAGCGCCGCGCCGTGCTCGGGCAGGACTTGCCGACGGCGCTTAAACAGGCCGACGGCCTGGTCAACACCACGCCGATGGGCATGGCCAAGCTGCCGGGCATGCCGGTGCCGGCGGAACTGCTGCGGGCGCAACTGTGGGTGGCGGAGATCGTGTACTTCCCGCTGGAGACCGAACTGCTGCGCAACGCCCGCGCCCTCGGTTGCCGCACGCTGGACGGCGGCAACATGGCGGTGTTTCAGGCGGTGAAGGCGTTCGAGCTGTTCAGCGGCGTGGCGGCGGACGCGCAACGGATGCTGGCGCATTTCCAGCGCATGAACGGATGAGCGGTGCGAGGGGCCGCCCCTCGCTGACCGTCAGGCTTGCAGGTAGCGCAGCACCGATTCGCAGATCATCTGGCGGTGGCGCTGCTTGATGCTTTCGTCCGGCAGGTCGATCTGGAAGATCTCGCCGAAGGTGTGGCGGTTCGAGACGCGGTAGAAGCAGAACGAACTGATCAGCAGGTGCACGTCCAGCGCATCGAGCCCGGCGCGAAACACCCCTTTCTGCACCCCGCGCTGCAGGATCTCGCTCAGCGAATCGAGGATGGTGTTGTTCATCGCCTTGATCGCGTCGGAGCGCTTCACGTACTCGGCGTTGTGGATGTTCTCGACGCTGACGATCCGCACGAAATCGACGTTGCGGTCATGGTGGTCGAAGGTGAACTCCACCAGCCGACTGATCGCTTCCACCGGCGGCAATTCGGCCAGGTGCAGGCGGCTTTCGGTGTTGCGGATGTCGCCGTAGAGTTTCTCCAACACCTCGACGTACAGCTGCTCCTTGCTGCCGAAGTAGTAGTAGATCATGCGCTTGGAGGTGTGGATGCGCTCGGCGATCGCATCGACGCGGGCGCCGGACAGGCCCTGCTGGACGAACTCGACGATCGCCTCCTGCAGGATGTTCTCACGGGTCTTTTCCGGGTTGTTCTTGCGACTCTTGCGCGGCTCGGCGACAGGCGAAACGGCGACGGTAAGTTCTGAAGTCATTGTCATTGCGGGCTCACGGCCATCACTGCACAAGCTGGCGATTATGGGCCGCGCGGCACAGTGAAGGAAGCCGAGCAGCCCGTGTTTAATCCCGCGTTTACGAAATACCTACAACTTCGCCTGGCGGGCACCGCCGCTGCGTGCTTTGGCCATCGCCGCCAGCCGCACCGCGACGTTGGCGGCGCCGTAACCGGCGTAACCGTTGCGGCGTTGGATGACCTCGAAGAAGAAGCGTCCTTCGAACGGTTCGGTGTAGACGTGGAACAGCTCGCCGCCCTGGGCGTCGCGGTCATACAGCACGTTGTAGTAGGCCAGCTCGCTGAGGAACTCGTCGTCGAAGTCGAAGCGCGCAGCGAGGTCGTCGTAGTAGTTGAGCGGGATGTCCAGCAACGGCACCCCGGCCTCCTTGGCGCGCCGCACTTGCGCGAAGATGTCCTCGCAGTCGAACGCGATGTGATGCACGCCCGAACCCCTGTAGCTCGACAACGCATGGGAGATCGCGGTGTTGCGGTTCTCGGAAATGTTCAGCGGCAGGCGCACCGAACTGTCGCGGCTGCGCAGCGCCCGGCTCTTCACCAAGCCGTAAGGGTCCGGCAGCACCACCTCGTCGTCGGCCTCGAAATCCAGCAGGCTCTTGTAGAACAGCACCCAGGTGTCGAGGCTGTCCGCCGGCAGCGCCATGGCCATGTGGTCGATGCGCTTGAGGCCGCCGCGGGCCTGGGCGCCCGGCACCAGATTGAAGTCGGTGCCGTACACGTCCGCGTCTTCATCCACCAGATAGATCAGGCTGCCGTCCGGCGCGCGGATCGCCGCCAGCTCCAGTTCGTTGGGCCCGACCAGCCCCCGGTACGGCTGGCCCTTGTAGGCCACCGCCCGCGCCAAGGCGCTGGCGCTGTCCTTGACCCGCAGCGCCGTGGCGCACAGCGACGGGCCGTGGGCCTCGAAATAACTGTGGCCGAACGAATAAGGCTCGGCGTTGAGGATCAGGTTGATGTCGCCCTGACGCAGCAGGCTCACGCTCTTGGAGCGGTGCTGCCCGGCCTTGACGAACCCCAGCCGCTCCAGCCAGTTCGACAGCTTGGCGCCCAGGGCTTCGTCCACGGCGAACTCCAGGAACTCGACGCCGTCGTACCCGCTGGCCTTGGGCGTCTCGAACAGGATCTCGCGGCTGGCCAGCGGCAGCGGCTGCTGCGCCAGGCGCTGACGGGTCTTCTCCTCCAGGTACAGCAGCGAACGCAATCCATCCGCCGCGTTGGCGCGGGTCGGTGCGGCGCGGAACCCGTCGTTGAAGATCTCCAGCGACAGGGGACCGGTGTAGCCGCTCTGGATGATCGGGGCGAGAAACCCCGGCAGGTCGAACTCGCCCTGCCCCGGGAAACAACGGAAATGCCGGCTCCACTCCAGCACGTCCATGGCCAGGATCGGCGCGTCGGCCATCTGCACGAAGAAGATCTTGTCGCCGGGGATGTCGGCGATGGCGCTCGGGTCGCCCTTGAGCGACAGGGTGTGGAAGCTGTCGAGCAGCACGCCCAGGCTCGGGTGGTCGGCCTGGCGCACGATGTCCCAGACCTGTTGATACGTGTTCACATGACGCCCCCAGGCCAGGGCCTCGTAGCCGATGCGCAGGCCACGGGCGCCGGCGCGTTCGGCCAACAGGCGCAGGTCGTCGACCAGGATCTGCCGGTCGCCGAGACTGTCGGCCGAGGCGTTGCTGCACACCAGCACCAGGTCGGTGCCCAGCTCCTGCATCAGGTCGAACTTGCGCTCGGCACGCTCCAGGTTGCGCGCGAGCCGGTCGCGGCGGCAGCCCTCGAAATCGCGGAACGGCTGGAACAGGGTGATGGCGATGCCGAGGTCGGCGCACATCTGCCGGATCTCCCGGGGGCTGCCGTCGTAGTACAGCAGATCGTTCTCGAAGATCTCGACCCCGTCGAACCCGGCGGCGGCAATGGCTTCGAGCTTTTCCGGCAGGGTGCCGCTCAAGGAAACGGTGGCAATGGATCGCTGCATCTCTCAACTCCCGGTGGAGGCGTCGGCGGCGGGGATGGCGCCGCTTTTGCGGGTGAGCGGATTATTGGTTCCGATCGGTCGCCAGGCAATTTAAAGTGTACTACCCGGTTAGTTTTGCGTGCGATTATCGAACACAATGCCGGTTTGGCGAATTGACGATCTTTCGGCCGCTGCCCAACATCGACGCCACACCGAGCCCGGATGCGAACCGTCGGTCTCGCTGCGAAACGACCCAGAACACCATAAAAATTTCAAGAAACGGGTGGCTTACATGACTCCTTCCCAAAGCTCACACATGGCGCGTGCAGCCATGACCTCTGCCTCCAGCGGCATCGGCGACAAGATCCGCGGCGCCCTGGCCGTCGGCAAGACCCGTTGGGGCATGCTGGCGCTGGTGTTTTTCGCCACCACCCTGAACTACATCGACCGCGCCGCCCTGGGCGTGATGCAGCCGATCCTGGCCAAGGAGATGAGCTGGACGGCAATGGACTACGCCAACATCAACTTCTGGTTCCAGGTCGGCTACGCCATCGGCTTCGTGCTGCAGGGCCGGCTGATCGACCGGGTCGGGGTCAAGCGCGTGTTCTTCTGCGCCGTGCTGCTGTGGAGCCTGGCCACCGGCGCCCATGGCCTGGCGACCTCGGCGGCGGGCTTCATGGTCTGCCGCTTCATCCTCGGCCTGACCGAAGCGGCCAACTACCCGGCCTGCGTGAAGACCACCCGCCTGTGGTTCCCTGCCGGCGAGCGTGCGGTGGCCACCGGCATCTTCAACGCCGGCACCAACGTCGGCGCGATGTTCACCCCGATGCTCCTGCCGCTGATCCTGCATGCCTGGGGCTGGCAGGCGGCGTTCCTGTGCATGTCGGCGCTGGGCGGTGTCTGGCTGCTGTGCTGGGCCCTCAAATACTTCAACCCGGAAGACCATCCGAGCGTGAAGGCCTCGGAGCTGGAATACATCCAGCAGCAGCCCGAGCCGGAACAGGCCCGCGTGCCGTTCTCGCGGATCCTGCGCATGCGCGGAACCTGGGCCTTCGCCCTCGCCTACTCGCTGACCGCGCCGGTATTCTGGTTCTACCTGTACTGGCTGCCGCCGTTCCTCAACCAGCAATACAACCTGGGCATCAACGTGACCCAGATGGGCATCCCGCTGATCATCATCTACCTCACCGCCGACTTCGGCAGCGTGGGCGGCGGCATCCTCTCGTCGTTCCTGATCGGGCGCGGCGCCGACCCGATCAAGGCGCGGCTGCTGTCGATGTTCCTGTTCGCCTGCTGCATCATCGGCGTGGTGGTGGCCGCCGGCTCCAGCCACCTGTGGGTCGCGGTGGCCGCCATCTCTCTGGCCATCGGCGCGCACCAGGCCTGGACCGCCAACATCTGGAGCCTGGTGATGGACTACACGCCCAAGCACATGATGAGCACCGTGTTCGGCTTCGGCGGCATGTGCGCGGCCATCGGCGGGATGTTCATGACCCAGATCGTCGGCCACATCCTGACCGTCACGAACAACAACTACACCGTGTTGTTCACCCTGATCCCGGCGATGTACTTCATCGCGCTGATCTGGATGTACTTCATGGCCCCCCGCAAGATCCCCACCGTCACCGAGTGACCTTGAGCGCGGTTCCTTGTGGGGGCTGGCCTGCCAGCCCCCACCCGCGCAACGTTCAGGCGCGGCGCTGCTGCCAGGCCGCCGCCAGTCCGCTGCAGCAGATCACCGCAATGCCCGCGACCGTGGTCAGGGTCGGCGTGTGGTTGAACAGCAGCCAGCCCAACAGCCCCGCAAACACGATCTGGCAATAACCGAACGGCGCCAGCAGCGCCGGCGCGGCATGCCGGAAGGCCTGGGTCAGGAACAGGTGCGCGGTCATCCCGCAACTGCCCAGCGCCAGCATCAGCAGGCCATGCCCCAGGCTCGGCACCTGCCAGAAGAACGGCACCAGCGCACTCATCACCAGCGTGTTGCACAGCCCCGCAAAGAAGTTGCTGGTGGTCGGGCTATCGACTTCGCTGAGCTTGCGCGTGAGCAACTGGTAAAAGCAGAAAAACAGCGCCGAGCAGAACGGCAGCAACACCGCCGGGGTGAACAGCTCGCCGCCGGGATGGACGATCACCAGCACCCCGGAAAAACCGCAGATCACCGCGATCCATTGCCCCCGCGTCACCCGCTCCTTGAGCAGCGGCACCGACAGCGCCGTCACCAGCACCGGGGCCAGGAAGTTCACCGCCGTGGCCTCCGCCAGCGGGATGTACAGCAGCGCCGTGGTGAAGAACAGGCTCGTGCCCAGCAGGCACAACGCCCGCACAGTCTGGAGCAGCGGCCGCTTGGTGCGCAGCACCCGCAGCCCCGACTGCGGCAGGAAAATCCCGGCCATCAGCAAGGTGTGCACCAGATACCGCGCCCACACCACCATCACGATCGGGTAGAAGCCTGAGAGGTATTTCGACAGGGCGTCATGGCTGGAGAACAGGAACGTGGCCACGACGATCAGCAAGATCCCCTTGAAGGGTTGATTGACGCCGGAAAGCGGGGTGCTGACGGTCATTGGATATCTCTGAATGAACACTGAACCTGATGAAGCGGGGCACCTGCGCCCGCCCTTGGAACTGACCGGAAAGCACTGACAATCAACAATCTAGAACTCGGTTCCATATTTTCACAGACCGGAAACACAAAACCGTGCGAACAGCGCACATTTTCGCTTCGCTGCTGCTCGCCCCCCCTCAGGATCCGTCAAACGAACAGCTCAGACGCCTGGCTCGCCTCGGACAGTTCCTGGGCGAACGTCAGCAGCAGCGGCGCCAGTTCATGCAGCCGCGCCCCCGGCAGCCGCGCGCTGGGGCCGGCGATACTCAGCACGCCGATCGCCCGGCCATCGCCGGGATGGCGCACCACTGCCGCAATCGCCGAGGTGCCCACCGCCGAACTTTCCTCGACGCAGGCGTAGCCCTGTTCCCGGGCGATACGCAGGCGTTCGAGCAGATCGCCGGGGGAACGCGGCGCATTCGGCCCGGCCCCGGCAGGCAGTTCGATGCCCTGGCGTTCGACCCGCGACAGCGCCTCGGCATCGCTCATGCACGCCAGCCATGCATGGCCCGAAGCGGTGTAGAACAGCGGTGCCTCGCGGCCCATGTCAGGGTCGTAGCGCAGGCCGGTGCGGGCGCCCTGGGCCTTGGCGATCCAGGTCTGGCGCTCGCCGTCGATGACGCCCAGGCGCACCAGTTCGCCGGTCTCCTGGGCCAGGCGGTCGAGCACCGGCTGCACAATGTCGGCCCCGCTGCCCGACAGGTAACGAAACCCCATCGCCACCAGCCGGGTGGACATGTGATAGCGCAGCGTATCCGGATTCTGCCGCACATAACCCAGCCGGACCAGTTCGGCGAGCAAGCGGTGGGTCGCGCTTTTCGGGATGCCCAACTGCTCGGCCAGGGTTTGCATCGGCAGCCCGCCCGCCTCGCTGGCGAGGCTTTCCAGCACGCTGAAGACCCGTTCGATTTGACTGCCGGCCATGGTGAGATCCCAGTGAAATTTGGCCGATTCTAGAAGACACGGCGAGGATTGCGAAATCCTCCCCTCGCCGGCGCAGGCAGCAACCGAACGCCGTTGACGGCCCGCGACAAAAAATTTCCTGCGCAACGGAATTCGCCGGCAGCGTCAGGTTCCTACCCATCGGCAATAGGCCCGACGTGGATCACTGAGATCGGGACTGCTTTCGTCTGCGAATGGACGGACGGCCGGACTGGCGCCAAACTCACACACCAACAACACTGTTCATCACGCAAAAGCAGAGGATTCCCACATGCTATGGAGAAAAGGACGACGCAGCGACAACGTCGTCGATGCCCGTGGCGATGACATGGGCGGTGGCGGCGGGATGCGCTTCGGCGGCGGCAAGGGCCTTAGCCTCACCGCGATCCTGCTGATCGTCGGCATCGGCTGGATCACGGGGCAGGATCCGCTGCAGATCCTCGGCCAGCTCACCGGCCAGATGACCGAACAATCGGCGCCGGTCGGCACGCAAACCCGCAAGGCACCGCCGGCCAACGATGAACAGGCCGAGTTCGTGCGTTCGATCCTCGGCGACACCGAAGACACCTGGGGTGCGATCTTCCAGCAGGCCGGCCGCCAGTACCGCGATCCGACCCTGGTGCTGTTCAGCAACCGGGTCAATTCCGCCTGCGGCCTGGCCACCTCGGCCACCGGCCCGTTCTATTGCCCGGCGGACCAGAAGGTGTACCTGGACATGGCGTTCTTCCAGGAAATGGCCCAGCGCTTCAAGGCGGCAGGCGACTTCGCCCAGGCCTACGTGATCGCCCACGAAGTCGGCCACCATGTGCAGACCTTGCTCGGCGTCTCGGCGAAGATCCAGGCCGCCCGCCAGCAAGGCCGGCAGATGGAAGGCGACGGCGGTCTGCTGGTGCGCCAGGAACTGCAGGCCGACTGCCTGGCCGGCGTCTGGGCGTACAACGCGCAGAAACGCCTGAACTGGCTGGAGCCGGGCGACATCGAAGAAGCCCTGAACGCAGCGAACGCCATCGGCGACGACCGCCTGCAACAGCAGGGTCAGGGCCGCGTGGTGCCGGACTCGTTCACCCATGGCACGTCGGCGCAAAGGGTGCGCTGGTTCAAAACCGGATTCGCCCAAGGCCAGGTCGGCCAGTGCGATACCTTTGCGGCGAAAAACCTGTAAATGCATAGATGGCTGTTGGCTTTATTGTTCATCGCCGGCGGGGCCCAGGCCGCCGGCGTCGATGCGATCAGCACCGGGCGCCTGCAACTCAAGGCCGGGGAAATGGCAGTGGGGATCGGCCCGACGCCGGCCAGGATCGAGCGGGTGCTGATCGTCGTGCATGGGCGCCTGCGCAACGCCGAGACCTACCGCAAGAGCGCCGAGAGCGCGGCGGAGCTGGCCGGCCAGAGCGCCAGCACTCTGGTGATCGCCCCGCAGTTCCTCAACGAAAGCGACGTGGCGCTGTACTCGCTGCCGCCGAGCGTGCTGCGCTGGCAAGGCAACGACTGGATGGGCGGCGGGTTATCCACAGGGCCGAACCCGTTGAGTTCCTACGCCGCGCTGGACGAGATCGTCGCGCGGGTCAGCGACCGCAAGCAGTTTCCCGACGTGAAGCAGATCGTGATCTTCGGCCACTCCGGCGGCGGCCAGGTCGTCCAGCGCTATGCGCTGCTCGCCAAGGAACCGCCGACGCTGAAGGCCGAAGGCATCCGCTTGCGTTACGTGGTGGCCAACCCTTCGTCGTACGCCTATTTCAACGAGCAGCGGCCGGTGGCGTTCGATCACGCGCAATGCGCCGGCTTCAACCGTTGGAAGTACGGTCTGGCGGATCCGCCGATCTATGCCGGCGGGCAAACGCCCGCGCAGCTTGAAGGCAGTTACGTCAAACGCGAGGTGATCTATCTGCTCGGCCAGCAAGACACCGACCCGCAGCACCCGGCGCTGGACAAGAGCTGCGCGGCCAAGGCCCAGGGCGCCAACCGGCTGGAGCGCGGGAAACTGTTTTTCGGCTACCTGCTGCGCCGTCACCCGGAAGGGGTGAACCAGCGGCTGATGGAGGTGCCCGGCGTGGGGCACAACGGCGACGGCATGCTGACGTCGCCGGAGGGGCAGAAGGCCTTGTTCGGCCAGTGATGGCGTCCGCTCAGGCGAACACCATCCGCCGCAGCTCGACGCAATCCTTCGCGTGCCAGTCCGTGAGTTCCGGCCATGGGTTGTCCGGCAGGTTCACCAGCACCGTCCGCGCCCCCGCCGCCCGGCCGCAATCGAGGTCGAAGCGGTAGTCGCCGACCATCACCATCTCGCTGGCCGGCACCGCCCAGGCGTGCGCCAGTTTCAGCAGCCCGCCGGGATGCGGCTTGGGCGGCGCTTCGTCGCGGCCCAGCACATCCTCCACGGCAAAGCAGTCGGCCAGGCCGATGGCTTCGAGCGTGACATGGGCCAGCTCGCGGGCATTGCGGGTCAGGATGCCGAGCCGGTAGCCCCGGGCGTGCAGGTCGCGCACCAGCTCCACCGCGCCGGAAGCCGGGGTCGAGCCCAGCGCCAGATCCCGTTCATGCTCCAGCAGCCAGGCGTGCTTGGCGGCCGCTTCGTCCGCCGGCAAGGCCGCAAGGTGGGTGAGGATGTCGTCCTCGGGCGGAATCGACAACGCCACCCGGATCGCCGCGAAGTCATGCACCGCGACGGTCAGGGTGCCGTCCATGTCGAACACCCAGTGCCGCACGTCCGCCAGACTCATGCCCAGTCCTTGCGGTGGCGGATCAGGCCTTCCTGGGTCACCGACGCCACCAGTTGCCCGGCGCGGTTGAACACGCTGCCCCGGGAGAACCCGCGGGAGTTGCCGGCCCACGGGCTGTCCATCGCGTAGAGCAGCCAGTCGTCGGCGCGCAGGTCATTGTGGAACCACAGCGCGTGGTCGAGGCTGGCGACCTGCATGTCCTTCTGCCAGACCGACTTGCCGTGGGGCAGCATCGACGTGGTCAGCAGGCCGAAGTCCGAGGCGTAGGCCAACAAGTACTTGTGCAGGGCCGGGATGTCGGCCAGGGCGCCGTCGGCGCGGAACCACACGTACTTGACCGGGTCGGCCGGCTGCGGGTTGTACGGATCCTTTTCGGTGACCGGGCGCACCTCGATCGGTTTCGGGCACAGCAGCTTCTCGCGCATGTGCTCGGGGATCAGATGGGCGCGCTGCTGGGTGATCTCCAGTTCCGACGGCAGGTTCTCCGGGCCGACGACCTCAGGCATCCGGCTCTGGTGCTCGAAGCCTTCCTCGTCGTACTGGAACGAAGCGCTGCACGTGAAGATCGGATGGCCCTTCTGGATCGCCGTGACGCGCCGGGTGCTGAAGCTGCCGCCGTCGCGCACGCGGTCCACCGAGTACACCACCGGCAGCTTGGCGTCCCCCGGACGCAGGAAATAACCGTGCATCGAGTGCACATGCCGCGCCTCTTCGACGGTCTGACTGGCCGCCGACAACGACTGGCCGAGCACCTGGCCGCCGAACAGCTGGCGGAACCCCAGGTCCTGGCTGCGGCCGCGGAACAGGTTTTCCTCGATCGGTTCGAGGGTCAGCAGATCCACCAGATCTTCCAACACTTGGCTCATTCAGACTCTCCTCACACAAAGCAAAACCGCGCAGTCTCGGCTGCGGCGGGGGATTCAGGTTCTGGCCGGGCCCTTCGGGGCGGCGGCCATTTTAAACGTCCGTGTTTGCTTATCCATGCAAGGTTTGCAGCCACTGCTCGCGGCTGATGCGGTACAGCACATGCCGGCGCAGCGGATGGCCGTCGGCCAGGCGCGGGTGATCGAAATCATCCGCCTCGGCGTGGTGCATGCCGATGGCCTGCATCACTTTCTGCGACGGCAGGTTGGACTCACTGGTGAACGACACCACCTCGTTCAGCGCCACCCGGTCGAAGCCGCAACGCAGCGCCGTCCACGCCGCTTCGCTGGCATACCCCAGGCCCCAGTGCTCCTTGGCCAGGCGCCAGCCGATTTCCACCGCCGGGGTGAACGGCGCGTCGAAGCCCACCACGCCCAAGCCCGTGAAGCCGATGAACTGGCCGGAGTCCTTGCGCTCCAGCGCCCACAGGCCATAACCGTGTTCGGCAAAATGCCCGCGCACGCGACCGATCATCGAGGCGCTTTCCAGTCGGGTCAACGGTGCAGGGAAATAGCGCATCACCTGCGGATCGGCGCACATCGCGGCAAATGCCGGCAAATCCTCGTCCTGCCACTGGCGCATCCGCAGCCTTGCGCTTTCAAGCTCAAGTATCGGCTCCATGGTGCCCCTCCGTTTCCGTGCCGCCAGTCTACATCGCTGGTAGGATCCGTGATTCTTTCCTGCGTGCCTACATGATTTCTCCATGCCATTACCGTTGATCTACCACGACGACTACAGCCCTGAGTTCCCGGCGGATCACCGGTTCCCGATGGACAAGTTCCGCCTGCTGCGCGACCACCTGGTGGACAGCGGACTGACCCGTGACGAAGACCTGCTGCGACCGCAGTTGTGCCCGCCGGATATCCTCGCCCTGGCCCATGACCGCGACTACATCGAGCGCTACATGAGCGGCGAGCTGTCGCGCGAAGACCAGCGCCGCCTCGGCCTGCCGTGGAACGAGGCGCTGGCCCGGCGCACGGTGCGGGCGGTCGGCGGTTCGATCCTGGCGGCGGAAAAGGCCCTGGAGCACGGCCTGGCCTGCCACCTGGCCGGCGGCACCCACCACGCCCACTACGACTACCCTGCCGGGTTCTGCATCTTCAACGACCTGGCGATCATCAGCCACTACCTGCTGCAGAGCGGCCGGGTGAACCGCGTGCTGATCTTCGACTGCGACGTGCACCAAGGCGACGGCACCGCCCGGATCCTGCACGACACCCCGGAGGCGATCACCGTTTCCCTGCATTGCGAAAAGAACTTTCCCGCACGCAAGGCCGAAAGCGACTGGGACATCCCACTGCCCAAGGGCATGGGCGACGCCGATTACCTGCGCGTCGTCGACGATGCCCTCAACTACCTGCTGCCGCTGTACCAGCCGGACCTGGTGCTGTACGACGCCGGCGTCGACGTGCACAAGGACGACGCCCTCGGTTATCTGCAATTGACCGACGCCGGCGTGGCCGCCCGGGACGAAAGCGTCATGCGCCATTGCCTGGGCCGCGACATCCCGGTGGTCGGCGTCATCGGCGGCGGCTACAGCAAGGACCGCCAGGCCCTCGCCCGCCGCCACGGCATCCTGCACCACAGCGCGCAGCGGGTCTGGCAGTCATCCGGTTGTCATTGAGTTGTGCTGCGTTACCCACAATCGCTGTGGAACGGCCTGTGGATAACCTGCGCGAAAGGGACTACAGCCCACGCTGACCCTGGCCTGCAGCGCGATGGTCGTTTTTTGACCAGTGCCTGACTCCGCCCGGCGGAGCCCATGTTGAATCGCAAAAAGCAAACACGGAGGGCGCCAGCCTGCTGGCGATAACGGTCTGTCCGACCCATCGATGCCGGATGTGCCGTCGCCATCGCGAGCAAGCTCGCTCCCACAGGGTTCGCGGCTGGTAGAATGCGCGCCTCTTCCCGCCAGACCGCAGCGCACGCCATGACCCAGCCCGCCTCCACCGCCCCCCACCACGTCGCCATCATCGGCGGAGGCCCCGCCGGCCTGATGGCCGCCGAGGTGCTGAGCCAGGCCGGCGTGCGCGTCGACCTGTACGACGGCATGCCCTCGGTGGGCCGCAAGTTCCTGCTGGCCGGGGTCGGCGGCATGAACATCACCCATTCCGAAGCGTACCCGGCGTTCCTCTCCCGCTACGCCGAGCGCGCACCGCAGATCGCCCCGCTGCTGCGGGACTTCGACGCCGACGCGCTGTGCCGCTGGATCCACGGATTGGGCATCGACACCTTCATCGGCAGTTCCGGCCGGGTGTTCCCCACCGACATGAAAGCCGCACCGCTGCTGCGCGCCTGGCTCAAGCGCCTGCGCGACGGCGGCGTCGTTATCCACACCCGCCACCGCTGGATCGGCTGGGACGCCAACGGCGCTTTGCGCGTCGACAGCCCCGACGGCGAAAAGACCCTCACCCCCGACGCCACCCTGCTCGCCCTCGGCGGCGGCAGCTGGTCGCGCCTGGGTTCGGACGGTGCCTGGATGCTGGCGTTGGAGCAACGCGGCGTAGGACTGGCGCCGTTGCAGCCGAGCAATTGCGGCTTCGAGGTGTCGGCGTGGAGCGATCTGATGGTCAGCAAATTCGCCGGCGCACCGCTGAAGAACATCGGCATCGGCCTGAACGACGACAAGCCGCGCCTGGGCGAATGCGTCATCACCGCCACCGGCATCGAAGGCAGCCTGGTCTACGCGCTGTCGGCGCCGATCCGCGAGGCGATCAACCGCAACGGTTCGGCCGTTGTGCACATCGACCTGCTGCCCGGCCGGCCTGTGGATAAGATCCAGGCCGCCTTGAGCAAACCCCGCGGCTCGCGCACGATGGCCAAGCACCTGCACGGCCAGCTCGGGATCGACGGGGTGAAGGCGGCGCTGCTGCGGGAACTGACCGACGCCCAGACCTTCGCCGACCCGGCGCGGCTGGCCGGGGCGATCAAGGCCTTGCCCCTGACGCTGGTGAAGGCGCGCCCGCTGGACGAAGCGATCAGCAGCGCCGGCGGCGTGACGTTCGAGGCCATGGATGAACGGCTGATGCTCAAGGCGTTGTCGGGGGTGTTCTGCGCCGGCGAGATGCTCGACTGGGAAGCCCCGACCGGGGGCTATCTGCTGACGGCGTGTTTCGCCAGCGGGCGGACGGCGGGTTTGGGGATGATCGAGTGGCTGCAGCGCAAAGGCTGAAATCCAATCGCCAGCAGGCTGGCTCCCACACTGAGCCCCTGCACACCAAAAATCCTGTGGGAGCTGGCTTGCCAGCGATGAGGCCGGCACAGCCGACAACAGTGCTGGCTGACCCACCGCAATCGCCAGCAGGCTGGCTCCCACATAGATCGTGGCTACCCGCAGAATCCCTGCGCAACAAAAATCCCTGTGGGAGCTGGCTTGCCAGCGATGAGGCCGGCACAGCCGACAACAGTGCTGGCTGACCCACCGCAATCGCCAGCAGGCTGGCGATTACAGTCTGATCAGCGCGATGGGATCAAGGCTTGCGCTTACGCGGCCCGGTGTTGAATGCCGGCACTTTTCGCACAGGCTTGATCGCAGGTTCCGACACCGCCGTGTCGCCGCTGTCCACCCACTTGCCCAGGTTGCGCTTGCCGCCGGTCACTTTCGGCTTTTTCGGTTTCTTCGGCTTCTTGATCACCTGGCCGCTGGCGTCGGTGTCCGGCACCCGGTGGTCGGGCTCGAAGTCCGGCTCGTTCTCGCGCTTGAGCGTCTGGCGCGTCAGCATCTCGATGGCTGACAGCAGGTTCACCTCATCAGCGCACACCAACGAAATCGCCTGGCCGGTGGAGCCCGCCCGGCCGGTGCGGCCGATGCGGTGGATGTAGTCTTCGGCCACGATCGGCAGATCGAAGTTGACCACCAGCGGCAGGTCTTCGATGTCCAGGCCCCGGGCCGCCACGTCGGTGGCCACCAGGATCTGCACCTCGCCGAGCTTGAAGCGGTCCAGCGCACGCTGCCGGGTCGCCTGGGGCTTGTCGCCATGGATGCCGTCGGCGTTCACGCCCAGGCCCTGGAGTTTCTCCACCAACGCATCCACGCCGTTGCGGGTCTTGGCGAACACCAGCACCTGCTTCCACTTGTTCTTGCGCATCAGGTGCACGAACAGTTCGGACTTGCGCTTCTTGTCCACCGTCACCACCCATTGCTTGACGGTGTTGGCGGCGACGTTGCGCGGGCTGACCTCGATGCTCAGCGGATCGTTGAGCATCTGCCCGGCCAGCAGGCGGATGTCGTCGGAGAAGGTCGCGGAGAACAGCAGCGTCTGACGTTTCTTCGGCAGGGCGCGGTAAATGTTCGCCAGCTCTTCGGAAAAGCCCAGGTCGAGCATGCGGTCGGCTTCGTCCAGCACCAGGGTCTGCAACTGGTTGAACTTCAGCGCGTTCTGGCGGAACAGGTCGAGCAGACGGCCCGGGGTCGCCACCAGCAGGTCGACGCCGCCGCGCAGCTTCATCATCTGCGGGTTGATGCTGACGCCGCCGTACACCGCGTAGGTGCGCAGCGGCAGGTGCTCGGCGTACTGGCGCACGGCCTCGTGGACCTGCTCGGCCAGCTCGCGAGTCGGCACCAGGATCAGCGCGCGCACCGAGTTGGCGGCGACCTTCGGCCCTTCCATCGTCAACAATTGCAGCAGCGGCAAGGCGAAACCGGCGGTCTTGCCGGTGCCGGTCTGGGCCGCCGCCATCAGGTCGCGGCCGGCCAGCACTGCCGGAACGGCCTGGGCCTGCACCGGCGTCGGGGTCTGGTAGCCGAGCGCTTCAAGGGCGCGCAGCAGAGGTTCGATCAGGCCAAGGGTGGCGAAAGTCATGGGAGTACCGTAGGAAAATTCAGCGCAAAGGTGCAACGAGTGTGCAATGGCGCGCAGTTTACCCTAATTCGCCCGGGTTTCTGTCGGCGCCGCCACGACCGCCGGACGCTCCGCCCCCCGCCGCCATTGCGGCAGGCCGATCAGCACCACCGCGCTGATGATCACCAGCATCGCCAACGCTTCCTCAAGGCCGATGGTCTCGCCCACGAACACGATCCCCAGCAGCACCGCCACCGCCGGGTTGACGTAGGCATAACTGGTGGCCGCCGCCGGGCGCACGTGCTTGAGCAGGTACATGTAGGCGTTGAACGCGATGATCGAGCCGAAGAAGATCAGGTACGCCAGCGCCAGCCAGCCGTCCAGCGGCGGCATGGCCTCCAGGCGCTCGCCGCTGACCGCGCTGCCGATCAGCAGCACCACGCCGCCGACAAGCATTTCCGCCGCGCTGGCCATGGCGCCCTGGGGCAGCGGCAAGTGCTTGCTCCACACCGAACCGAAGGCCCAGGCCGCCGCCGCGAAGATCAGCAGCGCCGCCCCCAGCGGACTGGATTGCAGGTTGGAGCCCATGTTGAGCATCGCGATGCCGAGGATCCCCATCGCCACCCCGGCCCATTCCAGACGGGTGTTGCGCGCGCCCCAGAAGTAGCCGAAGAGCAAGGTGAACAGCGGCACTGTCGCCACAGCCAGCGCCGCCACGCCGGAGGCCACGCCCGTGTGTTCGGCCACCGTCACCGCGCCGTTGCCGAAGCTCAGCAGCAGAATCCCGATCAGCCCCGCCGCCTTCCACTGCGCCCAGGTCGGCGCCGGCACCCCGCGCCAGCGCAGGAATCCGTACATCAGGCTGCCGGCGATCACGAAGCGCACGCCGCCGAGCATCAGCGGCGGCCAGTGTTCGACGCCGAGACGGATCACCAGGTAGGTCGATCCCCAAATCACGTACAGCGCAAAGAACGCGGCAATCAACGGCAGGGAAAAACGGCGCACGGCAGACATGGGAGCAGCTCTACATCAAGGCAGGGAGACCGACTATTCTAGAAAGGCCGGGCGGCGAAAATAAGTTACAAAACCTGTTTATCGCACCGGTACACTTTTGAAATCACGGAGATCGCGTCGATCAGCCATCCTTTCGAAAGTCTGACCTTTTCAGGAGTCCGCCCATGGACAAGTACGACCGCATGCTGCTCGGCGCCCTGCTGGAAAACGGTCGCGCGTCCTACGCCGACCTCGCCCGCAAAGTGAACCTCTCCGCCCCCGCCGTGGCTGAGCGCGTGGCCAAGCTGGAGGCCAGCGGCGTGATCACCGGCTACCAGGCGAAAGTCGACATGGCCAAGCTCGGCCTGCCGATCCGCTGCGTCATCGAACTGCGCCTGAACCAGCACGGCAACCAGAAGGCCTACGACGACCTGATCAAAATTCCGCAGCTCACCGAATGCCACCGCGTCACCGGCGACCCGTGCGTGATCATGCAGGCGGCGGTGGGCTCGATGCCGGAGCTGGAGCAACTGATCGACCGGGTGGCGAAATTCGGGTTCAGCAAGACGTCCATCGTGCTGTCGAGCGCGATAGAGAAGCGGGTGCCGTTGGGGCAATTGGCACAGCACGAAAAAACCAGTGCATAGTTTGAAATGAAATAAATTTTTTAATGACAGCCATCAGGTTGGATACTCCATCCAAACTAATGACTGACATACACCCAACCAGTCGAAACCTATTTCAAGTCAAATTTTATTCCACTTTTCCTTTCGATAAATTCGGATAACAAACCAAACTTATAATGACCATATTCAACCACCCTATCGAACTCACCTAGCGACACTTTCAGCGATTCAGTAAATGAACATTTCCTTTCGCCCCCAGACGCTCCGCCAAAATCAAAATAAGCACATCGAAAACTGCTTGAATCAATGACCTCGACTTCTTCATCAGACTCTTCAAAATACTCAACTCTCTGATAAAGCCTTGTATTTTTCATAAAGCCCATCATTGCATCAAAATTTTTCCTGGAGCCTGCCTCACCAAAAAAAGCCCTAACAAGCTCTTCAAGCTCAGGATCACAATGCGCAGGAATTCCCACTGAAACAAACCGAGCAACAGTAGAGATTGCAGTAATAATTCGATCAGTGAATTCTTCAACAGAAGTTCGATACTTCTGCCTATCATATTCCGCACGGATTTTTGTCAGCACTTCTTCGTCACTGAGCCCGACCAACTCTTCAGCCGCGATCCCTACCTCGCTCAATACATAATGCATCTCTTTAGGACCGAGCATTTCAACGATACTCTTTGCTTCTTTTTTTAGAATCAGCTGTCGGTACGAACCATCCACTTCGCCCTTAAAGTCGTAATTCAGAATCACATAATGTTGAAAAGTCCCGAACAGCTCGACATAGCAAATCAGCCACGTCTGTACCTCTTCGTTTACAGGATCGCGATATTTTCGCGTAAACAGTTTCAACATATGAGACGGATAGTCTTCATCCAAATAAAATCGTGAGCGCTCAAACAGATCATCAAACTCGCCTACAGGAACAAATGGAACGACATCTATTCTTTGTCTTATCTCGCCCTTCTCGGCATCGAGTGCAGCGGGCATTTCAGACCTAGAAACGCCCAGAGATGATGCATACCCTATAGCAATCTTTGCCAGCCCGCGCTTATACACAACATTATCAAGCTCAAATGGTATTGCAACATTCCCCATCCCGGTCAAATCGCTGAAATACTTGACACCGCTGACAGAATCAGGCGCCATGCTAGAAACCACTTTATTTGCATAACCCTCAGCATGCTCCTCTTGAGAGAAAACATACAACACACCATCAACAATTAAGTGCTGAGGTTTGGACGGGAGCACCCGTCCGTCATGAATATTCACCTCAACATCGCCAATCCTGCCATTGACCTTTTTGGCCTGAGTTCTTTTTTTCGAGCGAGGACGATCAACCTTAATGTCTAAACGCGTACAAAATTTTGAGAAAATTGAAATAAATGGCGTATCCACACTCGAACTTAATTCATTACCACAAAACTTACATAAAATATCGTCCGGACTTAAGGTTCCGCCGATGGCATTCTGAATAACATGCTCCTCATGCATATTCTCAGATGTCAAACCCTTCCCACACAGATAGCAATTGTCCATCGATTCTTCCCTGTCGCCTATGAAAAATCCATTCAATATCAGAATCAAACACAAACATTACGATATTTTTTTCAGATGCTCACATATCTTCGCCGCCGGCACCTTCTGCAACCGGCACAGCCAGTCATGGGAGATCTCCCGTACCCCGTGCCGGTTGCGCAGGTCGTCCGCCATGTGGGCCAGCAGGTTGGCCGCCATTTCGGCGTCGGCCATCGCCCGGTGGGCCTGGCCGGTGTGCGGCAGGTTGGCGAAAGCGGTGAGCGTGCCGAGTTTGTGGTTCGGCGCCGCCGGCATCAGGCGTCGGGCCAGCAGCAGCGAGCAGGCGAAGTTCTGCAGGCGGGTGCGTTTGATCCGACCCAGTTCGAAGTCCCAGAACTTCTGGTCGAACGCGGCGTTGTGCGCCAGCAGCGGCGTGGTGCCGACGAATTCGTTGACTTCGTTCATCACCTGCTCGGCCGAGGGCGCGGTGCGCAGCATGGCGTTGCTGATGCCGGTCAGTTGTTCGATGAAAGCCGGGACGCGCACGCCGGCGTTCATCAGGCTTTGGTAACGCTCGACGATGCGACCGTTCTCCAGCATGACCACGGCGATTTCCGTGGCGCGGCAACTGCTGCTGGGCGAGATGCCGGTGGTTTCGAAGTCGATGACTGCAATGCGTTCCAAACCGGGTGGGCTCCGTTCAAATCAATGCTTGAGCAACAGCGCGCCGTCGATCGGCACGTAGCGGCCGGCGGCGCGTATCAGTGAGTTGGCGGTCAGGCCCGGCACGCCGTAGGCCACCGTCTGCACGCCGTGCTTGTGGGCGACGCGCTCCAGCAGCATGTCGAAATCGCCGTCGCCGGAGGCCAGGACGATTTCGTCGACGTGGTCGGCGGCGTCCATGATGTCGAGGGTGATGCCCACGTCCCAGTCGCCCTTGGCCGAACCGTCGCTGCGCTGGATGTAGGGCTTGAGCTTCACGGTGAAGCCCAGGTTGCGCAGGATCTGCTGGAACTGCTGCTGCTTGCTGTCGCCGCGGTCGATGGCATAGGCGTAGGCCTCGACGATCTGGCCTTGGCGGCTGACGTCCGCCCACAGCGCCGCGTAGTTGAAGTGGCAACCGTAGGCCTGACGCACGGTGTAGTAGAGGTTCTGCACGTCGGCGAACACTGCGATTTTTTTCACCGGAATACCTGTGGGCGCCAACGCGCATGAGCCGGATCAGGCGCCAGGCCCGAAAAAGGCGCTCAGTATGCCAGTAAACGGCAATGTGGCGAGGGCGCGGGCTCCCGCCGGGCTTCGAAGCGGCCGCGTCTTCCAAGAGACAGGCCTGCTGCGCAGTCCGGCGGGAGCCAGCGCCCTCGCCACAAGGTGCTGGGTTTACCGTTGGTCAGACGTAGGAATCGTCGTCATCGAAGAACGACGAGTTGTCGTCGCTGTAGTCGGTGTCGGTGAAGCCGCCCTGGTCATTGCCCGCATAGCGCTGCTCGTCGCCCCAGCCGTTGTTGCCCTGGTCGCTGGCCGGCTCCGGCACTTCCTTGATCACTTCGACGATTTCCTGCGGCTGCTGGTTGTGGCTGAACAGGCTGCTGATGCCTTGCGCCAGCATTACCCCGCCCGCCACGCCGGCGGCGGTCTTCAGGGCGCCGCCGAGGAAGCTGCTGCCCGCCGATGGGGCGGCCTGCTGCGGGGCGTAGCTGGATGGCGGGGCGCCGAAGTTCTGCTGCGGCGGCGGTGCGCCGTAGTTCGACGGGGCCGGTTCGCGCCAGCCGCCGGTGGCCGGCGCGGCGCTCTGGGCCGGTGCGGCCGCCGGGCGCGGGCTGCCGCCGAAAATGCTGGACAGGAACCCGCCGCCACTCGGGGCCGGCGCCGCGGTCTGGGCCTTGGCCGATTGCAGTTCGGCCTGCAGGCGCTGGACCTGCTGGGTCAGTTGCTTGTTCTGTTCGTCGAGGCTCTTGAGGGCGGCCTCCTGCACCAGAATCGCCTGGGTCATGAAATAACCTGCGGCCGGCTGGCGCGTCAGGTGTTCCTTGATCCGCGCCTCGGCCTGGGCGTCGCGCGGGGCTGCCTCCGTCTCGGCCTGCTGCAGGCGGGAAAACAGTCCATCGATCAGGGTTTGTTCTTCGGTGTTCATGGCGACCTCACAGATTGCCGGGGATAACGTCGCCCCCGTCCACATCGGTCGGGGCGCCCCTCCGTAATGGAGGCAGCGGCAGAATGTTTCAATGGTCTTTACCGAACGTTTACGTTTGCGCAGCCGAAGGCGTCATCGGTTAAAGTGAGCCACTGTTTTTGACCTGCGATACCGACTGATGAATGCCTTCGATGTGCTGCGCGACTCCCTGTACTTCTTCAAACGCCATCTGGGGCGGATCGTCCAGCTGTGCCTGCCGCTGGTGATCTTCGAGGCGTTCCTGCAGCAGATGGTCGACCGCGCCGGCGACCCGGACAATGTCTCGGCCATCAGCGTGATCGTCGGCCTGCTGGTGTACCCGCTGTACACCGCCGCCCTGATCCTGTTCCTCGATGCCCGCACCCGCGGCGAGACCCCGCTGATCCGCGACCTGTTGGCCATGTCCGCGCGCCTGTGGCCGCGCTTCGCGGTGCTGACCGCCCTCAACACCCTGCTGATCCTGCTCGGCCTGTCGCTGTATTTCCTGCCGGGGCTGTGGCTGATGGTCACCCTCGCGTTCGGCGAATACCTGCTGGTGCTGCGCGGCTTCGGCCCGCTGCAGGCGATGAAGGAAAGCCTGCGCCTGACCCGCGGGCACTTCCTGCGGATCCTGGGCTGCATCCTGTGCGTGATGGGGCCGTTGTGGCTGCTCAAGGGCATGACCCTGCAGGTCTACCCCGAGCCGCAAAACCCGCTGGTCGCGGTGCTGATCGACAGCGCCCAGAGCTTCCTGCAACTGTTCACCAGCGTGGTGCTGTTCCGCCTGTTCATGCTCATCAGCGAACTGCCCGACAAGCGAAACGGAACGGTCTGACCGCTCTGGCCTTGGGCTCGGCGACGGGTCTCGGGTATGCTCGGGGCCACTTTGCAGAACGCGATGCGTTGAGCCATGACCCGACTGCTGCGCTACATCCTGTTGCCCGTGCTGTTCGTCGTCGCCCTCGCCGGCACGGCGCTCTACAGCCTGACCTGGCGCCCCGACGCCCGGGAAACCCTGCCGGTCAGCTGCACCGGGCAACCGCCGGTGCTGGTGCCCGGCCAGGCGCTCAAGGCGAT
The DNA here is from genome assembly GCF_002113645.1 of Pseudomonas sp. B35(2017). Classification (NCBI taxonomy): domain Bacteria; kingdom Pseudomonadati; phylum Pseudomonadota; class Gammaproteobacteria; order Pseudomonadales; family Pseudomonadaceae; genus Pseudomonas; species Pseudomonas sp. B35(2017). The sequence continues at coordinate 172,124 of NZ_NEIZ01000006.1, read as the reverse complement.
GACCTGGAACGTCCAGTACCTGGCCGGCAAGCGTTACGTGTTCTGGAACGACCTGGCCCACGGCGAGGATGAAGCCCCGACCGCCGACGACATGGCCTTCAGCCTCGACGAGGTGGCGCGGGTGATCCGCGACGAACAGCCCGACATCGTGCTGTTGCAGGAACTGGACGACGGCGCCAAGGCCAGCGGCTACCAGAACCAGCTGAAGCTGTTGCAGGAACGCCTCACCGACCTCTACCCGTGCAGCGCCCATGCTTTCGACTGGAAGGCCGATTTCGTTCCCGACCCGCACATTTTCGGCAGCGTCGGCCGGCAGCTCGCCACCCTCTCCCGCTACCGCATCGAACACGCCGAACGCCTGCAACTGCCGGTGGCGCCGGCCAACGTCATCAGCCGCCAGTTCCAGCCGAAAAACGCCTTGCTCAGCACGGCGCTGCCCCTGAGCGACGGCGGCCAACTGGTGGTGCTCAACACCCTGCTGGAACGCGCCCGGCCCTCCACAGAGGCTTCCGCCGACACCGCCCGGGCGCAGGTGGCGGCGGTGGCCAAGGTGCTCGACAAGCACGAAAGCCACGGCATCGCGTGGCTGATCGGCGGCGACTTCAACCTGTTGCCCCTGGGCCAGTACCGGCGCCTGCCGGCGGAGCAGCGCACGCCCTACGCCGCCGACAGTGCGCTGCACCTGCTGTGGGACAAATATCCGATGATCCCGACCAACAACGAGGCCGGCGGCATCGACCGCGCCCGATGGCTGACCCACTACCCCAACGACCCGGCCCTGAACGGCCCGGATCGCACGGTGGATTTCCTGTTCCACAGCCCGAAGGTCAAGCGGGTCGAGGCCCGTGTGCGCCAGGACGACACCTTGCGCATCTCCGACCATTTGCCGGTGGTCGCGCGGTTCCTGTTGCCTCCTACTCCCTGACCGTCGGCATCGCGAGCAGGTTCGCTCCCACAGAGTTTTATGGTGTGCGGGCCTGTCAGTGGGCCTCGTCCAGATCGTCGTGCAGCAGCCCGAAGATCTGCCGCTTCATGTCGATGAACGAGCGCTCCATGACCATGTCCAGCGAACGCGGGCGTTCGATGGGCACGTCGAGGATCTGCTTGATCCGCCCGGGCCGCGCGCCCATCACATAGACCCGGTCGCCGAGCAGGATGGCCTCGTCGATGTCGTGGGTCACGAACAGCACGGTCTTCTTGCTGTTGCCCCACACCCGCAGCAGCAGTTGCTGCATCTGCAGGCGGGTCTGGCTGTCGAGGGCACCGAAGGGCTCGTCCATCAGCAGGATCTGCGGATCGTTGGCCAGCGCCCGGGCAATCGCCACCCGCTGCATCATGCCGCCGGACAGCTGCTTGGCGTAGTTGTCGGCGAACCCGGACAGGCCCACCTCATGCACGTAGTGGTCGACGATCTCCTTGCGCCGCGCCGCCGGCAGGCCCCGACGCTTGAGGCCGAACTCGACGTTCTGGCGCACCGTCAGCCACGGGAACAGCGTGTAGCTCTGGAACACCATGCCGCGGTCCGCGCCGGGGCCCTGCACCTGCTGACCGCCGACGTAGATCTGGCCGCCGGTGGGCTCGGCCAGCCCGGCGGTGAGGTACAAAAGGCTCGACTTGCCGCAGCCCGACGGCCCCACCAGCACCGCGAACTGCTGGTCCGGCACCTCGAACGACACCTCTTCCAGCGCGGTGAACGTACCGCCACCGGGCTTGCTGTAGCGCAGGCTGACCTTGTCCACCTGCAGCCGCGGGGCGGCGTGGGCCGGCGCGGCGACCGGTTCGACGAAACGATGGTTGGCGGCGGTTACTGAGCCCATGCGGCAATCCTCAAACGCAGAAAGCGGAACAGTTGATCGGTGACCAGGCCCAAGAGGCCGATGATCGCGATGGCGAGAAAGATCACATCCACCTGAAAGCCGCGCATGGCCTTGAGGCTCAGGTAGCCCAGGCCGCTGGAGGCGGCGACCAGCTCGGCCACCACCAGGTAGGTCCAGGCCCAGCCCATGGTCACCCGCAAGGTGTCGAGCACGCCGGGCAGCGAAGCCGGGGCGATCACGTGGAGCACCGCGTCGCGGCGGTTGGAGCCCAGGGTGTAGGAGGCGTTGATCAGGTCCTTGGAGATGCCCTTGGACACGTCCGCCACCATCACCAGTTGCTGGAAGAACACGCCGAAGATGATCACCGACACCCGTTGCTCCAGGCCGATGCCGATCCACAGGATGAACAGCGGCACGAACGAGGTCACCGGCAAGTAGCGGATGAAGTTGACCATCGGCTCGAGGAACGCCTGGACGATGCGGAAACTGCCCATCAGCAGCCCCAGCGGCACCGCCACCAGCGACGACACGATGAACCCCACCATCACCACTTCGACACTGGCCCAGACGTGCTGGCCGAGGGTGCCGTCGCGGCTCAGGCGCAGGGCCGCCTCGACCACCGCCCCGGGAGTCGGCAGGAACATGCCCGGCACGACGCCGCCGTACGACAGCCCGGCCCACAGGCCCACCAACAACACCCAGGCCAGCCCGCTGGCGCTCCACACCACCGGCACCGGCAAACCGGTCTTGGGCGTGATGCAGCGGCTCAGCCACGAATTGCGCTTGAACATGACCGGCCTCCTAGAGCGGGCTGACGAAACGGTTGTCCACCAGATCGTCGTTGCTGACGTTGAACGGTTTGCCCTGCAGTTCGCTGGCGGTCTCGTTGGCCAGCTTGATCAGCGGCTCGCTGTCGCCCGGTGCGCCCGGCTTGCCCAGCAGCTTCTCGCTCATGGCTTGGTCGTAGAAGCGCACGCCCTGGGCGGCGGCGGCCAGTTCCTTGGGATCGGACAGGTAACCGCCCACGCCCTTGGCCATGATTTCGTAGGCTTTCTGCGGATGGTCCTTGGTGTACTGCACGGCCTTGTACAGGCCGGCGACCAGCGCCTTCACATCCTCCGGCTGCTTCTCGATCACCGAGCAGTTGAGCGCCACCACATCGACGATCACGCCCGGCGTGCTGCTGCTGTCGATCAGCACCTTGCCCTGCTGCTTGTCGCGCACCATCGACAGGTGCGGCTCCCAAGTCACGGCGGCCGGCACGCGCCCGGCGATGAACGCGGTGGCGGCATCGTCGGCGGTCATGTTCTGCACGGTGATGTCGCTCATGCTCATGCCGTTTTTCTTCAGCAGGTACGACAGCCAGAACTGCGAGGTCGAACCTTCGTTGACGGCCACGGCCTGGCCCTTGAGCTCTTGCAGGCTCTTGACGTGCTTGCCCACCAGCACACCGTCGCCGCCATGGCTGTCGTCCAGCGCGGCCACGGCCTTGAAGCAGAACTGCGGGCGGTACTTGAGCACTTCATCGATGGTCGAGGCCGAACCGGACAGTTGGCCCGATGCCTGGGCGGCCATGTACATCGAGGCCTCCTCGACCACCGGCAGTTCGACGGTCAGGCCGTTTTCCTTGAAGTAGCCCAGGTCCTGGGCCAGGTACAGGGTGCCGTAGCCGACCCACGTGGTGTGGCCGATCGACAAGGTGCCGGCCTGGGCGCCGGTGGCGACCGAGGCGGCGATGGCGGTAACCGCCAGGGGACAAGCAAGACGGGTGAACAAGGACTGGATCATGGAGCACTCCCAACGCTGTTGATTTAGTTGTCATGGGCAGTACGGCCGGCGGCGGTCGGGCGGTTGTCCGCTGCGGTCTCTGCGGACTCTGGCGGGCAACGCGTTGCGCTGGCGAGATCGATGTTGACCCAGGCCCAGCGTCAGGAAAACGAGGAAATAGTTAGACGCGAACGATGAAAAAACTGGGTAGGCGGCACCGCGAAAGGGCACAGCGGGCGGGGGTGCCCGGGAGGGGTGCAGAACGTTGGGAATGCGTTGAATGGGCGGCCGCCATCGCGGGCAAGCCCGCTCCCACAGGGGATTCGTGCCGGGCACAGATCCAGTGTGGGAGCGGGCTTGCCCGCGATGAGGCCCTTGAGCCGAACGATTGCCTCAGAGCCGGCCATACTCCTGCGCCGTACGGTCCAGCGCCTTGAGGGTCTTGCCCACCAGCTCATCGATCTCCCCGCGGCTGGCGATCAGCGCCGGCGCCATGATCATCCGGCCCAGGGTCGAGCGGATGATCACGCCTTCCTCGAAGCCGATCGTGCGGCAGCGCCAGGCGATGTCGTTCTCGTTGGCGAAGCGTTTGCGAGTGGCCTTGTCCTCGGCCAATTGCAGCGCCGCCACCATGCCCGCGCCCTGGATGTCGCCCACCAGCGGATGGTTGCCGAACACCTCGCGCAGGCACTGCTGCAGGTACGGCCCGATGTCGTCCTTGACCCGCGTCACCACGCCCTCGTCGCGCAACGCCTTGAGGTTGGCGATGGCCACCGCCGCCGCCACCGGGTGCCCGGAATAGGTCAGGCCGTGGGCGAACACCCCGCCCTGCTCCACCAGCACTTCGGCCATCTTCTTCGACAGGATCAGGCCGCCCATGGGGATGTAGCCGGAGGTCAGGCCCTTGGCGATGGACAGGGTGTCCGGCTCGAAGCCGAAATGCTCGTGGGCGAACCATTCGCCGGTGCGGCCGAAGCCGCCGATCACTTCATCGGCGCACAGCAGCACGTCGTACTGACGGCAGATGCGTTGGATCTCCGGCCAGTAGCTTTCCGGCGGGAAGATCATGCCGCCCGCACCCTGGAACGGTTCGGCGATGAAGCCCGCCACCTTGTCCGCGCCCAGTTCGAGGATCTTCGCTTCCAGTTGCCGCGCCGCCCGCAGGCCGAATTCCGCCGGGGTCAGGTCGCCGCCGTGGGCGAAGAAGTACGGCTCGTCGATGTGCTCGATGTCGGGCAGCATGCCGCCCATCTCGTGCATGAACTTCATCCCGCCCAGCGCCGTCGCCGCCAGGGTCGAACCGTGATAGCCGTTCCAGCGGCCGATCATGATCTTCTTCTCGGGCTTGCCCAGCACCTGCCAGTAGCGGCGCACCGTGCGGATCAGCACCTCGTTGGCCTCGGAGCCGGAGTTGGTGTAGATCGCGTGGCTGTAGTGCCCCGGCAGCAGGCTGAACAGTAGCTCGGACAGCTCGATCACCTGCGGGTGGGTGGTGTGGAAAAACATGTTGTAGTACGGCAACTGCTCCAGCTGTCGGCTGGCGGCGGCGTTCAGGTCCTGGCGCCTGTAGCCCAGGTTGGTGCACCACAGGCCGGACATGCCGTCCAGGTAGCGCCGCCCGTCGTTGTCCCACAGGTGCAGGCGCTCGCCGCGCACCATCACCCGCGGGCCTTCGTCGTTGAGGGCCTTCTGGTCGACGAACGCATGAATGTGGTGCGCTGCATCGGCGGCCTGGTAGTCGCGGGTTTCACGTGAGGTGGTCATCGCCGGATCTCCTTCTTGTTGTGAGCGGCTGTCATGAGCGCAGCTGAAACCAGGTGGTTTTCAGCTGGGTGTATTTGTCGAACGAATGCAGCGACAGGTCGCGGCCGAAGCCGGACTGCTTGCCGCCGCCGAACGGTACGGTGACGTCCAGCGCATCGACGCTGTTGACCGACACCGTCCCCGCCCGCAATTGCCGGGCCACCCGGTGGGCGCGGTGCAGGTCATCGGTCCACAGCGATGCCGCCAGACCGTAGACGCTGTCGTTGGCCAACCGCAAGGCGTGGGCCTCGTCGTCGAACGGGATCACCGCCAGCACCGGGCCGAACACCTCCTTGCGAAACAGTGCCATGGACGGCTGCACGCCGGTGAGGATCGTCGGCTGGATGAAGTTCTCCGAGCCGTTGAAGCTCAGCTGCCGGCCCCCGCAGACCAGCGTCGCGCCTTCGCGCTCGGCCTCGCGGATGAAGCGCAGCACCGTCGCGGTCTGACGGCCGTCGACCATGGCCCCGGCGGCGCTCGCCGGATCCAGCGGATCCCCCGGCTGCCAGCGCTCGGCCCGCGCCTTGAGGCGCTCGACGAACTCGTCGTGGATCGAACGCTCCACCAGCAGCCGCGAGTTGGCCGAACAGACTTCGCCCTGGTTGAAGAAGATGCCGAACGCGGCTTTCTGCGCCGCCAGCTCCAGGTCCCGGCAATCGGCGAACACCAGGTTGGCGCTCTTGCCGCCGCACTCCAGCCACACCTGCTTGAGGTTCGACTGCGCCGAGTACTGCATGAAGTATTTGCCCACTTGCGTCGAGCCGGTGAACACCAGGCAATCGACGTCGGGGTGCAGTCCCAACGCTTTGCCGGCCTGTTCGCCGAGCCCCGGCAGCACGTTCAGCACGCCCGCCGGCAACCCGGCCTCCTGCGCCAGTTCGGCCAGGCGCAACGCGGAGAACGGCGACTGCTCGGCGGGCTTGAGGATCACCGAGTTGCCGGCCGCCAGCGCTGGGGCGAGCTTCCACGCGGCCATGTCCAGCGGGAAGTTCCACGGCACCACGGCGGCGACCACGCCCAGCGCTTCGCGGGTGATGGTGGCGAGCACGTTCGCGGCGCTCGGCGCCACTTGGTCGTAGAGCTTGTCGAGGCTTTCGGCGTACCAACGGAACACCCCGGCGGCGCCCGGCACGTCGATGTTGAAGGCGTCCATCACCGGTTTGCCCATGTTCAGCGAGTCGAGCAGCGCCAGCTCTTCGCGGTGGGCCAGGATCAGCTCGGCCAGCCGCAGCAGCACTTGCTTGCGCTCCACGGGCGAGCGCCCCGACCAGACGCCGCTGTCGAACGCCTGACGCGCATCGCGCACCGCCGCCTCGACGTCGGCCTCGCCGCACGCGGCGACATCCGCCAGGTGCGCGCCGGTCGCCGGGTTGACCGCCGCAAAGGTCTGCCCCGACTGCGCGGCGCACCGTTTTCCGCCGATCACGGCCAGGTCGGGAAAGCTCAACGCAGCGGCCTTGCGCTGCCAGTCTGCACGTTCGAACACGGTCGGATGCTCCCTGGTGAGGTGTGATGCCTATTCTTGTGCGGTCGATAGTCGCTCACCCCCGCGAGCGGCAAAACCAGTAAAAATGTCTTCGCAGGCAATGAAAAAGCTAACCAGCGGACAACCCCCTCGCGCGCGTATGAGGCTATTGTTCAGGGACAAAAAACACCGTCGCCGGAACGGAGGATGGCGGCACATGAATTGCGTGGATGTCGAGATCCGTTCGACCTGAGGTTTGCCGTGGCCGCTTACAACCTGCGTCAGTTGAAGTACTTCATCACCACCGTCGAGTGCGGCAGCGTCGCCGAAGCGTCGCGCAAGCTGTACATCGCCCAGCCGGCGATCTCCACGGCGATCAAGGGGCTGGAGGACAGCTTCGGCGTGCAGCTGCTGATCCGCCATCACGCCCAGGGCGTGTCCCTGACCCCCAGCGGCGCGCGGTTCTTCCGCAAGGCTCAGGAACTGCTGCGCATGGCCAAGGAGTTCGAGCAGAACGCCCTGGCCGACAACGACGTGGTGGCCGGGCAGATCGACATCGGCTGTTTCGAGACCGTCGCGCCGCTGTACCTGCCGCAACTGATGGCCGGGTTCTCGGCGCTGTACCCGGGGGTGAAGATCCGCATCCGCGACGGCGAACAGCAAGAGCTGGTGCAGGGCCTGACCTCCGGCACCTTCGACCTGGCGATCCTGTACAAGCACGACCTGGACGCCACCATCGAGACCGAACCCCTGATGCCGGCCCAGCGGCCGTATGCGCTGCTGCCGGCGGACCACCGCTTCGCCCAGCTCAAGCAGGTGTCGCTGCGCGACCTGTGCCTGGAACCGATGATCCTGCTGGACGTGCAGCCGAGCCGCACCTACTTCGTCAGCCTGTTCGAGGAACTGGGCCTGAGCCCGCGGATCGAGTTCAGCTCGCCGTCCATCGAAATGGTGCGCGGCATGGTCGGCCAGGGTTTCGGCTTCTCGATCCTGGTCACCCGCCCGCACTCGGAATGCACCTACGACGGCAAGAAAGTGGTGTGCGTGGACATCGTCGAAGACGTCACCGGCTCAGGCCTGGTGGCGGCGTGGCTCAAACGCGGGCAACTGACCAAGCCGGCGCAGCTGTTCGCCGATTACTGCCGCGAACAGCTGACCGCCAAAGCGGGTGCCTGAAAGCTGTGGCGAGGGAGCTTGCTCCCGCTCGGGCGCACAGCGCCCGCCCTCACCGATGCTCAAGTCCCCCGCGGCTTGGCCCGCGCCGTCGCCTCCGCCACCAACGGATCGTCCGGCCAGTAATGCTTGGGGTAGCGCCCCTTCAGATCCTTCTTCACCTCGGCATAGGTGCTGCGCCAGAAGTTGGCCAAGTCCTGCGTGACCTGCACCGGCCGCCGTGCGGGCGACAGCAGGTGCAGTTTCACCACCTGTCGGCCGCCGGCGATCCGCGGTGTGTCGGCGAGGCCGAACAGCTCCTGCAAACGCACCGCGAGGATCGGCGGATGTTCGCTGTAGTCGAGGCGGATCGACGAGCCCGACGGCACGCTCAGGTGATGCGGCGCCAGTTCGTCGAGCCGCTGCGGCAACGGCCACGGCAGCAGATTGCGCACGATGCTCGACAGGTCGAGGTTGGCGAAGTGGCTGAGTCGCGAGACCTTGCCCAGGTACGGCATCAGCCAGTCTTCGAGGGTTTTCAGCAACGTGGCGTCGCTGACGTCCGGCCATTGGCTGTCGCTCTGGGTGTCCAGGTCGAGCTGGCGCAGCAGCCCGACCCGCGCCTGCCACTGGCGCAGTTCCGGTGTCCACGGCAGCAATTCCAGCCCCTTGCGCCGCACCAGATTGACCAGCGCCTGACTGCGGGCGTTTTCATCGAGACCGGTCAGCGGCTCGCGGCTCAAGATCAGCTCGCCGACCTTGCGCTGGCGCTCGGCGCGCAGCACGCCTTCGCGTTCGTCCCAGTCCAGTTGATCGACGCTGTGCACCTGTTCGGCCAGCACCGAGTCGAACAGCGCCGGATCGAAATCCGCCGCCAGGTAGATCCGCTCCTCGCGCTGGCCCTGGCGGCTGCCGAGGTCGGCGATCACGATCCACGGCTCCTTCATCAGGCTGTCGGCTTCGGCGAACAGCGCCGCGCGCCCGTTGGCCAACCGGTATTCGGCACCGCCGGCCTTGCGCTGCTGGGCCACACGATCCGGATAGGCCAGCGCCAGCAAGGCGCCGAGCCAACGCGGATGATCGGGGTCGGCCACCGGCTCGCTCGCTTTGCCGCGCAAGTAGCCGCGATATTGCTTGGCCAGTTGCCGGGCCCGCTGCACACCGCCCTGGGCACCGCGGGCCGCCCGCGCTTCGCCGGACAGCAACACCAGGCGACTGTGCAGATCGGCGCCGGCGCCGCGCAGGATGTCACGCTCGCCCAGCAGCGCAGCGACATCGCACGCCATCGCCGCCAGCCCCAGCGCCTGCCCGCGCAACAGCAGATGGGCGATGCGCGGATGGGCCGGCAGTTCGGCCATGGCCTGGCCGTGGCGGGTCAGGGTGTCGCCGTCCAGCGCGCCGAGACGCTGCAGCAAGTCCTGCGCCTGCGCATACGCGGCGGCGGGCGGCACGTCCAACCACACCAGATCCTTGGGCGCCACGCCCCAGCGGCCAAGCTGCAGCGCCAGCCCGGCCAGGTCCGCCGAAAGGATTTCCGCGCTGCCGTAGGCCGCCAGTTGTTCATGTTGATCCTGCGACCAGAGTCGGTAGCACACGCCCGGCTCCAGACGCCCCGCCCGGCCCGCGCGCTGGGTGGCGCTGGCCCGGGAGATGCGCTGGGTGTCGAGGCGGGTCATGCCGCTGCCGGGGTCGAAGCGCGGCACCCGCGCCAGCCCGGCGTCGATCACCACGCGCACGCCGTTGATGGTCAGGCTGGTCTCGGCGATGTTGGTGGCCAGCACCACTTTGCGCTGGCCCGCCGGGGCCGGGTCGATGGCCGCGCGTTGGGCGGCCAGATCCAGTTCGCCGTGCAGCGGGCACAACAACACGTCGCTGCGCTCGCCGAGGGCGTCGGCCAATTGCTGGTGGACTCGGCGGATCTCCGCTTGCCCCGGCAGGAACACCAGCAGGCTGCCGGTCTCGTCATGCAGGGCTTCGAGCACGGTCTGGGTGACGCGCTGATCGATGTATTCGCCGGGCTGGTACGGCCGGCCCCAGCGTGTGGTCACCGGGAACATCCGCCCTTCGCTGCGCAGGATCGGCGCATCGTCCAGCAGCCCGGCCAGGCGTTCGCCCTCCAGGGTCGCGGACATCAGCAAAATCTTCAGCGGCTGTTCAGCCCGGAACAGCTCGCGACCGTTCAGACTGAGCGCCAGCGCCAGGTCGGCGTCGAGGCTGCGTTCGTGGAATTCGTCGAAGATCAAAAGGCCCACGCCTTCCAGGGCCGGGTCGTCCTGCAGGCGCCGGGTGAGGATGCCTTCGGTGACCACCTCGATGCGGGTGCCGGGGCCGACCTTGCTGTCGAGGCGGATGCGGTAGCCGACGGTCTCGCCGACCTTCTCGCCCAGCTCGCTGGCCAGCCGCTCGGCCGCCGCGCGCGCCGCCAGCCGGCGCGGTTCGAGCATGAGGATGGTCTGCCCGGCCAGCCACGCCTCATCGAGCAAGGCCAGCGGCACGCGGGTGGTCTTGCCGGCGCCGGGCGGGGCTTCGAGCACGGCTTCGTGGCGTGTCGCCAGCGCGTCACGCAGGGCGGGTAGAACATCGTCGATCGGCAAAGAAATCATGCTGGCTCCCAAACAGAGTCGCGAGTATAACGGCGAACTGCCAGGTGTTCGTCAGGGTCTTAACTTCACACGACGACGCTTCGTCATCAGAGGATTCAGGAGATTTTTCCATGCGTTTACCTTTTCGCCTGATCGGCGGTGCACTGGTTGCCACCCTGCTCACCCAAGTGACCGCGTGCGGGTCGATCTTCTACCCGGACCGGCGCGGCCAGATCGACGGCAAGATCGACCCGGCCATCGCGGTGCTCGACGCCGTGGGCCTGCTGTTCTACATCATCCCCGGCCTGATCGCGTTCGCCGTGGACTTCACCACCGGCGCGATCTACTTCGAGCCGGGCAAGACGGCCCAGGTCGATCCGGCCAAGCTCAAGCAAGCGGTGGGCCTGGACGGTCAGGTCGATAACCTCAAATTGCAGGCTATCCTCGAAAGCGAACTGGGCCGCCACCTGCCGCTGGACGACCCGCGCCTGATCCGGCACAAGGGCAGCGCCCAGCAACTGGCGATGTTCGGCCTGCAACCGGCCGCTTGAACAAGGAACCGCTCCCGACATGACCTCCAGCCCCGAACACGCCCGCCTGCTGCGGCTGGCGACCCGCGCCTCGGTGGCGGTTGCCTGCACGCTGGTCATCGCCAAAGCGATCGCCTGGTGGCTGAGCGGTTCGGTGAGCATGCTCGCCGGCCTCACCGACTCGGCCCTCGACGGCGTCACCTCGCTGCTTAATCTGCTGGCGGTGCACTACGCGCTGCGGCCGGCGGACGACGATCACCGCTACGGGCACGGCAAGGCCGAGTCCCTGGCCGGCATGGCCCAGGCGCTGTTCATCGGCGGCAGTGCGGTGCTGATCGCCTTTCAGGCGTTCGAACGGCTCAAGCACCCCGAGCCCCTCGGCGCGCCATGGCTGAGCATCGGCGTGATCGTGTTTTCCCTGGTGCTGACGGCGGCGCTGCTGATGCTGCAGCACCGGGTGATCAAGCAGACTGGCTCCAACGCGGTGCGCGCCGACTCGCTGCACTACCGTTCGGACATGCTGCTCAACGGCAGCATCCTCATTGCGCTGGTGCTGGCGGGGCTGGGTTTCAATCAATTGGATGCCTGGTTCGGCCTGGGGATCGCCGCCTACATTCTGTGGAGCGCGATCCAGATCGCCCGGGAAAGCTTCGCGGTGCTGATGGACGAGGAACTGCCGGCGGACGTCAGCCAGCACATGCTCGAACTGGCCTGCGCCGTGCCCGGCGTGCTGGGCGCCCATGACCTGCGCACGCGGGTGTCGGGCAACCACTGGTTCGTGCAACTGCACCTGGAACTGCCGGGCGACCTGACCCTGACCGTGGCCCACGGCATCAGCGACCGGGCGGCGGATGCCATCCACACCGCCTACCCGCGGGCCGAAGTGCTGGTGCACGCCGACCCGCAGGAAGTGGTGAACGCCGCGCGTGCCGGCACCGGGATCAGTAGTTGACCTGATACCCGCGGCTGCTCAGGCAATTGCCCTGGGCCTGGCGGTAGGCCTGCACCACTTCGGGCGCCGGCTGGTAGGTCGCGGTGCGCGGGTCGAAACCGCTTTGCTGCACCGCGTACTGATAGCACTCGTAACCGTCGCGCTGGACCTGCTCCGGCGACTGCCCGTTGGCCGGATAGGCCTCCACGTCATAGCCGTTTCCGGACGGCTGCGACGGCTGCACCGGCGGCTCCACCACCATGTAGTCCTGCGTCGCCTCCTGGTAGGCGTAATAGGAACCGGCGGCGAGGAACAACAGTGCGCCGCCGATCCACACTTCGCGGGCGTAGTCGGGCAGGTACTGGATGCGGATCCCGCGGGGCGGCTGAACCACGATGTAGCGTGGGCCCTGCGGGCGATACCAGTAGCCGCCGGAATAGAAATAGTCCTGGCCGCGGTAGGGCACGCGGAAGTCCCGGTCCGGGAAGCGGTCGATCACATGGCCCGGCCGGTACTGCGGGCCGGGGCCCCAGCCGTTGCCGCGACCGTCCGGGCGGCCGGGCCAGCGGTGGTCGTCGGGCCGGTTGCCGGTCTGCCAGGTCTGGTGGTAGCCGCCGTTCTGCGGACGCTCGTCGCGGTAGTAGCCGGGGCGCGGCTCCTGAGTCTGGCGCACGGTGTCGGGCCGCGGCTGGATCGGCAGGCTGTTGGCCGGCAGTTGCGGCGGTGGCGGCGGCTGGCGCACCGGGTTGGGGTTGTAGGCCGGGCGCTCGCGGTTCTGGTCGTGGCCCTGCCACTGGCCGTTGCCGTGCTGCTGGCCGTTGTTCTGCCACTGGCCATTGCCAGGCTGCTGGCCGTTGTGCTCGAACTGGCGGCTGTTGTCGCCGCGGATGATCTCGTTGTTCTGCGGGCGCGGCTGATTCTGCTGCGGGCCGTTCTGCCCATGGGACTGATGCTCGCCGTCCCGCCCCTGATTGTTGCCCTGATGCCCCGGCCCGCGTCCGCCGCCGTCCGGGCCGCGATTCTGCGGCTCATCGGCCAGCGCCTGCGCACCGACACTCACACACAGCAAACCAACACCGGCCAGACGCCAGATGCGCGACTTCATGAAATTCCTCACTGCGGGGGGTTAGGGCTTGTAGCTAAGACCGGGAATCGACACACCGGGTTCTGCTACAGGTTATCAGTCACGGCATTTATTTATTGAGCCGCGCACACGCGAAGGCAGGCAAATCGCAGGCAAGAAAAAGGGGAGACCCGTCGGCCTCCCCTTCAGAGAACTTCGTCCTGGCTCGACGCTTGTGGCGCCGGCTCACCTCACCCCGTCTTCTGGACAGTGTGCAACTCGGGGGCCGGCGCGTCCCCGGTGGGGGCGGCGGCCGCGGCAGGCCTGATTGGGCGGCCGCAGTGGACTGTGTTACCGAGCAGTGATTCTGGTGATAAGGATAGGCCGGACGCCGCGACAGATGATTGCGAAGATTGCTCAAATAAACACCGCTTGCGCAATTTTTAACCCTGGATAGATAATCCGCCGCAATAGACAGCACAAAGGACAGATTGATGAGCAAACTCGACCGTTACGACCTGAGCATTTTGGCGGAGCTGCAGCGCGACGCCCGCATCTCCAACCAGGAGCTGGCCGAACGCATCGGTCTGTCGCCCTCGCCATGCTCGCGCCGGGTCAAGCAACTGGAGGACGACGGCTACATCTCGCGCCAGGTCGCCCTGCTCGACCGCAAGATGCTCGGCCTGAGCCTGACCGCCTATGTGCTGATCGGCATGGACCGGCACACGCCGGAGCGTTTCGAAAACTTCGAGGCGGCGATCCGCACCCTGCCGCAGGTGCTCGAATGCAGCCTGGTGACCGGGGTGGATGCCGACTATCAGTTGAAGGTGGTGGTGCCGGACATGGACCATTACCAGAAACTGCTGCTGGGCCACCTGACCCGGATCGAAGGGGTGACCAGCGTGCGCTCCAGCTTCGTGCTCAATCAGGTCCTGAACAGCACCGAACTTCCGTTGACCCACCTGCGCAGCTGAAGGCCCCTTCACAGGCCGGTCACCAGGATGTCGGCAATGCCGGCCTCATCGCTTGCAGGCAAGCTCCTGCAGGGTTTGGGGTGACAGCAGCTTTGCGGACATACGCGATCCCCTGTGGGAGCCAGCCGGCTGGCGATGGCGGTGCACCGGACACCGCCGATGCCGGCGACGGATGACTGCGGCACACCGCCGCAGGCCGATCCCCGCGCCGCCGCCCTTGGCGTATACTCCCCGCCGCCCTTTCAAGCCGCACGCGCCGGAGATGTCCGATGGATCCAGCACTGTTCGAAGAGTGGATGATGACTGGCCTGGTCAGCATCCTGATCATTTTCATGGGCTTCATCGTCTGGGACCTGGCGAAGAAATCCAAGGCCGGGCGCTTCGGCTCGTTCATCCTGTTCTTCGTGCTGGGTCTGGGCGTGGCCGCCTTCATCATCAAAAGCGTGGTGATCGGCCTGATCGAGTCCGGCGCCCTATAAGCGCGCCGGCACTTCCTTCCACTGGCCCTGATCGAGGCCGTCGAGCGTCCACCCGCCGATCCTGACCCGCACCAGCCGCAAGGTCGGCAGCCCCACCGCCGCCGTCATCCGCCGCACCTGACGGTTGCGGCCCTCCCGGATCACCAGTTCCAGCCAGCTCGTGGGCACGCTCTTGCGAAAGCGCACCGGCGGGTTGCGCGGCCACAGCTCAGGCTCGTCCAACTGCCGCGCTTCGGCGGGCAAAGTCATGCCGTCGTTGAGCTCGACGCCGTCACGCAGGCGCTGCAACTGCTCCGCGCTCGGCTCGCCCTCCACCTGTACCCAGTAGGTCTTGGCCAACTTGTGCTTGGGGTCGGCGATGCGCGCCTGCAACTGGCCGTCGTTGGTCAGCAGCAACAGGCCTTCGCTGTCGCGGTCCAGGCGGCCGGCCGGGTAGATGCCGGGCACGTCGATGTAGTCCTTGAGCGTCGCCCGCCCTTCGCCGTCGCTGAACTGCGTCAGCACATCGAACGGTTTGTTGAACAGGATCAGCTTCGGCTCGGCCGGCGGCGCCTTGGCGACACGGCGAGGGGCTGTCGGGGATGGCTTCGCGCCGGGGCGGCGGGAAGGCGGGCGTTGGGCACGGGACATGGGCAAAACAACATCTGACGGTCAGGGCCGACCATGCTAGTGCCCCGACCGCCAAATGGCCACGGCAAACCGTCAGCGGAACGGCGGTTCGTCGAAGCTGCGCAGCTTGCGCGAGTGCAGCGAGTTGAGTTCGGTGCGCAGCAGGTCCACCGCCTCGATGCCGATCTTCAGGTGCTGGCTGACCGCACGCTCATAGAAGGCGTTGGCCGAACCGGGCAGCTTGATCTCGCTGTGCAGCGGTTTGTCGGAGACGCACAGCAGCGTGCCGTACGGCACCCGCAGGCGATAGCCTTGCGCGGCGATGGTGCCGCTTTCCATGTCCACCGCCACAGCGCGGGACAGGTTGATCAGAGGACGCTCCTGGGCCCAGCGCAGTTCCCAGTTGCGGTCGTCGTAGGTCAGCACGGTGCCGGTGCGCAGGCGCTTCTTCAGGTCGTCGCCCTTGTCGCCGGTGACGTTGGCCGCCGCTTGCTGCAACGCCAGCTGCACCTCGGCCAGGGCCGGAATCGGAATGTTCGGCGGCACCACCCGGTCGAGGATCCCGTCGCGACGCATGTAGGCGTGGGCCAGCACGTAGTCGCCGATGGTCTGCGACTGACGCAGGCCGCCGCAGTGGCCGATCATCAGCCAGCAGTGCGGACGCAGCACCGCCAGGTGGTCGGTGATGTTCTTGGCGTTGGACGGGCCGACGCCGATGTTCACCAGGGTCACGCCGTGGCCGTCGCTGGCGATCAGGTGGTAGGCCGGCATCTGGTAACGGTGCCACACCACGCCGGCGGCGATGGCCGAGGCCTCGCCGTGATCCATGCCCTTCTCGATGATCACGTTGCCCGGCAGCACCATGCGCACGAAACGCGGGTCGCGGCGCAGTTGCTCAAGGCCGTGGACGATGAACTGGTCAACATAGCGGTGGTAGTTGGTCAGCAGGATCCACGGCTGCACGTGGCGCCAGTCGCTGCCGGTGTAGTGCACCAGCCGGCGCAGGGAGAAGTCCACCCGCGCGGCGTCGAACAGCGCCAGCGGCAGAGGGTCGGTGTTTTCCCAGTCGTAGAGGCCGTCGGCGATGCCGTCGGTGGCGGCGGACAGGTCGGTGCTCGGGAACACCCGCGCCAACACCGCGGCGGTGACGCCTGAACCGGCCAGCTCATCGCCCTGCTCGACCACGTACGGGTACGGGATGTTCTGCTCGCTGACGCCCACTTCAACGGTGACGGTGAAGTCGTGCATCAGCGGCGTCAGCTGCTCCAGCAGGTATTTGCGAAACGCCTTGGGATGGGTGACGGTGACGCTGTAGGTGCCCGGCAGCTGCACCTTGGCGTAGGCGCGGGTGGTCTGCGGGACTTCGCCCTGGCAGTGGTAGGTCAGGCGCAGTTCGGGGTAACGGAACAGGGCGCGCTGTGCGGCGTCCGGTTCGGCGCGGTCCTTGAGGTAACGCTTGAGCGCCGTGCTCAGCGCCGTGGTGGCCCGCTCGTGCAGCTCGGCCAAGAGGTCCACGGCCTGTTCGGCGGTTTGAACGACAATAAACGCTTCGGTCACGGTCAGCTTCCTGTGTTCTGTCTTGCAGGCCTTCATCTTGCCTGCAACGCGGCGTCACGGGAACAGTGGCGATTGGCTTTGCCGCAATCCTTGAGGCAAAGCGCAAACCTGTGGGAGCAACCGTCTCGGCTTTGCCCTGCGGCGCATGAGCTGACGCCATCGCCAGCAGGCTGGCTCCCACAGTGTTTTGTGCCTGGCGCCCCCCTTGTGGGATCGGGGCGGGATCAGAAACCCTGCGGCGTCGAGCGGGCGACAATGGCCGCCACGTCCACGCCACGGGGCAATGCGCCATAGACCCGGCCCGCGCCGCCGAGGCGGCTGGCGATGAAGGCGTCGCTGACCGCCGCATTCCCGGCCTCCAGCAACAGCTTCGCCTGCAGGCCGAGGGCGATGTCTTCGGTCAGTTGCCGCGCGCGGTACTGGATGTCGCCGGTGTCCTTGAACGCCGCCTGCAACCGCTGGATGTGCGCGGCCAGGCGCGGGTCGCCGTGGCCGTCGCCCAGTTCATGGAACAGCCCGTCGAGCACGCCCGGCTCTTTCGACAGGGCGCGCAGCACATCCAGGCACTGCACGTTGCCGGAACCTTCCCAGGTCGAGTTGACCGGCGCCTCGCGGTACAGCCGCGGCAGGATGCTGTCTTCGACGTAGCCGGCACCGCCCATGCACTCGGCGGCTTCGTTAATCATGGCCGGGGCGCGCTTGCAGATCCAATACTTGCCCACCGCCGTCACCAACCGCGCGAACTGCGCTTCGTGGCGGTCGTCCAGACGGTCCAGCGCCCGGCCCATGCGCAGGCTCAGGGCCAGCGCCGCTTCGCTTTCCAGCGCCAGGTCGGCCAGCACGTTCTGCATCAGCGGCTGCTCGCTGAGCAGCTTGCCGCCCACCTTGCGGTGCGCACAGTGGTGGCTGGCCTGGGTCAGCGCCTGGCGCATCAGCGAACTGGAGCCGACCATGCAGTCGAACCGGGTCATGGCGACCATCTCGATGATGGTCGGCACCCCGCGCCCCTCCTCGCCGACCATCCACGCCAGCGCCCCGCGGAACTCCACTTCGCTGGAGGCGTTGGAGCAGTTGCCGAGCTTGTTCTTCAGGCGCTGGATATAGAACTGGTTGCGCGTGTCGTCCGGGCGGTGGCGCGGCAGCAGGAAACAGCTCAGGCCCTTGTCGGTCTGCGCCAGGGTCAGGAACGCATCGCACATCGGCGCCGAACAGAACCACTTGTGCCCCACCAGCTCATAGGCCTGGCCCGGGCCGCCGGCGCCCACGGGGAACGCCTTGGTGGTGTTGGCGCGCACGTCGGTGCCGCCCTGCTTCTCGGTCATGGCCATGCCGATGGTCACGCCCGCCTTGTGGACCATGCCGACGTTGCGCGGGTCGTATTCGGTGGCGAGGATCTTCGGCAGCCAGCGCTCGGCCAGGTCCGGCTGCAGGCGCATCGCCGGCACGCTGGCGAAAGTCATGGTCAGCGGGCAGCCGCTGCCGGCCTCGGCCTGGCTATGCAGGTAGGTCATGGACGCCCGCGCCACATGGGCGCCGTCCTGCGGATGAGCCCAGGGCAGCGAGGTCAGGCCGTGCTCGATGGCCGTGCGCATCAGCTCGTGGTACGCGGGGTGGAACTCCACCAGGTCGATGCGGTGGCCGTAGCGGTCATGGCTGGCGAACACCGGCTTGTTCTGGTTGGCGAGGAACCCGGCCTCCATCAATGGCCCGCCGGCCAGGGCGCCGTAGGCGTCGATCCGTGACTCGGCCCAACCGGCGCCGAAGCGCCGCGACCACTCCTGCAGCGGCAGGTCGATGCGGTACAGGTTGGCGCCGTCCAGCGACGGCGGCTGGTTGGTGACTTCGTGGGTTTCGGCGAACTGATGCAGGTTCATGACGGGGCTCCTCCTGTCTGCCAGGCGTTCAGTTAAGCACCGCCCCGTGGCCGGACAAAGTGTCATTTACGCCGAACTCTCGGCGGTTTCACCCTATCAGCGACACAACACCCGGCGCTCCAGAGCCGCCTGCAACTCTTCGAATTTCACCGGTTTGCCCAGGTAGTCGATCACGGCGTCCGCCGCACAGCGCTCCCGCTCGGCCCCCAGCGCCAGGACGAACACCGGCAGGTGGGCGCAACCGGGCAGATCGTGGATCCGGCAGCACAGCGACGCGCCGTCCAGCGGCGGCAACTGGCAATCGATCAGCACCGCGTCGAACGTTTCGCGCTGCAGGCATTCGAGCGCCGCCTCGCCGTGGTCGGCCGTGCGCACCCGGAAGCCGAGCTTGAGCAGCATGCCGCGCATGACCAGTTGATTGACGCTGTTGTCGTCCACCAACAGAACGGTGCAATCCTGCGGCACCCGCGTGCCGTCAGCGCTGTGCAGCGAGACGGGAGCAGGTTCGAGCGCCGGCAGTTCGAATTCGACATCCAGCTGGAACCGGCTGCCGCGCCCGGGCTCGGAACGGTGGGTGAGCTTGCCGCCCAACAATTCGACCAGTTGCCGGCAGATCGCCAGGCCGACGCCCAGGCCGCCGTACTCCCGGGTCATCGAGCCGTCGAGCTGGAAGAACCGCTGGTACAGCGTCGCCTCGCCCAGGTCGGTGAAGCCGATGCCAGTGTCGATCACCGCGAACGACAGCGCCAACCGGTTGCCTTGGGACGGCTTGCCGGTGACCCGCAGGGCCAGCCCGCCGACCCGGGTGAACTTGATCGCGTTGTCCAACAGGCATTCCAGGCATTGCGCCAGTTTGCCGCTGTCGCCGTGCAGGCGGTCGGGCAAGGTCGGCAGCACATCGACCTTGAAATCCAGGGCCTTGCTCGACGCATTGCCGTCGAACTGCACCCGCAACGCCTCGATCACCCCCCGCAGGCTGAAGCTGCCCGACGTCGCCTTGAGCTTGCCGGCCTGCAGTTCGGTGAGGGTGAGAATGCCGTTGACCATGCGCATCATGTCCCGGGCGGAGCCGGCGGCGGTCTGCTGGTATTGCTCCAGTTCCGGATCCAGTTCGACGGTCTGCATCAGTTCCAGCGAGCCGATCACGCCGTTCATCGGCGTGCGCAACTCGTGGGTCAGGGTCGCCAGGAACTCGTCCTTGAGCTTGTTGCTGTGGGCCAGTTGCTGGTTGAGCACTTCCAGTTTCTGCCCGGCCTCAAGCAGGGTCTGGGCCTGCTGCTCGCGCATGGCGTTGATGCGGTCGGCCAGGGCTAGCGACAGCAGCGCCACTTCGATGGCCGAGCCGATCTGGCTGGCGTACATGGTCAGGAACACGTTCGGCAGCACGCCCAGCACCATCAGGGTGTTGACCACCCCGCCGAGCAGGAACGCCGACCACGCAATGATGAAATAGCGCGCCACCCGCAGGCCGCGCCACCAGGCCAGGATCCCGGCGGCGAAGATCACCACGGTGAAGGTCAGCGCCAGGGTCGTCGCCAGGCGCAGCGCCAGCCCGTAACTGGTCATCAGCGACAGGCCCACCACCAGCGCGCCGAACACGATCAGGGCGATCAGCAGCCGGTCGAGCCAGCGGCTGTGGTCTTTGGTCTGCAGGAAGCTGCGGGCGAACTGGCTGCCGAACAGCCCCGCACAGCCGATGAAGAACGGCGTGGCGGCGTTGGCCCACCACGGGTTGTCAGGCCAGAAGTACTCCACCGCCGCACCGTTGACCGACAGTTGGTACAGGCCGAACGAGGCGATGTAGAAGATGTAATAGAGGTAACTGGTGTCGCGCACGCTGAGGTAGATGAACAGGTTGTACACCAGCATCCCCAGCAGCACGCCATAAATGATGCCCAGCACGTACAGGCGCACCGGCTGGTCTTCCAGGTAGGCGGTGCTCGACCACAGCGTCACCGGGGCCTGGATCGAGCCTTCGCTGGCCAGCCTGAGGTAAACGGTCTGCGCCTGGCCCGGTTCGAAGGCCAGGTCGAACAGGTAATTGTTCTGGCGGATCTCGCGGCTGGCGAACGGCAGGGCATCGCCGGTCTGGCGCGCCAGGCGGTAGGCGCCCGTCGCATCGGGCAGGTAGAGGTCCAGGTGGTCGAGCGGCGGGTAGGCCAGCTCCAGCAGCCAGGTGCGCTGCGCCGCCGGATTGTTCGGGCGGTAAAGCAGATCGATCTTCAGCCAGAACGCCGAGCGCGAATAGCCGGCGTTGAGCGTGGCCTTGTCGTGCGGCTTGAAGCGGCCGGCAGCGTCTTGCGCGCGGACATCGGCGAAAGTCGCCTGACCGCTCGGATCTTCGAACACTTGCAGGGATCGGCCCAGCGGGAGGCTCTGGGTGAATTCGTCGAACTCGACGGCGCTCGCCAGGAGGGGCAAGCAGAACAGCAACATCAGCAAATAGCGCATTGAAGCCCCAGCGTGGCTTGTCCGGTTGCGTCAGGAAGCCCCCCATTCCCTTTGAGAAGACGTAAAACCGGTATTACCTGTTATTGGTTTGGATCCACTCTAGCATAGCCGTTGATGGCCATTGAGCACCATGGAAATTTTTCCCACAGAGGCTCTAGAACGGGCGTTTCAGAGCAAAGCACCGGGCTAGAGCTGTTGGCTTGGTCAGATTGTGACAGTGCAGTCCATTGCGGGGACGGCGCGTGCTCCCGATCCGTCGCCATGTCATTGATCCGGATGTGTCGGCAGAACGGCGCATCGGGGCCGCTTTGCGGCCCGGCGGCAGCAAGCTCCCTCACCACAGCTGAACCCGCACACCGGGATTGGTGGTAAGCTCGCGCACCATGAATACCTATAGCTCCCGCCCCGTTGTCCTCTGTCTCTCCGGCCACGACCCCAGTGGCGGCGCCGGCCTGCAGGCAGATATCGAAGCCCTGCTCGCCCAGGGTTGCCATGCGGCTCCGGCCGTCACCGCCCTGACCGTGCAGGACACGGTCAACGTCACCGATTTCCGCGTCCTCGACCGCGAGTGGGTATTGGCCCAGGCCAATGCCGTGCTCAACGATTCCGACGTCGCGGCGGTGAAGCTGGGCATGCTCGGTTCCCTGGAAATGGTCGACACAGTCGTCGAACTGCTCCAGGCGCACCCGCACCTGCCGGTGGTCTGCGACCCGGTGCTGCGCGCCGGCGGCGGCGGACGCCTGGGCAAGGACGAGGTCGGCTACGCCATGCGCGAACGTCTGCTGCCGCTGTCCGCCATCGCCACCCCGAACCTGCCCGAGGCGCGGATCCTCGCCGAACTGCCCGAAGGCACCGCGGACGAGTGCGCAGAAAAGCTCCTGCCGTTCGTCAAACACCTGCTGATCACCGGCGGCCACGGCGACGAGACGCAAATCTACAACCGCCTGTACAGCCGCGACGGCCTGCGCGAGACCTTCCTCTGCCAGCGCCTGCCGGGCAGCTACCACGGTTCCGGCTGCACCCTGGCCAGCACCCTGGCCGGTCGGCTGGCCTTGGGCGAAGACCTGGCCAGCGCCGTACGCAGCGCCCTGGACTACACCTGGCGCACCCTGCGCGACGCCGAGCGGCTGGGCAAAGGCCAGTTCGTGCCGCGCCGCCTGCCGCTGGACTTCTGCGCCTGATGCAGCGCCGCTGACGCGGCGCACCTGATGTTCCGCGCCTGACGCCGGGAGGCCTGTGCGATGAAATTACGTGGCCTGTACGCCATCACCGACAGCACGCTGCTGGCGGGCAAGTTTCTGCCTTACGTGGAGGCGGCGCTGGAAGGCGGCGTCACCCTCCTGCAATACCGCGACAAGAGCGGCGACGACGCCCGCCGCCTGCGCGAGGCCGAAGCCTTGCGCGAGCTGTGCGAGCGCCACGGCACCCGCCTGATCATCAACGATGACGCCGAGCTGGCCGCCCGCCTGGGCGTCGGCGTGCACCTGGGCCAGACCGACGGCCCGCTGTCGCCGACCCGCGCCCTGCTGGGACCGAAGGCGATCATCGGCTCGACCTGCCACGCGCAGCTCGACCTGGCCGAACAGGCGGTGAAGGAAGGCGCCAGCTACGCCGCCTTCGGCCGCTTCTTCAACTCCAGCACCAAGCCCGGCGCCCCGAGCTGCAGCCTCGGCCTGCTCGACGAGGCCCGCCGCACGCTGCATCTGCCGATCTGCGCGATCGGCGGCATCACCTTGGACAACGCCGCCCCGCTGGTGGCCCACGGCGCCGACCTGTTGGCGGTCGTCCACGGCCTGTTCGGTGCCGACAGCACCGCCGAGGTGACGCGCCGCGCCCGCGCATTCAATGAATTGTTCAAATCCTGACCTTCGAGAGCCCGATCATGTCCCGTTCCGAAACCCTGTTTGCCAATGCCCAGAAACACATCCCCGGCGGCGTCAACTCGCCGGTCCGCGCGTTCAAGAGCGTCGGCGGCACCCCGCTGTTCTTCAAGCATGCCGAAGGCGCCTACGTCACCGACGAAGACGACAAGCGCTATGTGGATTACGTAGGTTCGTGGGGCCCGATGATCCTCGGCCACAGCCATCCGGACGTGCTGGACGCCGTGCGCAAGCAACTGGAGCACGGCCTGTCCTACGGCGCTCCGACCGCCATGGAAACCGAGATGGCCGACCTGGTCTGCTCGCTGGTGCCGTCGATGGACATGGTGCGCATGGTCAGCTCCGGCACCGAAGCGACCATGAGCGCCATCCGCCTGGCCCGTGGCTTCACCGGCCGCGACAGCATCATCAAGTTCGAAGGCTGCTACCACGGCCACTCCGACAGCCTGCTGGTCAAGGCCGGCTCCGGCGCATTGACCCAGGGCGTGCCGAGCTCGGCCGGCGTGCCGGCGGCATTCGCCAAGCACACCCTGACCCTGCCGTTCAACGACATCGGCGCCGTCGAGAAGATGCTCGCCGAAGTCGGCCAGGACGTCGCCTGCATCATCGTCGAGCCGGTGGCCGGCAACATGAACTGCGTGCCGCCGGCGCCGGGCTTCCTCGAAGGCCTGCGCAGCCTGTGCGACCGCCACGGCGTCGTGCTGATCTTCGACGAAGTGATGACCGGTTTCCGCGTCGCCCTCGGCGGTGCCCAGGCCCACTACGGCGTGACGCCGGACCTGACCACCTTCGGCAAGATCATCGGCGGCGGCATGCCGGTCGGCTGCTTCGGCGGCAAGCGCGAGATCATGCAGCGCATCGCGCCGCTGGGCCCGGTCTACCAGGCCGGCACGCTGTCGGGCAACCCGCTGGCCATGGCCGCCGGCCTCACCACCCTGCGCCTGATCAGCCGTCCGGGCTTCCACGCCGAGCTGACCGACTACACCACACGCCTGCTCGACGGCCTGCAGCAACGCGCCGACGCCGCCGGCATCCCGTTCGTGACCACCCAGGCCGGCGGTATGTTCGGCCTGTACTTCAGCGGCGCTGACGACATCGTCACCTTCGACGATGTGATGGCCAGCGACGCCGCCCTGTTCGGACGCTTCTTCCACCTGATGCTCGAAGGCGGCGTGTACCTGGCGCCGAGCGCCTTCGAAGCCGGTTTCACCTCCATCGCCCACGGCGAAGCGGAACTGAAACTGACCCTGGACGCCGCAGAGCGCGCCTTCGCCGCCCTGAAGTAATCCGCCCTGACGCTGACGTTGGCCAATGCCGGCGTCAGCGTTTGCCTACACCTGAGCGTTTTTTCCTGCATCGCCGCCGACAATCGCCTGCAAACCGGGCGACCAGCGCTCCGCGCAGCAGAAAATCGAGTAAAGACTTTGTAAGGTTGGGCCTGCTTATTTCATAATGCGCGCTTATTGGATCCCTCGACGGGTCCGCGTGCCCTTCAGAGGTAAGTCGATTCCCATGAACCGCACCGGCCGCACCCTTGCCTTGGGCTGCCTGTTGCTCCTTCAGCCGCTGCTTGCACATGCACAGGCAGGCGGCAACTCGTTGTTGATCCCGGCGATGGGGCGTTGCACCCTCAACACCCAGCCGCAAGACGTCACGCAGGCCCTCGCCGCCTGCCAGAAGGCTGCGGACGAAGGGGATGCGCAAGCGCAATACGAGTTGGGCGAATTCTACTACGACGGCAAGAACGCACCGCGCGACCTCAACCAAGCCCTCAACTACTTCGAAAAGGCCTCGCTGCAGGGCCACGCCCAGGCGCAGTTCAAGCTCGGCACCATGTTCTTCCACGGCGAAGGCGTGCAGGCCAACAACATCCAGGCCTATATCGTGCTGAAGATGGCGGCGGTCAACGGCGCCGAGGATGCGTTGGACACCGCCGACGAAGTCGCCGAGAAGATGCCCCGCGAAGACCTCGAGACCGCCACCCAGGTGCTGGGGCAAATTTTCCGTAAATACCTGATGGAACTGCAGAGCGCGGACGGGCGCACGCCTTTCTCGCCGCTGCCCTGAAACCCGCTGGTCTGCCGTGAGTGCGGCAAGTGAGCCGTGGCTTACTTCTCAGGCATCGGCATCGGAAACGGCATCACGTTGCCGGTGCCGGCCCGGGCCTCGCTGATCTTCGGCGTGCCGAGGCGCTCGACCTCGTCGATGCGCACGATCGAATGCATCGGCACGAAGCTGCGCACCACGCCTTCGAACTGGGCCTTGAGCTTCTCTTCGCTCGGATCCACGACCACCTGGGTGCGCTCGCCGAAGACGAACTCTTCCACTTCCAGAAAACCCCACAGATCGCTTTGGTAGATCTGCTTGGCGTACATTTCGAACACCTGGCCCTGGTTGAGGAAAATCACCTTGTAGATCGGAGCTTCGCGTTTGGTCATGGCGGGCGGACAACACATCGGGGCAAAAATGAGGGCGCAAACTATAGCACAGGCACCGGTCGCGCAGCGGTAGGAACCTTTGGACATGTTCCCTATAATGCGCGGTTCTTCGAATCACGTGACGACCTGAATCCATGGCCAAAAAGCTCTACATCGAAACCCACGGCTGCCAGATGAACGAGTACGACAGCTCGCGCATGGTCGATCTGCTGGGTGAACACCAGGCCCTGGAAGTCACCGCCCGCGCCGAAGACGCCGACGTGATTCTGCTCAACACCTGCTCGATCCGCGAACGCGCCCAGGACCGGGTGTACTCCCAGCTCGGCCGTTGGCGCGAACTGAAACTGGCCAACCCGGAGATGGTCATCGCCGTCGGCGGCTGCGTGGCCAGCCAGGAAGGCGCGGCGATCCGCGACCGCGCGCCCTACATCGATGTGGTGTTCGGCCCGCAGACCCTGCACCGCCTGCCGGAAATGATCGACGCCGCACGCATCAGCAAGCTGCCGCAGGTGGACGTCTCGTTCCCGGAGATCGAGAAGTTCGACCACCTGCCCGAGCCGCGCATCGACGGCCCGAGCGCCTACGTGTCGGTGATGGAAGGCTGCAGCAAGTACTGCACGTTCTGCGTGGTGCCCTACACCCGCGGCGAGGAAGTCAGCCGGCCGTTCGACGACGTGATCGCCGAGATCATCCACCTGGCCGAAAACGGCGTGCGCGAAGTCACCCTGCTGGGGCAGAACGTCAATGGCTACCGCGGCCTGACCCACGACGGCCGCCTGGCGGACCTGGCCGAGCTGATCCGGGTGGTCGCAGCCGTCGACGGCATCGACCGCATCCGCTACACCACCTCGCACCCGCTGGAGTTCTCCGACAGCCTGATCCAGGCCCACGCCGACGTGCCGGAGCTGGTCAAGCACCTGCACCTGCCGGTGCAGTCGGGCTCCGACCGGATCCTGGCGGCCATGAAGCGCAACCACACGGCGCTGGAGTACAAGTCCAAGCTGCGCAAACTGCGCGCCGCCGTGCCGGGCATCTGCATCAGCTCCGACTTCATCGTCGGCTTCCCCGGCGAGACCGAGAAAGACTTCGAACAGACCATGAAGCTGATCGCCGACGTCGGCTTCGACTTCTCCTACTCGTTCGTCTACAGCCAGCGCCCGGGCACCCCGGCGGCCGACCTGGCCGACGACACCCCGGAAGAGCTGAAAAAGGAACGCCTGAACGCGTTGCAGCACCGCCTGAACCAACAGGGCTTCGAGATCAGCCGACAAATGGTCGGCACCACCCAGCGCATCCTGGTCACCGACTACTCGAAGAAAGATCCGGGCGAACTGCAGGGGCGCACCGAGAATAACCGTATCGTCAACTTCCGCTGCGACAATCCGACCCTGATCGGGCAGTTCGCCGACGTGCACATCGATTCGGCGCAGCCGCACTCGCTTCGCGGCTCGCTGATCGGCTGACGGTACAGAGCAACGGCGGGAACGGGCTTGCCCGCCCCCGCAACGTCGGCCATTCACCTTGCAAGATTTAAGAGCTTTCGCACCCACGCCACTGGCGTTATCCTTGATTTCATCATTATTGCCCCAGGGCGGCTAAATACGACCTTGAACGCACCCATAGAACCCCATCGCTTCATCCTTGAGCCCTTCGAGGCTCGTCGCTTCGCCAATCTGTGCGGGCAGTTCGACGAGCACCTGCGCCTGATCGAACAGCGCCTGGCCATCGAGATCCGCAACCGCGGCAACCAGTTCGAACTGATCGGCGAACCCAAGCACACCACTTCCGCGGAAAACCTGCTGCGCCGCCTGTACCGGGAAACCAAGGGTACGGAGCTGTCGCCGGACATGGTGCACCTGTACCTGCAGGAATCGGCCGTCGAAGAACTGGACAAGCACTCCCCCGCCGAACCGTCCGTCGCCTTGCGCACCAAGAAAGGCATGATTCGCCCACGCGGCCTGAATCAGCTGCGCTACGTGAAGGAAATCCTCGGCAACGACATCAACTTCGGCATCGGCCCGGCCGGCACCGGCAAGACCTACCTGGCCGTGGCCTGTGCCGTGGACGCGCTGGAGCGTGAACAGGTGCGGCGCATCCTGCTGGTGCGCCCGGCGGTCGAGGCGGGCGAAAAGCTCGGCTTCCTGCCCGGCGACCTGGCCCAGAAGATCGACCCGTACCTGCGCCCCCTCTACGACGCGCTCTACGAAATGCTCGGCTTCGAATACGTGGCCAAGCTGATCGAACGCCAGGTGATCGAAGTCGCGCCGCTGGCCTACATGCGCGGCCGCACGCTGAACAACAGCTTCATCATCCTCGACGAAAGCCAGAACACCACCGTCGAACAGATGAAAATGTTCCTGACCCGGATCGGCTTCGGCTCGACCGCCGTCATCACCGGCGACATCACCCAGGTCGACCTGCCGCGCGGCACCAAGTCCGGGCTGCACCATGTGATCGAGGTGCTGAAGGACGTGCCGGGCATCAGCTTCACCCATTTCCAGCCCAAGGACGTGGTGCGCCATCCGCTGGTGCAGCGCATCGTCGAAGCCTACGAGCGCTTCGAGACCCGTGCCGAAGCGGCCAAGGAACCCCCGCGCGATGCTTGAGCTAGACCTGCAAACCGCCACCGAGGCGCCCGCGCCGAGCGAAGCCGAATTCCGCCGCTGGTGCGAACTGGCCCTGCGCCAGCGCACCGCCGACTCGGAAATGACCATCCGTCTGGTGGACGAGGCCGAAGGCCGCGAGCTGAACCGCACCTGGCGCCAGAAGGACTACGCGACCAACGTCCTGTCGTTCCCCGCCGAAGTGCCCGACGAGTTTCTCGACATCCCGCTGCTGGGCGACCTGGTGATCTGCGTGGCCGTGGTCGAGCGCGAGGCTGCCGAGCAAGGCAAGGCGCTCGACGCCCACTGGGCCCATCTGGTCATTCACGGCTGCCTGCATCTGCTGGGCTACGATCACATCGATGACGATGAAGCCGAAGAGATGGAAGCCCTGGAACGCGAGTTGCTTGCCGAACTGGGCTACCCCGATCCGTACGCGGACGACGAAACCGAAACATCCCCTACCGTTACGACAAAGGATTCAGAGTAATCGCTATGAGCGAAGATCGATCGAGCAACGGGCAGAAGTCATGGCTGGGCAAGATCACCCAGGCTTTTGCCCACGAGCCGAAGAACCGCCAGGAGCTGATGGAGCTGCTGCGCGACGCCCATCAGAACAAGCTGCTGGACAGCGAAGCGCTGGCCATCGTCGAAGGCGCCATCCAGGTCGCCGACCTGCAGGTGCGCGACATCATGGTGCCGCGTTCGCAGATGGTCAGCATCAAGGCGACCCAGACGCCCCGCGAATTTCTCCCCGCCGTGGTCGACTCGGCCCACTCGCGCTATCCGGTCATCGGCGAAAGCCACGACGACGTGATGGGCGTGCTGCTGGCCAAGGATCTGCTGCCGCTGATCCTCAAGGAGAACGGCGAGAGCTTCAACATCAAGGACCTGCTGCGCCCGGCCACCTTCGTGCCGGAGTCCAAGCGCCTGAACGTGCTGCTGCGCGAATTCCGCGCCAACCATAACCACATGGCCATCGTCATCGACGAATACGGCGGCGTGGCGGGCCTGGTGACCATCGAAGACGTGCTGGAACAGATCGTCGGCGACATCGAGGACGAGCACGACGTCGAAGAGGACAGCTACATCAAGCCGCTGCCCAGCGGCGATTTCCTGATCAAGGCCCTGACCCCGATCGAGAACTTCAACGAGTTCTTCGACAGCGAGTTCTCCGACGACGAGTTCGACACCGTCGGCGGCCTGGTGATGAGCGCGTTCGGGCACCTGCCCAAGCGCAACGAGATCACCGAGATCGGCGCTTACCGCTTCCGCATCCTGAACGCCGACAGCCGTCGGATCCACTTGCTGCGACTGACCCCAATCGCCCGCTGACCTCCAAGGATAGAAATGCGCTGGATAACCCGCCCCGGCTGGCCCGGTAACCTGCTGGCCGTGGCGGCCGGCGCAATCACCACCCTCTCTCTGGCGCCGTTCGACATCTGGCCGCTGGCCTTGCTGGCGGCGGGCCTGTTCTATGCCGGCCTGCGCGAGCTGAGCCCGCGCCAGGCGCTCGGCCGGGGCTGGTGCTTCGGCTTCGGCCTGTTCGGTGCCGGCACCAGCTGGATCTACTACAGCATCCACCACTTCGGCGGCGCTTCGGTGCTGCTGGCCGGTTTCCTGATGCTGCTGTTCACCGCCGCGATCGCCTGGTTCTTCGCCCTGCCCGCCTGGCTCTGGGCGCGCTGGCTGCGACGCAACGAAGCGCCGCTGGCCGATGCGCTGGCGTTCGCGGCGTTGTGGGTCGGCCAGGAGGCGTTCCGGGGTTGGTTCCTCACCGGTTTCCCCTGGCTGTACTCCGGCTACAGCCAGCTCGACGGCCCGCTGGCCGGGCTGGCGCCAGTGGGCGGCATGTGGTTGGTGTCGTTCGTCCTGGCACTGACCGCCGCACTGTTCCACAACATGCCGCGCCTGCTCAGCGGCGGCCGCAAGGGTTTCGTGGCCGCCGGCCTGCTGTTGCTGATCGGGCCGTGGGTGGCGGGCGTCGCGCTCAAGGGCCACGCCTGGACCAGCCCGGCGGGCGCGCCGCTGAGCGTCGCCGCGATCCAGGGCAACGTCGAGCAGAGCATGAAGTGGGATCCGGCGCAGCTCAACGCGCAGTTGGCGCTGTACCGCGACCTGAGCTTCCGGTCCAAGCCGGTGGATCTGCTGATCTGGCCGGAGACCGCCGTGCCGGTGCTCAAGGAGTCCGCCGAAGGCTACCTGAACATGATGGGCACCTTCGCCGCCGAGCGTAAATCGGCGCTGATCACCGGGGTGCCGATCCGCCAGACCGTGCGCCACGAGAAGCGCTTCTTCAACGGCATCACCGTGGTCGGCGAAGGCGACGGCACCTACCTGAAGCAGAAACTGGTGCCGTTCGGCGAATACGTGCCGCTGCAGGATCTGCTGCGCGGGCTGATCGCGTTCTTCGACCTGCCAATGTCCGACTTCGCCCGCGGCCCGGCCGACCAGGCGTTGCTGCAGGCCAAGGGCTACCAGATCGCCCCGTTCATCTGCTACGAAGTGGTATACCCGGAGTTCGCCGCCGGCCTGTCCGCCCGCAGCGACCTGCTGCTGACCATCAGCAACGACACCTGGTTCGGCACCTCCATCGGCCCGCTTCAGCATTTGCAGATGGCGCAGATGCGCGCCCTGGAGGCCGGACGCTGGATGATCCGCGCCACCAACAACGGCGTCACCGGCCTGATCGATCCGTTCGGCCGCATCACCGAAAGCATCCCGCAGTTCGAGCAAGGCGTGCTGTACGGCGAAGTGGTGCCGATGCACGATCTGACGCCGTACCTGCAATGGCGCTCGTGGCCGTTGATCATCCTGTGCGTGCTGTTGTTCGGCTGGGCGCTGATGGCCGGGCGGATCTCCAAGACCCTCTGAAGGCTTCGCGGCGCCTTCACCGGCGCCATCGCCAGCAGGCTGGCTCCCACAGTCAGGCGCGCCTGAATACAGCCGCTGCGGGAGCGGCGGCGCGACGATTCGACTTGTCCGCGACGGGGCCATCGGCCCCGTGCATCATTCAGCTTCGTCAGCCCCTCGATAGAACAGCGAATACCCCACCTGCCCCACCGCCTCGTTCAGCAACTGTCCGCTTTGCCAGATCGACTTGAACTCCGGCAACCAGCCGCCGAACGGCCGGGCGTTGTCCGTGCCGAGGAAGCCGACCGGCGCCGGCACCACCTCGAACCCGGCCTGCTCGAAACACCACACCGCCCGCGGCATGTGCCAGGCCTGGGTCACCACCGCGACGCGCTTGATGCCCTGGGGCAGCAGCACCTTGGCGCTGAGCACGGCGTTTTCCCAGGTCGTGCGGCTCTCGCCTTCCTGCCAGCGCACCGTCACCCCGAAATCGTCGCGTAGCGAATCGGCCATCAGCTTGGCTTCCGTCGGCGGCGTGCCGTAATGCAGGCCGCCGCTGGTCAGGATCGGCAGCCCCGAGGCCTTGGCCAGACGCGCCGCATATCGCTGCCGCTCAAGCCCGATGCCGGTCGGCTGATCCTCGCCCCAGGCCAGGTCGCCGCGCTCGCGCCCGGAACCCAGCACCACAATCGCGTCGGCGCGTTGCGAAAGCCCCGCCCAGGCCTCACGGGCCAGCGGCGGCTCGCGCTCCAGGGCCTTGGCGCCCCATTGCACGACCACCGGCAGGCTCATCAGCCACAAACCGCCCAGCCCCAGGGCGAAGCACAGCCCGGCCAGGCGCGGACGTGAGCGGCGCAGCCACCAGGCGACCAACAGCAGCAGGAAAAGGATGCCGGGCGGCAGCAGCAGTTGTTTGATGAAATAGCGAAAGGGCATCGGGCATCTCCAAAGATGCCCGCAGCCTAAGTGGGTTGATTCGACGCGACAACCTATAAGGTGGGATCCCGCTTGAAAAGATCCGCTTCTTGACCTGCCATGCGCTTACTTGGCCTGCAGGGTGCGGACCTTGACGGTCGCTCTGCCGGGCGCCTTGTCCTTGAGCCATATGACCTTGGCCGAAGGCACTGCATCGAGCTGTTTCACTGCCTGTGACAGACATCCGTGGGCTTCACGTTCACTGCGATCCAGGTAAGCCTTGACCAGATCGAACTCGGCGGGGCTCAAGCCGCGCAATTCCAGCTCCAGGGGGCGCTCGTCGCGCAGCCGTCCCGCAGTTCTCGCCGCGTCCAGGGCCATGCCCAGACGGTCGATCAACCGCTCGTACAACTCGGGTTTGGTTACGTTCTGTTGCTGTGACTCCACCATCCCTCACCTCATTGAAGATAAGACTCACTCCCCACTAAGGAGCTTAGCTTCGCTGCACAAACCGGCCGCACGCCGCGACCAACGGCCCCCGCAGCCGTTTTGCCCGGCCGGACGGGCGCAATCAGGGTTTCCCTAGGCCAAGCGCGGTCATGTATGCTACGGCGCTTCCTGTCACTCCACTTCCAGCCCGTCCGGGCCGCGAAACGCCAACTTGGCGTCACCCGCCCCCGATGTCGCATCGAAGAGGACTGGGCCACCCCTATCCAGTACAAAAGTAGCCATGCACGAACACTATCAGCCCCGTGAAATCGAAGCCGCCGCCCAGTCGTTCTGGGATGAGCACAAGTCCTTTGAAGTCAGTGAACAGCCAGGCAAGGAAACCTACTACTGCCTGTCGATGTTCCCTTACCCCAGCGGCAAGCTGCACATGGGGCACGTGCGCAACTACACCATCGGCGACGTGATCTCCCGCTACCAGCGCATGCAGGGCAAGAACGTCCTGCAGCCGATGGGCTGGGACGCGTTCGGCATGCCGGCGGAAAACGCCGCGATGAAGAACAACGTGGCGCCCGCCAAATGGACCTACGAAAACATCGCCTACATGAAGTCCCAGCTGCGCAGCCTGGGCCTGGCGGTGGACTGGTCGCGCGAAGTCACCACCTGCAAGCCGGACTACTACCGCTGGGAGCAGTGGCTGTTCACCCGCCTGTTCGAGAAGGGCGTGATCTACCGCAAGAACGGCACCGTGAACTGGGACCCGGTCGACCAGACCGTCCTGGCCAACGAGCAGGTGATCGACGGCCGCGGCTGGCGTTCCGGCGCGGTGATCGAAAAGCGCGAAATCCCGATGTACTACTTCAAGATCACCGCCTACGCGGATGAGCTGCTGGAGAGCCTCGACGAGCTGACCGGCTGGCCTGAACAGGTCAAGACCATGCAGCGCAACTGGATCGGCAAGTCCCGCGGGATGGAAGTGCAGTTCCCGTACAACGTCGATTCCATCGGCGAGACCGGCACCCTGAAGGTCTTCACCACCCGTCCGGACACCCTGATGGGCGCGACCTACGTCGCCGTGGCCGCCGAGCACCACCTGGCCGCCCTGGCCGCGCAGAACAACCCTGAGCTGCAGGCGTTCATCGCCGAGTGCAAGGCCGGCAGCGTCGCCGAAGCCGACGTCGCCACCCAGGAAAAGAAAGGCCTGCCCACCGGCCTGTTCGTCGAGCACCCGCTGACCGGCGAGAAACTGCCGGTGTGGGTCGCCAACTACGTGCTGATGCACTACGGCGACGGCGCGGTCATGGCCGTTCCGGCCCACGACGAGCGCGACTTCGAGTTCGCCCAGAAGTACAGCCTGCCGGTCAAGTCCGTGGTGCGCACCAGCGCCGGCGACACCAACCCGGCCCCGTGGCAGGACGCCTACGGCGAGCACGGCACGCTGATCAACTCCGGCGAGTTCGACGGCCTGGACTTCGCCGGCGCGTTCGACGCCATGGAAGTCGCCCTGATCAAGAAAAACCTCGGCGCCTCGCGCACCCAGTTCCGCCTGCGCGACTGGGGCATCAGCCGCCAGCGCTACTGGGGCTGCCCGATCCCGATCATCCACTGCGGCGCCTGCGGCGACGTGCCGGTGCCGGAAGACCAGTTGCCGGTCGTGCTGCCGGAAGACGTGGTGCCGGACGGCAACGGCTCGCCGCTGGCGCGCATGCCGGAATTCTACGAGTGCGCCTGCCCGAAATGCGGCCAGCCCGCCAAGCGTGAAACCGACACCATGGACACCTTCGTCGAGTCGTCCTGGTACTACGCCCGCTACGCCTCGCCGCACTTCGAAGGCGGCCTGGTGGAAAAATCCGCAGCCGACCACTGGCTGCCGGTGGATCAGTACATCGGCGGCATCGAGCACGCCATCCTCCACCTGCTGTACGCGCGCTTCTTCCACAAGCTGATGCGCGACGAAGGCCTGGTGAGCTCCAACGAGCCGTTCAAGAACCTGCTGACCCAGGGCATGGTGGTCGCCGAGACCTACTACCGCCGCGAAGCCAACGGCGCCTACACCTGGTTCAACCCGGCGGACGTCGAGCTCGAGCGCGACAGCAAGGCCAAGGTCATCAGCGCCAAGCTGATCGCCGACGGCCTGCCGGTGGAGATCGGCGGCACCGAGAAGATGGCCAAGTCGAAAAACAACGGCGTCGACCCGCAGTCGATGATCGACCAGTTCGGCGCCGACACCTGCCGCCTGTTCATGATGTTCGCCTCGCCGCCCGACATGAGCGCCGAATGGTCGGACTCCGGCGTGGAAGGCTCGCACCGCTTCCTCAAGCGCGTCTGGCGCCTGGCCCAGGCCCATATCGTCCAGGGCCTGCCGGGCAAGCTGGACGTCGCCGCCCTGAACGACGAGCAGAAGGCCGTCCGCCGCTCGATCCACCAGGCCATCAAGCAGGCCAGCCACGACGTCGGCCAGAACCACAAGTTCAACACCGCCATCGCCCAGGTGATGACCCTGATGAACGTGCTGGAGAAAGCCGCCCAGGGCACCGAGCAGGACCGCGCCCTGATCCACGAAGGCCTGGAGACCGTGACGCTGCTGCTGGCGCCGATCACCCCGCACATCAGCCACGACCTGTGGAACCGCCTGGGCCACGCCGGCCCCGTGATCGACGCCGCCTGGCCTGCGCTGGACGAAAGCGCGCTGGTGCAGGACAGCCTGACCCTGGTGATCCAGGTCAACGGCAAGCTGCGCGGCCAGATCGAAATGCCGGCCAGCGCCACCCGCGAGGAGATCGAAGCCGCGGCCCGCGCCAACGAGAACGTGCTGCGCTTCGTCGACGGCCTGACGATCCGCAAAGTGATCGTGGTGCCGGGCAAACTGGTCAACATCGTCGCCAGCTAAATTGGATCGGGCGCCGGCTGCGGCCGGCGCCCTGTAAAACCTTTCGGGCCGCAGCATCGGCCCACACGGTTTCAAGGGGAGCAACACAATGATCAAACGCAATCTGCTGGTGATGGGCCTCGCGGTCCTGTTGAGCGCCTGCGGTTTCCACCTGCGCGGCACCGGCACCACCGAACTGGCGATCAAGGAACTCGACCTGAGCGCCCGCAACGCCTACGGCGAGACCGTGACCCAACTGCGCCAGGTGCTGGAGTCCAGCGGCGTCAAGGTGGTCTCCGGCGCGCCGTACAAGCTGTTCCTGGCCGACGAGCAGGAAAGCCAGCGCATCCTCAGCTATGCCGGCGCAGGCCGTACGGGCGAGTACCAGGTCAACACCGTGCTCAACTACGACATCCGCGGCGAGAACAACCTGCTGCTCAAGAGCGACAAGCTTGAAGTGCAGAAAGTGTTCATCCACGACGGCAACAACCTGGTGGGTTCCGACCAGGAAGCCAACGACGCCCGCCGCGAAACCCGCCGCGAGCTGGTTCAGCGCATGATGCTGCGCCTGCAGCAACTGACGCCGGCCCAGCTGGACGACCTGCAGCAGAAGGCCAACGCCCGCGCCAAGGCGGAAGCCGACGCGCTGGAAGCGGCGCAGAAGGCTGAGGCGGAGACTCCGCGTCAGTCGCCGCTCGAACTGCCGCAGCAGTAAGACGTCCGGGGCGCTCAGGCGCCCCGTTCGCTTTCTCTTATGAAGCTCGCTCCCGCCCAACTCGCCAAACACCTGCAAGGCACGCTGGCGCCGGTCTACGTCATCAGTGGCGACGACCCGCTGCTGTGCCAGGAAGCCGCCGACGCCATCCGCTCCGCCGCCCGCCGGCAGGGCTTCGACGAACGCCAGGTGTTCGCCGCCGACGCCAACTTCGATTGGGGCACGCTGCTGCTGGCCGGCGCCAGCCTGTCGCTGTTCGCCGAAAAGCGCCTGCTGGAACTGCGCCTGCCCTCGGGCAAGCCCGGTGACAAGGGCGCCGCCGCGCTCATCGAATACTGCTCGCGCCCGGCCGAAGACACCCTGCTGCTGATCAGCCTGCCCAAGCTCGACGGCAGCGCGCAGAAAACCAAGTGGGGCAAGGCCCTGGTCGAAGGTGCGCAGACCCAGTTCGTGCAGATCTGGCCGGTGGACGCCAACCAGCTGCCCAGCTGGATCCGCCAGCGCCTGTCCCAGGCCGGCCTGTCGGCCAGCCAGGACGCGGTGGAACTGATCGCCGCGCGGGTCGAGGGCAACCTGCTAGCCGCCGCCCAGGAAATCGAAAAGCTCAAGCTGATGGCCGAGGACGGGCAGATCACCGTCGAAACCGTGCAGGCGGCCGTGGCCGACAGCGCACGCTTCGACGTGTTCGGCCTGACCGACGCGATCCTCAACGGCGAAGCCGCCCACGCGTTGCGCATGCTCGAAGGCCTGCGCGGCGAAGGCGTCGAGCCGCCGGTGATCCTCTGGGCCCTGGCCCGGGAACTGCGCCTGCTGGCCAGCATCGCCCAGCAGTACAGCCAGGGCACGCCGCTGGACAAGGCCTTCAGCCAGTCCAAGCCGCCGGTCTGGGACAAGCGCAAGCCGCTGATGACCAAGGCCCTGCAACGCTACTCGGCCCAACGCTGGGCGCAACTGCTGCTCGAAGCCCAGCGCATCGATGCGCAGATCAAGGGCCAGGCACCGGGCTCGCCGTGGATGAGCCTGAGCCGGTTGTCATTGCTGATGGCCGGACAGCGCCTGCCGTTGCCTGCCGAATAAGTGCCGGACGTTGCGGCAAAGGCGCAAGCTTCCTCGCCGCAATGTTCATCACCGGACTGGACAGACCGCGAACATCGGCAGATCATCTGCCACGCAAAATCCCCCCTCAGAGAGTGACATCATGAGCAAAAAGCCATCGAAGCATGGCCACAACAAGGCCAAATCCATCATCGCCCAACCGCTGTTCCGCAGCCGCCAGGAACGCCCGGCCAAGGGCAAAGGCAGCTACCGCCGCGAAGCCTTCCAGTCTAAAAGCTGGGAGGCTTCTTACTTTCTGGCCGCGTGAAGCGCTTCACCCCTTTGCCATGTTAAGGTCTGCACCTGATTCACATCCTCTGGACCTGTGCATGCCCCTTTGCCTTACCCGTCGTTGGCCCGTGCGCCAATTGATCGCCGCCACCAGCTTCGTGTTGCTGGTCGCCTGCGCGGAGAAACCCACCGCCGCCGACGCGCAACCGCTCCAGACCGCCCCCGTGGCCACCGCCCCGGCCATCGTTCCGCCCGTCGTGCCTTCCGGTGACGACCTCGACCTGCAACCGACCCAGACCTTCGCCGAATGGCAGGCAGGCTTTCGCAAGGACGCCCTCGCCGCCGGGATCCGCGCCGACGTGTTCGACCGCGCCTTCGCCAACGTCAGCTTCGACGCCAGCGTGATCCGCGCCGACCGCAGCCAGCCGGAGTTCGCCCGGCCGGTGTGGGAATACCTCGACGGCGCGCTCTCGCCGCTGCGGGTGCGCAAGGGCCAAGCCCTGATCAATCAGTACGCCGGCATCCTGCAGAGCATCGAACAGCGCTATGGCGTGGACCGCCAGGCACTGGTGTCGGTATGGGGGATGGAAAGCAACTTCGGCCAGTTCCAGGGCAACAAGTCGGTGATCAACTCACTGGCGACCCTGGCCTACGAAGGCCGCCGCCCGGGCTTTGCCCATGCGCAACTGATCGCCGCGCTGCAGATCCTGCAACAGGGCGACATCACGCCCGAGAAGATGCTCGGCTCCTGGGCCGGCGCCATGGGCCAGACCCAGTTCATCCCCACCACCTACAACACCCACGCCGTGGACTTCGACGGCGACGGCCGCCGCGACATCTGGGGCAGCCCGGCCGACGCCCTGGCCTCGACCGCGCATTACCTGCAAAGCTCCGGTTGGCAGCGCGGCCAGCCGTGGGGCTTTGAAGTGCAGCTGCCGAGCGGCTTCAACTACACCCTGGCTGACGGCGCGATCCGCAGGAGCGTCGCCGAGTGGCGCCAAATGGGCGTGATCCTGCCCAACGGCGGGCAAGCGCCGGCCGGTTCCGATCAGCTGTCCGCCGCCCTGCTGCTGCCGGCCGGCTACCGTGGCCCGGCGTTCCTGATCCTCGACAACTTCCGGGCGATCCTCAAGTACAACAACTCCTCGTCGTACGCCTTGGCGGTGGGTCTGCTGTCGGAGCGCTTCAACGGCGCCGGCCTGATCAGCGGCACCTGGCCCAAGGACGACCTGCCGCTGAGCCGCACCGAGCGGATCGAACTGCAGAACCTGCTCAGTGCACGCAACTACGACGCCGGCGCGGCGGACGGCATCATCGGCGCCAACACGCGCAAGGCGATCCGCAGCGCGCAACAGTCGTTCGGCTGGCCGGCGGACGGCTATCCGACGCACAAGCTGCTCGAAAGCCTGCGCGCCCAGTAAAAAGCATCGCGGGCAAGCCCGCTCCCACAGGGATCGCACTGAACCTGTGGGAGCGGGCTTGCCCGCGAATACGCTCCGGCAGGCGCCGGATGCTTACTGCCTGACCACCACATCCTGCTCCAGCAGCAACTCTTGCTTCCCGGCATCCAGCCGCACCAGCGCCCCCAGCGGCAACGTCAGGTTCGGATCGCAATGCCCGCTGCGCCAGCCGGACAGCACTGGGATGCGCAGCGGTTCGAAGGTCTGCTTGAGCAACCGGTTCAGCGCAACGGTCTCTACCCCCGCCACATCCCCGACCAGCACACCGCGCAACTTGCGCAGGTGACCGGCCAGGCGCATCTGGGTCAGCAGCCGGTCAATGCGGTACAACGGCTCGTTGACGTCCTCGATCAACAGGATCACCCCTTCGGCGTCGATCTCGTAGGGCGTGCCCAGCGTGGATGCGATCATCGCCAAGTTGCCGCCCAGCAGCCGGCCATGGGCGATCCCCGGCTCGACGGTGGTCAACGGCCAGGCCGCCGGGTGGGCGATCACGCTGCCGGCCTGTAATTGGCCCCGCAGCATGGCAAAGAACGAAGTGACCGTCGGCGGCTCCTTGTCGCCCAGCAGGTCGGCGTTGAGCAGCGGCCCGTGAAAGGTCACGAACCCGGCGTAACGGCTGATGGCGAGGTGCAGCGCGGTGATGTCGCTGTAGCCGACGAACGGCTTGGCATGGCGCCCCAGCAGGTCGTAGTCGATGCGGTCGAGCAGGCGCGGCGTGCCGTAGCCGCCGCGCAGGCAGATGATCGCGTCGACCTCGGGATCGGCAAACGCGGCGTGCAGGTCATTGAGGCGCACCTCGTCGCTGCCGGCCAGGTAACCGTCCTTCTCATAGACGCCGGGAAAGATCCGCAGCCCGTAGCCCCGGGCGCGCATCCACTGCACCGCCTTGTCCGTGTCCAGCGTGCCCGGCCCTGCGGGCGCGATGACGCCGATCGTCCCTTCGGACGGCAGCGCCGGCACGGGTCGGTGCGGAAAAAGGGTGTGGGTCGGTCGAACGGTCATCCATGGATCTCCCTGCGTGAAGTCGTGAGCACACAGTAGTCAGGTACGGCGGCAAACAGAAGAGGCATTGTCAGCCATCGGTTGCGGGAAAAGTCTCTGTCGAGCATAGGCCAGGCAAAAAAACGCCCGCCGGGCGCTGGGGCGCGGCGGGCGATTTCGGGTCAGCGCCGGATCAGGAACCCAGCAGCTCGGCCTTGACCAGTTTCGCCTGCTCGTCGGCGTGGTAGGAGGAACGCACCAGCGGGCCGGAGGCGACGTTCTTGAAGCCCATCTTGTAGCCTTCCTCGGCGAACCAGGCGAAGGTGTCCGGGTGCACGAAGCGCTGCACCGGCAGGTGGCTGCGGGACGGCTGCAGGTACTGGCCCAGGGTCAGCATGTCGATGTCATGCTCGCGCATGCGCTTCATGACTTCGATCACTTCGTCGTCGGTCTCGCCCAGGCCCAGCATCAGGCCGGACTTGGTCGGGATGTGCGGCATCATCTGCTTGAAGCGCTGCAGCAGGGTCAGCGACCACTGGTAGTCGGAACCCGGGCGTGCGGCCTTGTACAGGCGCGGCACGGTTTCCAGGTTGTGGTTGAACACGTCCGGCGGCTCGGCGGCGGTGATTTCCAGGGCGATGTCCATGCGGCCGCGGTAGTCCGGCACCAGGGTCTCCAGCTGCACGTTCGGCGACAGCTTGCGGATCTCGCGGATGCAATCGGCGAAGTGCTGGGCACCGCCGTCGCGCAGGTCGTCACGGTCCACCGAGGTGATCACCACGTACTTGAGGCGCAGGTCGGCGATGGCGATGGCCAGGCTTTCCGGCTCGTTGACGTCCAACGGCTTCGGACGGCCATGGCCGACGTCGCAGAACGGGCAGCGACGGGTGCAGATGTCGCCCATGATCATGAAGGTCGCGGTGCCGCCGGAGAAGCACTCGCCCAGGTTCGGGCAGGAGGCCTCTTCGCAGACGCTGTGCAGCTTGTGCTTGCGCAGCAGGGTCTTGATGCGCTCGACTTCCGGCGAAACCGGGATGCGCACGCGGATCCAGTCGGGCTTCTTCGGAAGCTCCGTGGTCGGGATGATCTTCACGGGGATGCGTGCGACCTTCTCGGCGCCGCGCAGCTTGACGCCGGCTTCGACCTTGGCACGCGGGGCCGGGCGCTCGGTGACATCGAGCGTCGGGATCATGGTTTGCACTGCATCAGTAGTCATATCAGTCGATTCCGCCCGTCAGGGTCGTCTGCTCAGCATAGTCGAGGTGTTTGACGAGCTGCGCGCGCAGCCGGGCACTTACCTCGGCAAATTCAATCGATCCTGCGTGGTCGCTCAGCTGGGTCATGGCCAGCCCGGCGTAGCCGCAGGGATTAATCCGTCGAAACGGCTCCAGGTTCATGTCCACGTTCAGGGCCAGGCCGTGAAAGGAACAGCCGTGGCGAATCCGCAGCCCCAGGGATGCGATCTTCGCCCCGTCGACATAGACGCCGGGGGCGTCGGGCTTGGCCGCTGCGGTCACGCCGTAGCTGGCCAGCAGTTCGATCAGGCATTGCTCCATGCGCGTGACCAGGTCCCGAACGCCGAAACCCAGCTTGCGCACGTCCAGCAGCAGGTAGGCCACCAGTTGGCCGGGGCCGTGGTAGGTCACCTGCCCGCCCCGGTCCACCTGCACCACCGGAATGTCGCCCGGCAGCAGCAGGTGTTCGGCCTTGCCGGCCTGGCCCTGGGTGAACACCGGCGGGTGCTCGACGAGCCAGACTTCGTCCGCGGCATCGCTGCCGCGTTCGTTGGTGAAGCGCTGCATGGCATGCCAGACCGGCTCGTAAGCCATCTGGCCGAGTTCGCGAAAGCCCAGCGTGCCCGGCATCACAGCACCATGTGCACGAAACCGGTCGCCCGCAGTTCGCTGTTGATGTTGTACAGCTGATCCTGGTCGGTCGCCACGATGTGCAACTGGATGGTGGTGTACTTGCCGTTGCTGCTTTGACGCTCGTCCACACGCTCATCGTTGATCTTGGCGTATTTGCGGACGATGTCGATGATCTTGTCCTTGTTGCCCACGCCGGTGTCGCTGATCACCTTGACAGGATAGTCCGTGACAGGAAATTCGATCTTTGGCGCCTTTACTTGGGTATCGCTCATGGCGTAACGGCCTCGCAAGCCGTGCCAACGAGCATGGCCCCGCTCCGGGTTCGGGGCGGGGCCATGCAGGTCAACACTGGGATCAGTTGAACAAGCCGTAGAAGAATAGACGGATGCTATCCCACATGCGGCGGAAGATACCACCCTCCTCGACAGCGTCCAGGGCGATCAGGTCGGCGCTGTGCACCACCTTGTCGTCCAGTTTCACTTCGACTTTACCGATCACGTCGCCCTTGGCGATCGGCGCGGTCAGTTGCGGGTTCATGGTCATGCTGGCGGCGAGCTTCTTCAGCTGGCCTTTCGGCAGGGTCATGGTCAGGTCCTGGGCCAGGCCGGCCTTGACCTGACCGGTGGTGCCCTTCCAGACCGGCGCCTGGGCCAGTTCGGTGCCCTTCTGGTAGAAGGTCTGGGTTTCGAAGAAGCGGAAACCGTAGGTCAGCAGCTTCTGGGTCTCGGCGGCGCGGGCCACTTCGCTGTTGGTGCCGAACACCACCGCGATCAGGCGCATGCCGTCGCGCACGGCCGAGGACACCATGCAGTAGCCGGCTTCGTCGGTGTGGCCGGTCTTCAGGCCGTCGACGGTTTTGTCGCGCCACAGCAGCAGGTTGCGGTTAGGCTGCTTGATGCCGTTCCAGAAGAACTCCTTCTGGGAGTAGATGGCGTAGTGCGCCGGGTCTTCGTGGATGATCGCGCGGGCCAGGATCGCCATGTCATGGGCCGACGAGTAGTGCTCAGGGTTCGGCAGGCCGGTCGGGTTCATGAAGTGGGTGTTGGTCATGCCCAGGTCGGCGACGGTCTTGTTCATCAGGTCGGCGAACGCGTCTTCGCTGCCGGCGATGTGCTCGGCCACCGCGACGCTGGCGTCGTTGCCCGACTGGATGATGATGCCGTGCAGCAGGTCGCTGACGGTCACCTGGGAGCCGACCTTGATGAACATCCGCGAACCGCCGGTGCGCCAGGCGTTCTCGCTGACGGTCACCGGATCGTTCTCGCCGATCTGGCCGCGACGGATCTCCAGCGTGGCGATGTACGCGGTCATCAGCTTGGTCAGGCTGGCCGGCGGCAGGCGCTGGTCACCGTTGTTCTCCACCAGCACGTTGCCGCTGCTGGCGTCCATGAGCACGTAGGATTTGGCGGCCAGTTGCGGCGGCGACGGCATCATCTCGGCCGCGAAGGCGGCAGGCGAGAGGAGCAGCGGGACTAGCAGGCACAGGCGTTTGGCAAAGGTGGTGATGTTCATCCGTCTCTCGAAATCGCTAATGGAAACTGCCCTTGCGGGCAAAACTAATCAGATGGCCTTCTCATCGGGCCATCGCGTGTTCAGTTGCTCACTCCAGTCACCCTTGCCGGGCTTTTGTTCTTCGACGAGCCAACAACCTGGTCCACCCCCCGAAACCGCAAGTGAACCGTCAATCAAGTCCTACGTTTTTTACTCGGTGACCACGCTCGGCGAACCGAGGTTGGCCAGGCGCACGCTGTTCTGCACCTGGGCGATCTCACCCGGCGATCCGATCGGCCCCAGCCGCACCCGGTGCAGGGTCTGCTGATTGCGCACGATCGAACTGATGAACACCGGAGCGCTCACCATCCCGCTGAGCTTCGACCTCAGGAGTTCTGCAGCGTCCGGGTTGGCGAACGCGCCCACCTGCAGATACTGGCCAGACGCTGTTGCAGAAGCGTTTTTTTTTGCATCGAGCTGAACCGGCACGACGGCCGCGGCGTGCTGCTGCGGCGGAGGCGTCCACTGCTCGACGGTGCCGGCCGAAGCCGTGATCGCCGGGGCGGCATTCTGCGCCACTTGCGGCTCGTTGAGCATCAGAGGCGCCGGACGGCCCTTGGCGGCCCACCACTGCTGCGGGTCGATGCCTTCGACCTTGACCCGCGCGGTGCCGATTTCGGCGTAGCCGAGCTTCTTGGCGGCCGCGTAGGACAGGTCGATGATCCTGTCCGAATAGAACGGCCCGCGGTCATTGACCCGCAGGATCACGCTCTTGTTGTTGTCCAGGTTGGTCACCCGCACATAGCTGGGCAGCGGCAGGGTCTTGTGCGCGGCGCTCATGCCGTACAGGTCGTACACCTCGCCGTTGGCGGTGTTCTGGCCGTGGAACTTGGTGCCGTACCAGGACGCGGTGCCCTGGGCGACGTAGGTCTTGGATTCCTGCAGCGGGAAGTAGGTCTTGCCCAGCACCGTGTACGGGTTGGCCTTGTAGGGGCCGGTGTGCAGGGTCGGCGTGGCGTCCGGGATGCGCGACACGTCGACGTCCCACCACGGCGCGCCGTCCTTGTGGGCCCGGTTGATGTCCAGGCCCGGCTGCGAGCGGACGCTGTTGGAGGCGGACTTCTGAGCGGGCGAACGGCTGGTCGAACAGCTGGCGACCAGCACCGCCAACGCAGCGAATGCCACCAGCTTCAGGGGTTTGTTGATAGGCAATGCCCGCATTACTTGACGCCCCGTGCTTGTAC
Organism: Pseudomonas sp. B35(2017); assembly: GCF_002113645.1. NCBI lineage: Bacteria > Pseudomonadati > Pseudomonadota > Gammaproteobacteria > Pseudomonadales > Pseudomonadaceae > Pseudomonas > Pseudomonas sp. B35(2017). The sequence goes on along the minus strand of NZ_NEIZ01000006.1, from coordinate 127,977 downwards.
CAGCTGTTCAGACAGTTGATGTACGGCCATGGCGTACATCACGCTGCGGTTATAACGCGTGATCGCGTAGAAATTCTTCAGGCCCATCCAGTATTCGGGGCCGTTGTCGCCTTCGAGGCGGAACGCGGTGACCGGCATGTCGTCGCGCAGCGCATCATGACTCGACCAGCCCAGCGCCCGCAACTCCCCGACGGTTTTCGTCGGCTCGATGCCGGCGGTCAGACCTTCGTCCACCTGCTCGCCCCGCACGTCCGCCCGGCTCACCACCGGCTCGCCGGCGACCCAGCCGTGACGCTTGAAATAGCTGGCGACGCTGCCGATCGCATCGTCCGGGTTGTTCCAGATGTTGATGTGGCCGTCGCCGTCGAAATCCACCGCATAGGCGCGGAAACTGCTCGGCATGAACTGCGGCAGGCCCATGGCGCCGGCGTAGGAGCCCTTGAGCGTCAACGGGTCGACCTGTTCCTCACGGGCCAGCAGGAGGAACTCGCGCAGCTCCTTGCGGAAAAACTCGGCACGGGGAGGATAGTCGAATCCGAGGGTGGACAAGGCATCGATCACCCGGAAATTGCCGGTATTGCGTCCGAAAAAGGTCTCAACGCCGATGATCGACACGATCACCTGGGCCGGAACGCCGTATTCCTGCTCGGCGCGGGCCAGGGTGGCCTCGTGCTGGCGCCAGAAGTCCACCCCGCGGGCGATGCGCGCGTCGGTGAGGAACATCGGCCGGTATTCCTTCCATTGCTTGACCCGCTCGGCGGGCTTGGAAATGGCATCGAGGATCGACTGCTTGCGCTCGGCCTCGCGGAACACCGCCATCAGCTGCTCGCCGGCGAAACCGTAGTCGCGGGTCATCTCGCCGACGAACTCGGCCACCTGGGGCGAGCCCTCGTAATCACCGGCCAGCGCTTCCTGCGCGCCGCCAAGGATGCCCACCAGGCCGACCCACGGCATGTGCCGGGTCGCCCAGCCACGCATTGCTTGCATTGAACTGTTCACCTTATTCAAACCTGTGCGATCCACTTGCGGTGGGTATGGATCGACATCAAAACCCCAAACGCTGACAGCAGCGTCACCAGCGAAGTTCCTCCGTAGCTAATGAACGGCAACGGCACCCCCACCACCGGCAGCAGGCCGCTGACCATGCCGATGTTGACGAACACATAGACGAAGAACGTCATGGTCAGCGCACCGGCCAGCAGCTTGCCGAACAGCGTCTGCGCCTGGGCGGTGATCACCAGCCCGCGGCCGATCAGCAGCAGGTAGATCAGCAGCAGCGCGCAGATCCCCACCAGGCCGAACTCTTCGCCCAGCACCGCAATGATGAAGTCGGTGTGGCTTTCCGGCAGGAAGTCCAGGTGCGACTGGGTGCCCAGCAGCCAGCCCTTGCCGAACACGCCGCCGGAACCGATGGCGGCCTTGGACTGGATGATGTTCCAGCCGGTGCCCAGCGGGTCGCTTTCCGGGTCGAGGAAGGTCAGGATCCGCTGCTTCTGGTAGTCGTGCATGATGAAGAACCACATGGCGACCGCCACCGGCACGGCCGCGGCCAGCACGCTGAGGATCCAGCGCCAGCGCAGGCCGCCCATGAACAGCACGAACGCACCGCCGGCCAGGATCAGCAGCGAGGTGCCCAGGTCCGGCTGGCGCACGATCAGCACGAACGGCACGCCGATCAGCAGCAGGCTGATGCCCACGTGCTTGAGCTGCGGCGGCAGCGTGCGCTTGGACAGGTACCAGGCGATGGTCGCCGGCATCAGGATCTTCATGAACTCGGACGGCTGGAAGCGGATCACCCCGGGGATGTTGATCCAGCGCGTGGCGCCCATGGCGTTGTGGCCCATGATGTCCACCACCATCAGCAGCACCACCCCGACCACGTAGCCCAGCGGCACCCAGCGCGCCATGAACCGCGGCTCGAACTGGGCGATGACGATCATCGACACCAGGCCGATGCCGAACGAGGTGGCCTGCTTGCCCAGCAGGTCCCAGCTCTTGCCGCTGGCCGAATACAGCACGAACAGGCTGCCGGCGGCCAGGATCAGCAGCAGCACCAGCAACGGGCCGTCGATGTGCAGGCGTTGCAGCAGCGTCGCGCGGCGACGCATCACATCCTCGCTGGAGAGCATGCGATCGAAATTATTCTTCACGGGCCGTAGCCTCCGCACTGATAGGGCTGGCGTATTCGGCCTTCAACCGTCCGTCCTGATCCAGAAGCCAGGCATCCATGACCTGACGCACCACCGGCGCCGCGACGCCGGAGCCGGACTCACCGTTCTCGACCATCACCGACACCACGATCCTGGGATCGTCCGCCGGGGCGAAGCCCACGAACAAGGCGTGGTCGCGGTGGCGCTCCTGCACCTTGGAGCGGTCGTACTTCTCGCCCTGCTTGATCGCGACCACCTGGGCCGTACCCGACTTGCCGGCGATCCGGTACTGGGCGCCGATGGACGCCTTGCGCGCGGTGCCCCGGGCACCGTGCATCACCTGCTGCATGCCGTGGTTGACCTTGGCCCAGTCCGACGGGTCGCGCAGGACGATGTCCGGCATCGGATTCTCGTCCTTGGGCTTCTCGCCCTCGATGGTCTTGGCCAGGTGCGGGCGGTTCCACACGCCCTTGTTGGCCACCAGCGCCGTGGCCTGGGCCAGTTGCAGCGGCGTGGACTGCATGTAGCCCTGGCCGATCCCCAGGATCAGGGTCTCGCCGGGGAACCAGGCCTGACGGCGGGTCGCCCGCTTCCACTCGCGGGACGGCATCAGGCCGGGAGATTCTTCGAACATGTCCAGCGAGACCTTCTGGCCGATGCCGAACTTGTTCATGTAGGCGGACAGCCGGTCGATGCCCAGCTTGTGCGCCAGGTCATAGAAGTAGGTGTCGTTGGAACGCATGATCGCCGTGTCCAGGTCCACGAAGCCGTCACCTGTGCGGTTCCAGTTGCGGTACTTGTGATCGTAGTTGGGCAGCATGTAGTAGCCCGGGTCGAACACCCGGCTGGTCGCCGTCACTACGCCCGCGTCGAGGCCGGCGATGGCCACCGCCGGCTTGATGGTCGAGCCCGGCGGGTACAGGCCGCGCAGCACACGGTTGAACAGCGGCCGGTCGATGGAGTCGCGCAGCTCGGCATAGGCCTTGAAGCTGATGCCGGTGACGAACAGGTTCGGGTCGAAGCTCGGCTGGCTGACCATCGCCAGCACCTCGCCGGTGCGCGGATCCAGCGCCACCACGGCGCCGCGGCGGCCGCCCAGCGCCGCTTCGGCAGCTTCCTGCAGCTTGATGTCGAGGCTCAGGACGATGTCCTTGCCCGGCACCGGATCGGTGCGCTTGAGCACCCGCAGCACGCGGCCCCGGGCGTTGGTCTCGACTTCCTCGTAACCCACCTGGCCGTGCAGCTCGGCCTCGTAGAAGCGCTCGATGCCGGTCTTGCCGATGTGGTGGGTGCCGCTGTAGTTGACCGGGTCGAGGGTCTTGAGCTCTTTCTCGTTGATCCGCCCCATGTAGCCCACCGAGTGCGCGAAATGCGCGCCCTGGGGATAGTGGCGGACCAGCTGCGCGACCACTTCCACGCCCGGCAGGCGGAACTGGTTCACCGCGATCCGGGCGATCTGCTCCTCGGTCAGCTCGAACAGGATCGGCACCGGCTCGAACGGCCGGCGCCCCTGGCGCATGCGTTTCTCGAAGATCACCCGGTCTTCGGGCGTCAGCTCCAGCACTTCGACGATCACGTCGAGCACCTGCTGCCAGTCGCCGGAGCGCTCGCGGGTCATGCTCAGGCTGAAGCTGGGGCGGTTGTCCGCCACCACCACGCCGTTGCGGTCGAAGATCAGGCCGCGGGTCGGCGGGATCGGCTGGACGTGGACGCGGTTGTTCTCCGACAGCGTCGAGTGGTACTCGTACTGGATCACCTGCAGGTAATACAGCCGCGCAATCAGCACGCCGATCAGCATGACGATCGCAATGGCCCCGAACACGACGCGGCTGCGCACCAGACGTGCGTCTTTTTCGTGGTCCTTGATGCGGATCGGCTGAGACATGAGGGCTGGATTACTTGTGGTAAGGGTGGCCGGACAGCACGGTCCAGGCACGGTACAGCTGTTCGCCGATGAGGATGCGCACCAGCGGGTGCGGCAAGGTCAACGGCGACAGCGACCAGCGCTGGTCGGCCCGCGCGCAGACTTCCGGCGCCAACCCTTCCGGGCCGCCGACCATGAAGTTGACGGTGCGCGAGTCCAGCCGCCAGCGGTCCAGTTCGACCGCCAGCTGCTCGGTGCTCCACGGCTTGCCGTGGACTTCGAGGGTGACGATCCGCTCGTTCTGCCCGACCTTGGCCAGCATGGCTTCGCCTTCCTGACGGATGAAACGGGCCACGTCGGCATTCTTGCCACGGGTATTGAGCGGAATTTCCACCAGTTCCAGCGCCAGCTCGGACGGAAGACGCTTGGCATACTCATGCCAGCCTTCTTCCACCCACTTGGGCATGCGTGAACCGACGGCGATCAGTCGCAGTCGCACAGCGCTTACCTTACTGCTGGTCTTTGTTGAGCTTGGCGAAATGCTCGTGGGTGTTTTCCGGGCTGTGGTGCTTGGCGTCGGCCGCACGGCTCTGCTCGGCACCGGCCCACAGGCGCTCCAGGTCGTAGAACTGACGGGCCGAGGCGGTCATCATGTGCACGATCACCAGGTCCAGGTCCAGCAGCACCCAGTCGCTGTCGCCCTTGCCTTCTTCGCCCAGCGGACGGGCGCCGTTCTTCTTGACCTCTTCGCGGACCTTTTCCAGCATCGCGTTGATCTGGCGGTTGGAGGTACCGGTCGCGATCACCATGTAGTCGGTGATGCTCTGCTTGTCGCGCACGTCGATGACCTGGATGTCCTGGGCCTTGACGTCTTCCAGGGCCGCCACGGCGACCTTGACCAGCTCGTCGCCCTTCAGCGGCTCGGCGCTCACGGTCGGCTCCGGCAGCGGGGCACTCTTGAACGTGCCTTTGCGCTTGATTTTGTTTACGTCGTTGTTGGTCATATAAAACTCGTTTTGCTCATGTGTTCGGCGGTTCGGGATACGCCGGTGCGTATCAGTGAAGCACGCCTTGTTCAGTTCGACGCACGGTACAGACCGTGCGCATCGATGTAGGCCAGGACCGCGTCGGGCACCAGGAAACGTACCGACTTACCGCTGGCCAGCAGTTGACGGATCTGGGTGGCGGACACCGCGAGCGGTGTCTGCCAGACGAATGCAATCTGTCCGCTCGGCCCCTTGAGGGCCTGCGGGTCGCTCACCGAGCGCGCCGCCAGCAGGTTGCGCAAGGCATCCGGCGGCTCGCTGTCGGCGTCCGGGCGCTGAAGCACCAGGATGTGGCAATGCTGGAGCAGTTCGCTCCAGCGGTGCCAAGTGGGCAGGCCGCAAAACGCGTCCCAGCCCAAAAGCAGGAAAACCTGGGTCTCCGCGGCCATTTCGGCGCGCATCGACTCCAGGGTGTCGATGGTCCAGGACGGCTTGTCCCGCTGCAGTTCGCGGGCGTCCACCACCAGCGGCGGCACGCCGGCCACCGCGCATTCGACCATCGCCAGCCGGTCCTGCGCCGACACCTGCGGCGCATCGCGGTGCGGCGGCCGGGCGCTGGGCGTCAGGCGCAGCTCGTCGAGGCCCAGGGCATCGGCGACTTCCAGCGCACCGCGCAGATGGCCGACGTGCACCGGGTCGAACGTGCCGCCCAGTACGCCGATGCGCCGGGGTCGGGATTCGCTGGCGGGCAGCGGCGCTTTAGGGTCGAGATCGGACAAGTCAGACCGTCGCCTGGCCGCGCAACTGGCCATCACCGACCACGATGTACTTCTCGCAGGTCAGGCCTTCGAGACCCACCGGGCCGCGGGCGTGCAGCTTATCAGTAGAAATGCCGATCTCGGCACCCAATCCGTATTCGAAACCGTCGGCGAAGCAGGTCGGGGTGTTGATCATCACCGACGCCGAGTCGACTTCCGCCACGAACCGACGGGTGTCGGCAAGGTGCTCGCTGACGATCGAGTCGGTGTGGTGGGAGCCGTAATGGTTGATGTGCTCGATGGCCTGGTCCAGGCCGTCGACGACGCGCACCGACAGGATCGGCGCCAGGTACTCGGTGCTCCAGTCGTCTTCGGTGGCCGCCACCGCGTCGATGATCGCGCGGGTGCGCTCGCAACCGCGCAGCTCGACGCCCTTCTCGCGAAAGCGGGCGGCCATCGACGGCAGGAAGTCCTTCGCGACGGCCTGGTCGACCAGCAGGGTCTCCATGGCGCCGCAGATGCCGTAGCGGTAAGTCTTGGCGTTGAAGGCGATGCGCTCGGCCTTGGCCAGATCGGCGTGCTCGCCGACGTAGACGTGGCAGATGCCGTCCAGGTGCTTGATCACCGGCACCCGGGCATCGCGGCTGATGCGCTCGATCAGGCCACGGCCGCCGCGCGGCACGATCACATCGACGTGTTCGGGCATGGCGATCAGCGCGCCGACGGCGGCGCGGTCGGTGGTCTCGACCACCTGCACCACGGCAGGCGGCAGGTCGGCTTCGGCCAGGCCGCGCTGGATGCAGGCGGCGATGGCGCGGTTGGAGTGGATCGCCTCGGAGCCGCCGCGCAGGATGGTCGCGTTGCCGGACTTCAGGCACAGGCTGGCGGCGTCGATGGTCACGTTCGGCCGGGACTCGTAGATGATCCCGATCACGCCCAGCGGCACGCGCATCTTGCCGACCTGGATGCCCGACGGACGGAAGCTCATGTCCCGGATCGCACCCACAGGATCGGGCAATGCCGCCACCTGGCGCAGGCCGGTGATCATGCCGTCGATGCGCGCCGGGGTCAGTTCCAGACGTTCCAGCAGCGCCGGCTCCAGGCCGTTGGCGCGACCGGCGGCCAGGTCCTGTTCGTTGGCTGCCGCAAGCTCGGCGCGGGCGGCGTCCAGGGCATTGGCGGCAGCCAGCAGGGCGCGGTTCTTCTGCGCGGTGCCGGCACGGCCGATGACCCGGGACGCTTCGCGGGCGGCGCGACCCAATCGGGTCATGTAGTCAAGAACGGACTCAGTCATGGTCTGCTGGGGTCTTGGCAAAGAGGAAAGCGGCAGATTATAGCTGTCGCGTCCCGGGACTAACAGCGGTGACGGGCGGATGGTCGAAATCGCTTTGGATTTGCCGACGTTCAGCCGTGATTAAGATCCAAATTGTTATCATCGCGCCCTCCCGAGCCTGGATGAACGCCGCCCGCCATGTCCAACCTGACCGTTCCCCTCCCCGCCGCGCCCCGGCCCGCCGGCCTTGCGGACGCCTTCTTCGACCGCGACGCCCAGACGCTGGCGCAGGACCTGTTGGGCAAAGTCATCCGCCACCGGGTCGGCGACCTGTGGCTCAGCGCCCGGATCATCGAGACCGAGGCCTATTACTGCGAAGAAAAAGGCAGCCACGCCTCCCTCGGCTACACAGAAAAGCGTAAGGCTTTGTTTCTGGACGGCGGGCACATCTATATGTACTACGCCCGCGGCGGCGATTCGCTGAACTTCAGCGCCCAGGGGCCCGGCAACGCGGTGCTGATCAAATCCGCCTATCCGTGGGTCGATGAGATCAGCGGGCCGGCCAGCCTGGCGCAGATGCTGCTGAACAACCCCGACGCCCAGGGCCGGCCGCGCCCGTCGCAAAAGCTCTGCGCCGGGCAGACGCTGCTGTGCAAGGCGCTGGGGCTGAAGGTGCCGGTGTGGGACGCCAAGCGTTTCGACCACGACGTGCTGCTGGTGGAAGACACCGGCCCGGCCCCGACCCACATCATCCAGACCACCCGGCTGGGCATTCCCCACGGGCGCGACGAGCATTTGATGTACCGCTTCGTCGACGCCGCCTACGCGCAGTGGTGCACCCGGAACCCGTTGCGTCGCGGGCAGGTCGAAGGGCGCGATTACTATTTGCTGCCTTGAATATGCCGGGATCCCGGACAGGCAATGCCCTGTGGGAGCGGGCTCGCGCCTACAAGGATTCTCATGAAATGGATGGAGTGATATGCAATGGGCCAATGGCTCGATAGCGTGACCGGATGGCTGGCGGCCAACCCGCAGTGGCTGGCGGCGGCGGTGTTGATCATCGCGTTCGTGGAGTGCCTGGCGATCGCCGGGATCATCGTGCCGGGCACCGTGCTGCTGTTCACCGTGGCGGTGCTGGCCGGCAGCGGCGCGCTGCCCTTGAGCGAAACCCTGCTGCTGGGCTTTCTCGGCGGGATTCTGGGCGACGCCGTTTCCTATTACCTGGGCCGCCACTTCCACCAGAACATCCGGCGCCTGCCCGGGCTGCGCCACCATCCGGAGTGGATGGCCGGGGCCGAGACCTACTTCCAGCGCTACGGCATCGCCAGCCTGCTGGTGGGCCGGTTCATCGGCCCGCTGCGGCCCATGCTGCCGATGGTCGCCGGCATGTGCGACATGCCCTTCCCGCGCTTCGCCGCCGTGAGCCTGCTGGCCGCCGCCGGCTGGAGTGTCGCCTATCTGCTGCCGGGCTGGGCCACGGGTGCGGCGATCCGCCTGCCGCTGCCCGAAGGTTTCTGGCTGCAGGCCGGCATCGTCGCTGGCAGCATCGCCGCGATGGTGGGCCTGAGCGCCAACAGCAGCCTGCGCCGCCATCGCCGCGCGACCGTCTGGATCGGCGGCATGAGCCTGCTGATCCTGATCGGCCTGTTCATCGGCTACCCCTACCTCACCGCCCTGGATCGGGGCGTGATGACGCTGATCCAGGAACACCGGCAGCCGGCCCTGGACGAAATCGCCGTCACCTTCACGCTGATCGGCGAGTTCCGCAACATGCTGCTGTTCAGCGCCTTGTTCACCGGCCTGTTGCTGCTGATGCGCCAATGGCGCCATGCGATATTCGTCGGCGGCACCCTGCTCGTCACCGCGCTGGCCAACACCGCCACCAAGCATTTCTTCGCCCGGCTGCGCCCCGAGGTGCTGACCGATCCGCTGACCAGCTACAGCATGCCCAGCGGCCATGCCTCGGGCTCGTTCGCGCTGTTCCTGACCCTCGCGGTGCTCGCCGGGCGCGGCCAGCCGCCGCGGATGCGCCTGACCTGGCTGCTGCTCGGCTGCCTGCCGGCCATGGCCATCGCCCTGTCGCGGGTGTACCTGGGGGCGCACTGGCCGACGGATGTGCTGGCCGGTGCGATGCTGGCGGCGTGCGTGTGCGCGGCGGGGCTGTGGCTGATCCAGCGGCAGACGCCGCTCGGGCCGATGCCGCAGAAAGTCTGGTGGCTGGTGCTGCCGGCGCTGGTGGCGCTGTTCGGCCTGTTCGTCATGCGCCACCTGCCCCACGTCATGCTGCGCTACGCCTACTGACCTTCAGGCGCTGCCCCTCAAGCGCTGCCCCTCAAGCAAACAGCTCGCCTTGCAGCTCATCGAGCAGCGCCTGGATCGCGTCCAGCCGCTGCTGCGGGTCGTCGAGCTGGAGCAGGTCCAGCTTGTCCGCCTCGGCGAACGGCAGCAGGTAGGCCAGCTGATTGGCCAACGACTGCTGCCCCGCCGCGTGGGTGCCCATGTCCAGCGCCTCGACCATCGGGTGTTCGGCCAGCGCCTTGAGCAAGGCCACCAGATCCGCGTCCTCGTCCTGCAGCGGTTGCTCGGGCTCGTCGTCCAGCCATTCGATGTCGGCGACGAGCAACTGGTCGCGCTGCACCTCGCTGCGCAGCACCCGGAAGCGCCGCCCGCCCTGCACGCGGATGCCCAGCAGGCCGTTGTCCTGCTGCTGGAAATCGGTGATGCGCGCCTCGCAGCCGACCCGGGCGAAGCCTTCCGGCGCGGCGCCGACCTCGTCGCCGTCGAGGATGCACACCACGCCGAAGCCTGCGCCCTGTTTCATGCAGCGGCCGATCATGTCCAGGTAGCGCGCCTCGAAGATCTGCAAGTCGAGGTTGCAGCCGGGAAACAGCACTGTGTTCAGCGGGAAAAGCGGCAGACTCATAGCCATATCCTTACACCACCATCGACACCGCCAACGGCAGGAACACCGCCGTGGCCACGCCCATCAGACTCATCGCCAGCGCCGCGAAGGCGCCGCACTCATCGCTTTCCTGCAACGCCACCGACGTGCCCACCGCATGCGCCGTCATGCCCAGCGCCATGCCGCGCGCCTCGGGGCTGCGCACGCCGAGGCGGTCGAGCAGCGCCGGGCCGAAGATCGCGCCGATAACCCCGGTGATCAGCACGAACACCGCCGCCAGCGCCGCCACGCCGCCGATCTGCTCGGCCACCAGCATCGCGATCGGCGAGGTCACCGACTTGGGCGCCATGGTCATGAGGATCATGCGGTCGGCGCCGAACCACCAGCCCAGCGCCACGCCCATGCCGGTGGCGACCACGCCGCCTATCACCAGCGTAGTAAAGATCGGCCAGAACAATTGGCGGATGCGCCGCAGGTTCAGGTACAGCGGCACCGCCAGCGCGACGGTCGCCGGCCCCAGCAGGATGCTGAGGATCTCGGTGCTCTTGCGGTACTCGGCGTAGGTCAAGCCGCAGCCGACCAGCACGCCGATCACCAGCAGCATCGACACCAGCACCGGTTGCAGGAAGATCCAGCGGGTCTTCTCGAACGCCGCCAGCACCAGTTGATAGGCCCCCAGGGTGACGCCGATGCCGAACAGCGGATGGTGGATCACCGACGCCCAGGCGCCTTGCCAGTCGAACAGCATCAGGACTCCTCCGTGCCGGCGGCGTGACGCTTGACCAGGCGCTGCATCAGCACCCCGGCGAACGCCATGGACAGGATCAGCGACACCACCAGCGCACCGACGATGGCCCAGAAATCCGCGGCGATGGCGCCGGCGTACACCATCACCCCCACCGCCGGCGGCACCAGCAGCAACGGCAGGTAACGCAGCAGGCTGCCGGCGGCCAGGCTCAGCGGCTCGCCGACCTCGCCCCGTACGATGAGGAACCCCAGCAACAGCAGCAGGCCGATGATCGGCCCCGGCAGCACCGGCAACAGCAAATGGTTGAGCGCCGTGCCGAGCAATTGGAACAGCACCAGCCAGGTCAGGCCACGTAGCAACATCCGACATCTCCGTCCGACCGCCCGCCAAGCACGGGCGGGGCATTATAAGCATGCGGCGCCTATGCACAGGCATTCGCCAAAAGCATGGCAGGTTGACCGGAGCAAATCGCCATGATGATCTACAGTGGTTCGCAGGGCGGTCATGTCCCCCACCTGAAAAACGATAAAACCGATGAACCCAAGGAGAGTCTCAATGCCCTATGTTCCCGTTGCAGAGCTCAAAGATTATGTCGGCAAGGAACTCGGACGTTCCGAATGGCTCACCATCGATCAGGAGCGCATCAACCTGTTCGCCGAAGCCACAGGGGATTTCCAGTTCATCCACGTCGACCCGGTCAAAGCCGCGCAAACGCCATTTGGCAGCACCATCGCACACGGATTCCTGACGCTGTCGCTGATGCCCAAACTGATGGAAGACATCCTGATCCTGCCCAAGGGCGTGAAGATGGTGGTCAACTACGGGCTGGACAGCGTGCGCTTCATCCAGCCGGTCAAGGTCGACTCCAAGGTCCGGCTCAAGGTCGACCTGGTTGACGTGACCGAGAAGAAACCCGGCCAGTGGCTGCTCAAGGCCAACGCCACCCTGGAGATCGAAGGCTCGGAAAAACCGGCCTACATCGCCGAACCGCTGTCGCTCTGCTTCGTCTGAGCACCGGGATGCGAAGCGGCTCACGCCGTTTCGCATCCGCCCCGCCTCCCGGCTGTATATGGTCACCCGGCTGCGGCATACTCGGTCGCCTAATTGCCCGGAACCCGCCATGCGCTCACTTGTGTCCCTTGCCCCGATTGCCCCCCTTGCCCTGGCCCTGATGCTCACCGCCTGCGGCGATGGCGAATCGCTGCTGCCGGCCGATGCGCACCTGCCGGACGGCGGGCGCTACCGCGGCGAGCTGGTCAACGGCCTGCTGCAGGGCCAGGGCCGGGTCGACTACCCCAACGGCAGCTGGTACGCCGGCGCGTTCGACAAGGGCCAGTGGCACGGTCAGGGCGAGTGGCACGGCAGCAACGGCGAGGTCTACCGCGGCCAGTTCCGGCAGGGCCTGTTCGACGGCCAGGGCACCCTGACCACCCACGGCAGCAGCTACACCGGCGGCTTCAAGCTGGGCCGGCGCGACGGCGAAGGCACCCTGAAGGAAAACGCCATGACCTACCGCGGCGAGTTCAAGGCCGACCAGTACGCAGGGCTCGGCCGCCTCGAACTCGACGACGGCAGCTCCTACCAGGGCCAGTTCGCCAACGGCAAGCCCAACGGCGAAGGCCAGCGCGGCGACGCCAGCGGCAACCAGTTCACCGGCCGGTTCGTCAACGGCCAGCTGGAAGGCAACGGCACTTTCAACAGCGCCGACGGCGACATCTATGTCGGCGGCTTCAAGAACAACCAACTGCACGGCAAGGGCCGCTACGAGAACGCCGACGGCGACGTGTGGCTCGGCCAGTTCAAGGAAGGCGCGCTGACCGGCAAGGGCGAACTGATCGGCGCCGACGGCAGCCATTACACCGGTGACTTCAATGACTGGCGCTTCAGTGGCCAGGGCCGCCTGAACCTGTCCGACGGCAGTTTCTACATCGGCCAGTTCGACAGCGACAGCTACGCCGGGCGCGGTACCCTGGTGCTCACCGACGGCACCGTCCTGAGCGGCACCTGGGTCAACGGCCAGCGGGTGCGCGACGCCGACGGCAAGCTGTTGCCCGACACCCTCGAACTGGGTCTGCTGGCCCAGGGCCGGCTGCTCGACGACGCCCTGGGCAACGTGCCCGCCTCGACCCCGGCCGTGGAGCTGTACACCCTGACCTTGGGCGGCGACGGCAAGCAGAGCGTGTTCCTGCGCGAGTCCGACTACGTCGCCAACATGCTCGCCAGCCGTTTCGGCGCCCGCGGCCAGATCCGCCTGGTCAACCACCGCGACCACCTCGGCGACCGGCCAATGGCCACCCGCGAGAACCTGCGCCGCGCCGCCCAGACCTTGGCCGAACGCAGCGGCCCGGAAGACCTGGTGTTCATCTACCTCACCAGCCACGGCACCGCCGAGCACGAACTGGTGCTCGACCAGCCGCGCATGGAACTGGCCGACCTGCCCGCCGACGAACTGGCCGCCGTGCTGGCGCCGCTGAAGAACCGCGACAAGGTCATCGTCATTTCCGCGTGCTATTCCGGCGGCTTCATTCCGGCGCTCAAGGACGAACGCACGCTGATCATGACCGCCTCGCGCGCCGACCGCGTGTCGTTCGGCTGTTCGGAGGAAGCCAACTTCACCTACTTCGGCGACGCGCTGTTCGCCCAGGCGCTGAACCAGACCGACGACCTGGAGCAGGCCTTCAAGCTGGCCAAGGCCACCGTCGCCGAACGGGAGCTGGCGGACAATTTCGAGGCGTCGGAGCCACAGATCTGGGCACCGAAAACCGTGCTGTCGCACTGGCAGCAGCTGCGCAAGCAACAGGCCAGAAAAGCGTTGCAGAGTGCTGCATTGAACGACGGGGCGACAAAGAGCAACTAAGCTGAACAGTATCAAGGGAGAGACACTATGTACTTGACGCCTCAGCATGTCTTGCTTGCCGGAGCCACCGGGTTGACCGGTGAACATCTGCTCGACCGCCTGCTCAACGAGCCGACGATCACCCGAGTGCTCGCCCCTTCACGCCGGCCGCTGGCCGAGCATCCTCACCTGGAAAACCCCGTCGGTGATCCCCAGGCGTTCCTGCCGCAGCTCTCCGGGCGGGTCGACATCGCCTACTGCTGCCTGGGCACCACCATCAAGCAGGCCGGCTCCGAAGAGGCGTTCCGCGCGGTGGACCTGGACATGGTCGTGGCCTTCGCCAAACGTGCCCGGGAAATGGGCGCACGGCACCTGATCGTGATCAGCGCGCTGGGGGCCGACCGCAGATCCTCGATTTTCTACAACCGGGTCAAGGGCGAGATGGAGTACGCCTTGCGCGCCCAGAACTGGCCGCAACTGACCATCTGCCGGCCGTCGCTGCTGCTGGGCGACCGCAGCGAGCCGCGCCTGGGCGAGCAGCTCGCCGGGCCGTTGTCGAAACTGATCCCCGGCAAGTACCGCGGCATCGAAGCCTGCCAACTGGCCCGGGCGATGTGGCGGCTGGCGCTGGAGGAACAGGACGGGGTGCGGGTGGTCGAGTCGGATGAGCTGAGAAAGCTCGGCAAGTGATTGGCGGCGTCCGTGAGGACGCCATCGCCAGCAGGCTGGCTCCCACTGGGGAGCCGCGAATGGAGCGCGCAGCGCTGCCTTACAGCCCCCCGGTCGCCTGAAACCCGACGCCGATCACCGTCAGCAACGACAACGGCAGCAACAGCGTGTCGAGCAATGCGCTGGCCGGCAGGTCCACCTGGGGATACCCCGGCGCCTCCGCCCCGAACCGATCCTTCGCGCAGCACCCGCCATTGATCGCATACAGATCCAGCCGCGTGCCGGCGTACACCACCGGCGCCCCCGGCTTGGCCGCGTCCAGGGTGCGTGCGGTGGCGCAGCCGGTCAGTTGCAACGCCAACAGAACCGCCAGCAGCTTATTCATCGCTGCTCAGGTGATGTTCGCCCCAGCGCGGCAGCATGTCCTGGGGAATGCCCAGCAGGTTGAGGATGCGCGCCACCACGAAGTCGATCAGGTCGTCGATGGTCTGCGGCTGGTGATAGAAACCCGGCGAGGCCGGCAGGATGGTCACGCCCATGTTCGACAGCTTGAGCATGTGTTCCAGGTGAATGCTCGAATAAGGCGCTTCGCGCGGCACCAGGATCAGTTGGCGGCGTTCCTTGAGGGTCACGTCCGCCGCCCGTTCGATCAGGTTGTTGCAGGCCCCGGTGGCGATGGCCGACAGGGTGCCCGTGGAGCACGGCACCACCACCATCGCCGCCGGCGCGCCGGAGCCCGAGGCCACCGGCGACATCCAGTCTTCCTTGCCGTACACGCGGATCTGCCCGTCGGCGGCGCCGGTGTACTCGGTGAGGAACGCCTGCATCATCTGCGGCTTGGCCGGCAGCGACACATCGGTCTCGGTGGCCATCACCAGTTGCGCGGCCTTGGAGATCAGGAAGTGCACCTCGCGGTCCTCGCGCACCAGGCAGTCCAGCAGGCGCAGGCCGTACTGGGCGCCGGACGCGCCGGTCATCGCCAGGGTGATGCGTTCCGGGCCGTTGTTCATTTCAGCGCCTCGGCCAGTTTGCCGTGCAGGCCGCCGAAGCCGCCGTTGCTCATGATGACCACGTGGGTGCCGGGCTGGGCCTGGCTCTTCACACGCTCGATGATGCCTTCCAGCGAATCGCTGACGACCGACGGCACCGAACATTGCGCCGCCGTGGCCGCCAGGTCCCAGCCCAGGTTGGCCGGCGCGTACCAGATCACCTGGTCGGCATCGGTCACGCTGTCCGGCAGGCCGTCGCGGTGCGCGCCCAGCTTCATGGAGTTGGAGCGCGGTTCGATGATCGCGATCAGCGGCGCGTCGCCGATGCGCTTGCGCAGGCCGTCGAGGGTGGTGGCGATGGCGGTCGGATGGTGGGCGAAGTCATCGTAGATGGTGATGCCGCGCACCTCGGCGACCTTCTCCATCCGGCGCTTGACGCTCTTGAACGCGCTCAGGCCGGCGATGGCCATCGACGGCACCACGCCGACATGGCGGGCGGCGGCGAGGGTCGCCAGGGCGTTGGCGACGTTGTGCTGACCGGTCAGCTCCCACTCGACCACGCCTTGGGACTGGCCGTCGAACATCACTTCGAACGCCGAACCGTCGTCCTTGAGCAGCTTGACCTGCCACTGGCCGCCGGCGCCGGTGGTCTGCACCGGCGTCCAGCAACCCATCTCGATCACCCGCTGCAACGCAGGCTCGGTGGTCGGGTGGATCACCAGGCCTTCGCTCGGGATGGTGCGAACCAAGTGGTGGAACTGCCGCTCGATGGCCGCCAGGTCAGGGAAGATGTCGGCGTGATCGAACTCAAGGTTGTTGAGGATCGCGGTGCGCGGACGGTAGTGGACGAACTTGGAGCGCTTGTCGAAGAAGGCGCTGTCGTACTCGTCGGCCTCGATCACGAAGAACGGCGTGCCGCCCAGCCGCGCGGACACCGAGAAGTTCTGCGGCACGCCGCCGATCAGGAAGCCCGGGCTCATGCCCGCGTGCTCCAGCACCCAGGCGAGCATGCTGCTGGTGGTAGTCTTGCCGTGGGTGCCGGCGACGGCCAGCACCCAGCGCCCCTGGAGGACGTGGTCGGCCAGCCACTGCGGGCCCGAGACATACGGCAGGCCCTTGTTCAGCACATATTCCACGGCCGGATTGCCACGGGACATGGCGTTGCCGATCACCACCAGGTCCGGCGCCGGATCGAGCTGCGCTGGGTCGTAGCCCTGGGTCAGCTCAATGCCTTGGGCCTCGAGCTGCGTGCTCATCGGCGGATAGACGTTGGCGTCGGAGCCGGTGACGTGATGGCCCAGCTCTTTGGCCAGAACCGCCATCGAGCCCATGAAAGTCCCGCAGATACCCAGAATATGAATGTGCATAGTCGACCTCGTAAAACATGGCCGCAGGGTAGCGCAGGGTGGGGCAAATGGCACCTTGTGTTTGTGGCGGGGAGCAAGCTCCCTCGCCACCGGTCAGGCGGAACGGGCGATGCCGTGCTTGCGCATTTTCCTGTACAGGGTGTTGCGGCTGATGCCCAGCTGCTGCGCCGCATGCGTCATGTGCCAGCGCGTCTGCTCCAGCGCACTGAGCAAGGCCACCCGCTCCGCGTCGTCCAGCGGATGCCCGGACAATGCCTCGACCGGTTGCACCGCCGCAGGCCGCGCCTGGCGGATCATCGCCGGCAGGTCGTCCAGCCTGATCCGCCCGTCCTCGCACAACGCCGCCAGGGTGCGCAGCACATTGCGCAGTTGCCGCACGTTCCCCGGCCAGTTGAACGCCAGCAGCGCCTGACGCGCCGCCTCTTCGATCACGACCGACTCCCCGCCCGCCTCTTCGGCCAGCAGGAAGTCCAGCAACTGCGGTTTGTCGCTGCGCTCGCGCAATGCCGGCAACGTCACCTCCAGACCGTTGAGCCGGTAATACAGGTCCTCGCGAAAGCCGCCGTCCTCGACCCGCTCCAGCAGGTTGCGGTGGGTGGCGCTGATGATCCGCACATCGACCGCTTCGGCCTCGCCGCCGATCGGTACCACCTGGCGATCCTCCAGCACCCGCAGCAGGCGGGTCTGCAAGGCCAGCGGCATGTCGCCGATTTCGTCCAGGAACAGCGTGCCGCCGTCGGCCTGCTGCAGCTTGCCGCGCATGCCTTCCTTGCGGGCGCCGGTGAAACTGCCGCCGCGGTAGCCGAACAGTTCGCTCTCGATCAGGCTTTCGGGGATCGCCGCGCAGTTGAGGGCGACGAAGGCCTTGGCGCTGCGCTGGCTGGCCAGGTGCACGGCCTTGGCCACGGCCTCCTTGCCGGAACCGGTCTCGCCGTTGATCAGCAGCGGCACGTCGCGCTCGAAGACGCGCAACGCCTTGCGAAAGTCCGCTTGCAGTCCGGCATCGCCCAGGCAAATGCCCGGCAGGCTCGGCGCCGGCGGCTTGACCGGAGCCGGCACGGCCGGTAGCGGCCTGCGCGACTCGCCCCGCAGCACCGCGAATAGAGGGCGCCCGTCGCGGGTGCGCAGCGGCCAACTGGCGCTCGCGTGGGCGCTGGCCCGGCCCAGCAGCTCATCCAGCGAACAGTCGAAGAACGCCTCCACCGGCTGGCCGAGCAGACCGCCACGGATGTGCCCGAGCAGGTTCAACGCGCTCTGGTTGACCGCGCTGATCCGCCCTTCCCCGTCGAACGCCAGCAGACCTTCGCTGAACAGGCCGACGGATTCGGCCTGCAAGTGAAAGCGCAGCAGCCATTGATTGTCGAAGCAGCGCAGGAAATAGCAGCTCTCGATCATCTTCGCCGACAGGTTGACCAGCGCCATGGTGTGGAATTGGCTCTGGCGCGAGACGTCCGGCCGGGCCGACGACACGTCGAGCACCGCCAGCAGCTCGCCGTGGGGGTCGAACACCGGGCTGGCGGAACAGGTCAGGCCGGTGTGCTGGCCGCGAAAGTGTTCGCCCTGGTGAATGGTCAACGCCTGGCGCTCCACCAGGCAGGTGCCGATGCCGTTGGTGCCTTCGCAGGCTTCGCTCCAGTCGGCGCCGAGCCAGAGCCCGGCGCGTTCGAAGCTCTTGCGTTCGGCCGGGTCGGTGACGCAGTTGAGGATCACCCCGCGGGCGTCGGTCAGCAGCACCGCATGGCCGGCGCCGGACAGTTGCTGGTGCAGGCTGCTCATTTCGGTGCCGGCGATCTGCAGCACCTGCTGCAGGCGTTCGCGGCTTTCGAGGACGCGACCGTGCTCAAGCACGGTCGGCGCCATGGCCAGGGCCGGATCGAGGTGGTAGTCCTCAAGGCAACGCAGCCACGAACGGGCGATCGACGGATCGGCGCCCGGCCCGTGCAGGCGCGGCTTGCCCTGGGTGACGGTGAGCACCTGCCGGACGTGGCGGCTCAGATGGTTGTCGTGCATTTCTTATTGTTCTCCCCGCGGCTTGCGGCGAAGGCGCTTGCACCCTCATCGCAGAGTGACCTGCATGGCGATTCGAGGCCCAGCATCCTCCAGCCACCGGCGCTTTGCAATGCTGGCGGAACCGCCCGGTCACAGGTTGTGCCGCAGGCGGTACAAACTGTCACGCCACCTGTACCGCAATCGCCACAAGCGCCGGCCGCCTGTCCGGCAAAACCGGCGCAAGACCTTGATTTGCCTGACTTGCACGGCGCTGGCCCGACCTTTGCTCTACGCTTAAAGCAAGCGCACATGCGCCTCCCGACAAATACAAAAGCAAGGAGAAACCATCATGCGTTACGCTCACCCGGGTACTGAAGGCGCCAAGGTCTCGTTCAAGAGCAAGTACGGAAACTACATCGGCGGCGAGTTCGTCGCGCCTGTCAAAGGCCTGTATTTCACCAACACCTCGCCGGTCAACGGCCAACCGATCGCCGAATTCCCGCGTTCCACCGCCGAAGACATCGACAAGGCCCTGGACGCCGCCCACGCCGCCGCCGATGCCTGGGGCGCCACCTCGGCGCAGGCCCGTTCGCTGATCCTGCTGAAGATCGCCGACCGCATCGAACAGAACCTCGAACTGCTGGCGATCACCGAGACCTGGGACAACGGCAAGGCCATCCGCGAGACCCTCAACGCCGACATCCCGCTGGCCGCCGACCACTTCCGCTACTTCGCCGGGTGCCTGCGCGCCCAGGAAGGCAGCGCCGCCGAGATCGACGGCAACACCGTGGCCTATCACATCCATGAGCCGCTGGGCGTGGTCGGCCAGATCATCCCGTGGAACTTCCCGCTGCTGATGGCCGCCTGGAAACTCGCCCCGGCCCTGGCCGCCGGCAACTGCGTGGTGCTCAAGCCTGCCGAGCAGACGCCGCTGGGCATCAGCGTGCTGATGGAACTGATCGGCGACCTGCTGCCGCCGGGCGTGCTCAACGTGGTGCAAGGGTTCGGCAAAGAGGCCGGCGAAGCCCTGGCCACCAGCAAGCGCATCGCCAAGATCGCCTTCACCGGCTCGACCCCGGTCGGCTCGCACATCATGAAGTGCGCCGCCGAGAACATCATTCCGTCCACCGTGGAGCTGGGCGGCAAGTCGCCGAACATCTTCTTCGAAGACATCATGCAGGCCGAGCAAAGCTTCATCGAGAAGGCCGCCGAAGGCCTGGTGCTGGCGTTCTTCAACCAGGGCGAGGTCTGCACCTGCCCCTCCCGCGCCCTGGTGCAGGAGTCGATCTACCCGGCGTTCATGCAAGAGGTGATGAAGAAGATCAAGCAGATCAAGCGCGGCGACCCGCTGGACACCGACACCATGGTCGGCGCCCAGGCGTCCGAGCAACAGTTCGACAAGATCCTCTCCTACCTTGAGATCGCCGAGAAGGAAGGCGCCGAGCTGCTCACCGGCGGCAAGGTGGAAAAACTCGACGGCAGCCTGTCGACCGGCTACTACATCCAGCCGACCCTGCTCAAGGGCACCAACAAGATGCGCGTGTTCCAGGAGGAAATCTTCGGCCCGGTGGTGAGCATCACCACCTTCAAGGACGAAGCCGAAGCCCTGGCGATCGCCAACGACACCGAGTTCGGCCTCGGCGCCGGCGTCTGGACCCGCGACATCAACCGCGCCTACCGCATGGGCCGCGGCATCAAGGCCGGCCGCGTATGGACCAACTGCTACCACCTGTACCCGGCGCACGCCGCGTTCGGCGGGTACAAGAAGTCCGGCGTCGGCCGTGAGACCCACAAGATGATGCTCGACCACTACCAGCAGACCAAGAACCTGCTGGTCAGCTACGACATCAATCCGCTGGGCTTCTTCTAAAGAACCGGGGCGGCGCCGCAACCCCGGTGCCGCCTTCCCGACCGCCTCGCGGGCACGCCCGCGAGGCGCCCTGAATGACCACCACCCAAGGCCTGGCCGCTCTGGCACGGCCCTTGCGTACCCGTCATCCAGGATCCGCCCTGCATGCGCCACACCTGAAAGTCCAACAGACCGAACAATAAAAAGAGTGAAGAGAGGACTTATGACTTCCACCACACAGCTCAAACCCACCCTCGGCACCCTGCACCTGTGGGGCATCGCCGTCGGCCTGGTGATTTCCGGCGAGTACTTCGGCTGGAGCTACGGCTGGGGCACCGCCGGCACCCTGGGCTTTCTGGTCACGGCCCTGATGGTCGCGACCATGTACACCTGCTTCATCTTCAGCTTCACCGAGCTGACCACCGCCATCCCTCATGCGGGCGGGCCGTTCGCCTACAGCCGCCGGGCCTTCGGCGAGAAAGGCGGGCTGATCGCCGGGATCGCCACCCTGATCGAATTCGTGTTCGCCCCGCCGGCCATCGCCATGGCCATCGGCGCCTACCTCAACGTGCAGTATCCGGGGCTCGACCCGAAAGTCGCGGCGGTCGGCGCGTACTTCGTGTTCATGACCCTGAACATCCTCGGCGTCAGCATCGCCGCCACCTTCGAGCTGGTGGTCACCGTGCTGGCGGTGGCCGAGCTGCTGGTGTTCATGGGCGTGGTCGCGCCGGGCTTCAGCTTCAGCAACTTCGTGCTCAACGGCTGGTCCGGCGCCAACGAGTTCAGCCTGGCCTCGGTGCCGGGGATCTTCGCCGCCATCCCGTTCGCGATCTGGTTCTTCCTCGCCATCGAAGGCGCGGCCATGGCGGCCGAGGAAGCCAAGGATCCCAAACGCACGATTCCGCGGGCCTACGTCAGCGGGATCCTGACCCTGGTGTTCCTCGCCATCGGCGTGATGGTGATGGCCGGCGGCGTCGGCGACTGGCGCCAGCTGTCGAACATCAACGACCCGCTGCCTCAGGCGATGAAGGCGGTGGTGGGCAACAACTCGACCTGGATGCACATGCTGGTGTGGATCGGCCTGTTCGGCCTGGTGGCGAGCTTCCACGGGATCATCCTCGGCTACTCGCGCCAGTTCTTCGCCCTCGCCCGCGCCGGCTACCTGCCCAAGGGGCTGGCCAAGCTGTCGCGCTTCCAGACCCCGCACCGGGCGATCATCGCCGGCGGCGTCATCGGCATCGCCGCGATCTACAGCGACGGCCTGGTCAACCTGCAAGGCATGAGCCTGACGGCGGCGATGATCACCATGTCGGTGTTCGGCGCCATCGTGATGTACATCATCAGCATGCTCAGCCTGTTCAAGCTGCGCCGCACCGAACCGAACCTGGAGCGCACCTTCCGCGCGCCGGGCTATCCGGTGGTGCCGGCCATCGCGCTGTTCCTGGCGGTGGTGTGCCTGGTGGCAATGGCATGGTTCAACGCCCTGATCGGCTGCGTGTTCCTCGGGTTCATGGCCGCCGGCTACCTGTACTTCCAGCTGACCGCCAAGCAACGTTCCGAAGCGCCGGCGGACGCTATGCTCGAAGGTGTATGAGATGCACCGGCACCGGGCCGCGCGCCCGGTGTCTGCCTTATAGAAGTGCATGCAGTCCCTCCCGCAGGGAACAGAGTCATCCACAGATTCAGGAGGAACGCGCCCCATGGCCGCATTCGCCCATACCGTCGGCGCCCAGACCTACCGCTTCGACAGCCTCAAGGAGGTGATGGCCAAGGCCAGCCCCGCCCGCTCCGGCGACTTCCTGGCCGGGGTCGCCGCGCTCAACGACGGCGAACGGGTGGCCGCGCAGATGGCGCTGGCCGACATCCCGCTCACGCACTTCCTCCAGGAAGCGCTGATCCCTTACGAGTCCGACGAAGTCACCCGGCTGATCATCGACAGCCACGACAGACAGGCCTTCGCCGCCGTCAGCCACCTCACCGTCGGCGGCTTTCGCGACTGGCTGCTCAGCGAAGCCGCCGACGAAGCCAGCCTGCGCGCCCTCGCCCCCGGCCTGACCCCGGAGATGGCCGCCGCCGTGTCGAAGATCATGCGCGTGCAGGACCTGGTGCTGGTGGCGCAGAAGATCCGCGTGGTCACGAAGTTCCGCGGCACCCTGGGCCTGCGCGGACGCCTGTCCACGCGCCTGCAGCCGAACCACCCGACGGACGAGCCCGCCGGGATCGCCGCGAGCATCCTCGACGGCCTGCTGTACGGCAACGGCGACGCCATGATCGGCATCAACCCGGCCACCGACAGCATCGCCTCGATCTGCGCGATGCTGGAGATGCTCGACGCCATCATCCAGCGCTACGACATCCCCACGCAGGCCTGCGTGCTGACCCACGTCACCACCTCCATCGAGGCGATCAACCGGGGCGTGCCGCTGGATCTGGTGTTCCAGTCCATCGCCGGCACCGAAGCGGCCAACGCCAGCTTCGGCATCAACCTCAATGTGCTGCAGGAAGGCTACGAAGCAGGCTTGAGCCTGAACCGCGGCACCCTGGGGCAGAACCTGATGTATTTCGAGACAGGCCAAGGCAGCGCGCTGTCGGCCAACGCCCACCACGGCGTCGACCAGCAGACCTGCGAGACCCGGGCCTACGCCGTGGCGCGGCACTTCAAGCCGTTCCTGGTGAACACCGTCGTCGGCTTCATCGGCCCGGAGTACCTCTACAACGGCAAGCAGATCATCCGCGCCGGCCTCGAAGACCACTTCTGCGGCAAGCTTTTGGGCGTGCCGATGGGCTGCGACATCTGCTACACCAACCACGCCGAAGCCGACCAGGACGACATGGACACCCTGCTGACCCTGCTGGGCGTGGCCGGGATCAACTTCATCATGGGCATCCCCGGCTCCGACGACATCATGCTCAATTACCAGACCACCTCCTTCCACGACGCCCTCTACGCCCGCCAGACCCTGGGCCTGAAGCCGGCGCCGGAGTTCGAGCGGTGGCTGGCGAACATGGGCATCTTCACCCAGGCGGACGGCACGGTCCGCTTCGGCAACCAACTGCCGCCGGCCTTCCGCCAGGCGCTGGCGCAACTGGGATGAGCCTCATGGAAAAACCGCCCGTCGATCCGCAAAACCCCTGGCTGGCCCTGCGCAACCTGACCCCTGCACGCATCGCCCTGGGCCGCACCGGCACCAGCCTGCCGACCCGCGCGCAGCTGGACTTCCAGTACGCCCACGCCCAGGCCCGGGACGCGGTGCACCTGCCGTTCGACCACGCCGGGCTCGCCGGGCAACTGAACGGACGCGGGCGCGACAGCCTGCTGCTGCACAGCGCCGCGAGCGACCGCAACAGCTACCTGCAACGCCCGGACCTTGGGCGCAGGCTCAGCGAACCGTCGGCGCAGGCCCTGCGCGAATACGCCGCCGCCCATCCCGGCGGCGTCGACCTGGCCATCGTCGTGGCCGACGGCCTCTCGGCGCTGGCCGTCCATCGCCACACCGTGCCGTTCCTCACGCGCCTGGAAGAGCAGATGGGCGCCGACGGATGGTCATGCGCGCCGGTGATCCTGGTGGAACAGGGCCGCGTGGCCATCGGCGACGAGATCGGCCAACTGCTGGGCGCCAAAATGGTGGTGATGCTGATCGGAGAGCGCCCGGGCCTCAGTTCGCCGGACAGCCTGGGTTTATATTTCACCTACAATCCTAAGGTCGGCCTCACCGATGCCTACCGCAACTGCATCTCCAACGTGCGGCTGGAGGGCTTGAGCTACGGCATGGCGGCCCACCGTTTGCTGTACCTGATGCGCGAAGCCTGCCGGCGGCAGCTCTCGGGCGTGAACCTGAAGGACGAAGCGCAGGTTCAGACACTGGAGTCGGAAGACGGAACAGACATGAAAAGCAATTTCCTGCTGGATCCGCCCCCGGCCTGAACCGTTTCCGCATTGCCTTCGAGCGTCGGTTTGAGGCAGGATCGACGCACGGCCGCCCGGGTTTCCCATTGCCGTCAGCGCACGTGAAGACAGCCAATTGAAGGACGAGACCTACCATGCGGATTATCCAAGCGACCCTCGAACACCTGGATCTGCTGACCCCGTTGTTCGTCAAATACCGCGAGTTCTACGGCTCGCTGCCTTATCCGGACTCGTCCCGGGCGTTCCTGGAAAAGCGCCTGCGGCGCAAGGAGTCAGTGATCTACCTGGCCCTGGCCGATGACGACGACCGCAAACTGATGGGCTTCTGCCAGCTCTACCCGAGCTTCTCCTCACTGTCGCTCAAGCGCGTGTGGATCCTCAACGACATCTACGTCGCCGAAGACGCCCGCCGGCAACTGGTGGCCGACAACCTGATCCGCACGGCCAAGAAAATGGCCAAGGACACCCAGGCCGTGCGCATGCGCGTGTCCACCAGCAGCAACAACGAAGTGGCGCAGAAAACCTACGAGTCCATCGGCTTCAAGGAAGACACCGAGTTCAAGAACTACGTGCTGCCGATCAGCGACGAGCTTTGAACGCCTACCGATGACGGAGCCGGCTCCTTTTGCGAGGGAGCCGGCGCCCGCTCAAGCGCTCCCTCGCCACGGCCCCGCCAGACTGACAATTCCTCACACCGCGACATTCCCCGCTACAAAACCAACACGCTTTTCACGTCTCAAACCGTATAATCCCGACCTTTCCGGCTTGTAAGAAAAACTACACCTGCGTGTAGCCTTTCACGAAGTCATCCGCACAGGCCTGCCGAGTCGGGCCGTCACCACAGGTGCCCACATGGATTTCAACCCGATCGACCTGATCCTGCATCTCGACGTCTACCTCGACATGCTGGTGACCAACTACGGCACCTGGATCTACGCCATCCTGTTCATGGTGATCTTCTGCGAGACCGGCCTGGTCGTGATGCCTTTCCTGCCGGGCGACTCCCTGCTGTTCATCGCCGGCGCCGTGGCGGCAGGCGGCGGCATGGATCCGGTGCTGCTGGGCGGCCTGCTGATGCTGGCGGCGATCCTCGGCGACAGCACCAACTACGTGATCGGACGAACGGCGGGCGAGAAGCTGTTCAGCAACCCGAACTCGAAAATCTTCCGCCGGGACTACCTGCAGCAGACCCACGACTTCTATGACAAGCACGGCGGCAAGACCGTGACCCTGGCGCGCTTCCTGCCGATCATCCGCACGTTTGCGCCGTTCGTCGCCGGCGTGGCGAAGATGCCTTACCCGCGCTTCTTCGCGTTCAGCGTGTTCGGCACCGTCCTGTGGGTCGGCGGCCTGGTGACCCTGGGCTACTTCTTCGGCAACGTGCCGTTCATCAAGAAGAACCTGTCGTTGCTGGTGGTCGGCATCATCCTGCTGTCGCTGGTGCCGATGATCATCGGTGTGGTGCGCAGCCGCCTCGGCGGCGCCGGCTCCAAAGCCGCTTCGCGCTGATCCCGTGTGGTCGCTGAGCGCCTGGCGACGCCGGCGCATCCTGGCCAGGCACCCGATTGCCGATGACCTCTGGCAACGGGTGCGCCATCAGCTGAGCTTCCTCGACGGCATCAGCGCCGACGAAGACCGCTGGCTGCGCGAGGCCAGCGTGCTGTTCCTTGAGGACAAGCACCTCACCGCGCTGCCCGGCGTCGAGCTGCACCAGGAGCAGCGCCTGCTGCTCGCCGTCCAGGCCCAGTTGCCGCTGCTGCACCTGGGCGACCTGAACTGGTACCGGGGCTTCCACGAAATCATCCTCTACCCCGACGACTTCCTCAGCCCCCAGCGCCACCGCGACGCCGCCGGCGTGGAGCACGAGTGGGACGCCGAGCACAGCGGCGAAGCCTGGCAACACGGGCCGGTGATCATGGCCTGGCCCGGCGTGATGGCCAGCGGCGGCTGGGAAGGCTACAACCTGGTCATCCACGAACTGGCGCACAAGCTCGACATGCTCAACGGCGACGCCAACGGCCTGCCGCCGCTGCACGCCGACATGCGGGTCAAGGACTGGGCGACGGTCATGCAGGCGGCCTACGACGATCTCAACCGCCAGCTCGACCGCAACCCCGACGCCGAAACCGCCATCGACCCCTACGCCGCCGAGAACCCGGCCGAGTTCTTTGCCGTCACCAGCGAGTACTTTTTCAGCGCCCCGGACCTGCTGCACGAGAGTTATCCACAGGTGTACGCGCAGCTGCGGCTTTTCTACCGCCAGGATCCGTTGGGCAGGCTGCGGCAACTTCAGGCGCACGACCCGGTCTATCAGGCTCACGACTGAGGCGGCACGTGGCACCGGCAACAGAATGTGCCTATAATCGCCGCCACTTTTTGGTCAATCCGGCCAAGTGTTTTTGGTCAACTAACGGGGGCACCGCCCAATGAGCTACAGCAAGATCCCGGCTGGCAAAGACCTGCCGAACGACATCTACGTCGCGATCGAGATCCCGGCCAACCACGCGCCGATCAAATACGAAATCGACAAAGACAGCGATTGCCTGTTCGTTGACCGTTTCATGGCCACCCCGATGTTCTACCCGGCCAACTACGGTTACATCCCGAACACCCTGGCCGACGACGGCGATCCCCTGGACGTGCTGGTCGTGACCCCTTACCCGGTCGCCCCAGGTTCGGTGATCCGCGCCCGTCCGGTCGGCATCCTGAACATGACCGACGATGGCGGCGGCGACGCCAAGGTCGTTGCCGTTCCTCACGACAAGCTGTCCCAGCTGTACGTTGACGTGAAGGAATACACCGACCTGCCGCCGCTGCTGATCCAGCAGATCGAGCACTTCTTCGCGAACTACAAGGATCTCGAGAAGGGCAAGTGGGTCAAGATCGAAGGCTGGGACGGCGCCGATGCCGCCCGCGCCGCGATCACCAAGTCGGTGGCCGCCTACAAGGGCTAAGCGCACCGCTTGAAGAAAACCCCGGTCGATCCGGGGTTTTTTGTGCCTGTCGATCCGGCTTTTCAACAGCGCGTTTAACACGAGACGCCACGGTTGCCGGCTGTTTAAACTTTCCAAAATGCAACTTACATCCGGTCTTAAATTGCCGCCCATTTTGAACGGCCGGTTTATTCAAACCGCTCTGGCACGGCCGTAGACTCTGTGTTCATGAGAAAGAACACTAGCGGTCCACGATTCAAGGCACTCCTGGAAGCTGCGAACATCACCACCACGGGATTCGCCAGGTTCTGGGGCACGGAAGCCCAAAACATCCATAACTGGTACACCCGCGGCGTACCGGCCTACCGCATGGAAGAAGTCGCGCGCCTGCTGTCGGTCAACAGCGACTGGCTCAAGACCGGCGAAGGCCCGAAGGACTCCACCCGCGTGCGCTCGCCCGACGCCGGCGACGCCCTCGACGCCCAGGCCCTGCGCGGCGTCTACGCCGTGGTCGATCACCTGGACATCGCCTTGCCTCTCTACAAGGAAGTCCCCACCGCCGCCGGCTCCGGCAAGACCCACGTCATCCGCGACCCGGACCAGACCGTCCGCCTGCCACGCAGCCACCTCGACGCCCTGGAGATCAAGCACACCGACGCCATCTGCGCCCACATGATCGGCAACAGCATGGCCGAAAAGATCGAAGACGGCTCCGCCCTCGCCATCGACCGCAGCCTCACCCAGGTGGTGGACGGCGAAATCTACGCCATCGAGCACGACGGCATGCTGCGCATCAAGTACCTGCACCGCATGCCCGGCAACGCCCTGCGCCTGCGCAGCCACAACAGCGCCCAGTACCCGGACGAAATCTTCCGCGCCGCCCAGATCGAAGAGCAGCGGATCCACGTGCTGGGCTGGGTGTTCTGGTGGTCGACCCTGAACAAGCGCCGGCCGGTGGTGCCGTTCCTCTGAGCGCCGGGCACCCGCCGCCCCAACAAGGAGCCTCTGAAAAACCGTACAAATGCCGGATTTCTCCCGATTGGATCGCTCTATTCCGCACTCCGGGCTGGGAATCCCCCGCAAAACTCAGTATCCTGCGCCCCACCTCAGCGCATCGGCCCGCCCAGCGGCCCGGATGACGCCCGACGCGGCAGACCACTGTCTGACCAAGTCCCACAGCCGGACGCAAGATCCGGGTGTACGTTTTGAAGGCTGGCGCGGCTTACCAAAAATAGGCCAAGCCAGTCCCCGAGAAGCCGGCCACAAGCCGGCTTTTTAATGCCTGCCGAAAAGCCACGCCCATTCGAGCCGCTTGCCTGCCCCTTGTGGGAAACGTCCTGAAAGGGGCCGGGCCGCTTGCGCCTCGCATAGGGGCTGATTAACCTTCAGCCGCCACTGCCGGCCTCAGAATGGCGTCTGACGAAACAGAAGGACAAACGCCGAATCCCACCCCAAGGATGTTCAGCATAGATGCTCCCTACCGCACGCCTTCGCTTGATGGCTGCCTGCGCCGCAACAACCCTGTGTCTTTCAGGTTGCGTCGGTGCAGTCGTATCGCTACCGGAAAAGTCGACAATCCAGACTGACGCCTACCGAGCGCAAAGCGCCCGGTCCGTTGCGCCGCCAATCAGCAGAACAGAGCAATCGCCACCCTCCCGTGAATGGTGCGGGGTGACCGTCTGGGCACTGGTGGTGCCAGTGCCGCTGAAGCTGCCGGTGTGTGCGTCCTATGAGGAGCAGGCCTTCGGCAATGACCAATCCGGGAATGAGACCGTGCTTCTCCACACGAAACAATCGGTTCCATCCCCTTTCTACGCTTGCGGGCCTTTCATGATGCTCGGCCCGATCGTTCATGGTTACCGGGGCAACGCTTTGTGTGGTGTGTTTCCCGACTGATCAGGTAGCGCTCACGGATAACTGAACGACTTCACCAGCGTCAGTTCCCCCACCGCCCGCATCGGCACCACGAACGTCTCCATCTTCTCGCTCGGCGTGCCTTCTTCGGTGATCACCGTCACCTGCGCCGTAGTCAGCGGCTGCACCGCCTCGTCGCCGCCTTCGTCGTCCCCGCGGTAGCCGCCGCCGTAGTAGTTCACATAGACCAGGTACTGGCCCTTGATCGGCGCGGGCATGGCGAAGATTTCCGGGCCGTAGCCGGTGGTGACGTCGACGTCGAGGGCGGCGCCGTTGGGGGCGGTGCGGTCGCCGTACCAGATGTGGGCGCCGTCGGGGGTGACGAGGTGCAGGTCGAGGTCGGTGCCGTCGCTGTCCCAGGCCAGCAGCACGCGCAATTTGGCCGGGGTGGCGCCGCCGCTGGCGTTGAGGAACTGGGTGCGGTGACGCTGCTGACCGTCGGGGCTGCGGACTTCGACGCTGTTGCTGCCGTTGGGGAAGGAGAACGGGCGGTCGAAGCGGCCGGCGTCATCGATCTTCAGCGGCATGCTGACGCCGTTGACGATCAGCCGTCCCGGTGCGTTGCCCTTGGGCGCTGCCTTGATCTGGCCGCTGATGCGCGCGGTATTGGCTTGGCCGGCCTTGGTGTTGACCGACGAGGCCGGGTAGTTGACGGTCTGGCGGAAGCTTTCGCCTTCGCCCTCCGGAGCGCCGGTGCGCCAGCCGCCGACCGGGGTGTCGAGTTTGACGCCGTCGGCGGCCGTCGCCGGCGACAGCGCGGCGAAGGCACAGAGCAACAGCAAGACCTGTGGATAACGGAGTGTCATGGTCTATTCCAGCAAAAGGTGACGGGCAAGCCCTTCGATGTAGGTTTCGTCCTGGCCGTTGGGGTGTGCCTCAAAGGCCAGGTGCAGGTATTCGTGGGTCAGGTCGAGGCGGTCCTGCAGGGTGAGGACGCCGCGCACATAAATGCGCTGGCGTTCGCGGTCGACGAACGGCCGTCCGAACGCGAGCTTGCAGACCGCAAAGGTGCTGACCTCGTTGTAGCCGGTTTCGCCTTCCAGCCTCGGGCGCCAGCCGCGCCGCTGCTTCTGCAGCCAGTCCTGGGCGGCGGGCAGCGCCTCGCAGGAGGCGACCGGGTTGTCCCAGCGGCTGAGGCTGGCGCGCGGATAGGCGTGCAGCAGGATCGCGTCATAGCGCTGGCCCGCGTTGGCCTGTTCGACGGCCTGCTGCCAGGCGAGCCTGTCCGGGCCCGGCTGGTCGGAGTGGTAGGTGACGGTGCTGCCGGCCAGCACCAGGTCCGCCGTCCACGCCGCGATCCCGCGTGACTCGGCGGACGCCGGACGCGGCGCCACCCGCTGGCGGTTGCTGCTGTCGTCGATGCTCAGGCATTCGCCGCTGCGCGCGGCGTTCTGCAGCAGGTAGGTGCGGATCGCCACGGCCAGGGCCTTGGCGGCTTCGGCGGGCTCGGGCTTGGCTTCGCGGTCGAGGACGCGGGCGACGTACTCTTCCCGGTCCAGCCGCGCCACCAGCCTGTCGTTGAGCAGGAACAGTTCGCCGGCGCTGTGGATATCCAATGCATTGCCGTTGGCGAACTCGACGCGGTAGTCGCCCGCCAGCGGGCCGGAGGTCACAGCGTGCCCCGCCGACATCACGCGCGCAAGCGGGTAGCGCGAGAACAGCCCCACTTCGACGCAACGCCCGGACTCCGCCGGCCACGCAGCCGGCAGCACCGAAGCCAGCGCCTGCCCGTAGTGCCGCAACACCATTTGGCTGGTGCCGCGCCCGCCCGCCCACACCGGCGCACCGTCCGCCGTCCAACCGGCGAACCCGCCCTGCCTCGACGCGGCGTCCTGGTCGCCGAGCCAACTCCAGGTCTTCACCCGCAGGCGTGCGCCCAGCTCGCCGACGGCATTGCCGTCCGCCGCGCCCAGCACCACATCGAGCAGTACCCGGCGCATCTGCGCCTGGGCGGGAACGGAGGCCAGCACCCGCAGCAGTTCGGCCACGGAAACCCGTTGCGCCGGCTGTACCGACGACAGGTCCAGCAACCATCCCGGTGCGTTGCGCGCCTGCCAGTAGCTACGCCAATCGGCAGCGGAAATGCCCAGCCGCGCCGGCTCGAAATACAGCCCGCAAGACTTCACCAACGCCTGATCGCGCTCGACCTTGCCGCCGGCGGAGCAGCAGTAGACTTCCTCTTTCGACTGCCCGCGGCATTCATAGGCCGGCTCCTGGGCGCCGGTGTCCGCCAGCCAGGCGTAGACGAACAGTTTCCACAGGCTGCCCAGCGGCGCCTGCAACGTCTCGGGCAACGGCTCACGGCTGATCAGTTGCGTGCGGTTCAGCGACAGCAGCTCGCCCTTGTACGCCAGGCGCAACGGCTCGTCCTGCGCCGTCGCCAGCGCAGGAACCAGACACAACAGCAGCCAGACCAGCGGCCGGCTCATGTCAGTTGACCGTAACCTGACCCAGGGCCGCTTTCGCTTCCTGGGCCTGATGCTGCGGCGCATACACCTGGGTGAAACGCGCCGGCGGCAGGTTGAACTGGCCCTTCTGCGAGAAGCGCACCAGATGCCGCAGGCGCAGCTCGCCGCTCAAGGCATCCACCGGCACCGCGTAGGCCAGTTGCCCCGGTTCGAAGCGGGCCTTCTCCAGGGCGGTCGGTTCGGTGCCGTCCTTGCCCTGCAGCTTGATGCCCCAAGTGGTGCGCTCGACATCGGCGCCCGGCGGCAGCGGCACTTCGAGCATGCCGTAGCGCAGCGGTCGGGCGGCTTTGCCGGTGAGGATCACTTCGTCCAGGTACAGGCTGTCGCTGGACAACGGCTTGGTGCCCACCGGCTCCAGCTTGAAGGTGAACGCTTCGTCGCCCGGCACCAGGCGCGACAGGCGCCGGGTGACGGTCACGGCCATCGGCTCGACCGAAGGTTGCGCGGTCTTGAAGCTCAACGCCGCACGCAGCGGACGCTCCTGCGTGCCGGACACCGACAGCACCGCCGGTACCGGCGCGGCGCCCTGCCAGGTCCAGAACATCTCGCCGCTCGCACCGTACTGTTTCTTCCAGCCTTCGCCCGGCGCCAGCGCGATGGTCGGCGACGCCTGCTCGATGCTGCGTTGCAGCCAGGTCAGTGCCAATGCGCGCTCCAGGGTCGATTGCTGCGGCAACAGGCGTTGCAGCAACGCCTTGGCCCGCGCCTGATCGAACGCCTGCTGCGACAGGTTCAGGGCTTCGGCGAACGGCTGCGAACTCACCGCCAGCCGTTGCTGCGCCGCGTCCACCTGACGGTTGAACGCTTCAGGCAACGCGACTTTCACCTGTTTGGCCAACGAGGCGGTCAGCACCCGTGCCGCCGCCAGCCCCAGCGCCGAATCCGGATCGCCCATCACCAGGCTGTCCTCGCCGTCGTCCATCAGGGTTTCGGCATTGCCTTCGCCGGCCTTGGCCAGGTCTTCCATCAGGCCACTGAGCAGCGTGTTGACCGGCAAGTGCATCTGCCGGGCGAACGACAGGATCAGCGCCCGTTGCAGCAGCGGCGTGTTCGGCGCCTGTTTGGCGTAGACCTCCAGCACCCGCTGCCAGTGCTCCGGCGGCAGGGTCAGCGCCAGCGCCTGGCTGGCGTTCCAGTCGGCGTAGTAGGCGTAGGCGGTCAGGAACGCGTCCGGCTCGCCGTCGAAGCCCCACCAGGTGAAGCTCGCCGACGGCCCGGCCATCTGCACCAGGCGCAGGCGGCTGTTCTGCATGATCAGGCGCAGGCGGTCGCGGATCTGCGGGCTCGACGCCAGCGACGGATAGGCGATGCTCAGCGGCAGCAGGCGGCTGGCGGTCTGCTCGACGCCGCCGTACGGGTAGCTCAGCAGATCGTCGAGGGCCGAGCGGAACAGCGCTTGCGGGCTGTCATCCAGGCGCAGGCGGATATCCGTGGCGTCCGCCGGCAGGCTCAGCGGCGTGTCGCCGGCGGCCACGTCCAGGCTCTGGGTCTGGGTGACCTGCCAGCCTTCGCCGGTCGCGGTCAGGCGCACGGCGAGGGAGTCGGCGGTCTTGCCGTCCTGCACCAGCTCCGCCGTCCACTCGCCGGACGCCAGGGCGAACGCCGGCAGCGGCAGGTAGTTGATGCCGTTGTCGAGGGTCACCGGTAGGCGCTGCTCAGTGCCGGCGTAACGGGTCACCAGTTCGGCCTTGACCGGTTTCTCGGCCTGGCTGAAGGCGAACACACCCAGTTGCGGCCGGTCGCCCTTGCGGAACGTGCTGGGCCCGCTCCACTTCAGGTACAGCGGTTTTTCCGAACGGACGAACTGCTTCTTCTGCCCCACCAGGCCGTCATCGGCGATGACCCGTGCGGTGATGCGCCAACGGGTCAGCGAGTCCGGCATCTTGAAGGTGAAACGAGCCTTGCCGTCGGCGCCGGTCAACAGCTCCGGCTGCCAGGCGGCGGTGTCGACGTCTTCGCGGCGCGGACGCTCCAGCACCTTCACGCCGCGCTCGCTGCGGTTGGCCTTGCCCGGTGCGCCGGGGCTGCCCGGCAGCGCCACGTCGTAACTGATGAACGACAGGCTGGCGCTGGTGCGCACGTTGTTGCGGCGCGGGTGGTAGAAGAACTGGTCGATGGTCGGCGCGATCTCCGGCTGCAGCGCGTAGACCATTTCATCGACGACGCTGACCGTCAGGTGAGCCGGCACCGCTTTGCCGGCGAACTGGGTGGACAGGTCCACCGTCACCGTGTCCCCCGGCAGGTAAACGGGCTTGTCGGTGCTGATCGCGACGTCGATCTGCGGCGCGGCCACTTTGATCCCGGCGTTCTGGAAGCTGTATTGACCGCCCTTGGTGTACAGCGCCGAGAAGGTCATGTTCGGCGCAAAGGTGTCCTTCACCGGGATGCGCGCGCGGTACTGGGTGTCGCTGAGCTTTTCCAGCTTCAGCCAGTCGCCGCCCTTGGCCAGCAGCGCAGTGGCCTCGACCTTGTCGCGCTCCAGCGACAGCAGCGCATCGCTGACCGGTTCCGGGAAGGTGATCAGCGCCAGCGCTTCGTCGCCGGCCTTGTACTCGGGTTTGTCGAGGACGATCTCCACGGTGCCCGGCACTGCTTTCACGCCTTCGCCGGTCACCGAATGGCCGGTGGCGCCGAGCACCCGGCCGTGCTGATCCTTGAGCGTCAGGTTGTAGGTGCCCGGGCGCTCGAAGGCCAGGCTGAAGCCTTTGTCGCTGGCCGCCAGCTTGCCTTCGCCGGTGCTCTGGTCTTCCAGGCGCACCCAGCTGTAGCCGCTCGGCGTCACGGCCTTGGCCGGTTCGCTGCCGCCCTCGTTGACGTAGCTGAACGCGACCTTGTCGCCCGCCGCGCTGAACCGCTGCGGCGCGCTCAGGCGGAAACTGGCCGCGCCCCGGTCGATGAGGATTTCCTTGGTGGTCTTGACCCGGTACGCCGCGCCGTCGCTGGCGAACACGGTGAGCATGTAGCGGCTCGGCTTGTCGGCGGCCGGCAGGTCCAGGGTCGCGTTGCCTTTGCCGTCGGTGGTCAGTTCGGTGCTGGTCAGCTCCACCGGGAACTGCCCCAGGTATTGCAGCTCGTTGTCGACCATCGACAGCTGCTGGGCCCGCAGGCTCAGGGTCAGCTTGGCGTTGGCCACCGGTTTGCCGTCCGGGTAGAGCAGCACCAGGCTGCCCTTGACCGGCTCGCCGGTGCGGTAATCCTGCTTGGCCAGGTTCAGCGAGATCTCGAAGTGCGGCTTGATGTACTCCGCCACCCGGAAGGCGCTGCTGTAGGCCTGGTCCTTGTAGTTGAAGCGCAGCTCGTAACCGCCGGCCACGGCGTTGTCGGGCAACTGGAAGCGGCCCTGGGTGCCGGCCTTCGAATCGAGCTTCAGGTCGAGGGTCTGCAGCTCGGTGCCGGTGGCGTCGAGCACGCTGACGCTGACGTCCGCCGCGCCCGGCGGCACCGAGTCCCGCGCGTTCTTGAACTCGCGGCCGACGATCTTCAGCGACACCCAGTCCCCCGGCCGGTACAGCGGCCGGTCGGTGAACGCGTAGAGTTTGGTGTCGTAGATCTCGCTGTCGTAGTAGAAGTTCTCGGAGACGAACACCCCGCCCTCTTCGTCTTCGCCGATCACGAACGAACGCTCGGGGCTGACGTGCTTCAGACGCAGCAACCCATCGGCATCGGTGGCGCCGCTGCTCATCACGCCCAGGCCGTCGGTCCACAGCACGTTGGCCTTGGCCACCGAACTGCCTTCATGCTTGCGCGCCGCCCACACCAGCAACTCGTCGCCGGCGATCTTGCTCACCGCCACGGTGTTGGAGACGAACACCATGGTGGTCGCCCGGTACTTGCCCACCAGCGCTTCGACCAGGTACAGGCCCGGCTTCAGCTGGCCCAGCGGAATGTAGACGTTGCCCGGCGCGACGCTGACGAACTCGCTGGACGAACCGGCCAGCTTCACCCCTTCCGGCGGCTGGATCGGCTTGGCCTGCCACAGCGGATAACGGAATTGGGTGACCACCGGCAGGCCCGGGATCAGGGCGAACTGCGGCTGGGCGTCATACGGCGTCGGCGCGGCGATGGCGTTGCCCATCTTCAGTTCCGGCACCTCGTCGGTGACCTGCTTGCGCGACTCGTAGGAGAACGCCCGCTGCATCACCCGACGGGACTTGCGGTACCAGTTGTCCCACAGGTACGCCAAGGTGTTGGACAGGCCCTCACCCTTGAACTGGCCGTCGCTGACCACCCGGTGCAGGTTTTTCTGGCGCTTGAGGAAGTCCAGCGGCTTGTCGATCCGGTACACCCGGATATCGGCGCCGCCGTAGGGCTCCATGCGGAACCTGCGGTAATCGCGGCCCGGCGCTTCCAGGCGCACCATCGCCTGTTCGTCGCTGGCGAAACTGCTGTCGGCCAGCAGGAAGAAACTTTCGCCGGCCACCGGCGTGTAGCCGCTGGGGGCCACGGTGTCTTCGGCGTTCACGGTCGCCAATGGCAGCAGCAGCGCCAGCAGCAGAGGGATTTTCGAGCAAATGCGCAGCATGCGGGCACCGGTCATTGGGAGAGAAAGTTCAGTCGATAGACGCCGATGAAGTTGGGGTTGGCTGCGTCGGGAATCCATCGGGTGTCCTTCCATGTCATGAGTTGTTGCAGGCTTGCGGAGCGCATGCCGTTGTCGGTCGGGGTGGTGGTGCCGGTGTGGTAGGCGATGTAGCGGCCCATCCAGATCATCAGGTGCTGGTCGTCGCCCTGATCGAAGAACATCAGGTCGCCCGGCCGCGCCTGGGACACGTCGCGGCCCACCAGGCGGCTGTTGAACTGGATCAGCTTGATCGCGTTGACGTAGGGCCCGACCTTGCCGCCGCCCTGCTGCCACTGCTGGGCGAGCTTGCGCTGGTCGGCGCTCAGCGCCAGCTCCGGCGGCAGGTAGCGGTTGGACAGGCCGTTGCTGCGCAGCCACTTGTCGTCATGCACCTTCAGCGCTTCGTTGGCGGCGAAACGCACCAGCCCTGCGCAGTCCTGCTGATACCAGCGCGGGCTCGGGCCCTGGCTCAGCTGTTCCTGGGCGATGCGCACGAACCAGGCGCGGAACACCTGGGATTGCTGCGGATCGAGCGCAGGGGTTTCCATGGCGCCAGCCTCGGCGCAGAACAGCAGCGCCAGCAGGCCGAGGCGGCGGATCAGTCCGGTCACAGTGCTTTCCACTCCAGCGGCAGCCATTGCCAGTGGCCGTCGGGCTCGCTGCCCTCAGGCAGGGTCAGGGCGTATTTGCCGTAGCCGCCGAGGGTGCGCAGTTTCGGGATCAGGTAGGTCTGCGCGGCGTTGTAGAACACCGGCTCCATGTCCTGCGGCAGGCTGTCGAGGGTTTCCTGCTGCATCAGTTGGGCGATCGAGTCCGGGCCGAAGTAGATCGGCATCAGCACATCCTTGGGCAGCACGTCGGCCATCGGCGGGAAGCGCTTGTCGAGGGTGCCGAGGGCCTTGTCGACCAGTTTGTCGTCGAGGGAGAACAACAGGGTCGAGCCGTGGCGCGCCAGGCTGACCTTCATGAAGGCCCGGCCGGTGATGGCGTCGGGGTTCTCGGCGTCCTTGGCCGCATAGGGGCCGAAGTTCGAGCTGACCTGCCGCTGCCACAGGTGGCTCTGGCCTTCCTGCTTCTCCACCACCGGGAACGCGTGTTCGTCGACGTTGCCTTCATAGGCACCGACCATCGAACCGAACAGCGCACCGAGGTCGCCGTCGAGCTTGTCGCCGTCGTTCAGGCTGGCCACCAGCAGCGGCGTGTACAACCGCGAATCGGCGTACCAGCACAGCCCCGCCGCGCCGGCCACGTGTTCGGTGAGTTTCTGTGCGGCGGCCTCTTCGGCGCCCAGCTTCACCAGCAGCGGCTTCTGCGGTTCGGCGGCCACCGGCAAGGTCACGCAGGCGCTGGCGCCCAAGGGCATGGCCTGCCACACCGGCTTGAAGTCGAAGTCCGGCTGATTGTCGAGTTCGTCCATGGCCAGGAAGCTGTGCCAGCCCTTGTCGTCCATGTCGAAGCGCAGGCCGGCGAAGTTCGGGATGAAGCGCTGGTAGCCCATCGCGAGCACACTGGCGTTCACCGACAGGCGCTGCTTGATCTCCGGCGCCTTGGCCGCCAGGCCGAAGGCCTCGGGGAACAGCTTCTGGCCGCCCAGCAACGCCGCGAGCGCTTCGGGCGACACGTGGCCCGACTCCTCGGACGCGCCGCTCTGCGGGTCGTAGTACTTGGCCGGGTTGGACAGCACCACCAGCTTGTCGCCATGGGAGGCGAACAGCAGCGATTTGCCGGCGTTGTAGCTGAGCTGGTACAGCGGCACCGTGTCGCCGCCGACCTTGAGCTCGCCCAACTGGCCCAGCTGCGAGTCGTCCAGCGCCACTTTCGCCAGCGGCTCCAGCACCTTGGCCAGGCCGCCGCGGTCCATCACCAGCAGGAAATCCTTGAGCCGGCCGTCGGCCCCGCGCCACAGCGCCACGTCCGCCGGCTGGTCGAACAGTTGCTCGATCAGGCTGTCCTGCAGCTTCAGGTCATGTTCGTAGACGATCCGCCGCAGGCTGCCGATCAGGCCGAGGCGGTCGGCATGGCTCTCGTAATAGAAGACGAAATCCTCGGTGAGCGTGGCCTTGAGGAACGGCACCGCCAACAGGTCCTTGGGCAACTGGCTCAGGGAGCGGGTCTCCAGCAGCGCGTCGGGACGGCTCATGCCCAGCTTGTCGCTCGCCAGTTCCGCCGGCGGCGCCTTGGGCTTGTGCAGCAGCCAGCCCAGGCCACCCGCCACGCCGGCCACCAGGCACAGCCCGGCCAGCAGCAGCGGCCAGCGCCGGGAAGGTTGGCCGGTCGGTGTCGGGACGGCCGGAGAAGCAGCGTTATCACTCATGTTCACAAAACCCGAGATTCATCCGTGGACGGGATGCTTAATAGTTGAAAGTCTTGACCAGCAGCAGATCACCGATCGCCCGCAGGGGCACGATGAACGTTTCGCGTTTTTCGTCGACAGTGTTTTCCTGGGTCACCAGCGTGATTTGCGAGGTGATGACCTCGTTCTGGTTGCTGGCCTCCTCGAAGTTATAGCCGCCGTCGCCGAAGTTGCCCCAATAGTTGACGTAAACCAGATAGGTGCCGTGCAGCGGCGCGGTCATGGTGAACATTTCCGGGCCCGGGCCGTCGACGCCGTCCGGATCCAGGCCGCCGCCGTTGCTCAAGGCCGGGCGCGCCCAGAAGGCATGCTGGCCGTCCGGCGTGACGATGTGCAGGTCGAGCTCGGCCTTGGGGTCGTCCCAGCCCAGCACCACGCGGATCCGCGCCGGCGTGCGCAGGTCGTTGGCCTCATAGAACTGGACGCGCTTGAGCGACTGCCCTTCGGCGCTGCGCACCTCGACGCTGTTGGAGCCGGCGCCGAAGGCGTAGGGCCTGGCGAAACGCCCGTCATCGTCGGTGTACAGGTTCAGCGGATTGCCGTTCACCGCCAGGGTATGCGGCCCGCGCTGGTGGCCGAGGGCCTTGAGCTGGCCCTGGATCATCGTGCGGTTGCGCTGGATGCCGCGGTCGATGGGCGGCGTGGGGTAAGCCACCTGGGGGTTTTCCGTGCGGTCGAGCAGGCCGTGGTAGCGCCAGCCGCCCTGGGGCTCCGACAGCTCGGCGCTCGGCGCAGCCAGCAGCGCGGGCGCGCAGACCAACCCGATCAGCAGCAAAAGAAACGAACGCACGTGATGCCTCCTGCCATGCCTGACGAAACCTTGCGCCCGATCCTCGGCGCTTCACAGTGGCGCGTACTGCGTTTCGTCTGAAAGCCCCTGAAAACGGGGACGTAGAAGGCGCGAAGATTAACGATTCGGCCGTTGTTTAACAATCGGACACATCTGGATTTGCGGCAAGAATCACGCACATTTACGGTGCGTGAGCCGAATAGCGGACTTATTCGGCTCACGAAATGAGCCGAATAAACATTTGCCCAGCCAAAGCACATCAATTCGCAGCAAGAGAGCTCGCTCCCATCAGGTTGCGAATCGACCCCGAACCCCAGAATCCGGCCCTGAATTCGGCCACGCCCGGGACAGCTGCGCAGCCCGGCGGGAACACGCGCCCTCGCCATGGGGAACGCCCCGCTCATTTGCCCCTGCCCCCCCTATCTGCTAGTGTCGCGCCGGTTTAACGTCTACCGGAAACCGCCGCCATGGCCCGCAAAAAAGCTGCACTGGATTTCGAACAGTCCCTCGCCGACCTGCAAACGCTGGTGGAGCGTCTGGAGAACGGCGAACTGTCGCTGGAGGACTCGCTGGCCGCCTTCGAGCAGGGCATCGGCCTGACCCGCGACTGCCAGGCGGCGCTGGCCCAGGCCGAGCAGAAGGTGCAGATCCTGCTGGAGCGCGACGGCGAACTGGCCGAAGCCCCGTTCGATGCGGACTTGCCGGAATGATCGCCGCGTATTCGGCCGCCAGCCAGGCACGGGTCAACACGGCGCTGGAGATCCTGTTCAAGGCGCCTTTGCCGGAGCTGGCGCGCCTGTATGAGGCGATGCACTACAGCGTGATGATCGGCGGCAAGCGCGTGCGTCCGCTGCTGGCCTACGCCGCCTGCGAAGCCCTCGGCGGCAAGGCCGAACAGGCCAACGGCGCGGCCTGCGCGGTGGAGCTGATCCACGCCTATTCGCTGGTGCACGACGATTTGCCGGCGATGGACGACGACGACCTGCGCCGCGGCCAGCCCACCACCCACAAGAAGTACGACGAAGCCTGCGCGATCCTCGCCGGCGACGGCCTGCAGAGCCTGGCGTTCAGCGCCCTGCTCGACCCGCGCCTGAGCGACCTGGGCGCCGACATCCGCCTGCAGATGGTCACCGCCCTCGCCCACGCCGCAGGTCCCGCCGGCATGGTCGGCGGCCAGGCCATCGACCTCGGCTCGGTGGGCCTCAAGCTCGACCAGAAGGCCCTTGAGCAGATGCACCGGCACAAGACCGGCGCGCTGATCGAGGTCAGCGTCAGGCTCGGCGCCCTAGCCAGCGGCCGCGCCGAGAAGGACGAGCTCAAGGCCCTGCAGACTTATGCACAGGCCATCGGCCTGGCGTTCCAGGTGCAGGACGACATCCTCGACGTCGAAAGCGACACCGAAACCCTCGGCAAGCGCCAGGGCGCCGACATCGCCCGCGACAAGCCGACCTACCCGGCCCTGCTCGGCCTCGACGCGGCCAAGGCCTATGCGCTGGAACTGCGCGATCAGGCCCTGCACGCGCTGCGACCGTTTGACGCGGCCGCCGAGCCGCTGCGCGACCT
The DNA here is from genome assembly GCF_002113645.1 of Pseudomonas sp. B35(2017). Classification (NCBI taxonomy): domain Bacteria; kingdom Pseudomonadati; phylum Pseudomonadota; class Gammaproteobacteria; order Pseudomonadales; family Pseudomonadaceae; genus Pseudomonas; species Pseudomonas sp. B35(2017). The sequence continues at coordinate 87,108 of NZ_NEIZ01000006.1, read as the reverse complement.
GGCCCGGTACATCGTCGAGCGCCGCCACTGACGGCAGATCCGCCAAAAAGGACCTACGCGTGGGCAGGGGGCGATGCATCAGGTAAACTGCCGCATCTTTTATACCTATAACGATTCGCCTGATGCCCACGACGTTTCATGAGATTCCCCGCAAGCGCCCGACCACGCCCCTGCTCGACCGCGCGAACACGCCGGACGGCCTGCGCCGGTTAGGCGAAGCCGAGCTGGAGACCCTGGCCGATGAGTTGCGCCTGGAACTGCTCTACACGGTCGGCCAGACCGGTGGGCATTTCGGTGCCGGCCTGGGCGTCATCGAGCTGACCATCGCGTTGCATTACGTGTTCGACACCCCGGACGACCGGCTGGTGTGGGACGTCGGCCATCAGGCGTATCCGCACAAGATCCTCACCGGCCGCCGCGAGCGCATGGGCACCCTGCGCCAGAAGGACGGCATCGCCGCCTTCCCGCGCCGCTCCGAGAGCGAGTACGACACCTTCGGCGTCGGCCACTCCAGCACCTCGATCAGCGCCGCGCTGGGCATGGCCATCGCCGCCCGCCTGCAGAACAGCGACCGCAAGGCGATCGCCGTGATCGGTGACGGCGCGCTGACCGCCGGCATGGCGTTCGAGGCGCTGAACCACGCGCCGGAAGTGGACGCCAACATGCTGGTGATCCTCAACGACAACGACATGTCGATCTCGCGCAACGTCGGCGGCCTGTCCAATTACCTGGCCAAGATCCTCTCCAGCCGCACCTACGCGAGCATGCGCGAAGGCAGCAAGAAAGTGCTGTCGCGCCTGCCCGGCGCCTGGGAGATCGCCCGCCGCACCGAAGAGTACGCCAAGGGCATGCTGGTGCCCGGCACCCTGTTCGAAGAGCTGGGCTGGAACTACATCGGCCCGATCGACGGCCACGACCTGCCGACCCTGATCGCCACCCTGCGCAACATGCGCGACCTGAAGGGCCCGCAGTTCCTGCACGTGGTCACCAAGAAGGGCAAGGGCTTCGCTCCGGCGGAGGTCGACCCGATCGGCTACCACGCCATCACCAAGCTCGAACCGCTGGACGCCCCGGCCGCTGCGCCGAAGAAGGCCGGCGGGCCGAAGTATTCCGGCGTGTTCGGCGAATGGCTGTGCGACATGGCCGCCGCCGACCCGCGCCTGGTGGGCATCACCCCGGCGATGAAGGAAGGCTCGGACCTGGTGGCGTTCAGCGAACGCTTCCCGCTGCGCTACTTCGACGTGGCGATCGCCGAACAGCACGCCGTGACCCTCGCCGCCGGCATGGCCTGCGAAGGCGCCAAACCGGTGGTGGCGATCTACTCGACGTTCCTGCAGCGCGGCTACGACCAACTGGTCCACGACGTCGCGGTGCAGAACCTTGACGTGCTGTTCGCCATCGACCGCGCGGGCCTGGTGGGCGAAGACGGCCCGACCCACGCCGGCAGCTTCGACCTGTCGTACCTGCGCTGCATCCCGGGCATGGTCATCATGACCCCGAGCGACGAGAACGAACTGCGCAAGATGCTCAGCACCGGCCACCTGTACAACGGCCCGGCGGCGGTGCGCTACCCGCGCGGCACCGGCCCGAACGCCACCATCGAGAAGAGCCTGGAACCGATCGAGATCGGCAAGGGCGTGGTGCGCCGCGAGGGCAGCAAGGTCGCCCTGCTGGTGTTCGGCGTGCAACTGGCCGAGGCGCTGAACGTCGCCGAGAAACTGGACGCCACGGTCATCGACATGCGCTTCGTCAAACCGCTGGACGAAGCGCTGGTGCGCGAAGCCGCCGCCAACCACGACCTGCTGGTGACCATCGAGGAGAACTCGGTGATGGGCGGCGCCGGCAGCGCAGTCAGCGAGTTCCTCGCCCGCGAGAACGTGCTCAGGTCGATCCTGCACCTGGGCCTGCCGGACATCTACGTCGAACACGCCAAACCGGCGCAGATGCTCGCCGAGTGCGGGCTGGACGAGGCCGGGATCGAAGCGGCGGTGCGCGAGCGCCTGCAACTGCTCGACCGCTGAACACACCCTCCCTGTGGGAGCGGGCTTGCCCGCGAAGAGGCCGGCACATCCAACATCTGCGTTGAATGTGCCGACGCCTTCGCGGGCAAGCCCGCTCCCACAGTGTTTTGCGGTGTCATAAATGTTGTCTCCAATGGACTGCCCATGAAGTTTTCGCGCCTCGCCCTGCCCCTCCTCCTGCTCCCCGCCAGCCCGGCATTCGCCGACGCCTTCGAACGCGACGAAGCCCTGAAGCTGCCGGACGTGCTGATCAGCGCCAACCGCCAGGTCGAGGCGCGCAACGACAGCAGCGCCGCCAACACCGTGTTCACCCGCGACGACATCGAGCGCCTGCAGCCGCAGAGCGTCACCGACCTGCTGCAACGGGTGCCGGGCGTGCAGGTTACGCAGTCAGGCGGGCGCGGCAGCCAGCCGGGGATCTACATCCGCGGCACCCAATCGGCCCAGAGCCTGGTGCTGGTGGACGGCCAGCGCATCGGCAACGCCACCTCCGGTGACAGCAACCTGCAGCACCTGAACATCGAACAGATCGAGCGGGTGGAAGTGCTGCGCGGCTCCCGCTCGGTGATCTACGGCAGCGATGCGATCGGCGGGGTGATCCAGATCTTCACCCGGCGCGGCGCCGAGCCAGGCTTGCAGCCGCGGATGCATGTCGGTTTCGGCAGCAATCAGACCTGGGAGCGCAGCCTCGGCCTGTCCGGCGGCGATGAGAAAACCCGCTTCAACCTCGGCGCGAGCCTGGACGAGACTGCCGGCATCGACCGCACCCATGAGTCGTACTCAAGCGACAGCGACCACGACGCCTACCGCAACCAGTCCCTCAGCCTGAGCCTGAGCCACGCCCTGAGCGACGACGTCGAAGTGGGCGCCAACCTGCTGGACAACCGCGGCAAGAACGAATTCGACAGCCCGTTCGGCCGCTACGACTTCCAGACAGACACCAGCTATCAGCAGCAGCCCTACAGCGACTTCGCCGTCAGCAGTTTCAGCGGTTACGTGGACGCGCGGCTCAATGAGCGCTGGAAGTCCCGCCTGGAGCTGGGCCACAGCGAAAACCGCGACAAGACCCTCGACAAGCTCAGCGACGAACGCTCGGTGTTCAACACCTACCGCGATTCGGTGAACTGGCAGAACGACCTGACACTCGACGCCCGCAACAGCCTGATCCTGGGCGGCGACTGGTACGAAGACCGGGTCAACAGCAGCACCTCGTTCGACGAGGACAGCCGCTGGAACCGCGCCGCCTTCATCCAGCACCGCTACCAGGCCGACAGCTTCTCCACCGAACTGGGCCTGCGCCGCGACCAGAACCAGCAGTTCGGCGGCCAGAACAGCTGGAGCGGCACCCTCACCGTGCCGGTGAACCCGGACAACGACCTGTTGCTGAGCTACAGCGAAGGCTTCCGCGCCCCGACCTTCAACGACCTGTACTACCCGGGCTTCAGCAACCCGGACCTGAAACCGGAAACCTCGAAAAGCTACGAGCTGCAATGGCGCAGCCAGTTGAGCGACAGCAGCCGCCTCGAAGCGTCACTGTACCGCACCGACCTTGAGGACGCGATCATTTCCGGCAGCAACTCACGGCCGCAGAACGTCGCCTCGGCGCGGATCAACGGCTTCGAAGCGGCGCTGAAACAGGAACTGTACGGCTGGCAGAGCAACCTCGGCGTGGCGGTCATCGACCCGCGCGACCGCGACAGCGGCCACACCCTGGCCCGCCGCGCCCGCCGCACGCTGAGCTGGGACCTGGATCGGCAATTCGACCGACTCGGCCTCGGCGCCTCCTGGCAGGCGGTCAGCGGCAGCTACGACGACCTGAACAACCAGCATGCCCTGGGCGGCTATGGCCTGCTCGGGCTGCGCAGCAGCTGGGCGCTGAGCCGGGAGATCAAGCTGGACCTCAAGGTCGACAACCTGCTGGACAAGGACTACAGCCGGGTGCTGTACAGCCACGGCAGCAGCCAGTACGGCTACCGCGAGGAAGGCCGGGCGTGGATGTTCGCAGTGACCTGGACGCCGCAGCTCTGAGCGGAACTGCGGCGGGTTTTTGACTGCCGCTATCGCCAGCAGGCTGGCTCCCACCGTTTTCGCGGTGACCGCAGATTCTGCGTACATCCGAGATCCCCTGTGGGAGCCAGCCTGCTGGCGATGGCTCCACCCAGGGCACCGCTACGCAAAAACCTCAACGCCCGGGCGCAATCAACCGGCAGAGCTTGGCGGTCGCTTCGATCATCTGCCCGCTCGGCCGCTCAAGGCCCTTGTCGCTCACCCGCAGCAATTGCCCCTGACGCACCGCCGCCACCTGCGGCCAGGCTTTCCAGGCATCGAGCTGCGTCTGCTCGCCGGCCAGGATCACTTCGGGATCGCGCTGCAGCACCGCCTCGACGCTGACCTGCGGCGCCGGCAAACTCAGGTCGGCGAACACGTTGCGGGCACCGCACACCGCCAGCGCATCGCTGATGATCTGCCCGCCGCCGACGGTGTACAGCGGCTTGTCCCAGACCTGGTAGAACACCCGCAGAGGGCTTTCCCGGCGATAGCGCGTGCGGAGCGCTTCAAGGTCTTTGCGCAATGCCGCCACCCGTTCGATCCCGCGCTCAGGCCGGCCAAGCCGCCGGGCGATGGCATCGATCTGTTCGAGCAGTTGGTCAAGGCTGTGGGGTTCGGCCACGAAGGTCGGGATGTTCAGCCGTTTGAGCTGCTCGCGCTGGGCCGGGCCGACGCTGCCGGGCCAGAGCAGCAGCAAATCGGGCTGGAGGCTGAGCAAGCGCTCCATGTCGAGCTGCCCGTAGCGCCCCACCGAAGGCACTTGCTTGAGCGCGTCCGGCCGCTCGCCGGCATCCAGAACGCCCACCAGCAGGTCGGCCGAATCCAGTTCAACGACGATTTCCGACAGGGAAGGCGCGAGGCTGACCACCCGCAGGTCGGCCAGGGCCCCGCCGCTGGCGGCCAGCAGCAGAACCGCCAGCCAGAGGCGCCGCATCAACCGAGCTGACGCGGAATGCGGTAGAGGTAGAACAGCACGGCCGTGGACAGCGCCAGCAGCATCAGCGGCACGGCTTCGAGGCCGACGAACACCGCCAGCGCGCCGATCCAGGCCGGCAACGCCGCCGCCAGGAACGCCGTACGGCGACGGGCCGCCAAGGCGATCCACGCGCCGGGCTCTTCGGGGGTGTCGAGGGATTTCTGGGTGGCGATCAACGCATGCTTGTAGCGGCCGAAGAACTTCAGGCTGACGAACATCGACGCCACGCCGGCGATGAACAGCGGCATCGCCAGCACCGGCAAGACCGCCTCGCCCTGGCCGAACACGCCGTTGATCACGAACAGCGGCAGCAGCGCCAGCGCCAGGTATTTCCACCAGGCCACCGACAGGCGGCGACGCACCTGACCGCGGGTCACGCCCGGTCGACCTCGCCCTGGTGCTCGTTGCCCATCATGTGGTCGAGCTTGCTGGCCTTGGTCGCCAGGTAGAGTTTGTTGTGCGGGTTGTGGCCGGTGTGCAGCGGCACGCGCTCGGCGACGACGATGCCCATGTCGGTCAGCGCCTTGACCTTGCGCGGGTTGTTGGTCATCAGGCGCAGCGACTTGACGCCCAGGTGCTCCAGCATCGGCAGGCACATGGCGTAGTCGCGCTGGTCGGCGGCGAAGCCAAGGCGCTCGTTGGCCTCGACGGTGTCGGCGCCGCCGTCCTGCAGTTCGTAGGCGCGGATCTTGTTCAAGAGACCGATGCCGCGGCCTTCCTGGCGCAGGTACAGCAGCACGCCACGGCCTTCGCGGGCGATGGCGCGCAGGGCGGCTTCCAGTTGCGAACCGCAGTCGCAGCGCTGGCTGAACAAGGCATCGCCGGTCAGGCATTCGGAATGCAGCCGGCCCAGCACCGGGGCACCGTCCGCGATCTCGCCCAGGCTCAGCACGACGTGCTCGCGGCCGGTGGCTTCATCGAGAAAACCGTGCATGGTGAATTGCGCAAAAGGCGTTGGCAGCTTGGAAGCGGCGACAAAAACGACAGGCACCGGTGTGCTCCTGATCTGAAAAGTCTGAAGATTCGCTGGGCGGCATTGTAACAGCAGGTTCCGACAGACGCTTAGGCTGAATTGTCGGCCATATTCATCAAAAAGTTTGATGCGAGGATGGTCATGGCGAGGGCGGGCACGTCAGCCGTTCGGATCGAACGGATACGGCTGTTTCCAGCGCTCGAAGACCGCCTTGAGCTCGCCCGTCTTGACCAACTGCTCCATGCGCCGGTCATACAGCGCCATCAGGGCGCGGCCCTGGGGTGTGTCGGCGAACCCCAGGTACAGCGGCAGCTCCGCCAGATGCGAATAGCGGTACTGCGCCGGATCGTCGGCGTCCTTGAGCACCGCTTCGATCTCGGTCAACGCATCGATGTAGAAATCCACCCGACCCTGCTTGAGCATCGACAGGATCCCCGTGCGCCGCTCGATCTGGTTGTAGCGCTTGATGTTGGGCAGGTAGTTCTCGTAGCGGTAGCCCCGCACCCAGGCCAGGCGGTACTTGCCCAGGGAGGCCTGGGTCGGCGCCGGATTGCTTGCCAGCCCCAGGGCGTAGATGTGGTCGGAGTCGAAGTTCCAGCGCGGGTACAGCACCTGCTCGGCTTCATCGCGGTAGGAGCCGACCAGGGCGTCGACCTCCTTGAGCTGCACCAGCCCCACCGAACGGGTGTACGGCACGGTGCGGATGTCCAGCGTCACGCCGGCCGGCTCGAACACCAGCCGCAGCACGTCCCAGGCCAGACCGTGGCCGTCGGCGGCGGTGTAGTCTTCCCATTCCTCGCTGGCCAGGTGAATGACCGCAGGCGGTGCATCCTCGGCCCGGGCCAGGCAAGCGCCCCCGAAACCGAGCCAGACAACAACCAACAGCGCCAACCAGCGTCGAGCCATCCTTAGTCCCCCGTGCACGCCTGAGCGCTCAGGCGAAAATCCACACCAGTCCCTGCATCGCAAGCCAAGCGAACACGCCGGCCAGCACGTCGTCGAGCATGATCCCGACGCCGCCGTGCACATGCCGGTCCACCCAGCGGATCGGCCACGGCTTGAGTATGTCGAAGAAGCGGAACACCACAAACCCGGCCAGCAGCCAGTACCAGCCTTCCGGCACCAGCCACAGGGTGATCCACATCCCGACCATCTCGTCCCAGACGATGCCTTCGTGGTCATGCACCCGCAGGTCGTCGGCCACCTTGCCGCACAGCCAGAAGCCGAACAGCATGGTGATGCCCAGCATCAGCCAGTAACCCCAGTCGGGCAACATCTGCCACAACGGAATAAAGGGTAGCGCAACCAGCGAGCCCCAGGTGCCCGGCGCCTTGGGCAAGGTGCCGGAACCGAATCCGAAGGCCAGGAAATGCCACGGATTGCGCCAGACCGACGGCGGAACGCATTCGGCCGGAACCTGTTTCGGGTGATCTGTCACGGTGACTCCTGAAAATGTTGATAACCCCGGATCTGCGGGGTGATGTCGCGTCCGTCGCGGTCGAGCAGCGCCACGCCCTGCCCCTGCGCCACGCGGCCGATCACATGCACCGGCCACCCGTCGGCCAGCAGCGCCGGCAATTCGACGGACGGCAAGGTGAAGGCCAGCACGTAGTCGTCGCCGCCGCTCAGGGCCGCACGCTCGGCGCCCGGTTGGCCGAGGAACGCCACCAGTGCGTCCGACAGCGGCACCCGCTCGCGCTCCACCTCCAGCCGCACGTTCGACGCCAGGGCGATGTGCCCGCAGTCGGCGAGCAAGCCGTCGGAGATGTCCAGCGCCGCCGTGGCCTTGCCGCGCAGCGCCTGGCCCAAGGCCAGTTGCGGCTGCGGCGACCAGTAGTGCGCCAGCAGCGGTCCTGCGACATCGGCCGCCGCCTCGCGCTGCCCCAGCACCAGCGGCAAGGCACCGGCGGCATTGCCCAGCTCGCCGCCGACGCACAGCAGGTCGCCTGGGCGCGCGCCGCTGCGGGTCAGGGCCTGGCCCGCCGGCACGCGGCCGAACACGGTCATGGTCAGGCTCAGCGGCCCACGGGTGGTGTCCCCGCCCACCAGCGCCACGCCGCAGCCCTGGGCCATCTGGCTCAAGCCGCGGGCATAGGCCTGCAGCCAGTCGGCGGTCACCGAAGGCAGGGTCAGGGCAAGGGTAAAGGCAACGGGCGTGGCACCCATGGCAGCGAGGTCGCTGACCGCCACGGCCAGCGAACGCTGACCGAGCAGGAACGGATCGCAGGGGTCGGCGAAATGCACGCCGGCCACCAGCGTATCGGTGGAAACCGCCAGCTGTTCCCCGGAAGGAACCGCCAGCAAGGCGCAGTCGTCGCCGATCCCCAGGGCAACGCCCTCGCCGCCCTGCGCACAGGGCGCGGCGGCGAAGAAGTTGCGGATCAGCTCAAACTCGCCCATGAGGTCTCAAGCGCCGGTCAGCGCTTGAACGCCTTCACTTCAGCTTCACGCAGGCGCGGGGCCAGTTTGTCCAGCACGCCGTTGACGAACTTGTGACCGTCGGTCGAACCGAAGACCTTCGCCAGTTCGATGCCTTCGTTGATCACCACGCGGTAAGGCACGTCGACGCGCTTGAGCAGCTCCCAGGTGGACAGGCGCAGCACCGCCAGCTCGACCGGATCCAGCTCTTCGATGGCCAGGTCCAGGCAAGGCGTGAGCGCGTTGTCGATCTCGGTGCGGTTGGCCGGAACCCCGTGCAGGATCTCGCGGAAATACGCGCCGTCGACATCGGTGAAATCGTTGTCGACCCGAAACTGTGCCTCGATCTCGTTCAACGAAGCCCGGGCCATGTGCCACTGGTACAGCGCCTGCGTCGCGAGCTGACGGGCTTCGCGGCGCTTGGCGCTCTTCGAGGGCTTGCCGGCGTTCGCTGGTTTGGGATCGCGCGGGTTGAAACGATCGCTGTCGTCGCTAATCACTTGGCCTCCAACTGCGCCAGCAGGCTGACCATTTCCAGGGCGGACAGGGCAGCTTCGGCACCTTTGTTGCCGGCCTTGGTGCCGGAACGTTCGATGGCTTGCTCGATGGAATCGACGGTCAGCACGCCGAAGGCGACCGGTACGCCGAACTCCATGGAGACCTGGGCCAGGCCCTTGGTGCATTCGCCGGCCACGTATTCGAAGTGCGGGGTGCCGCCACGAATGACCGCGCCCAGCGCGATGATCGCTGCGAATTCGCCTTTCTGGGCGACTTTCTGCGCGACCAGCGGAATTTCGAAGGCGCCCGGTGCGCGGATGATGGTGATGTCGCTTTCGCTCACGCCGTGGCGAACCAGGGCATCGACTGCGCCGCTGACCAGGCTTTCAACCACGAAGCTGTTGAAACGGCCCACTACCAAAGCGTAGCGGCCTTTTGGAGCGATGAAAGTACCTTCGATGGTCTTCAGGGTCATTCGTCAGATCTCTTAAAGAGCCGGGACGCGTCTGTTACGCGCCCCTCAGGGATATTTGAACCGCGAATCAAGGGCCGGAAACAACCGGTCATCATTCGGAGGGCACGTATTCTACAACTTCCAGATCGAAACCGGATATCGCGTTGAACTTCATCGGCGCGCTCATCAGGCGCATCTTGCGCACGCCCAGGTCGCGCAGGATCTGCGAACCGGCGCCGACGATGCTGTAGGTGGTCGGCTTTTTCGCCGCCGCCTGATCGCCGGTCTCGCGGATGTGCGCCAGCAGCACGTCGCCGTCGAGCGGGTGACCGAGCAGCAGCACCACGCCGCTGCCGGCCTCGGCCACGGCGGCCATGGCGGCGCGCAGGCTCCAGCGGCCCGGTTGCTTGACCATCAGCAGGTCGCGCAGCGGATCCATATTGTGCACGCGCACCAGGGTCGGCTCTTCGGCGCAGACGTTGCCCAGGGTCAGGGCCATGTGCACGTCGCCTTCGACCGAATCACGGTAGGTGACCAGGTTGAACTGGCCCAGTTCGCTGTCCAGCGGCTGCTCGGCGATCCGCTGAACGGTACGTTCGTGGATCATCCGGTAGTGGATCAGGTCGGCGATGGTGCCGATCTTGATGTTGTGTTCGGCAGCGAAGGTTTCCAGTTCCGCGCGGCGGGACATGGTGCCGTCGTCGTTCATCACTTCGCAGATCACCCCGCTCGGCTCGAAACCGGCCATGCGCGCCAGGTCGCAGGCGGCTTCGGTGTGGCCGGCGCGGGCCAGGGTGCCGCCGGCCTGGGCCATCAGCGGGAAGATGTGGCCGGGGCTGACGATGTCTTCGGCCTTGGCGTCCTTGGCGGCCGCCGCCTGCACGGTGCGGGCGCGGTCGGCGGCGGAGATGCCGGTGGTCACGCCTTCGGCGGCCTCGATCGACACGGTGAACTTGGTGCCGAACCCGGAACCGTTGCGCGGCGCCATCAGCGGCAGCTTCAGGGTCTCGCAGCGCTCGCGGGTCATCGGCATGCAGATCAGGCCGCGGGCATGCTTGGCCATGAAGTTGATGTGCTCGGCCTTGCAGCATTCGGCGGCCATGATCAGGTCGCCTTCGTTCTCGCGGTCTTCGTCATCCATGAGGATGACCATCTTGCCTTGGCGGATGTCTTCAACCAGCTCTTCGATGCTATTGAGCGCCACAAGGCACCCCCATTCTTTCAGAAATTGAGTTTCAGGATTTGAGATAGCCGTTGGCGGCCAGGAAGCTTTCGGTGATGGTGCCGCCGGCGCTCGGCTCGGCGGCCTTGTCGCCCAGCAGCAGGCGCTCCAGGTAGCGCGCCAGCAGGTCGACCTCCAGGTTCACCCGGCGGCCCGGCTTGTAGGACGCCATGATGGTTTCGCTCAGGGTGTGCGGAATGATCGTCAGCAGGAACTCGGCGCCGTCGACCGCGTTCACCGTCAGGCTGGTGCCGTCGACGGTGATCGAGCCCTTGTGGGCGATGTACTTGGCCAGTTCCTTCGGCGCGCGGATGCGAAATTCCACGGCGCGGGCGTTGTCGCTGCGCGACACCACCTCGCCGACGCCGTCGACGTGGCCGCTGACCAGGTGCCCGCCCAGGCGGGTGGTCGGGGTCAGGGCCTTTTCCAGGTTGACCGGGCTGCCGCTCTTGAGGTCATTCATGGCGGTGCAGTCGAGGGTTTCGCGGCTGACGTCGGCGGCGAAGCCGTTGCCCGGCAGTTCGACCGCCGTCAGGCAAACGCCGTTGACCGCGATGCTGTCGCCCAGCTTGACGTCGCTCAGGTCGAGCTTGCCGGTTTCGACATGCACCCGCACGTCACCGCCCTTGGGGGTCAGTGCACGGATGCTGCCGATGGATTCGATGATGCCGGTGAACATGGGGTTCTCCTTGAGAACGGCGCCTGCGCTAACGCGATGGCCGGTAATTATACGCTCGCGGCAGGCAGAGGGATTGCGGTGACTCGCCAGTCATCGCCCACCGCGCGGATTTCGCTGATTTTCAGTTCCGGCGCGTCCTTCATATACGCCAGCGGCCAGTCGAGCAGCGGACGCGCCGCAGAGCCCAAGAACTTGCCGGCGATGAAGATCACGAACTCGTCGACCAGCCCCTGCTGCGCAAAGGCACCGGCCAGGCGCGGCCCGGCTTCGACCAGCACTTCGTTGACGCCGCGGCCGGCCAGTTCGGCCAGCAGCCGGCGCAGGTCGACCTGGCCGTCATCGCCCGGCACGTGCAGGCATTCGGGGCCGTCGACGTGCTGCTCTTCCACGGCCGCGCAGGTGGCGACCAGCGCGGGACCGGCCTTGAAGAACGGCGCATCCAGCGGCACCCGCAGGCGGCCGTCGACCAGCACCCGCAGCGGCGGCCGGCTCATGGCCAGCGCGGTCTGCGCCGCATCCAGCCCCAATTCGTCAGCCCGCACGGTCAAGCGTGCGCCATCGGCCAGCACCGTGTCGGCGCCGGTCAGCACCACGCTGGCCTGGGCCCGCAGGCGCTGCACCGCCGAGCGCGCGGCGGGGCCGGTGATCCACTGGCTCTCGCCGCTCGCCATGGCCGTGCGGCCGTCGAGGCTCATGGCCAGCTTGACCCGCACGAACGGCAAGCCGTGCTCCATGCGCTTGAGAAAGCCTTCGTTGAGCTTGCGCGCCTCGCCTTCCAGCACCCCGCTGGCGGTGGCGATACCGGCGTCGGCCAGGCGTTGCAGGCCCTGGCCTGCGACCTGCGGATTCGGATCCTGCATCGCCGCCACCACCCGCCCGACGCCGGCCTTGACCAGCGCGTCGGCGCACGGCGGCGTGCGGCCATGGTGGCTGCACGGCTCAAGGGTGACGTAGGCGGTGGCGCCCCGGGCCTGCTCGCCGGCGGCGCGCAGGGCGTGGACTTCGGCGTGGGGTTCGCCGGCGCGTTCGTGCCAGCCTTCGCCGACGATCTGCCCGTCGCGCACGACCACGCAGCCGACCCGCGGGTTCGGGTGGGTGGTGTAGTGGCCCCTGCGCGCCAGCTCCAGGGCCCGGGCCATGAAGTGCGCGTCGAGGATGGCCTGTTCGGCGGCGGTCATTCTTTCACCGGTTCGCGGGCCAGGCGGTCGATCTCTTCGCGGAACTCGTTGAGGTCCTGGAAGCGGCGGTACACCGACGCGAAGCGGATGTAGGCGACTTCGTCGAGTTTTTTCAGTTCGGCCATCACCAACTCACCCACCACGAGGGACTTGACCTCGCGCTCGCCGGTGGCGCGCAGCTTGTGCTTGATGTGCACCAGGGAGGACTCGAGGCGCTCGACGCTGACGGGACGTTTCTCCAGCGCACGCTGCATGCCGGCGCGCAGTTTCTCTTCGTCGAAGGGTTGGCGGCTGCCGTCGGTTTTGATCAGGCGCGGCAACACAAGCTCGGCCGTCTCGAACGTCGTGAAACGTTCGCCGCAGGCCAGGCATTCACGCCGGCGGCGCACCTGCTCGCCCTCGGCGACCAGACGCGAGTCGATGACCTTGGTGTCGTTGGCACCGCAGAAGGGACAGTGCATGGTGGCTGGCAACAAAAAATGGGAGGGCCATGGTAGCGCATCCCCGTGGCAAGACAAGCCATAGGCTTTGCGGTATACAGACTGCCATGATCTGACGATCCATGGATTTCACTTTTACGGAGCCGCCAATGCCGTTACGTCCGCTCGTTTTGCTCAGTCTCTTCGGCCTGCTGGTGGCCTGCGGCAGCGATGCGCCCAAGCCCCAGCCGCCGACACCGGGCCCTGCGCCGCAGCAGGCGCAGAAAAAGGCCCGGGAAGCCGCCGACCTCGGCCCGCTGCCGGCCTACCAGCGCGAGCTGAGCGGCACCCTGCAAGGCGTGCCCGCCGGCGCCGAAGTCGAACTGGCGCTGCTGGTGATCGACGAGAAGGACCGGCCGCAGCAACTGCTGGCCAGCGCCACGCTGATCGGCAACGACCGGGCGCTGCCGTTCCACCTGCGCTTCAACCCCGACGCCTTCCCCGCCGGCGCCCGGGTCGAGCTGCGAGGCCGCGCCAGCCAGTCCGGCCAGTTGATCCTGCACCTGCCGTCGCAGGCCATCACCCAGCCGACCACCCAGGCACTGGGCCCGCTGCAGTTCGTCAAAGCGCCATGAATGCACCGTTCGACCTGCAGCAGGCCTTGAGCGGACTGCTCGGCGACGCCCGGCTGGTGGCTTGCCCGCTGCCGGGCACCGATCTGCGCCTGTGGCTGATCGACGGCGACAACATGGCCCGGGAATTCACCCCGGACGAAACCCGCCGCATCCTCCACGAGCCGCCATACTGGAGCTTCTGCTGGGCCAGCGGCCTGGCGGTGGCGCGTTACCTGGCCGAACATCCCGAATGGGTCAGGGGCAAGCGCGTGCTGGACTTCGGCGCAGGCTCCGGCATCGCCGGGATCGCCGCCGTGAAGGCCGGCGCGCTGGAAGTGGTGGCCTGCGACCTCGACCCGTTGGCGATTGCCGCGTGCCGGGCCAACGCAAGCCTCAACGGCGTGGAGATGGGCTACTCGACGGACTTCTTCGCCGAGGCGGATCGCTTCGACCTGATCCTGGTCGCCGACGTGCTCTACGACCGGGCCAACCTGCCGCTGCTCGACGCGTTCCTCAGCCGTGGGCGCGAGGCCTTGGTGGCCGACTCCCGGGTGCGCGACTTCCGCCATCCGCAGTACACCCGCATCGAGATGCTGGAGGCCATGACCCTGCCGGATCTGGCCGAACCGGAAGAGTTCCGGCATGTCAGCCTTTACCATGCGCGGCGCTAGCCAACCGCTTCCGGCCACACCCCGCCACCCCGTATAGTTGCCCCATCCACGCTTTCACGAGAGCCCCCATGAGCGAGCAAACGCCCTACATCTTCGACGCCACGACCGCCGATTTCGACCGGTCGGTGATCGAGAACTCCTTCCACAAACCGGTGCTGGTGGATTTCTGGGCCGAATGGTGCGCGCCGTGCAAGGCGCTGATGCCGATGCTCCAGGGCATCGCCGAGAGCTATCAGGGCGAGCTGCTGCTGGCCAAGGTCAACTGCGACATCGAGCAGGACATCGTCGCCCGCTTCGGCATCCGCAGCCTGCCGACCGTGGTGCTGTTCAAGGACGGCCAGCCGGTGGACGGTTTTGCCGGCGCGCAGCCCGAGTCCGCCGTGCGCGCGATGCTCGAGCCCCATGTGCAGATGCCGCCGCCGGCCGCCGCCGACCCGTTCGAACAGGCCCAGGCGCTGTTCGACGCCGGCCGGTTCGCGGACGCCGAAGCGGCGCTGGTCGCGATCCTGGGCGAAGACAACACCAACGCCAAGGCGCTGATCCTGTATGCCCGCTGCCTCACCGAACGCGGCGAGCTGGGCGAGGCGCAGACCGTGCTCGACGCGGTCAAGAGCGATGAGCACAAGGCCGCGCTGGCCGGGGCCAAGGCCCAGATCAAGTTCCTCGGCCTGGCCCGGGACCTGCCGGACGCCGCCGAGCTCAAGGCGCGCCTTGCGCAGAACCCGCAGGACGATGAAGCGGTGTACCAACTGGCGATCCAGCAACTGGCCCGCCAGCAATACGAAGCGGCACTGGACGCCCTGCTCAAGCTGTTCATCCGCAACCGCAGCTACGGCGAAGGCCTGCCGCACAAGACCCTGCTGCAAGTGTTCGAACTGCTGGGCAACGATCACCCGCTGGTGACCGTCTACCGGCGCAAGGTGTTCGCGGCGCTGTACTGACCGGTCACTCGGTCCAGCTGTAGAGCGGCGTATCCCCGCCGCTCGCCACCTTCACCTGCGACGAGTGGCGCAGCCGCACCAGCAGGCGCTTGCCCGCCGCGGCGCTGCCGGTCAGCCCTTCCAGTTGCTCCAGCAGGTCCGGCCCGCTGAGCTGCCCGGCCTTGCGCAGCAGCTCCTGCGCGGTCTGCCACAATGCGTCGTCCTGATTCGACGGTTTCGCCGCAGGCGTTGCGGCGGCCTGCGGCGCCGCCTGCAAGGATGCGCCGAAGTGCGTACCGAGCCGCGCCCAGTCGCCGTCATCCAGTTCCAGCGTCAAGTCCACCGGCACATCGCCGACGGTTCCGCGTATCCGCAACATAAGCTTCGCTCCCGCATCTGTATGGCCGGCATGCTCCCATGGCCGGTGCGCAACGCCAAGCGCACGATGAGCGGCCTCCGGGCAGATTCTCCGGGAGCGTCTATATTTCTGTTTTTTCCATGGGAAGGATGCCCATGTCCGCAGGCAGGAAACTGGCCTCCAAGGGAGCCCCCACCTCTACCGGTGGCGTGGTGCTCGAAGGCAATGAAAATCTCAGGATCGAAGGGCAGATCATCGCCTCCATCGGGCAGCTCGCCAGTTGCCCGGCCTGCAGCGCGGGCCAAGGGCCGATCGTCGCGGTGGGAGAGCGCACCCTGATGCTGCCCGCAGGCCCCGCGGCGCTTGAGGGCGACTACGTCGCCTGCGGCTGCCCGCCCATGGCCAACAAGGTACTGACCCAACAGCACAGCGGCTACGCCGGCATCGGCCGGCCGGCGCCCATCGACATGGGCCCGCCCATCGCCGCCCTGGCCTCCCGCCGGTATCTGCAGGTGATCGTCGAGCGCCAGGACGACACCGAGAAACCGGGCCTGGCCTACCGCCTCAAGGACAAGAACAAGGCCGCCATTCTCGAAGACAGCACCTGCACAGCCACCGGCGAAGGCTGCGAACACGCCGTGGAGAACCCCGAAGACTACGACACCCTGCTGGTCGGCGAAGACGCCGAGTGGTCGTTCTATGTCTACGAAGAGCCGCTGGATCAGGAGGCGTCATGAAATCGGAAATCAGACTGGTCTTTAAGGACTTCCTGATGCAGGCGCCCCGGGGCGTGAAGTTTCAGCTGCTGATCGACGGCAACGTCATCGACGACGCGATCACCCAAGCGGACGGCCCCGACCAGACGTATCTGCTGCAGCCGGACAAGGTGCAGACCCTCGTCACCATCAAGGACACGGGAAAGACCAAGACCATCAAGACCCGCGACAGCCATGAAGTCAGCCTGCGGGTCGTCGGGACTTCCGGCGCGCAGAAGGCGCTCAACACCGCCACGCTGACCCCGGGCACACGCCTGACGATGGTGGCCGTGTCGCCCTGGGTCAGGGTGCCCTTGTCCACCACCGGCGCCGTCACGAACGATGTTTTCTATGAGGTGGAATACGGGGTCAAGCGCAAGAACCAGACCCGCACCGTCAAGGTGATGATCCAGGACATGCCGCGCCGGATACTGCTCGCGGCCCTACAGCACCGGGGCTCCACGGCATGGGCCGGCAAAACGAGCAAAAGGTCGCTGGAGCACCCGACGCTCAAGCAGAGCGTGGAGTTCGCGGCCGGCACCAACAAATGCAACCTGTTCGTGTACGACGTGCTGACCTCCATCGGGGTCAACGTGGCGCTGATCGAGCACGGCAAATCGAAGTACTTGCCGGGCGTCAAGAACCTCAGCCCGCCGCTGGCCGGCGAGTGGGCCGACGACACCCGGCTGCTCAACAGCTGGAAGGTGGAGCGTTCGGCTTTACCCGGCGACATCGGCGCGTATGCTGTCAATTATTCCAACGCGAGCGGTCACGTCGGCTTTATCCTGGCACAGGGCGTGTGCATTTCCGCCGGCTGGGAGAGGGTCGAAGTCAACGACGCCGGCTTCCGGCAGATCGCCGGCAACGGCATCGACAGCGACCATGACTTCACCATTTTCCGACGGTACAAGCACAGCACACCCCAATGAAACGACTCTTCTGGATTTTCCCGGTGCTTGCGCTGGCGCTGATCGCGGCCTGGCGGTCCTGGTCGCCCGCCGACCTGACGGCCTGCCCGCCCGGCGACGGCGCGCCGGGGCCCCTGAGCGCCTTCGTCCACGGCTACTTCGAGCGCAACGGCCGGGTGGACTGGCGCGAACTCGACAACCGCTTCGACGTGCTCTCCACGCCCCAGGGCCGCGTGATCGCCGATCAACCCCAAGCCTATGCCTGCGAGGCCGTGCAGATCCTGCAGAACCCGGCGTTCAGCCAGAGCGAGAAGGTCTACGCCACCGCGCTGATGTTCCGGCTGCCGATCAGCCAGTACCTGGGCTTCATGGAACGCAGCCACCAGCTGTACGAACAGGCCAGCATCGACCGGGAGGTGCTGACGCTGGTGGTGCACCCACGCGGCACGGCCGTCGATTACTGGTGGCTGCCGGCCTGGCGCCAGCGCTTCAACCGCGATGCGCCGGACGTGCTGGAGCCCGGCTTCATCCGTCAGGTGCTGTCGGGCCGTTACTGGTTCGACTATCCGGGCAACGGGTTCTGACCGTCCGGACGCCTTCGAACACCTGAGCGTTGCCCGCGACCTGGCGCGGGCAACGTGCGCTCATGTCTTGCGCAATGCGGGGCGGGCGGGCAAACTCTCCGCACTTTCGTTATAAGATTACATAACAAACTCTTCACTTTACTTTCCGGAGACCGCCATGCGCCGTCTGCTGCTCGCTTTGCCGTTTGCCCTGTTGCCGCTGGCCGTCGCCCAGGCCGCCGACGAGCACGACCATGACCACGAACACGGCAGCCTCGGTGCCCACGAGCATGGCGTCGGCCGCCTGAACGCGGCGCTCGACGGCCAGACCCTGGAGCTGGAACTGGAAAGCCCGGCGATGAACCTGGTCGGCTTCGAACATGCCGCCACCAGCGAAGCCGACAAGGCCAAGGTCGCCGCCGCCCGCGCGCAGCTCGAGCAACCGCTGGCGCTGTTCAGCCTGCCGGCCGCCGCCGGCTGCAAGGTCACCCGCCAGGAACTGGAAAGCCCGCTGTTCGGCGACAAGCCCGACGCCGACGACGACCATGACGAGGAAGCCGACAAGGACGGCCACGAGCATCACCACGACCACAGCGAGATCCACGCCCACTACCAGTTCAGCTGCGCGACGCCGGGTACGCTGAAGGCACTGGACCTTTCGAAGGTGTTCAGCACCTTCCCGGCCACCCAGAAAATCCAGGTGCAACTGATCGGCCCAAGCGGTCAGCAAGGCACCGAAGTGACGGCCAAGGCCGCGGCCCTGAAGTTCTGAACCCACCCCAACCCTGTGGGATCGGCACCATGACCCAAGCACTCATCGAACTGTCGGACCTGGGCTTCAGCTGGCCCGGCCACCCGCCGCTGCTGGACATCCCGGCGTTCCGTCTGGAGGCCGGCGAGACCTTGTTCCTCAAAGGCCCCAGCGGCAGCGGCAAGACCACCCTGCTCGGCCTGCTCGGCGGGGTGCAGAAGCCCGGCCGCGGCAGCATCCGCCTGCTCGGCCAGGAACTGACCGACCTCGGCGCCGGCGCCCGCGACCGCTTCCGGGTCGATCACACCGGCTACATCTTCCAGCAGTTCAACCTGCTGCCGTTCCTGTCGGTGCGCGAGAACGTCGAGCTGCCCTGCCACTTCTCGAAGCTGCGGGCGCAGCGGGCCAAGCAGCGCCACGGCAGCGTCGACCAGGCCGCCGCCACCCTGCTCGCCCACCTGGGCCTGAACGATAAAGGCATCCTTGGCCGCCGCGCCGACTCGCTGTCCATCGGCCAGCAGCAACGGGTGGCGGCGGCACGGGCCTTGATCGGTCAGCCGGAACTGGTGATCGCCGACGAACCCACCTCGGCGCTGGACCACGATGCCCGGGAAAACTTCCTCCGCCTGCTGTTCGCCGAATGCCGCGATGCCGGATCGAGCCTGCTGTTCGTCAGCCACGACCAGAGCCTGGCCCCGCTGTTCGACCGTCACCTGTCCCTGGCCGAACTCAATCGCGCCGCCACGTCCGCCGAGGTCTGAGATGTATCTGTTCCGCCTGGCCATGGCCAGCCTCGCCAACCGCCGCTTCACCGCCCTGCTGACCGCGTTCGCGATCGCCCTCTCCGTCTGCCTGCTGCTGGCGGTGGAACGGGTGCGCACCGAGGCCAAGGCCAGTTTCGCCAGCACCATCAGCGGCACCGACCTGATCGTCGGTGCCCGCTCGGGCTCGGTGAACCTGCTGCTGTACTCGGTGTTCCGCATCGGCAACGCCACCAACAACATCCGCTGGGACAGCTTCGAGCGGTTCGCCAACGACCCGAAAGTGAAATGGGCGATCCCCATGTCCCTCGGCGACTCCCACCGGGGCTACCGGGTGATGGGCACCACCGGCGCCTACTTCGAGCATTACCTTTACGGCCGCCAGCAGCACCTGGCCCTGGCCGACGGCCGTGCCTTCGCCACCGATCCGTTCGAAGTGGTGCTCGGCGCCGAAGTGGCCGAGGCGCTGCACTACAAGCTCGGCGACAAACTGGTGCTGGCCCACGGCGTGGCGGCGATCAGCCTGGTCAAGCACGACGACAAGCCGTTCACGGTGGTCGGCATCCTCCAGCGCACCGGCACGCCGGTGGACCGCACGCTGCACATCAGCCTGGGCGGCATGGAGGCGATTCACATCGACTGGCACAACGGCGTGCCGGCCCGGGGCAACGGGCGGATCAGCGCCGACCAGGCGCGCAACATGGACCTGACGCCCCAGGCGATCACCGCATTCATGCTCGGCCTCAACAGCAAGATCTCCACGTTCGCCCTGCAACGGGAGATCAACGAATTCCGCGGCGAACCGCTGCTGGCGATCCTGCCCGGCGTGGCCCTCCAGGAGCTGTGGAGCCTGATGGGCACCGCCGAAAAGGCCCTGTTCGTGGTGTCGCTGTTCGTCGTGCTGACCGGGTTGATCGGCATGCTCACGGCGATCCTCACCAGCCTCAACGAACGCCGCCGGGAGATGGCGATCCTGCGTTCGGTGGGCGCACGGCCCTGGCACATCGCAAGCTTGCTGGTGCTGGAAGCCTTTGCCCTGGCGCTGGCCGGGACAGTGGCCGGGCTGGCCTTGCTGTACGCCGGCATCGCCGTGGCGCAAGGTTACGTGCAGGCCAACTACGGGCTGTACCTGCCGCTGGCCTGGCCGAGCGAGTATGAATGGACGCTGCTCGGTGGCATTCTGGCGGCCGCGCTGCTGATGGGCAGCGTGCCGGCCTGGCGCGCCTACCGCCAATCCCTGGCCGATGGCCTGTCGATCCGACTATGAGGATGTCCCCCATGCCCCGCGCCGCGCTCGCGCTGCTGTTGCTGATGGCCCTGCCCGTGTGGGCGGCCGCGCCGAAAGACCTGACCTGGTCGGAGATGATCCCGCCGGACGCGCCGGCGGAGACGCCGAACATGACGCCGCTGCACGACCTGTCGAAGATGGGCGACGCGCTGTCCGCCGAGTCCGCCCCGGCGGCCAAGCAGGACATGCCCAACGCCCCGGTGGTGCAGAGCCTCGACGGGCAGAACGTGCGCCTGCCGGGCTACATCGTGCCGCTGGAGGTCAGCGAGGAAGGCCGCACCACGGACTTCCTCCTGGTGCCGTACTTCGGCGCCTGCATCCACGTGCCGCCACCGCCGTCGAACCAGATCGTGCACGTGAAGAGCGAGCTGGGCGTGAAGCTCGACGAGCTGTACCAGCCCTACTGGGTCGAGGGGCCGCTGCAGGTCAAGCCGTCCACCAGCGAACTGGCCGATGCCGGGTATCAGATGGCGGCGGACAAGATCTATGTCTATGAACTGCCGGAGTGAATCCGCCGGCTGCGGCGAGGCCTGGGCGCTCGCCATCGCCAGCAGGCTGGCTCCCACAGGGATCGGTGTTCAGGCACAAATCCAAGCGGGGGCCGGCGAAGTTCCGCAGAAAAAACGACGATCACTGTTTCATTGAGCTGAATCAAAAGACCGTATCAGACGGCTCCGTACCATTTGGACATCGAACCTTTTCAACGTCCTTTTGGAGCCCCCATGAACAAGTCCTTGCTCAGCGCCTCGCTGTTTGCATTTGCGCTCGCAGCCCCGCTCGCCCATGCCCACGAAGCCGGCGACATCATCGTTCGCGCCGGCGCGATCACCGTCAACCCGAAGGCCGACAGCTCCAGCGTCAAGGTCGACCAGGGTCCGTTGAGCGGCGCCAACCTGGGCGGCAAGGCGACCATGAGCAGCGACACTCAGCTGGGCCTGAACTTCGCCTACATGATCACGCCGAACCTGGGCGTCGAGCTGCTCGCCGCGACCCCGTTCGAACATGACGTGAAGCTCAAGGGCACGGGCCTGGCCGCCGCCAACGGCAAGCTCGGCACCCTCAAGCACCTGCCGCCGACCCTGAGCCTGGTCTACTACCCGCTGGACTCGAAATCGGCCTTCCAGCCGTACATCGGCGGCGGCATCAACTACACCTGGATCTACGACGAACACGTCGGCAGCCAGGCCCAGTCCAACGGCTTCAGCAACTTCAAGGCGAAGAACTCCTGGGGCCTGGCCTGGCAGGTGGGCGCCGACTACATGCTGACCGACAACATCATGCTCAACGCCCAGGTGCGCTACATCGACATCGACACCCGCGCCACCGTGGAGAACAACGCCGTGGCCCCGGGCACCCGCGCACGGGTGAACGTGGACGTCGATCCGTTTGTGTACATGGTCGGTCTGGGCTACAAGTTCTAAGAACGTTCACGTGGTGGTGGATGAGGGCTAATGCGGCGAGGGGACTCGTTCCCGCCGGGCTGCGAAAGCGGCCCCGGACCGGACAGAAGCGGTGCTTCAGAAAAACCGCGTTGACCGGATCTGCGACTGCTGCGCAGTCGAGCGGGAGCGAGCTCCCTCGCCACAGGGATCGCATCGGGCTTCACCGCGATACCCCGCCCGCAAAAAAGGCGCCTGCAAAGGCGCCTTTTTTGTTTGTGGCGGCTTAGCGGCCCAACAGCCGCGCCAGGCCGACGCTCATCGGCGTCTGCGCCGGCAGTTCGAAGCGCTCCAGCAAACGCCGGTTGTCGGCCCGCGAGTGGCGGATGTCGCCGGAGCGGGCCGGGCCGTAGCTCACGGTCGGCAGTTGCCCGACGACCTTTTCCAGCTCGGCCAGCATCTGCTTGAGGTTGGTCGCGCGGTTCCAGCCGACGTTCACCGCACCCGGCTGCGCTTCGGGCTTCTCGATGGCCTGCACCAGCACATCGACCAGATCCTCGACGTAGAGGAAATCGCGGGTCTGCTCGCCGTCGCCGAACACGGTGATCGGCAGGCCCTTCTGCGCCCGCTCGCTGAAGATGCTGATCACGCCGGAGTACGGCGAGGACGGATCCTGGCGCGGTCCGAAGATGTTGAAGAAACGGAAGATCACCGGTTCCAGGCCGTGCTGGCGCCGGTAGAAATCAAAGTAATGCTCGCCCGCCAGCTTGTCCGACGCATAGGGCGTCAGCGGGGCCTTGGGGGTGTCTTCGTCGATCGCCTGGCCTTCGCCGTTGTTGCCGTACACCGCCGCGCTGGAGGCGAACAGCACACGTTTGACGCCGGCCACACGCATGGCCTCGCAGACGTTGAGGGTGCCGATGAAGTTGCTCTGGTGGGTCTTCACCGGGTCGTCCACCGACGCCTGCACCGAGGCCACAGCGGCCAGGTGGGCGACCGCGCTGCAGCCCTGCATCGCCGTGGCGACCAGCGCCGCGTCGGCGACATCGCCGACCACCAGTTCGACCTTGGGGTTGTCCAGCGGCAGGTTGCTGCGCTTGCCGGTGGACAGGTCGTCGAGCACCCGCACCGAACGGCCCTTGGCGAGCAGTGCGTCGACCAGGTGCGAGCCGATGAAACCGGCGCCGCCGGTGATTAAAACAGGGCCTTCAGCCATGACGGTAAAACCTATCCAGTAAGCCCGGGAGCGCGGCGCGCCAGGCGCGCGGCTTGATCCCGAAGGTGTGCAGAATTTTCTTGCAGGCCAGCACCGTGTGCTGCGGCTCTTCGGCGGCGTCGGGACGCGCGGCGTGGGCCTGGGCGGTCGGCGCCTCGACGGCCAGCGGATGCAGGCCGCGCGCTTCGGTCAGGATCGCCTGGCCCAGCGCCAGCGGCGTGGTCGCCTCCTGGCCGGCGTAATGGTACGTGCCCCACAACGGCGCCGCGCAATCGAGTTGCTTGAGCACCGAAATGATCACCCGTGCCGCGTCGTCCACCGGGGTCGGATTG
Organism: Pseudomonas sp. B35(2017); assembly: GCF_002113645.1. Lineage (NCBI taxonomy): Bacteria > Pseudomonadati > Pseudomonadota > Gammaproteobacteria > Pseudomonadales > Pseudomonadaceae > Pseudomonas > Pseudomonas sp. B35(2017). The sequence continues at coordinate 63,705 of NZ_NEIZ01000006.1, read as the reverse complement.
CCCCGGCGGTCATCGGCCAGGAGCAGTTCGTCCGGCTGTTCGGCGCGAGCGAGGAAACGGCCCAGCGTGCCCTCTGGGCTGTCGTCCAGCAGCCAGCCGAAGCGCAGCAGCACATGCTGCGGGCAAGTGGCACGCACGCTCTGTTCGATGCGCCACAGGGCCTGGCCGCGCAGGCCCAGCGGCACCGGTTCGTCCTTTTCGCTGTAAGCGGTGGCGCGGGAGCCGTCGAACACCCGGTAGCTGGAGGGCTGCAACAGGATGATGTTGTGGTGCTGGCACAGTTCGGCCAGACGCTCGATGGCGCGTTCCTGCCCGGCCAGGCGGCTTTCGCTGACGGCCTCGGCCTGGAACCAGTCGAAATAGTAGGCGAGGTTGATCAACGCGTCGGGACGGGTGTCGTCGAGCAGTTGGGTCAGGCTCGCGGCATCCCAGCCGTCTTCGGGCGGGCGGGGGGCGAGGAAACCGATGTCTTCCTCTGCACCGAGGCGAATCAGCGCCTGCCCAAGGGCATTTCCGCCGCCCAGTAACATAAGGCGCATTCGCATAGAGTCAGCAGGCCCAGTCTGATGGGAAACATGGCGATGGCGGCGGCGCGGCTGGCGCCGCCGCCGGTCATTGCCGGAATCGTTGCATTTTGCGGGTTTAGTGCGCAACCGTCACCCGCAAAGTGTAGATCCCCCCGGTTTTGTGGTGCGGCGACAGGCCCCATCGCCAGCAGGCTGGCTCCCACAAGGGACGGGCGTCGTCCCCCCGAAAACCTGTGGGAGCCTGCCGGCGATCGGTGTCGCCGAAGATCCCCAGCGGTACTTGCATCTTCGAACGCCCGCCCGCATAACTGGCCCCATGAATCTGCCCCTCCCCGCCGACAGCGCCCTGGCAGGCTTTCATCCCGCCGTCAGCGCCTGGTTCGCCAGCACCTTCCCGACGGTCACCGCCGCCCAGGCCCGCGCGTGGCCGCTGATCCGCCAGCGCCGTTCGACCCTGATCGCGGCGCCCACCGGCTCCGGCAAGACCCTCACCGCCTTCCTCGCCGTGCTCGACGACCTCGTGCGCCGTGGCCTGGAAAACCCGGACGGGCTGCCGGACGCGACCCTGGTGGTCTACGTGTCGCCGCTCAAGGCGTTGTCCAACGACATCCGCATCAACCTGCAGGATCCGCTCGCGGGCATCACCGAGCAATTGCGCCGGATGGACCTGCCGGCGCTGGAGATCACCACCGCCGTGCGCACCGGCGACACTCCGCAGAACGACCGCGCCGCGATGCGCAAGCGCGCGCCGCACATTCTGGTGACCACCCCCGAATCGCTTTACGTGCTGCTCGGCTCGGAGTCCGGGCGGCAGATGCTCGGCACCGTGCGCACGGTGATCGTCGATGAGATCCACGCCATGGCCGCGAGCAAGCGCGGCAGCCACCTGGCCCTGAGCCTTGAGCGTTTGCAGGCCTTGTGCCCGGAGCCGCTGTTGCGCATCGGCCTGTCGGCCACCCAAACGCCCATCGAGACGGTGGCGCGGTTCCTGGCCGGCCACGGCCGCCCCTGCGAGATCATCGACATCGGCCACGCCCGGCCGAGGGACTTGGGCATCGAAGTGCCGCCCGTGCCGCTGTCGGCCGTGATGGCCAACGACGTCTGGGAACTGGTCTACGAGCGCCTCGCCACGTTGGTGCGCGAACACCGCACCACCCTGGTGTTCGTCAACACCCGGCGCCTGGCCGAACGCCTGAGCCGGCACTTGAGCGAGCGTCTGGGCAAGGACGCGGTGGCGGCGCACCACGGCAGCCTGGCCAAGGAATCCCGGCTGGAGGCCGAACAGCGGCTCAAGCGCGGCGAGCTGCGCGTGCTGGTGGCCACCGCCGCGCTGGAGCTGGGCATCGACATCGGCGAGGTCGACTTGGTGTGCCAGATCGCCTCGCCGCGCTCGATCGCCGCGTTCCTGCAAAGGGTCGGGCGTTCCGGGCACCAGGTCGGCGGCACGCCCAAGGGCCGGCTGTTCGCCACCTCCCGCGACGACCTGATCGAATGCGCGGCCCTGCTCGACTGCGTGCGCCGGGGCGAACTCGACCGCCTGCACATCCCCGAAGCGCCGCTGGACGTGCTGGCGCAGCAGATCGTCGCCGAAGTCAGTTGCCGGGAATGGGACGAAGCCTCGCTGCTGACGCTGCTGCGCCAGGCCGAACCCTATGCCGGCCTCGACGACAAGCACTATCAGGCGCTGCTGACGATGCTCGCCGAAGGCTACAACGGCCGCCAGGGCATCCGCAGCGCCTACCTGCACCGCGACGCCGTCGGCCGCACCCTGCGCGGCCGGCGCGGCGCGCGGCTGACCGCCGTGACCAGCGGCGGCACCATCCCGGACAACGCCGACTACAGCGTGCTGCTGGAGCCCCAGGGCCTGAATGTCGGCAGCGTCAACGAAGATTTCGCCGTGGAGAGCATCGCCGGCGATGTGTTCCAGCTCGGCAACACGTCCTACCGCATCCTGCGGGTGGAGACCGGCAAGCTGCGGGTCGAGGACGCCCAGGGCCAGCCGCCGACCATCCCGTTCTGGCTCGGCGAAGCGCCGGGACGCAGCGCCGAACTGTCGGCGGCGGTGGCCCGCCTGCACGCGCAGCTCGACGCCTTGCTCGGCGCCCACCCTGGCGACCTGCAACCGGCCCTCGACTGGCTGACCGCGACCCTCGGCCTGAACCCCGAAAGCGCCGAGCAACTGGTGGACTACTTGGCCCGCGCCCGCCAATCCTTCGGCGCCCTGCCCTCCCAGGACACGCTGCTGATGGAGCGCTTCTTCGACGAGTCCGGCGGCACCCAACTGATCATCCACTCGCCGTTCGGCAGCCGCATCAACCGCGCCTGGGGCCTGGCCCTGCGCAAGCGTTTCTGCCGTACCTTCAACTTCGAGCTGCAGGCGGCCGCCAGCGAAGACGCCATCGTGCTGTCGCTGTCCACCAGCCACAGCTTCGCCCTCGACGACGTCTGGCGTTACCTGCGCAGCGACAGCGCCGAACACGTGCTGATCCAGGCGCTGCTGGACGCGCCGCTGTTCGGCGTGCGCTGGCGCTGGAACGCCGGGGTGGCGCTGGCCTTGCCGCGCTTCGTCGGCGGGCGCAAGGTCGCGCCGCAGCTGCAGCGGATGAAAAGCGAAGACCTGATCGCCAGCGTGTTTCCCGACCAGATCGCCTGCCTTGAGAACCTCGCCGGCGAGCGTGAGATCCCGGACCATCCGCTGGTCGAGCAGACGATCGACGACTGCCTGCACGAAGCGATGGACACCGAAGGCTGGCTCGCCCTGCTGCGGCGCATCGAGTGCGGCGACGTGCGCCTGGTCAGCCGCGACCTGCCGGCGCCCTCGCCGCTGGCCGCCGAGATCCTCAGCGCCCGCCCCTACACCTTCCTCGATGACGCACCGCTGGAGGAGCGCCGCACCCAGGCGGTGCTCAACCGCCGCTGGAGCGATCCGCAGTCCACCGACGACCTCGGCGCCTTGGACGCCGAGGCGATTGCCGCCGTCGCGCAAGAGGCCTGGCCGGCACCGGGCAACCTCGACGAAATGCACGAAGCGCTGATGAGCCTGGCCTGCGTCAGCGACCGCGAGGCCCAGGCCGATCCACGCTGGCCGCAATGGCTGGAAGCATTGGCCGACAGCGGCCGCGCCTGCCGTTTGCGGATCGGTGCGCAGCAGGAACTGTGGCTGGCGCGGGAACGCCTCGCTTGTCTGCTGGCGCTTTATCCACAGGCCGAACGGCATCCGGCGCTGGAGCCGCTGCCCGGCTTCGACGAAGCCTGGACGGCCGATGACGCGCTGGTCGAGGTGATCCGCGCCCGGCTCGGCGGCTTCGGCCCGTTGCCGGTGGAGGCCATCGGCGAACCGCTGGCGCAGCCGGCCTCGCTCATCCGGCAGGCCCTGGCCCGGCTGGAGCACGAGGGCTATGTGCTGCGTGGCCGTTTCACCCCGGGGCTGGACGTCGAAGAGTGGTGCGAGCGGCACCTGTTGGCGCGGATCCACCGCTACACGGTCAAGCGCCTGCGCCGGGAAATCGAACCGGTGACGCTGCAGGACTTCATGCGCTTCCTGTTCGACTGGCAGCACCTGTCCGCCGCCACCCAAGGCCAGGGCAACGCCGTGCTGCCGGCCATCGTCGCCCAGTTCGAAGGCTACCCGGCGGCCGCGTCGGCCTGGGACAGCGACCTGCTGCCGGCCAGGCTCAAGGACTATTCGCCGGGCTGGCTGGACGAGCTGTGCCGCAGCGGCAAACAGGTGTGGATGCGCCTGAACGCCCGACCGGCCTCGGGCGCCAGCGCCCTGCGCAGCACGCCGGTGGTGCTGCTGCCGCGCAGCCGGGTGGGGCTGTGGAGCGGGCTGACCGAGCAGACGCCGAGCGATGAACTGTCGCCCAAAGCCCAAAAAGTGTTCGAGGCCCTGAGCCTGCACGGCGCGCTGTTTTTCGACGAACTGATCCACGAAGCGCACTTGCTGCGTTCGGAACTGGAGATCGCCTTGCAGGAACTGGTGGGCGCGGGCCTGGTGAACGCCGACAGCTTTGCCGGTCTGCGGGCGCTGACCGCTCCGGCCGGCAAACGCCCGCAACGCAGCCACCGGCGCGGGCGCGGCGCCTTCGCCGGCGGCATGGACGATGCCGGACGCTGGGCCCTGCTGCGGCGCGGCGCGCCTGTGGATAAACCCAAAGCCCTGGAACACATCGCCATGACCCTGCTGCGCCGCTACGGCGTGGTGTTCTGGCGCTTGCTGGAGCGCGAAGCGGACTGGCTGCCGAGCTGGCGCGAGCTGCTCCACACCTTTCATCGCCTGGAGGCCCGGGGCGAAATCCGTGGCGGGCGCTTCGTCAGCGGCCTGGCGGGCGAGCAGTTCGCCCTGCCTGAAGCGATCCCGCTGCTGCGCGAGGTCCGCCGCCGGCCCCACGACGGCAGCCTGGTGGCGGTGTGCGGGGTCGACCCGCTGAACCTGGCCGGTACCCTGTTGCCGGGCGCGAAAGTGCCGGCGCTGGCGGGCAACCGGCTGGTGTACCGAGACGGCGTGCCAGCCGCCGCCGAGATCGCCGGCAAACAGCAGTACTGGCTGGAGCTGGCGCCGGACGACATGACGGCGCTGCGCAACAAACTGATCCAGCACCGCTAGAAACGCCCGGTCACGGGGTTCGCCGGGATCTTTGCTTCGCCGGCAAATATCAAATGCCCGCCCCTGTATTTTTCCGCAAGGCCCCAACCCCGACACTGCGCTCCATCCAATTCCCTACCGGAGTGCAGTCATGCCCATTGCCTTGCTCGCGCTGACGCTCAGCGCATTCGCCATCGGGACGACCGAGTTCGTCATCGTCGGCCTGCTTCCCACCATCGGCGCCGACCTGGGCGTCAGCCTGCCGTCCGCCGGGCTGCTGGTCAGCCTGTACGCGCTCGGGGTCGCCGTCGGCGCCCCGGTGCTCACCGCCCTCACCGGCAAAGTCCCGCGCAAGCTGTTGCTGCTGTCGTTGATGGTGCTGTTCACCCTCGGCAACCTGCTGGCCTGGCTGGCGCCGACCTATGAGTCGCTGGTGCTGGCGCGGATTGTCACCGGCCTGGCCCACGGGGTGTTCTTCTCCATCGGCTCGACCATCGCCACCAGCCTGGTGCCCAAGGAAAAGGCCGCCAGCGCGATCGCGGTGATGTTCACCGGCCTGACCGTGGCGCTGGTCACCGGAGTGCCGCTGGGCACGTTCATCGGCCAGCATTTCGGTTGGCGCGAAACCTTCCTCGCCGTGTCGGCGCTGGGCGTGGTCGCGTTCATCGGCAGCCTGCTGTACGTGCCCAAGTCCATCGCCCACAGCCAACCGGCGTCGCTGGTGCAGCAGTTGCAGGTGCTCAAGCAGCCGCGCCTGCTGCTGGTGTACGCCATGACCGCCATCGGCTACGGCGGCTCGTTCATCGCCTTCACCTTTCTGGCGCCGATCCTTCAGGACATCTCCGGCTTCAGCGCCGGGGCGGTCAGCCTGGTGCTGCTGGTGTACGGCGTGTCCGTCGCGGCGGGCAACCTCTGGGGCGGCCGTCTGGCGGACCGGCGCGGGCCCATCGGCGCCCTGAAGATCATCTTCGCCCTGCTCGCCGCCGTGCTGTTCGCCCTGACCTTCACCGCCGCCAACCCATGGCTGGCCCTGGCCACCGTGCTGGTGTGGGGCGCCGTCGCGTTCGGCAACGTGCCGGGCCTGCAGGTGTACGTGGTGCGCCAGGCCGAGCATCACACGCCACGGGCGGTGGACGTGGCGTCGGGGCTGAACATCGCCGCGTTCAACCTGGGAATCGCCGGCGGGGCGTGGGGCGGCGGGCTGATCGTCGAACACCTGGGCCTGATCCACACCGCGTGGATCGGCGGCCTGGTGGTGCTGGCGGCCCTGGCGCTGACGGCGTGGAGCGGCCGGCTGGATCGCCTGGGGCCGGTGCATGCCGAGCCGACGGCGGGCCGCGTGGTCGTCGGGCACTGAGTTCTCCTGGCTGTGGTTTGCCAGTGATGACGGGCGGCCCGAGGCATTGATGCCGGACCGGCCGCCGTCATCGCGGGCAAGTCGAGTCGTCGCACCGCCGCTCCCACAGGAATTGCGGGGGGCAGCTGAACCTGTGGGAGCCAGCCTGCTGGCGATGGCGTCAGCGAAGGCACCACAGGGGCCAGGCCCCTTGCTCCCAAGGGCGTTCTACCGCCCGTAGCCCCGCCGAAACTTTCCCGCCCTGCCGCCAGTCCTCCACAGACAGGGCCTGCAAACGGCCTTCGGACGGGAGGACGGCATGGCGGCGAATCCAATCGAATACCCAAGGCATCGCGGGGTGCGGCCATGAGCATCCCTGAGCCGATCGGCGTCACCGACGAGCAGGCCACGGTGTCCGTCACCACGTGCCGGTTCACGGTGCTCACCGTCAACACCCACAAGGGTTTCACCGCGCTGAACCGGCGCTTCATCCTGCCGGAGCTGCGCGAAGCGGTGCGCAGCGTGTCCGCCGACGTGGTGTTTCTGCAGGAAGTCCACGGCACCCATGAACACCACCCCAAGCGCTTCGCCGACTGGCCGACCATGCCGCAGTACGAGTTCCTCGCCGACAGCCTGTGGCCGCAGTTCGCCTACGGGCGCAACGCGGTGTACCCGGAGGGCGACCACGGCAATGCGCTGCTGTCGAAATTCCAGATCGTGCGCCATGACAACCTCGACGTGTCGATCAGCGGCCACGAGAACCGCGGGCTGCTGCATTGCGTGCTGCGCCTGCCGGGGGACGACCGTGAACTGCATGCGTTCTGCGTGCACCTGGGCCTGCGCGAAAGCCACCGCACCCGCCAGTTGATGCGGCTCGCCGAATACCTGGCCGGACTGCCCGACGACGCGCCGTTGATCGTCGCCGGCGACTTCAACGACTGGCGCCAGCAGGCCGATGCGCTGCTCGGGCCCTGTGGCCTGCGCGAGGTGTTCGCCGAGCGCCACGGCAAACCCGCACGCAGTTTTCCCGCCCGCCTGCCGGCGCTGCGCCTGGACCGCATCTACGTGCGCAACCTGAAGGCCAGCCGCCCACAAGTGCTGGCCAACCGGCCCTGGTCACACCTGTCCGACCATGTGCCGCTGTCCGTGGAGATCGAAGCATGAGCAGCGCACCGCTGGAGAAATCCACACTTGCGTCCCTGCCCGCCGCCCCGGTGCGCGAGCCCGGCGCCGTCGAGGTCGACTACGGCTGGCAAGGCAACAATCGGGTCGAACTGCTGGTGAACGGCGAAGCCTACTTCCCCCGGGTGTTCGCCGCGTTGCGCGGGGCTCAGAGCGAAATCCTGCTGGAGACGTTCATCGTGTTCGAGGACAAGGTCGGCCTCGAACTGCAGCAGATCCTCATCGACGCCGCCCGGCGCGGTGTGCGCACCACCGTCAATTTCGACGGGTTCGGCTGCGGCGAGTTGAGCGCCGGCTACCTCGCGGCGCTCAGCGAGGCCGGCGTGCACCTGCAGATCTTCGACCCGGCGCCCAAGCGCCTGGGCATCCGCACCAACTGGTTCCGGCGCCTGCACCGCAAGATCGTGGTGGTCGACGGCCAAATCGCGTTCATGGGCGGGATCAACTTCTCCGGCGACCACCTGGCGGACTTCGGCCCCGAAGCCAAGCAGGACTATTCGGTGCAGATCCAAGGGCCGGCGGTGGCCGACATCCACCACTTCGCCCTGCTGCAGAGCGGCCGCCCGGGCCGGGCGCGGTTCTGGTGGCTGCGCCGCCGCGACCGCCGGGCGCAACTGGCCCTGGACGGGCACGACGGCCAGGTGCGCCTGGTGTTCCGCGACAACGACCGGCACCCCCGCGACATCGAAGACGTGTACTTGCAGGTGCTGCGCAGCGCCCGGCGCCGGGTGGTGATCGCCAACGCGTACTTCTTCCCCGGCTACCGGCTGCTGCGCGAGATCCGCAATGCAGCCCGGCGCGGCGTCGAGGTGCGGCTGATCCTCCAAGGCCAGCCGGACATGCAAGTGGCCAAACTCGCCGCACGCCTGACCTACGACTACCTGCTGCGGGCCGGGGTGCAGATCCACGAGTACTGCGAGCGCCCGTTGCACGGCAAGGTCGCACTGGCGGACGAGGACTGGAGCACCGTCGGATCGAGCAACCTCGACCCGTTGAGCCTGTCGCTGAACCTGGAGGCCAACGTGCTGATCCGCGACCGCACGTTCAACCGCGAACTGCACGAGCACCTGGAACAGCTCAGCCGCGACCACTGCCGGGCGGTCGATCCCGCCAGCGTGCCGCGCGGGCGGCTCTGGCGCATGACCGTGGGCTTGCTGGTGTTCCACTTCCTGCGCCACTTCCCGGCCATGGCCGGTTGGCTGCCGGCGCACAAGCCCAGGTTGGCGCCGTTCACCCACACACCCGGCAGCGAAATCCGATGAGCCGCCCGACTGCCGAAGCGGCGCATCCGGCAGCGCCGGCCCGCTCCCGCTGGCACCGCTGGAAGCGCCCGCTGACGCTGCTGTTCTTCCTGGCGCTGATCGTGCTGCTGACGATGTTCGCCAGCCGCATCGAATGGGCCGAGGTGCTGCAGACCCTGGCCGACTTCAAGGCCCGCACGCTGCTCATCGCCTCCAGCCTGACGCTGCTGAGCTTTCTGGTGTACGCCAGTTTCGACCTGATCGGCCGCACCTACATCCGCCAGGACCTGACCTGGAAACAGATCCTGCCGGTGGGCCTGATCAGCTACGCCTTCAACCTCAACCTCAGCGCCTGGGTCGGCGGCATCGCCATGCGCTACCGGCTGTACTCGCGGCTGGGCGTCAGCAAGGGCAACATCGCCAAGATCCTCGGCCTGAGCCTGGCCACCAACTGGTTCGGCTACATGACCATCGCCGGCGTCGTGTTCAGCAGCGGTCTGGTGAGCATGCCGCCGGGCTGGAAACTGAGCAGCGATGCGCTGCACGGGGTGGGCGCCCTGCTGTTGCTGGCCAGCACCGGCTACCTGGCGGCGTGCCGGTTCTCCCGGCGCCGGGAATGGTCGGTGCGGGGCGTGGAAATCAACTTGCCGTCGCTGCGCATGGCGGTGCTGCAACTGCTGCTGGGCGCCCTCAACTGGTCGCTGATGGCTGCGGTGATCTTCACCCTGCTGCCGGGCAAGCTCGACTATCCGCTGGTGCTGGGGGTGCTGCTGATCAGCGCGATCGCCGGGGTCGTCACCCACATTCCGGCGGGGCTCGGCGTGCTGGAGGCGGTGTTCGTCGCCCTGCTCCAGCACGAGGCGTCGCGGGGCAGCCTGGTGGCGGGGCTGCTGGCGTACCGGGCGATCTATTTCCTGCTGCCGCTGCTGATCACGGTGGTGATGTACCTGGTGGTGGAGGCCAAGGCCAAGGCGCTGCGGATCGAGAGAAAGGCCTCCTGAGGACCGCGTCATCGTTCCGAGGAAGCCAGCCTGCCGGCGATGGCGCCAGCAGGCATTACGCCTGATTCAGCGGGACTGGATGATGCTCAGCCGCTCACCCACCACCATCTCGGTGATCCAGTCGACCAGGATCGAGGTGTAGGCCTGCTGCGACACCGGATCGCTCAGCCCGTGGTCGGCGCCGTCGATGATGCGGTGGGTCAGCGAATGGGTCTGCTGGCACGCGGCGCGGTAACTCATGATCGTGGCGTGGGGCACGTAGTCGTCGGTCTCCGACTGCACCAGCAGCACATCCCCGGTGAACTGCGAACAGGCGTGCAGCGCCCGGTTGCTGCCGGCCGGCACCAACGTGGCGCGGTAATCGCGCAGGTCGGCCTTGTCCAAGTCACGCTTGGGCAGGTGCCACTGCTCGTCGCGGTACAGCGCCGGCACCCGCAGCGCCAGCCAGCGCACCGGGCGCAGCGAGGTGAGGATCGCCGCCAGGTAACCGCCGTAGCTGGTGCCGACCACGGCGATGGCCGAGGTGTCGAGCGCCGGGTGGGCCAGCAGTCGGTCGTAGGCCGCGATCAAGTCGCGCAGGTTGTCTTCGCGGGTGACCCGGCTCAAGGGAATGCCGGTGCCGCCGGTGTGGCCGCGCAGGTCGAAGGTCAGGCACACGCAGCCCAGCCCCGCGATGCCCTTGGCCCGTTCCAGGTCACGCTCCTGGCTGCCGCCCCAACCGTGCACGAACAGCACGCCGGGCACCTTGGATTTGGGACTGAGGAACGTCCCGCTCATCTGTTCGTCGTCAATGTCGATTTGAATGCTTTCGCTTCTGGCCGTCATAGGCGTTGACCGTCACGTATTTGAGGAGGAAACCGCTGTGCTCCGCCGGCCCCCGGTAGACCTCGATGGCGTCCGCCGGCAGGGCCTGGTCGGTGTAGGTTTCCACGGATGAGACATACACCGCCGGCATCTGCGGATCGTTGATGAAACACTGCAGCGCCGCGACTTCAGCGCTGCTCGCGCCGCCCATGCGCCAGGATTGCTCCAGCACGCCGCTGCGCGGCTTGCCGGCGCTGTCCAGGCCTTGGGCGATGTCGTAGTTGCGACGCGAGGCGTAGAAGCGCGGGTACGCCTCATCGGCGGCGCGGTCGAACACCTGGGCCTGGCCGACGGCCAGCCGCACGTCATCTGCCAGATCCAGCGCCAGCAGGGCTTCGTAGCCGCCGCGCACCGCCAGCAGGTTCGAGCCGCCGTAGACGGCTTCGCCTGACGCGTCTTCGGTCAAGTACTGATCGCCGCAGTAACTGAGCACCGTATCGCCGATGAACGACTGGCCGACGCTGTGGGTGACCACCTCGCTCAAGTCCTGCTCCAGCACCACGCCGTCGCCGAACAGCGTTGCGGCGTCCGGCCGGGCGAGGACTTCGTCGAGGGCGTCGAGGCTGGCGATCACCTCCTGTCCCCGTCCGGCGCAGGCGTGGATCGGCTTGAGGCGGATCGGCCCGCCGTACAGCAGGTGCTCGGCGGCGGGCCGCGCATCTTCGAGGGCGAACACGCTCAGGCCGTCGAGCACGACCGTGCGCACCCGCTCGGAAAACAGCGGCGACCACCCCGCCGGCGCATGGGCCTGATGGCTGCGCAGTCCGTGGCTGATGGCTTTGGTGCAGATGAAATCGTGCTCGACGTAGCCGCCCCATAGGTCGTCCGGGCCGTGGATGCCCAGGTTCCGAGCCGCCTCAGGGCCGACGACAGTCTGGGTCGGCAGCAGGTACAGATCGCGGCCACGGTGCGTGGCCGGATCGAAGGCACCGCCGAACTTCAGCCCGAGTATCTGCGCCAGCCAACGGGCCAGCGCGGTGTTGGTCTGCACCTCATGCTGCGGCGCATCGGGCCGCACCGAATGAGCGACCACCAGTTTCCTGCGGGATGTCGGGGCCATGGGCTCCCCTTCCGGCGGTTCGATGGATTCAGTCGGAAGCGGTGCAGGGATCAGGCCAGGTGCCGCCCCCGAAAAAAACCAACGGATTCAGGCGCCCGCCCACGGGCTGATGGCGCTGCGCCTGTCGCATTTTGCACGACTCGCCGAAAGTGCACGGCATTCTGCACGAAAGGGGTCACAAAGCCGTTTCGCCCCCCAGGAGAGATCGGGCGGCATCCACGACCCCTTCGATCCGCTGAGTTTGCGCCCCCCTGAACCCTGCCAGCAGAACCGCTCTGTCGCTGGGCACGTCGGCCTGTTTACCCATCATCCGAGAGAGCCACCGCGGCGCATCGGGGTGACCGATCTGATCGGACAGCAGTTTCACCTGCAACAGTTCGAAGTTCTCGGGATCCGTCTCCCGCTCGACCAGCGTGTCAATCATCCGGGTACGCAAACGTTGACCCTCGATGCCCGACGCCCCCTTGTCCGTGCCGGTGCAGGCGTAAATGATTTGCCTGCGGGCATCCACGTCGTCCGAGCAGAGGATGCGCTCAGCCATCTCGAACACGCCTGGCCATGCCGCATCGTGACCGATCGCTTTGCGGATGTAGCTTTCGAGGATCAGCGCCAGCTGGCACGCGGCCTCGGGCAACTGCTCAAGCACTTGGGTGAAAAGCGGCTCCAGCGCAGTGAAATGGGCACCCGCCTCTTCAGGAGTTCCCAGTCCGTAATGAAAGCCGCTCAATGCCTGCACATCGGCTTCGCGCTGCAGCACCCGCTCGAACACACGCTCGGCGAATGCCTGGAACTGCGTGCCCGAATAACTCAGGCACACGGCCACATCGACATCAGCCAAATCCGGTGCGTTGATCAGTTCCCGCACCGACGCCGCATCGCCTCCTCGCGCCAGCATGCGCAGACAGGTGGTGCGCAGCTCGGGGTCGTCCGTTGCCGCCATCAACCCCGATGCGGCCTGCGCGATTTCCGGGGAGACCGCAAGTGCGGACAGGCCCCGGGCCAGCGCCTGCTTGTGCCTCACCTCAAATAGAGGCGAAGCCTGCACTTGCGCCATCAGGCCGAGCACTTGCCCGGCGTATTCTCTGGCGAGCATTGCCATCATGTCCGCGCTTTCCTTGCCCTCTGACTGAGTCAAAGCCTGGAGCGCCGCCCAGGTGCAGGTCTCGGCGCCGAGAAAGAACACCCCCTGGGCGAGGTGCCCGAGTTTGGCCTCGTCGCAATCCTCGAGGGCCGCCTGCGAGTCAAAGCGCTCGACGAGAAAACGCCAGGCATCCGACTGCGGATCCTGTATGGCGGTCAGCATCCGTTCGCGCCAGGGCGTCACATGAAACCCGGGAACCCTGTCATGTCGCTGCCAATGCTTGTGGCGCCAGTCGTACCCCGATTCCGTCGTCGCGAGTGTCCAGAGCAGACGAACCCGTTGTTCGGCGTTCCAGCGCCCTGATGCCATCAAGTCAAGCAATGCGTTGTCGGACTCAAGCAGCATCAGGATGCTGTTGCCTGTGTAGCCCTCACCCAGCTTCGTCGCCAAAGGCTCCAGCGAGCGCCAATCGGACAACGCCTCAAATGTCGAACAGACCAGGCTGCGGGCGATGCCGAAGCGCTCATGCCCGGCGTACTCGACCAGGTGCTCAAGTTGTTCGATGGCCCGACCCGCATCGCGCCGGGCCAGGTCAGCCAGGGCAAAGCGCAAGGCGCCCACCTTCAGGGGGAACGCCTTGACCCGATCCAGCCCGGCGATGGTTTGCGGCACATCCACATGGTGCCCCTGAAGGCGCTCCGAGATCTCGTCCGGCTCGATGCGGAACACACCTTGGTTCTGGACAATGAAGTTGGCCCGCTTGAGGGCCTCATAGGCTGAGGGGTCGAAGCCGGGCATGCCAAACACTTCTTGCTTGGCCAGCACCCCTTGCTCCGAATTCGCCAAGGCCCGCGAAAGGCGCTCGACAAACAGGCTCAACTGTTCCTCCAGGATCGTGTGTTCATTGATCACCTGACTCATGCGATGTTCGATGAAACGATCGAAGATCTGCGTCTGCTCAAGCTCATCGTCACTGCGCGCGCGGATCTGCGCACAGAACGACATCATGCTCGGATGCCGGTAGCGCGCGAGTCCGACATCCCCCAACAGAACGGCGGCGGCGAAAGCCTCCTCCTTGGAGAATTCCTGGAGCCGGATTTGCCAGCCCCCCTTCTGCGGTCGATAGACCAACGAAGAAAGCTCCAGCGGGGCCTTCAGGCGATCCATCGTTTCCTGACGCCCGGTCAGCACCAGTTGCAGTTGCGATTGGGTCAGTTGCGCCAGGCTGGCGTCCATCCATTGGCTCAGATGCCCGCTGAACGAAGACGCCCGGTCCAGGCCATCGATGATCACCAGCAGCGGCGTGTGCTTGAGCCACTGCGCCAGCTCGGGCGCTTGCAGGGGATAACCGCCGTGCTCTTGGACATACCCGACGATGAGCCGGCTCAGACTGTCATTCAGGCTCGCATCGCCGACCGCCAGGCTTTCCGCCCCGATCAGCAGGGTCGGCCGTTTCGTCACGGTTCGGCCGCGTTGCGCGCACCAGGAAGTTTTCCCCTGACCCGAGCCGCCCACGATCACCATCAAGGAGCTGGGCGCCTCGCAGAACTGTTCCAGGTGCCGATCCAGATCCACGCGCGGCACATAAAGATGGGGTATGAATTTCCCCAGCCCCAGCAATTGGTCGATCCGCTGCTCGGTCATGCCCCGGAGTATGTCTTCGAGCCGAACCTGCATCCCGGCCAACGACAACCGGTGATGGGACACATCGATGCGCTCGCGCCGCAGGATGTTCCAGAGTCCGGGACGATCCACGGACTTGCGGTTTTTTGCCATGTCGAGGCAGGTGACATTCAACAGGGTCCACGTTTGCGAAGCCTGCTGCGGATCGACGACCTGACGCAGTTTCTCTATCGCGTGATGCTGCTCCAGATCCAGGAGCGTGTCGAAGACCGACAGGTGGGTGCAGCCCAGAAACCCGCGAAAGCCCTCCTCGATGTCCGCATCCGTCTTTTTCAGTCTTTTCGACTCGTCGACGAAACAGGTTCTCAACCGCTTGAACGCCGCCCCCGTCGCCTCGCTGGTCACGCACCCTTCAAGCTTTGCGTCGCTGGCCAGATCGCGGCACGTGTTCAGCACTTGCTGCACGGCCACCCGTACCGTGCCCGACGCGGAGGAGTCCGTCGCGATGACCAGCCGATCTTCGGTGCGGGAGAAACCGTCGCTCCAGAACTGCCGGACCATCTGGTCCATCGCCTTTTTGAACTCAGGCCCCATCACCAGGCCGTGCTTGACCTGAATGTAGACCGAGCCTTCGGGCAGCAGCCGCAGCACCAGGTCGTCAACCTGCGTGGAGCTCTCACAGGTGATCGAGACAATGCTGTGCCGGTCGCTCAGTTTCCAGGGCAACGACGCCGCATGGCCCAGCAGCATCTCGACGGCGCACCATGCTCCGACCGAGCCGGCATAGACCGCCCCGCCGGTGCTGGCGGCGCCGCCGGCGGAACCTCGTGGGTTGCTGTCGGGAGAATCGTTCATGAACATCCTTGTCGGTATCGCCTGAGTCGGGGCCGATGGCCGTCAAGCACGGCCCGGTGATGGCGGCATGCTACCAAATCTCTTCCGGTAATCGCTCGGCGCCAGTCCGGTGATCTTCTTGAACGTGCCCCGGAACGCGCCGGGGTCCTGATACCCCACCGTCCACGCGATATGGTCGATGGTGCCGTTGGTGAATTCGAGCAGCTCCCGGGCCTTGCCCACCCGCAGGTGCTGGCAGTACTCGGTGGGTTTCAGGCCGGTGGCCGCGCGGAAACGGCGCAGGAAGGTGCGTTCCTCCAGGGCGGCGCGTTCGGCCATGGCCGCGAGCGACACATCGGTCGCACCGGTGCCTTGCAGCCAGTGCTGCACCTTGAGGATCGCCGCGTCGCCATGGTTGAGGATCGGCGCGAAGTTGCTGCCGCATTCGCTGGCGCTGTCGCTGTGTTCCACCACCAGGAACCGTGCGGTGGCGCTGGCGACGCTCGGCCCCAGCAACCGGTCGACCAGCCGCAGCCCCAGTTCCGACCAGGCCATCAGCCCGGCGGTGGTGATCAGGTCGCCGTCATCGACGATCGGCGTGTCGGCCTTGAGCTCGATGGCTGGATAACGTTCGGCGAACGCCTTGGCTGCCGTCCAGTGGGCGGTGGCGCGGCGGCCGTCCAGCAGGCCGCTTTCGGCCAGCAGCCAGGAGCCTACGCAGACACCGCCAAGCGTCGCGCCAGCGGCGTGTTGCTGCCGTATCCACGGCATCAGCCCGCCCGGCACCGTCGCCGCATCGAAGCCGCCGATGGAGGGAGGAATCGTCACCGCCACCAGCCCGGCATCCGGGCCGGGGCGGCTGTCGTAGACCCGCGCCGGCGCATGTTCGTCTGCCGCCCGCCAATGGCTGACCCGCAGCAGCGGGCGCTGCACGGTCTGATGTTCGGCGGCGATGGCGTCGGCCACCGCGAACAGGTCGGTCAGGCCATGCACCGCCGCCATCTGCGCGCCGGGGTAGATCAGCACCCCGAGCTCGACGACGGCCCTATCTGCGCCCATTGTCAGTTTTCCCCTGTGTAATGTCGGGGCGGCCAATCCTCGGAACGCGCCCCGTCGCCAATACTGAACCCACAGACACGCCAACCTTCGAGGACACACCCATGGCCAAGCAAGCGCTCATCCTAGTCGATATCCAGAACGACTACTTCCCCCAAGGCAAATGGACGCTGACCGGCGCCGACGCCGCCGCCGACAACGCCGCGCAATTGCTCGCTACGTTCCGCGAGACGGGCGACGCGGTGATCCACATCCGCCACGAATTCACCTCCGCCGACGCGCCGTTCTTCACCCCCGGCTCCGACGGCGCCAAGCTGCACCCCAAAGTGCTCAACCGCGCCGGCGAGCCGGTGGTGCTCAAGCATTTCGTCAATGCTTTCCGCGACACCGAACTGCAGGCGCTGCTCGACGGGCAAGGCATCAAGGAACTGGTGGTGGTCGGCAGCATGAGCCACATGTGCATCGACGGCATCACCCGGGCCGCCGCGGACCTGGGCTACGGTGTCACGGTGATCCACGACGCCTGCGCCACCCGCGACCTGGAGTTCAACGGCCTCACCGTGCCGGCCGACCACGTCCATGCCGCCTTCATGGCGTCGCTGGCCTTTGCCTACGCCAGCGTGGTGTCCACCGCCGAGTTCCTGTCGGCCAACCGCTGACCGCTGTTTGAAACAACCGGAAAAACCTTGGCCCGCCCTGTTGCGGGCCTTCTTTCGTGCAGCGGAAAAAATCTCACGCGTGAGCCATTGATGGCACTTTGGATTGGCTGTAGTGTGGCTCACGCGTGAGATGTTCATAACGGAGTCATCGCCATGAAAAGCCGCTCCCCCGATGCGGAACCGAAAAGCCCGAAGGGAGTGCGCTCGACACCGTCCGCGAAGAAACCGTCGAGCTTCTACATGAAGCAGATGCGCGCGGGCCTGGCGGCCGCCGGTTATGTGAAACACGAAGCTTGGGTGCTTCCCGAGAACCGGGGCGTGCTCAAGCAAATGGAGCAACAGCTACGCCAACCGATTCTGGCTGGCTCATTCATGTCGGAGAATTACATGAGCGCAGGCAACAACTGGAACATCGATAGCCTCTACACCGCCTTCAAGGCGCTGGACGAGGTCGCTTCGCAGGAGATCACGCTGTCTCTGATCCAGAGCTCCGAACCCAGCCTCAAGCTGGAGATGAACGACTTCGGCGGCCTGCCGATTCACATCGCCATCGCCGGTGCGCAGATCATCGTCGACACCGTGCTGGTGGACATCGACTCGATCACCGACGTGCGCGCCTTCAACGACGCCGTGCTGCGCAGCCGGGAAATGTTCCCGCTGTCGTCCATCGGCATCGAGTCCATGCCCAACGGCCAGACCGTCTACAACATGTTCGGCGCCCTCAGCGCCGAGTCGAGCCTGACCAACGTGGTCACCGAGGTGAAGACCCTGGTCGACAACGTGCAGCGCGCCAGCGAAGCCTTCGCGCACTTCTTCAAGTAACCAACAGGGAAAATCCAATGACTCAGTCCATCTGGAGCAAGTTGTTCACCGCACTGCGCGGCGGCGCCAACGAAGTCGGCGAAGCGATCGTCGACCAGCAGGCCCTGCGCATCCTCGACCAGGAAATCCGCGATGCCGACAGCGCCCTGTCCAACGCCCGCCGCGAGCTGGTCACCATCATGGCCAAGCACAAGCTGTCCGCCGACCGCGTGAGCGAGTACGACGCCAAGATCAAGGACCTGGAAGCCAAGGCCGTGTCGGCCCTGAACGCCGGCCGCGAAGACCTGGCGCTGGAAGTGGCCGAAGCGATCTCGACCCTGACCAACGACCTCGACGCCGAGAAGAAGCAAAGCGACGAGTTCGGCACCTACGCCGAGAACATGCGCAAGGACATCAACAAGGCCGAGGCGCGGATCAAGAGCCTGCGCCAGCAAGTGGACATGGCCAAGGCCCGCGAAAGCGTGCAGAAGGCCCAGGTCAGCGCGTCCATCGCCAGCGGCGGCGCCAACGGCAAGCTGGAGACCGCCGTCGGCACGCTGAACCGTCTGCAGGCCAAGCAGCAACAGCGCGCCGCCGAGCTCAGCGCGGCGGACGAACTGGCCGATGCCTCGACCGGCAACGACCTGGACCGCAAGCTGCGCGAAGCCGGCATCACGCCGAACGAAGGCAGCGCCAACGCGATCCTTGAGCGCCTGAAGCAGAAGTCGGCCCAGTAAACCGGCTGCACCACCTGTGGGAGCGGGCTCGCTCCCACAGCGTTGCGCAAGATCCGGAACCGGCGGGAGCCCGCCTGCTGGCGATGGCGCCGGCGGAACCACCGCCTCAATCAGTCCCCCATCGGCAAATCCCTCTGCTCGTTCAGCCCGCAGCCCGGTACACTAGCCGCGTTTTTCGCTGACGATCACCTCCACCCGCCTCAAGGACAGTACCCATGGGATGGTTCAAAGACTTGCTGGGCACCAGCAACTGGCAGACGGCACCGCAAGCGTCCGGACCGTCAGACGGCCCGCTCGGCTTGGCGCAGGGCAAGGCAATCCGTTTCGACTCGACCCTGGGGCTTCTGCTCGACGGCAGCTCGTCGGTGCGGGTGCCCGACGCCCAGGCGATCTGGAGCGCCGGCTGGATCGACCTCGGCCAGTCGAACAAGCTGCACCGCTACTACCTGGACAACGAAGATTTCTGGCTGCAGGTCCACGTGACCGGCGACGACCAGATCGAATCGGTGACGCTGTTCAACTACGTCGACTACGTGACCGTCAACAGCGACGCGGAACTGCAGCGCCTGGCCGGCGCCCAGAGCCCCGTCGGCCTGCCGACCTACTCCCTCGACGGCGTGTCGTTCAGCCGTGAGTGGGGCACCGAACGCGGCCAGACCGAACTGGTGCCGCTGACCGAACACGTCGCCAACCCGGACGAAACCTACACCATCGAACACCACTCGATGCTCTACGCCCGGGAAACCGGCCTGACCGAGCGTCGCGAACTGCTGCTGTTCTCCGTCGAACAGGACGAAGAAGGCACCGTCAGCCTGAGCACCTCGCTGGGCATCTCACTGTACACCACCGACCTGAGCACCGTTTAAAAGGAAGTTTGCCATGCTGGAAGCGCTGTCCGTTTCCCTGAACAAGACCGCACTGGTCGGTTTCGTCGTCTACCTGATCGGCGCCGTGCTGCTGTTCATGCTGTTTCAGTTCGTCTACACCCGCATCACCCCGCACAAGGAATTCGAGCTGATCCGCGCCGGCAACAGCGCGGCGGCCATCGCCCTGGCCGGCGCGATCATCGGTTTCGCCATCCCGGCCAGCAACGTCATCGCCTACTCGATCAACCTCCTGGATTTCGTCCTCTGGGCGGTGATCGCCGCTGCCGTTCAACTGCTGGCGTTCCTGGCCTCCGGCCTGGTGCTCAAGGGCACGTCCCAGCGCATCGCCAACGGCGAAATCGCCTCCGGCATCTATGTCGCCGCCGTGGCGATCAGCGTGGGCATGCTCAACGCTGCGTGCATGACACCGTCCAACTGACCGGCAGGGAGCCTGTGATGAAACGAAGCAAGTACGTCCAGATGTCCCTGGCCGCCTCGGTGGCGCTGGCCATCTCCGGCCAGGCAGGTGCGGTGGAGCAACCGCGCAGCTTCCAGAGCGTGGAACAGTGCGTGGATGCCGACGTGGCGGCGGACATTTGCTCGGACGCGTACGTCGCGGCCCTGGCCGAACACCGGCGCATCGCCCCGGCCTACGACGACAAGGCCGCCTGCGACGCGGACTTTGCCGCCGACTGGTGTCAGAAGAATTCCGCCGGCCGGTTCGTGCCCAAGCTCGGCGGCTTCAAGGTGCCGCGCAACGGCGAAGCGATGCAGGATCTGGATGCGATCGCCGATGCGCCGATGCCGGCCGGCGAAGCCCAGGCCGCCCAAACGACCCATGTCACCCACTCGTCCGGCGGCTCGGGCAACGGTTTCCTCACCGGCCTGCTGATCGGCAATGCGTTGAGCAACAGCCGTTCGACCTACAGCCCGCCGCCGGTCTACCGCGAACGCAACACGCGCCAGACCTATGACACCTCGACGCTGAACCGGCGGATCGAATCGGCGCCGGCCAGAAGCCGGCAGGACTACGACAGCGACTACCGCAAACCGGTCAACGTGGCCTCGGCCACCTCCCGCGGCGGCTTCGGCAGTCAGTCCAGCGCCCGCAGCGGGTGGGGCGGATGGGGTCGCTCGAGCAGCTGACCATGGAAAAGATCCTGTGCGCCGAGCGCCCCGACTGGAAACAGACGGCCGAAAGCCTCGGCTTTCTGTTCCACACCATCGACGATGAGCCTTACTGGGACGAAAGCGCCTACTACCGCTTCACCCTGGCACAGATCGAAAACGACCTTGAGGACCCGACCGCCGAACTGCACGAGATGTGCATGGATCTGGTGGATCGGGTGGTGCACAGCGAAGAACTGCTGGATCGCCTGAGCATTCCCGCACCGTACTACGACATGATCCGAACGTCCTGGCTGGAAGGTCATCCGCATCTGTACGGGCGCATGGACTTCTCCTACAGCGGCAACGGCCCGGCGAAACTGCTGGAGCTCAACTACGACACCCCCACCAGCCTGTACGAAGCGGCGGCGTTCCAGTGGGGCTGGCTGGAACAGGGCATCGAGCGCGGGACGCTGCCGGCGCACGCCGACCAGTTCAACAGCATCGACACCCGGCTGCACGAGGCCTTCGCCCATCTGCGGCTGAAACGGCCATTCTATTTCGCCTCGATGAAAGGTTCGGTCGAGGACAAGGGCACCACGGACTACCTGCGCCTGATCGCGGAAAAGGCCGGCATCGAATCGCGCCACATCGACATCGAAGACATCGGCCTGAGCGCCGACGGCCGCTTTGTCGACCTGGAGGATCGCTGGATCCCCCACCTGTTCAAGCTGCACGCCTGGGAATTCATCTTCCACGAACCGTTCGGCGCGGCGATCGCCCAGTGCGACACACAGTTCTTCGAGCCGGCGTGGAAGGCCATCCTCTCCAACAAGGGCGTCTTGCCGTTGCTGTGGGAAATGCACAACGGCCATCCCAACCTGCTGGCCGCCCACCTCGATCCGAACCCGGCCGCTGCGGTGCCCAAGGGCTGGGTGCGCAAGCCGTACTTCTCCCGGGAAGGCGCCAACATCGAACTGCAGACCGCTGAAGGCCTGACCGTCAAAGAGGACGGGCCCTACACCGATGCGCCGTTCATCCTGCAGGAACTCGCGCCTTTACCGAAGTTCGGCGACAGCTACACGCTGATCGGCTCCTGGGTGATCGGCGACCAGCCGGCGGGGATCGGCGTACGGGAAGACAACAGCCTGATCACCAAGGATTCGAGCCGGTTCCTGCCGCACGTGATCCTCGACTGAACGGCCCTGCGGCGTCAGCCAAGGCACCGCCTCCCCCCAACGAAAAAGGCCCGTCGTGTTCAACGACGGGCCTTTTTCATTCAGCGCAGATGCAGCAGCGAATCAGAACGGAATGTCGTCATCGAAGCTGTCGAAGTCCGGAGCCGGCTGCGGTGCGGCCTGCTGCGGCGCCGGGCGCTGCTGCGGAGCCGACTGCTGAGGACGCGGAGCCTGCTGGCGCGGGGCCGACTGCTGGTAGTTGTTGCCGCCGCCCTGCTGGTAGTTGTTCTGGTCGCCCTGCTGCGGACGGCCGCCCAGCAGCTGCATGGTGCCCTGCATGTCGACGATGATTTCGGTGGTGTAGCGCTTGATGCCGTCCTTTTCCCACTCGCGGGTCTGCAGTTTGCCTTCGATGTAGACCTGCGAACCTTTGCGCAGGTACTCACCGGCGATCTCGGCGACCTTGCCGAACATCGACACGCGGTGCCACTCGGTGCGCTCGACCTTCTGGCCGGTCTGCTTGTCGGTCCACTGCTCGCTGGTCGCCAGACTCAGGTTGGTCACGGCGTTACCGTTGGGCAGGTAGCGTACTTCGGGATCCTGGCCGCAAGTGCCGACCAAGATGACTTTGTTAACCCCACGGGCCATAACGTTCTCCTAGGCTTCGCAAGCCGCCTCGGCCGGGTTGTTCACCAGGCGTTCGAGGGTGGTGCGATCCACTAATTCTTTATCCAGTTTGATGTAGACCGCCGCTTCGTCGGCGACGATCACTGCATCTGTTACCCCTACGAGGGCCTTGAGGCGCTCGACCAGACCCGCTTCGCGGATCGCCTCGGGCGACAACGGCAAGCGCAGGCTCGTCACGTAGGGTGGTTCGCGCATGGTAACAGCAAAGGCCAGCCAAAGTGCAGCGAGGCCGGCACATCCGAGGAAGACAACCGACAGACCGCCATGCTGGAACAGCCAGCCGCCGAGGATCCCGCCCAGGGCGGAACCCAGGAACTGGCTGGTGGAGTACACGCCCATGGCCGTGCCCTTGCCGCCCGCCGGCGACACCTTGCTGATCAGCGACGGCAAGGACGCCTCCAGCAGGTTGAACGCGGTGAAGAACACCACCGTGCCGATCACCAGCGCCCGCAGGCTGTCGCCGAACTGCCAGAAGAATAGCTCAGTGAGCATCAGCGTCAGCACGGCGCCGAGCAAAACTCGTTTCATTTTGCGTCGCTTCTCGCCGTAGATGATGAACGGGATCATGGCGAAGAACGAGATCAGTAGCGCGGTGAGGTAGACCCACCAGTGCTGTTCCTTGGGCAGCCCGGCCTTTTCCACCAGGGCCAGGGGCAAGGCGACGAAGCTCGACATCAGCATCGCGTGCAGCACGAAGATGCCAAGGTCCAGGCGCAGCAGGTCCGGATGCTTGAGCGTCGGCAGCAGCGCCTGGCGGGCCACGCCGGACTCGCGGTGGCTCAACGGCCCGGTGGAGCGCGGCACCATGAACAGGATGATCGCGATGCCGACCAGCGCCATCGCGCCGGTGGCCAGGAACAGCCCGGACAGGCCGAACGCGCGGGTCAGCAGCGGCCCGACCACCATGGCCACGGCGAACGACAGGCCGATGGTCATGCCGATCATGGCCATGGCCTTGGTGCGGTGCTGTTCGCGGGTCAGGTCGGAGAGCAGCGCCATGACCGCCGCGGAAATCGCCCCGGCGCCCTGCAGGATCCGCCCGGCGATCACGCCCCAGATCGAATCGGCCTGGGCGGCCAGCACGCTGCCGAGGGCGAAGACCACCAGCCCCAGGTAGATCACCGGCCGGCGGCCGATGCGGTCGGAAATGATCCCGAACGGGATCTGGAAAAGCGCCTGGGTCAGACCGTAAGCGCCGATCGCCAGCCCGATCAGGGCCGGGGTCGCTCCCGCCAGGTCCATGCCATAGGTCGCCAGCACCGGCAGCACCATGAACATGCCGAGCATACGGAAGGCGAACACCAGGGCCAGACCGCTCGCCGCGCGGGTCTCGCTGCCACTCATGCGTTCGCTGTGGGGATCGTGCATGGAAAAACCTCGTGTGAACCGGCGGCGATTCTACCAGTCCCACCGATTGACGGGATATATCGCGACGCTATGACGCGTGCAGATGAAATTCTCTTCATGCAAGGGAAAAATCCCTTCGCCCGATAGTGTGCATCCATCCAGTATTTAGCCTTATACTCCTGTGTTTTCGACGCCCGCCGAGCGAGGCCACTTTGGACAAGATCCTGATTCGTGGGGCCCGTACCCACAACCTGAAGAACATCGACCTGACCCTGCCGCGGGACAAGCTGATCGTCATCACCGGCCTGTCCGGATCCGGCAAGTCGTCCCTGGCCTTCGACACGCTGTACGCCGAAGGCCAGCGCCGCTATGTCGAGTCCCTGTCGGCCTACGCCCGGCAGTTCCTGTCGATGATGGAAAAACCCGACGTCGACACCATCGAAGGCCTGTCGCCGGCGATCTCCATCGAACAGAAGTCGACCTCGCACAACCCGCGCTCCACGGTCGGCACCATCACCGAAATCTACGACTACCTGCGCCTGCTCTACGCCCGTGTCGGCACGCCGCGCTGCCCGGACCACGACATCCCGCTGGAGGCGCAGACCGTCAGCCAGATGGTCGACCTGGTGCTGGCCGAGCCCGAAGGCAGCAAGCTGATGCTGCTGGCCCCGGTGATCCGCGAGCGCAAGGGCGAGCATCTGTCGGTGTTCGAAGAGCTGCGCGCCCAGGGCTTCGTCCGGGCCCGGGTCAACGGCAAGCTCTTCGAGCTCGACGAGTTGCCGAAGCTGGACAAACAGAAGAAGCACACGATCGAGGTCGTGGTCGACCGCTTCAAGGTGCGCGCCGACCTGCAGCAGCGCCTGGCCGAGTCGTTCGAGACCGCACTGAAGCTGGCGGACGGCATCGCCCTGGTGGCGCCGATGGACGACGAACCGGGCGAGGAGATGATCTTCTCCGCGCGCTTCGCCTGCCCGGTCTGCGGCCACGCCATCAGCGAGCTGGAGCCGAAGCTGTTCTCCTTCAACAACCCGGCCGGCGCCTGCCCGACCTGCGACGGCCTGGGCGTGAAGCAGTTCTTCGACATCAAGCGCCTGGTCAACGGCGAACTGACCCTGGCCGAAGGCGCCATCCGCGGCTGGGACCGGCGCAACGTCTATTACTTCCAGATGCTGGGTTCCCTGGCGTCCCATTACGGGTTCAGCCTGGAGCAGCCGTTCAACCAGCTGTCCGCCGAGCACCAGAAGTACATCCTGCACGGCAGCGGCTCGCAGAACGTCGACTTCAAGTACCTCAACGACCGCGGCGACATCGTCAAGCGCTCGCACCCGTTCGAAGGCATCGTGCCGAACCTGGAGCGCCGCTACCGCGAGACCGAGTCGGCCAGCGTGCGCGAGGAGCTCGCCAAGTTCCTCAGCACCCAGGCTTGCCCGGATTGCCGCGGCACCCGCCTGCGCCGCGAAGCGCGGCACGTGTGGGTCGGCGAGAAGACCCTGCCGGCGGTGACCAACCTGCCGATCGGCGACGCCTGCGACTATTTCGGCGACCTGAAGATGACCGGCCGCCGCGGCGAGATCGCCGACAAGATCCTCAAGGAGATCCGCGAGCGCCTGCAGTTCCTGGTCAACGTCGGCCTCGACTACCTGTCGCTGGACCGCAGCGCCGACACCCTGTCCGGCGGCGAGGCCCAGCGGATCCGCCTGGCCAGCCAGATCGGCGCGGGCCTGGTCGGCGTCCTGTACATCCTCGACGAACCCTCCATCGGCCTGCACCAGCGCGACAACGACCGCCTGCTGGGCACCCTCAAGCACCTGCGCGACATCGGCAACACGGTGATCGTGGTCGAGCACGACGAAGACGCGATCCGCCTGGCCGACTACGTGGTGGACATCGGCCCGGGCGCCGGCGTCCATGGCGGGCAGATCGTGGCCGAGGGTTCGCCGGACGAAGTCATGGCGCATCCGGAATCCCTGACCGGCAAGTACCTGTCGGGTCGGGTCAAGATCGAAGTGCCGGCCAAGCGCACGCCGCGCAACAAGAAGCAGGTGCTGTCGCTCAAGGGCGCCCGCGGCAACAACCTGCGCAACGTCGACCTGGAAATCCCGATCGGCCTGCTGACGTGCGTGACCGGCGTGTCCGGCTCGGGCAAATCGACGCTGATCAACAACACGCTGTTCCCGCTGAGCGCCACCGCGCTGAACGGCGCCACCACCCTGGAAGCGGCGCCGCACGACAGCATCAAGGGCCTGGATCACCTCGACAAGGTGGTCGACATCGACCAGAGCCCCATCGGCCGGACGCCGCGCTCCAACCCGGCGACCTACACCGGGCTGTTCACGCCGATCCGCGAACTGTTCGCCGGCGTCCCCGAGTCCCGCTCCCGGGGCTACGGGCCGGGGCGCTTCTCGTTCAACGTCAAGGGCGGGCGCTGCGAGGCCTGCCAGGGCGACGGCCTGATCAAGGTGGAGATGCACTTCCTGCCGGACATCTACGTGCCGTGCGACGTGTGCAAGAGCAAGCGCTACAACCGCGAGACCCTTGAGATCAAATACAAGGGCAAGAGCATCCACGAAACCCTCGAAATGACCATCGAGGAAGCGCGGGAGTTCTTCGACGCGGTGCCGGCCCTGGCGCGCAAGCTGCAGACGCTGATGGACGTGGGGCTGTCGTACATCAAGCTCGGACAGTCGGCGACGACC
The DNA here is from genome assembly GCF_002113645.1 of Pseudomonas sp. B35(2017). Lineage (NCBI taxonomy): Bacteria > Pseudomonadati > Pseudomonadota > Gammaproteobacteria > Pseudomonadales > Pseudomonadaceae > Pseudomonas > Pseudomonas sp. B35(2017). The sequence goes on along the minus strand of NZ_NEIZ01000006.1, from coordinate 37,237 downwards.
CTGTCCGGCGGCGAGGCGCAACGGGTCAAGCTGTCCCGCGAGCTATCCAAGCGCGACACCGGCAAGACCCTGTACATCCTCGACGAGCCGACCACAGGCCTGCACTTCGCCGACATCCAGCAACTGCTCGACGTGCTCCATCGCCTGCGCGACCACGGCAACACCGTGGTGGTGATCGAGCACAACCTGGATGTGATCAAGACGGCCGACTGGCTGGTGGACCTGGGGCCGGAAGGCGGATCGAAGGGCGGACAGATCATCGCCACCGGCACGCCGGAAGAAGTCGCCGAGATGCCGCAGTCGCACACCGGCCACTACCTCAAACCGTTGCTGATCCGCGACCGGGCCTGATCCCCGGGCATGAAAAAGCCCCGGTCACCGTGAGGTGGCCGGGGCTTTTTTACATCGCAACCCTCAAGCGTGGGATTGCAGGTAGTTCTCGAGACCGATCAGCTTGATCAGGCCCAACTGCTTTTCGAGCCAGTAGGTGTGGTCTTCTTCGGTGTCGTTGAGCTGAACCCGCAGGATCTCGCGGCTGACGTAGTCCTTGTGCTGCTCGCAGAGTTCGATGCCTTTGCACAGCGCGGCGCGAACCTTGTACTCCAGGCGCAGATCCGCTTCGAGCATTTCCGGCACGGTGGTGCCGACATCCAGGTCATCCGGGCGCATACGCGGAGTGCCTTCAAGCATCAGGATCCGGCGCATCAGCGCGTCTGCGTGACCGGCCTCTTCTTCCATCTCGTGGTTGATCCGTTCGTAGAGCTTGGTGAATCCCCAGTCCTCATACATCCGCGAGTGAACGAAATATTGGTCACGCGCGGCCAGTTCGCCGGTCAGCAACGTGTTGAGGTAATCGATAACGTCTGGGTGGCCTTGCATCGCCCTACATCTCCCTTCCTGAAAGTCTGTAGTTTGAACCAACCTGACTGGAAGGTCACCCGCTTCGCGCAATAAAAGCGAGGATATTCTTAGAAAACCAGCCTAAATAACGCAAAAACCGCCCTAATGAGGGCGGTTCTGCTTCTCGTTTAGACTTCGCTCAGCTGTACGTTGAGCAGCTTTGCGATCGCTTCTCCATACGCCGGGTCGGCCTTGAAGAAATGCTGCAGCTGGCGGTCGACGACATCGCTCGACACACCGGCCATTGCCCCGGCGATGTTGCGGGTCAGCAACGCCTTCTGCTCGTCGCTCATCAGCCGGAACAGCGCACCGGCATGGCTGTAGTAGTCGGTGTCCTCACGGTGATCGTAGCGATCCGCAGCCCCACTAAGGACCAATGCCGGCTCCGCATAATGCGGTGCCTGCTTCGGCGACTCCACGTAGCTGTTCGGCTCGTAGTTGGGCGCAGCCCCGCCATTGCTGCCGAAGGCCATGGAACCGTCGCGCTGATAGGTGTTCACCGGGCTGCGCGGCGCATTCACCGGCAGTTGCTGGTGATTGGTGCCGACACGATAGCGGTGCGCATCGGCGTAGGCGAACACGCGACCTTGCAGCATGCGATCCGGCGACAGGCCGACGCCGGGCACCATGTTGCTTGGGCCGAACGCCGCCTGCTCGACCTCGGCGAAGTAGTTCAGCGGGTTGCGGTTGAGCTCGAGCTCGCCGACCTCGATCAACGGAAACTCCTTCTGCGACCAGGTCTTGGTCACATCGAACGGGTTCTCGTAATGCGCGGAGGCCTGGGCCTCGGTCATGATCTGAATGCACACGCGCCATTTCGGGAAATCACCGCGCTCGATGGCTTCGAACAGGTCACGCTGGGCGTAATCAGGATCGGTGCCGGCCAAACGGGCCGCGTCCGCCGGCGCCAGGTTCTTGATGCCTTGCAGGGTCTTGTAGTGCCACTTCACCCAATGACGCTCGCCGTTGGCATTGATCAAGCTGTAGGTGTGGCTGCCGAAACCGTGCATGTGACGGTATCCGTCAGGAATGCCGCGGTCGGAAAACAGGATTGTGACCTGGTGCAGCGCCTCCGGGGAATGCGACCAGAAATCCCACATGGCCTGTGCACTTTTCAGGTTGCTCTGCGGCAGGCGCTTTTGGGTGTGGATGAAGTCCGGGAACTTCAATGGGTCGCGAATGAAGAACACCGGCGTGTTGTTGCCGACGATGTCCCAGTTGCCTTCCTCGGTGTAGAACTTCAACGCGAAGCCGCGGGGATCGCGCTCGGTGTCCGCCGATCCGCGTTCACCGCCGACAGTGGAGAAGCGCAGGAATGTCGGGGTTTGCTTGCCGACCGCCGAGAACAGACTGGCCCGGGTGTACTGGGTGATGTCACGCGTGACCGTGAAGGTACCGTAAGCCCCCGAGCCTTTGGCGTGCACACGACGCTCCGGAATGTTTTCGCGGTTGAAGTGGGCAAGCTTCTCGATCAGATGAAAGTCATCCAACAGCAATGGGCCGCGCGGCCCGGCGGAACGGGAGTTCTGGTTGTCGGCGACAGGTGCGCCACTGGCGGTCGTAAGCGTCTTGCTCTGGCTCATGCGATCTTCTTCCTCTGTCAGTCTGGAACTGCCGGCTAATCGGCTTGGTGGGGAGTATTGACCATCACTTTGATAGCTACAAATTCATAAACTTGCAGGCAGCAATAGATATTTGCAATTACAAATCCCACGCCATAGTGACAACGGAAAGCAGCCATTGGCTTGTACGCAAGACGCATTTCTTGCGGGCACAAAAAAACCGGGCACCAGGCCCGGTTTTCTTGTTTCAGACTGACGTCTTACTCAGCGGATACAGCTTCGCCGCCGACAGCGCGATCAACCAGCTCGACGTACGCCATAGGAGCGTTGTCGCCAGCGCGGAAACCGCACTTGAGGATGCGCAGGTAGCCACCCTCACGGGTAGCGTAACGCTTGCCCAGATCGTTGAAGAGCTTGCCGACGATCGCTTTCGAACGAGTACGGTCGAAAGCCAGACGACGGTTAGCAACGCTGTCTGTCTTGGCCAGAGTGATCAGCGGCTCGGCAACGCGGCGCAGTTCTTTGGCTTTTGGCAGAGTAGTTTTGATCAGCTCGTGCTCGAACAGCGACACCGCCATGTTCTGGAACATAGCCTTACGGTGGGAGCTGGTGCGGCTCAGGTGACGACCACTTTTACGATGACGCATGGTTCATTCCTTACCAAACACAACGTTCGGTGATTACGACGATCAGGCAGTCGCCTTGTCGTCCTTCTTAAGACTTGCAGGCGGCCAGTTGTCGAGGCGCATGCCGAGGGACAGACCGCGGGAGGCCAGAACGTCCTTGATTTCGGTCAAGGATTTCTTGCCCAGGTTCGGAGTCTTCAACAGCTCTACTTCGGTGCGCTGAATCAGGTCGCCGATGTAGTAGATGTTTTCCGCCTTAAGGCAGTTGGCCGAACGTACAGTCAGTTCCAGATCGTCAACCGGGCGAAGCAGGATCGGATCGATCTCGTCTTCCTGCTCGACAACCACTGGCTCACTGTCACCTTTGAGATCGACGAACGCAGCCAACTGCTGTTGCAGGATGGTTGCAGCACGACGGATGGCCTCTTCAGGATCCAGGGTACCGTTGGTTTCCAGATCAATAACCAGCTTGTCCAGGTTGGTGCGCTGCTCGACACGGGCGTTTTCCACCACGTATGCGATACGGCGAACCGGGCTGAACGAAGAGTCGAGCTGCAAGCGACCGATGCTGCGGCTTTCGTCTTCATCGCTTTGACGCGAGTCGGCCGGCTCATAACCACGACCACGAGCTACGGTGAGCTTCATGTTCAGGGCGCCGTTGGACGCCAGGTTAGCGATTACGTGATCGGGGTTAACGATCTCGACATCATGATCCAGCTGAATATCGGCAGCGGTAACCACCCCCGAACCCTTCTTCGACAAGGTCAGCGTAACTTCGTCACGGCCATGCAGCTTGATAGCCAGACCTTTAAGGTTCAACAGGATTTCAATTACGTCTTCCTGTACACCTTCGATGGCGCTGTACTCGTGGAGCACACCGTCAATCTCGGCCTCGACTACTGCGCAGCCGGGCATTGAGGACAACAGGATGCGGCGCAGCGCGTTGCCCAGGGTGTGGCCAAAACCACGCTCGAGAGGCTCGAGGGTGATCTTGGCGCGGGTTGGACTGACAACCTGCACATCAATATGGCGGGGTGTCAGGAACTCATTTACCGAAATCTGCATGGATGCACCTATTTTCTAGCCCTTACTTGGAGTAGAGCTCGACAATCAGGCTTTCGTTGATGTCGGCGGACAGATCACTGCGAGCTGGAACGTTCTTGAAAACGCCCGACTTCTTCTCAGTGTCTACTTCTACCCACTCTACGCGGCCACGTTGAGCACACAGATCGAGAGCTTGGACAATGCGAAGTTGGTTTTTTGCTTTCTCGCGAACAGCGACCACGTCACCAGCACGAACCTGGTAGGACGGAACGTTTACGGTCTGACCGTTAACGCTGATCGACTTGTGCGATACCAGCTGACGGGATTCGGCACGGGTGGAGCCGAAGCCCATACGGTATACGACGTTGTCCAGACGGCATTCGAGCAGTTGCAGCAGGTTTTCACCGGTTGCACCTTTCTTGCCAGCGGCTTGCTTGTAGTAGCCGCTGAACTGACGCTCGAGAACGCCGTAGATACGACGAACCTTCTGCTTCTCACGCAGTTGGGTGCCGTAGTCGGACTGGCGACCGCGGCGCTGGCCGTGGATACCAGGTGCTGCTTCAATGTTGCACTTCGATTCGATCGCGCGCACGCCGCTCTTCAGGAAGAGATCGGTGCCTTCGCGACGAGCCAGTTTGCATTTTGGACCAATGTAACGAGCCATTCTTTACAATCTCCTGGATTACACGCGGCGCTTCTTCGGCGGACGGCACCCGTTGTGCGGGATTGGCGTCACGTCGGTGATGCTGGCGATCTTGTAGCCACAGCCGTTCAGAGCGCGGACTGCGGATTCACGACCTGGACCTGGGCCCTTGACGTTCACGTCGAGGTTTTTCAGGCCGTATTCCAGCGCAGCTTGACCAGCACGTTCAGCAGCTACTTGAGCCGCGAACGGGGTGGACTTGCGGGAACCGCGGAAACCCGAACCACCGGAGGTAGCCCAGGAAAGAGCGTTACCTTGACGGTCGGTGATGGTCACGATGGTGTTGTTAAAAGAGGCATGGATGTGGGCGATGCCATCAACCACTGTCTTTTTAACTTTTTTACGAGGACGAGCAGCAGGTTTTGCCATGATTAAATTCCTGTCGATTCGCTGGGGCGATTACTTGCGGATCGGCTTACGCGGACCTTTACGGGTACGCGCGTTGGTCTTGGTACGCTGACCGCGTACTGGCAGACCACGACGATGACGCAGACCGCGATAGCAACCGAGGTCCATCAAGCGCTTGATTTTCATGTTGATTTCGCGACGCAGGTCACCTTCAGTGGTGAACTTCGCGACTTCGCCACGCAGCTGTTCAATTTGCTCGTCGCTCAGATCCTTGATCTTTGCTGCTGGGTTTACCCCAGTCACCGCACAGATTTTCTGCGCGGTAGTGCGACCGACACCATAGATGTAGGTCAGCGAGATAACAGTATGCTTGTTATCTGGAATGTTAACGCCTGCAATACGGGCCATTCAGTGGGACTCCAATTGACAGCTACCTACGCCCCGGAAGCCAAGAAATAGGGCGCGAGATAATATCGCTGTAATAACAAATAATCAACCCGGCAGCACACTAGCTGCCGGGCTTGAAGCACGATCACACTCAGCCTTGGCGCTGCTTGTGACGCGGTTCCGCGCTGCAAATTACTCGAACAACACCTTCGCGGCGAATAATCTTGCAGTTACGGCACAGCTTTTTCACCGATGCACGAACTTTCATCACCAACTCCTCGAACCTTATGGGTACTCAGCGCAACATGCCGCTGCCGTAACCCTTCAGGTTGGCTTTCTTCATCAGGGATTCGTACTGGTGCGAAACGAGGTGCGATTGTACTTGGGACATAAAGTCCATCACAACCACGACCACGATCAGCAACGAGGTCCCGCCAAGGTAGAACGGAACGTTTGCCGCAACCACCAGGAACTGGGGCAGCAGGCACACGGCCGTCATGTAAAGAGCACCGAACATGGTCAAGCGAGTCAGAACGCCATCAATGTAGCGCGCAGACTGCTCACCTGGACGGATGCCCGGAATAAAGGCACCGGACTTCTTCAGGTTTTCCGCTACGTCTTTCGGATTGAACATCAACGCCGTATAGAAGAAGCAGAAGAAAATAATCCCTGCACTAAACAGCAGAATATTCAACGGCTGACCAGGAGCGATCGACTGCGAGATGTCCTGCAACCAGCCCATACCTTCAGACTGACCGAACCAGGCACCCAACGAAGCCGGAAACAGCAGAATGCTGCTTGCGAAAATAGCCGGAATGACACCGGCCATGTTCACTTTCAGCGGCAAGTGGCTGGTCTGCGCAGCAAAGACCTTGCGGCCCTGCTGACGCTTGGCGTAGTGAACGGCGATACGACGCTGACCACGCTCAATGAACACCACGAAACCGATAATCGCTACTGCCAGCAGACCGATGGCAACCAGGGCGAAAATGTTGATGTCACCCTGACGCGCAGACTCGAAAGACTGCCCGATCGCTCTCGGAAGACCGGCGACGATACCCGAAAAAATCAGCATCGAGATACCGTTGCCTACACCACGCTCAGTAATCTGCTCACCCAGCCACATCATGAACATCGCGCCAGCCACAAACGTGGATACCGCGACGAAATGGAAGCCGAAGTCACCAGTGAACGCAACGCCCTGCCCCGCCAGGCCAATGGACATGCCAATTGCCTGGACGAGAGCTAGGACGACGGTGCCGTAGCGGGTGTACTGGCTGATCTTGCGACGGCCAGCTTCACCTTCCTTCTTCAACTGCTCCAGCTGCGGGCTGACGGCGGTCATCAGCTGCATGATGATCGATGCCGAAATGTACGGCATGATCCCCAGTGCAAAGATGCTCATCCGCTCCAGCGCGCCGCCGGAAAACATGTTGAACAAGCTAAGAATGGTCCCCTCATTCTGTCGAAACAGGTCTGCGAGACGGTCCGGGTTGATACCTGGAACCGGGATGTGTGCGCCTATTCGGTAGACGATGATCGCCAGGAACAGAAAACGCAGACGAGCCCAGAGTTCAGACATACCGCCTTTGCCGAGCGCAGAGAGAGCACCTTGCTTAGCCATTTATTCCTCGAACTTGCCGCCAGCTGCTTCGATAGCCGCGCGCGCACCTTTGGTGGCGCCGATTCCCTTGCCGATAGTGACAGCGCGAGTCACTTCACCGGACAGCATGATTTTCACGCGCTGTACGTTGACGTTGATCACGTTGGCATCTTTCAGGGACTGCACGGTGACGATGTCGCCTTCCACTTTGGCCAGCTCGGACAGACGCACTTCTGCGCGGTCCATGGCTTTCAGGGAAACGAAACCGAACTTCGGCAGGCGACGGTGCAGCGGCTGTTGACCGCCTTCAAAGCCTGGAGCGATGGTGCCACCGGAACGGGAGGTCTGACCTTTGTGACCACGGCCACCAGTCTTACCCAAACCGCTACCGATACCACGGCCCGGACGATGCTTTTCGCGACGGGAACCCGGCGCTGGACTCAGATCATTGAGTTTCATCGATTAACCCTCGACACGCAGCATGTAGTAGGCCTTGTTGATCATCCCGCGATTCTCGGGAGTATCCTGGACTTCTACAGTGTGACCGATGCGACGCAGACCCAGACCCTTCACGCACAGTTTGTGGCTAGGGATGCGGCCGCTGGTGCTTTTGATCAGCGTTACTTTTACGGTAGCCATGATCAGACGATCTCCTCAACGCGCTTGCCACGCTTGGCGGCAATGGATTCAGGAGACTGCATGGCCTTCAGACCCTTGAAAGTGGCGTGAACCACGTTTACAGGGTTGGTCGAGCCGTAGCACTTGGCCAGAACGTTCTGAACGCCAGCAACTTCGAGAACGGCACGCATTGCGCCGCCAGCGATGATACCGGTACCTTCAGAAGCAGGCTGCATGTACACCTTCGACGCGCCGTGGGCGGACTTGGTGGCGTACTGCAGGGTGGTGCCGTTCAGATCAACCTGGATCATGTTGCGGCGAGCAGCTTCCATTGCCTTCTGGATCGCAGCAGGCACTTCACGCGACTTGCCACGGCCGAAGCCAACGCGACCCTTGCCATCACCCACCACGGTCAGCGCGGTGAAAGTGAAGATACGGCCGCCTTTAACGGTTTTGGCTACGCGGTTAACTTGAACCAGCTTCTCGATGTAGCCTTCGTCGCGCTTTTGGTCGTTATTTGACATAACTTAGAACTCCAGCCCAGCTTCACGAGCAGCATCAGCCAGCGCCTTAACGCGGCCGTGGTACTTGAAGCCAGAGCGGTCGAAAGCCACCTGCGAGACGCCCACGGCCTTAGCACGCGTAGCGACCAGCTGGCCAACCTTAGTGGCCGCGTCGATGTTGCCGGTGGCACCATCACGCAGTTCTTTATCCAAAGTCGAGGCGCTGGCCAGGACTTTGTTGCCGTCGGCCGAAATGACCTGGGCGTAGATGTGCTGCGAAGAGCGGAACACGCAGAGACGCACGACTTCGAGTTCGTGCATTTTCAGGCGTGCTTTGCGAGCGCGACGCAGTCGAGTAACTTTTTTGTCGGTCATTTGCTATGCCCTACTTCTTCTTGGCTTCTTTACGACGGACGACTTCGTCCGCGTAGCGCACACCTTTACCTTTGTAAGGCTCTGGTGGACGGAAGTCGCGGATCTCGGCGGCCACTTGACCTACCAGCTGCTTGTCGATGCCCTTGATCAGGATATCGGTCTGGCTAGGAGTCTCAGCAGTGATGCCTGCCGGCAGTTCGTAATCCACAGGGTGCGAGAAGCCAAGAGCCAGGTTCAGAACCTGACCTTTTGCTTGCGCCTTGTAACCAACACCGACCAGCTGGAGCTTGCGCTCGAAGCCTTGGCTTACGCCTTGGACCATGTTGTTTACCAACGCACGAGTGGTACCGGCCATTGCGCGGGTCTGTTGATCGCCATTGCGAGCAGCGAAACGCAGCTCACCGGCTTCTTCAACGATCTCAACGGACGAATGGACGTTCAGTTCGAGAGTGCCCTTGGCACCCTTCACCGAAAGCTGTTGGCCTACGAATTTGATTTCGACGCCGGCCGGCAGCTTAACGGGGTTCTTAGCGACGCGAGACATGCTTATCCCCCCTTAGAACACTGTGCAAAGAACTTCGCCGCCGACACCGGCAGCGCGCGCAGCACGATCAGTCATCACACCTTTGTTGGTGGAGACGATAGACACGCCGAGGCCGCCACGTACTTTTGGCAGATCTTCGACGGACTTGTACTGGCGCAGGCCTGGACGGCTGACGCGCTTGACTTCCTCGATGACCGGACGGCCCTCGAAGTACTTCAGCTCGATGGACAGCAGAGGTTTGGTTTCGCTGCTGATCTGATAACCCGCGATGTAACCTTCGTCCTTCAGGACTTTTGCTACAGCCACCTTCAGCGTGGAAGACGGCATGCTTACGACGGACTTTTCAGCCATCTGGGCATTACGGATTCGAGTTAGCATGTCCGCTAACGGGTCCTGCATACTCATGGGCTAGACGCTCCTAAAACAGAAAAATTAGCCTTGCGGCTACTACTTGTCGCCGAGAAACTCCGGGCACAAAAAACACGGGCTCAGGCGAGCCGGTCATTCTAGACACCCCCCGGAAATGAATCAAGCCCCAAAAGGGGCTTGACTCAAGTTCAAGACCACCGGCGGTCAGACTCTTTCGAGCGAACCACCGGGGTTTTGAAGGCGCTTACCAGCTGGCTTTCACCAGACCTGGCACGTCACCACGCATGGCAGCTTCACGCAGCTTGTTACGGCCCAGGCCGAACTTGCGGTAAACGCCGTGCGGACGACCGGTCAGGCGGCAACGGTTACGCATGCGCGAGGCGCTTGCGTCACGTGGTTGCTTCTGCAGGGCTACGGTAGCTTCCCAACGCGCTTCTGGACTTGCGTTCAGATCGACGATGATAGCTTTCAGCGCTGCACGCTTGGCGGCGTACTTGGCAACAGTGAGCTGACGCTTCAGCTCACGGTTCTTCATGCTCTTCTTGGCCATTTTCCTACTCCAATCAGTTGCGGAACGGGAATTTGAAAGCACGCAGCAGAGCGCGGCCTTCGTCATCGTTCTTGGCAGTGGTGGTCAGGGTAATGTCCAGACCGCGCAGAGCATCGATCTTGTCGTAGTCGATTTCCGGGAAGATGATCTGCTCTTTCACGCCCATGCTGTAGTTGCCACGACCGTCAAAGGACTTGGCATTCAGGCCGCGGAAGTCGCGAACCCGAGGCAGGGAGATCGACAGCAGACGATCCAGGAACTCGTACATACGCTCACGGCGCAGGGTCACTTTGACACCGATCGGCCAACCTTCGCGGACTTTGAAGCCTGCGATGGATTTACGAGCGTGAGTCACAACGACTTTTTGGCCGGTGATCTTTTCCAGGTCAGCTACCGCGTGCTCGATGACTTTCTTGTCACCGATCGCTTCGCCCAGACCCATGTTCAGAGTGATTTTGGTAACGCGCGGAACTTCCATCACGTTCGAAAGCTTAAGTTCTTCCTTAAGTTTCGGTGCGATTTCCTTCCGGTAAATCTCTTGGAGTCGTGCCATGGTCTTCTACCTAGCAGTGTTCAAGCATCAACCGCTTTTTGGGTCGACTTGAAGACACGAATTTTCTTACCGTCTTCTACTTTGAAACCAACGCGGTCAGCCTTGTTGGTTTCGCCGTTGAAGATGGCGACGTTGGAAGCGTGCAGTGGCGCTTCTTTCTCGACGATACCGCCCTGTACGCCCGACATCGGGTTAGGCTTGGTATGACGCTTGACCAGGTTCAGACCACCGACAACCAGACGGTTGTCAGCGAGAACCTTCAGCACCTTACCGCGCTTACCTTTGTCTTTGCCGGCGATCACGATGATCTCGTCGTCACGACGAATCTTTTGCATGTCGGATCTCCTTACAGCACTTCTGGGGCGAGCGAGACGATCTTCATGAACTTCTCGGTACGAAGTTCACGGGTCACTGGCCCAAAGATACGGGTGCCGATCGGCTCTTGCTTGTTGTTCAGCAGAACAGCAGCGTTGCCATCAAAGCGGATAATGGAGCCATCAGCACGACGTACGCCGTGACGGGTACGGACTACGACAGCAGTCATTACCTGGCCTTTTTTCACTTTACCGCGAGGAATCGCTTCCTTCACGGTAACCTTGATGATGTCGCCAATGGCAGCGTAACGACGATGGGAGCCACCCAGCACCTTGATGCACATAACGCGGCGAGCGCCGCTGTTATCGGCCACATCGAGCATGGATTGAGTCTGAATCATATAATTTCTCCGACCCCTAGCCCTTAGACTTCCACAGCGCGTTCGAGAACATCAACCAGCGCCCAAGACTTGGTCTTGGCCATCGGACGAGTTTCACGAATAGTGACTTTGTCGCCGATGTGGCACTGATTGGTTTCGTCGTGCGCGTGCAGCTTAGTCGAACGCTTAACGTATTTACCGTAGATCGGGTGCTTAACGCGACGCTCGATCAGAACGGTGATGGTTTTGTCCATCTTGTCGCTGACAACACGGCCAGTCAGCGTACGGACAGTTTTTTCGGCTTCAGCCATGATCACTTACCTGCCTGCTGGTTGAGCACAGTTTTCACGCGAGCGATGTCACGCTTAACTTGCGAGAGCAGATGAGACTGCCCCAACTGGCCAGTTGCCTTCTGCATGCGCAGATTGAACTGGTCGCGCAGCAGGCCGAGCAGTTGCTCGTTCAGCTGCTGTGCGGATTTTTCACGAAGTTCATTCGCTTTCATCACATCACCGTCCGTTTAACAAAGGAGGTGGCGAGCGGCAGCTTTGCAGCAGCCAGGGCGAAAGCCTCACGCGCCAGCTCTTCAGAAACACCCTCGATTTCATACAGGACTTTGCCTGGCTGAATCTGGGCAACCCAGTATTCGACGTTACCCTTACCTTTACCCATCCGAACTTCGAGTGGTTTTTTGGAGATAGGCTTGTCCGGGAATACACGGATCCAGATCTTGCCGCCACGTTTTACGTGACGGGTCAGGGCACGACGTGCCGACTCGATCTGACGAGCGGTGAGACGACCACGAGCAACAGACTTCAGCGCGAACTCGCCGAAGCTGACTTTGCTACCGCGCAGTGCCAGACCACGGTTGTGGCCGGTCATTTGCTTGCGGAACTTCGTACGCTTTGGTTGCAACATTTGGCGTACCCCTTACTTAGCAGCTTTTTTACGAGGCGCTGGTGCTTGCGGCTTCAGCTCTTCCTGGCGACCACCAATCACTTCGCCTTTGAAGATCCAAACCTTTACACCGATCACACCGTAGGTGGTGTGAGCTTCGTAGTTGGCATAGTCGATGTCGGCACGCAGGGTGTGCAGAGGCACACGACCTTCGCGATACCATTCAGTACGTGCGATTTCAGCACCGCCGAGACGACCGCTCACTTGGATTTTGATGCCTTTGGCACCAATGCGCATGGCGTTCTGTACGGCGCGCTTCATGGCGCGACGGAACATCACACGACGCTCCAGCTGCTGAGCTACGCTCTGGGCAACCAGCATACCGTCGAGCTCCGGCTTGCGGATCTCTTCGATATTGATGTGCACAGGCACACCCATTTGCTTGGTCAGGTCCTGACGCAGTTTTTCAACATCTTCACCTTTCTTCCCGATAACGATACCTGGACGAGCGGTGTGGATGGTGATGCGTGCAGTTTGAGCCGGACGATGAATATCGATACGGCTTACGGACGCGCTTTTTAGTTTGTCTTGGAGGTACTCACGCACCTTCAGATCAGCGAACAGGTAGTCCGCATAAGTCCGACCGTCTGCGTACCAGACGGAGGTGTGCTCCTTGACGATTCCCAGGCGAATGCCAATGGGATGTACTTTCTGACCCATCTCTTCGACTCCGTTACTTGTCAGCAACCTTGACAGTGATATGGCAAGACCGCTTGACGATGCGATCAGCACGGCCTTTGGCACGCGGCATGATGCGCTTCAGCGAACGCCCTTCGTTGACGAACACGGTGCTGACCTTCAGGTCATCAACGTCTGCGCCTTCGTTATGCTCGGCGTTGGCTACGGCCGACTCCAGCACTTTCTTCATGATCTCGGCGGCTTTCTTACTGCTGAAAGCCAGCAGGTTGAGCGCATCGCCCACCTTCTTCCCGCGGATCTGGTCGGCGACCAAGCGGGCTTTCTGGGCGGAGATTCGAGCGCCCGACAACTTAGCGGCTACTTCCATTTCCTTACCCCTTAACGCTTGGCTTTCTTGTCTGCCACGTGCCCGCGATAGTTGCGGGTACCGGCGAACTCGCCCAGTTTGTGGCCGACCATGTCTTCGTTGACGAGAACTGGGACGTGCTGACGACCGTTGTGTACTGCGATGGTCAGACCGACCATTTGTGGCAGGATCATCGAACGACGCGACCAGGTCTTAACTGGTTTGCGATCGTTCTTTTCCGCCGCCACTTCGATCTTCTTCAGTAGGTGAAGATCAATAAATGGACCTTTTTTCAGAGAACGTGGCACTGTCGTATCCCTCTATTTACTTGCGACGACGGACGATCATTTTGTCGGTACGCTTATTACCACGAGTCTTCGCGCCCTTAGTCGGGAAGCCCCATGGCGATACCGGATGACGACCACCAGAGGTACGACCTTCACCACCACCATGTGGGTGGTCAACCGGGTTCATGGCAACACCACGAACGGTTGGGCGAACGCCACGCCAGCGTTTGGCACCGGCTTTACCCAGCGAACGCAGGCTGTGCTCGGAGTTCGAGACTTCGCCCAGGGTCGCACGGCATTCAGCCAGGACTTTACGCATTTCACCGGAACGCAGACGCAGGGTTACATAAACGCCTTCACGAGCGACCAGCTGAGCCGAAGCACCAGCGGAACGTGCGATCTGTGCGCCTTTACCTGGCTTCAGTTCGATGCCGTGTACGGTGCTACCAACTGGAATGTTGCGCAGCTGCAGAGCGTTGCCCGGCTTGATCGGTGCCAGGGCACCTGCGATCAGCTGGTCGCCAGCGCTCACGCCTTTAGGGGCGATGATGTAGCGACGCTCGCCATCTGCGTACAGCAGCAGGGCGATGTGAGCGGTACGGTTTGGATCGTATTCGATACGCTCGACAGTGGCAGCGATGCCATCTTTGTCGTTGCGACGGAAGTCGACCAGACGGTAATGCTGCTTATGACCACCACCAACGTGACGAGTGGTGATGCGGCCATTGTTGTTACGACCACCAGACTTCGATTTTTTCTCGAGCAGCGGTGCGTGAGGAGCGCCTTTGTGCAGCTCCTGGTTGACCACCTTGACCACAAAACGGCGGCCAGGGGAAGTCGGTTTGCATTTAACGATTGCCATGATGCACCCCTTCCTTACTCAGCACTGCTGCTGAAATCGAGATCTTGGCCTGGCTGAAGGGAGATAACTGCCTTCTTCCAGTCATTACGCTTGCCCAGACCGCGAGCGGTACGCTTGCTCTTACCCAGAACGTTCAGGGTAGTCACGCGTTCTACTTTCACGCTGAACAGGCTTTCGACGGCCTTCTTGATTTCCAGCTTGGTTGCGTCAGTGGCAACCTTGAAAACGAACTGGCCTTTCTTGTCTGCCAGAACCGTAGCCTTCTCGGAAACGTGCGGGCCAAGCAGAACTTTAAATACGCGTTCCTGGTTCATCCCAGCAGCTCCTCGAATTTCTTCACGGCCGACACGGTGATCAACACCTTGTCGTATGCGATCAGACTAACTGGATCGGAACCTTGCACGTCACGTACATCTACGTGCGGCAGGTTGCGAGCAGCCAGGTACAGGTTCTGGTCAACAGCGTCCGACACGATCAGAACGTCGGTCAGGCTCATGTTGTTCAGCTTACCCAGCAGATCTTTGGTTTTCGGAGTTTCAACAGCGAAATCCTGAACCACGACCAGACGATCAGTACGCACCAGCTCAGCAAGGATGGAACGCATTGCTGCGCGATACATCTTCTTGTTCAGCTTCTGGGAGTGATCTTGTGGACGAGCTGCGAAGGTGGTGCCGCCGCCGCGCCAGATTGGGCTACGGATAGTACCGGCACGAGCACGGCCAGTACCTTTCTGACGCCATGGGCGCTTGCCGCCACCGGAAACGTCGGAACGGGTCTTCTGCTGCTTGCTACCTTGACGGCCGCCAGCCATGTAGGCCACGACTGCTTGGTGAACCAGCGTCTCGTTGAACTCGCCGCCAAATGTCAGTTCGGAAACTTCGATCGCTTGAGCGTCATTTACATTTAATTGCATGTCAGCTTCCCCTTAACCGCGAGCCTTGGCTGCTGGACGTACAACCACGTTGCCGCCAGTAGCGCCAGGAACAGCGCCCTTGACCAACAACAGATTGCGTTCAGCGTCCACGCGCACTACTTCGAGGGACTGTACGGTCACGCGCTCAGCGCCCATATGACCGGACATTTTCTTGCCCTTGAATACACGACCAGGAGTCTGGCACTGGCCGATAGAGCCTGGGACGCGGTGGGATACGGAGTTACCGTGGGTGTTATCTTGCCCGCGGAAATTCCAGCGCTTGATCGTACCCTGGAAGCCTTTACCCTTGGACTGACCGGTCACGTCGACCAGTTGACCAGCGGCGAAGATTTCAGCGTTGATCAGGTCGCCGGCCTTGTATTCGCCTTCTTCAAGACGGAATTCCAGGACGGTACGACCGGCAGCAACGTTCGCCTTGGCGAAGTGGCCTGCCTGAGCAGCTGTTACGCGCGAAGCACGACGCTCGCCGACAGTGACTTGCACTGCCCGATAGCCATCGGTTTCTTCAGTTTTGAACTGGGTGACGCGATTCGGCTCGATCTCGATGACCGTGACCGGAATGGAGACACCTTCTTCGGTGAAAATACGGGTCATACCGCATTTACGACCGACTACACCAATAGTCATGTTGTAAACCTCATGAGTGTACGGGGCTTTCACCCGCTATGGCCGCCCATTTCAGAGCGTTACACGACCAAGACCAAGTCTTAGCCGAGGCTGATCTGCACTTCCACACCGGCCGCAAGATCCAGCTTCATAAGCGCGTCAACGGTTTTATCCGTTGGCTGGACGATGTCCAGTACACGCTTGTGAGTGCGGATTTCGTACTGGTCACGCGCGTCTTTGTTGACGTGCGGGGAAACCAGAACGGTAAACCGCTCTTTACGGGTAGGCAGTGGAATAGGACCACGCACTTGAGCACCAGTACGTTTCGCGGTTTCCACGATTTCCTGGGTTGATTGGTCGATCAGGCGATGGTCAAAAGCCTTCAACCTGATACGGATTTGCTGATTTTGCATTGGATTTCAGACTCCGGCTGCTATTCCCACCGGGCGCAATACGCCCGTTAAAAGGAGGCGCAATTCTATAGACGCCCCATATAGGTGTCAACCCAATAAAAAAGCCCCCGCTGAGCGGAGGCTTTTTCATTTCATCAAGCTGACTCTAAAAGAGACTTACTCGATGACTTTGGCTACGACGCCGGCGCCGACGGTACGACCGCCTTCACGGATAGCGAAGCGCAGACCGTCTTCCATTGCGATGGTCTTGATCAGGGTAACAGTCATCTGAATGTTGTCACCTGGCATTACCATTTCAACGCCTTCCGGCAGTTCGCAGTTACCGGTCACGTCAGTGGTACGGAAGTAGAACTGTGGACGGTAGCCTTTGAAGAACGGAGTGTGACGACCGCCTTCTTCCTTGCTCAGCACGTAGACTTCTGCGGTGAACTTGGTGTGCGGCTTGACCGAACCTGGCTTGACCAGAACCTGGCCACGCTCAACGTCGTCACGCTTGGTGCCACGCAGCAGAACGCCGCAGTTCTCGCCAGCACGACCTTCGTCGAGCAGCTTGCGGAACATTTCAACGCCGGTGCAGGTAGTTTTCTGAGTGTCGCGCAGGCCGACGATCTCAACTTCTTCCTGGATGCGGACAACGCCACGCTCAACACGACCGGTCACAACAGTACCGCGACCCGAGATCGAGAACACGTCTTCGATCGGCATCAGGAACGGCTTGTCGATGGCACGCTCAGGCTCTGGGATGTAGCTGTCCAGAGTCTCAACCAGCTTCTTGACAGCGGTGGTGCCCATTTCGTTGTCGTCTTTGCCTTCCAGCGCCATACGGGCCGAACCAACGATGATCGGGGTGTCGTCGCCTGGGAAGTCGTAGGTGGACAGCAGGTCGCGAACTTCCATCTCAACCAGTTCCAGCAGCTCAGCGTCGTCTACCAGGTCAGCCTTGTTCAGGAAAACCACGATGTACGGAACACCTACCTGACGGGACAGCAGGATGTGCTCACGGGTTTGCGGCATCGGACCATCGGCGGCCGAGCAAACCAGGATCGCGCCGTCCATCTGGGCAGCACCGGTGATCATGTTCTTGACGTAGTCGGCGTGACCTGGGCAGTCAACGTGCGCGTAGTGACGAATGTTCGAATCGTACTCTACGTGAGCGGTGTTGATGGTGATACCACGAGCCTTCTCTTCCGGGGCGCTGTCGATCTTGTCGAAGTCAACAACGGCCGAACCGAAAACCTCGGAGCAAACACGGGTCAGAGCAGCGGTCAGAGTGGTTTTACCGTGGTCAACGTGACCGATGGTGCCAACGTTGACGTGCGGTTTGCTACGTTCAAATTTTTCTTTAGCCACGACAATAAACTCCTAGCCTAAAGGGCTGAATCAGCCTTGTTTTTTAACGAGAGCTTCGACGATGTTCGACGGAGCTTCGGAGTATTTGGAGAATTCCATGGAGTAGCTCGCGCGACCCTGAGACATGGAACGGACGTCGGTCGCATAACCGAACATCTCACCCAGTGGAACTTCAGCACGGATTACCTTACCGGACACCGAGTCTTCCATACCCTGAATCAGACCACGACGACGGTTCAGGTCACCCATCACGTCACCCATGTAGTCTTCTGGGGTTACTACTTCAACCTTCATGATCGGCTCAAGCACAACACCGCCGCCCTTCTGGGCCAGCTGCTTGGTCGCCATGGAGGCCGCCACCTTGAACGCCATCTCGTTGGAGTCGACGTCGTGGTAGGAACCATCGAACACGGTAGCCTTCAGGCCGATCAGCGGATAGCCGGCAACGACGCCGTTCTTCATCTGCTCTTCGATACCCTTCTGGATAGCCGGGATGTATTCCTTCGGAACCACACCACCCACAACTTCGTTGGTGAAGACCAGGCCTTCGGTGATGTTGCCCTTCTCGTCAACGTCTGGCTCCGAGAAACGGATCCAGCAGTGACCGAATTGACCGCGACCGCCGGACTGACGAACGAACTTGCCTTCGATCTCGACGTTGCTCTTGCTGATCTTCTCGCGGTACGAAACCTGCGGCTTGCCGATGTTGGCCTCGACGTTGAACTCGCGCTTCATGCGGTCAACGAGGATGTCCAGGTGCAGCTCACCCATACCGGAGATGATGGTCTGGCCAGTCTCTTCGTCGGTCTTGACGCGGAACGACGGGTCTTCCTGAGCCAGCTTGCCCAGTGCGATGCCCATCTTTTCCTGGTCCTGCTTGGTTTTCGGCTCTACAGCCACCGAAATCACAGGCTCAGGGAAATCCATACGCTCAAGGATCACTTGCTTCTCGAGATCGCACAGGGTGTCACCGGTGGTGACGTCCTTCATGCCGATCAGAGCGGCGATGTCGCCTGCGCGCACTTCCTTGATCTCTTCACGCTGGTTGGCGTGCATCTGCACCATACGACCAACGCGCTCTTTCTTGCCCTTGACCGAGTTGATGACGGAGTCACCGGAGGTCAGGAAGCCCGAGTAGACGCGGACGAAGGTCAGAGTGCCCACGAACGGGTCGGTGGCAATCTTGAACGCCAGGGCCGAGAACGGCTCGGCGTCGTCGGCGTGACGCTCGATCTTCGGAGCGTTTTCGTCTTCGACGTTGTCCGGGTGGATGCCCTGGATTGCAGGAATCTCGGTCGGAGCAGGCAGGAAGTCGATAACGGCGTCGAGAACCAGGGGAACGCCCTTGTTCTTGAACGAAGAACCGCAGACCGCAGGAACGATCTCGCTCGCCAGGGTACGGGCGCGCAGACCAGCCTTGATCTCTTCGACGGACAGGTCACCTTCTTCAAGGTACTTGTTCATCAGCTCTTCGTTGGCTTCGGCCGCAGCCTCGACCATGTTGTTGCGCCATTCGTTGGCCAGCTCAACCATATCGGCAGGAATCTCTTCCTCGCGATAGGTGGTGCCTTTGTCGTCTTCGTTCCAGTAGATAGCCTTCATCTTGATCAGGTCGACCTGACCCTGGAAGTTATCTTCTGCACCGATGGCCAGCTGAACCGGAACCGGGGTGTGGCCCAGACGGTTCTTGATCTGGCCGACAACGCGCAGGAAGTTCGCGCCGGCACGGTCCATCTTGTTCACGTAAACAACACGTGGAACGCCGTACTTGTTGGCTTGACGCCATACGGTTTCGGACTGAGGTTCAACACCGGAGGTGCCGCAGAAAACAACGACCGCGCCGTCGAGTACGCGCAGCGAACGTTCTACTTCAATGGTGAAGTCTACGTGGCCGGGGGTATCGATGACGTTTACGCGGTAGTTGTCGTACTGACCACGGGAACCTTTCCAGAAAGTGGTAACGGCAGCGGAGGTAATGGTGATACCCCGCTCCTGCTCCTGCACCATCCAGTCGGTGGTCGCGGCGCCGTCGTGCACCTCGCCCATCTTGTGGCTCAGACCTGTGTAGAACAGGATCCGCTCGGTAGTGGTAGTCTTGCCCGCGTCAACGTGGGCGCAAATACCAATGTTACGGTAGCGGTTGATTGCTGTAGTACGAGCCATAAAGCCCTCGCAAAATGAATGATGCTGATATTAGAAGCGGTAGTGCGAGAAAGCCTTGTTGGCTTCGGCCATACGGTGCACGTCTTCACGCTTCTTAACTGCTGCACCTTTACCTTCAGCAGCATCCAGCAGCTCGCCAGCCAAACGCAGGGCCATGGACTTCTCGCCACGCTTGCGGGCGAAGTCTACCAACCAGCGCATTGCCAGAGCGTTACGACGGGAAGGACGAACCTCGACCGGAACCTGGTAAGTAGCACCACCAACGCGGCGCGACTTCACTTCGACCAGCGGAGCGATGGCGTCGAGTGCTTTTTCGAAGAGTTCCAGGGGATCGGTGCCAGCCTTACGGGCCGCAACGGTTTCCAGGGCACCATAAACGATACGCTCGGCAACGGCTTTCTTGCCGCTTTCCATAACGTGGTTCATGAATTTGGCGAGGATTTGGCTTCCGTATTTCGGATCGTCCAGAATCTCACGCTTGGCTGCTACGCGACGTCTTGGCATTGATAAGCCCTCAAACGGTCTTCAGGTTAGCTCGGGACAGATCCTTCGGATGCGTGCCCGACCTTACTCTTATCGACTCAATAAAATGAATAACTGCAAAGCGGCCGATTACTTCGGACGCTTGGTACCGTACTTCGAACGACCCTGGTTACGGCCTTTAACGCCGGAAGTATCCAAGGAGCCGCGAACGGTGTGGTAGCGAACACCTGGCAAGTCTTTTACACGACCGCCACGGATCAGAACCACGCTGTGTTCTTGCAGGTTGTGGCCTTCACCGCCGATGTACGAGGAAACCTCGAAACCGTTGGTCAGACGCACACGGCATACTTTACGCAGTGCCGAGTTAGGTTTTTTCGGCGTAGTGGTGTACACGCGGGTGCACACGCCACGACGTTGCGGGCAGTTCTGCAGCGCAGGCACGTCGGATTTCTCGACGATACGCTTACGCGGCTGACGTACCAGCTGGTTGATAGTTGCCATCTACTAGCTCCACTGTTGTCTTGCGACGCTATTGTCTTGCAAGAAAAGCAAAATGGCGGGAACGGATTCCCGCCAAATTTAGGGGATCAAGAGTCTAAAGAGGATCTTGTCCCCAGTCAAGGCAAGGCCCCGGCCTCCCCGCCCATCGAAACTCGACAAAATGTCTCGATTCGATGAACGGAGCGGTCAGGGCCTTACGCTCATTTACCGCAGAACTCAGTTACCGCTCGAGTTCAGCGCTTCGGTCAGTGCAGCTTCCACTTCACTGGCGCTTACGCGCAACGGTTTGTCCGCATCACGGCGACGCTTGCGCTCGCTGTGGTAGGCCAGACCGGTACCGGCCGGGATCAAACGACCCACGACCACGTTTTCTTTCAGGCCGCGCAGGTAATCGCGCTTGCCGGTGACGGCCGCTTCGGTCAGCACCCGGGTGGTTTCCTGGAAGGAAGCCGCCGAGATGAACGATTCGGTCGACAACGACGCCTTGGTGATACCCAGCAGAACACGGGTGAACTTGGAGACGAACTTGTCTTCCGCGTTCAGACGCTCGTTCTCCACCAGCACCTGGGTCAGTTCCATCTGGTCGCCCTTGATGAAGCTGGAATCGCCCGACTCGGAGATCTCAACCTTGCGCAGCATCTGACGCAGGATGGTCTCGATGTGCTTGTCGTTGATCTTCACGCCTTGCAGACGGTAAACGTCCTGGATCTCGTTCACGATGTACTTGGCCAGCGCGCTCACACCCAGCAGACGCAGGATGTCGTGCGGATCGCTCGGGCCGTCGGAGATCACTTCGCCGCGGTTCACCTGTTCGCCTTCGAACACGTTCAGGTGACGCCACTTCGGAATCAGCTCCTCGTACGGATCGCTGCCGTCGTTCGGGGTGATGACCAGACGGCGCTTGCCCTTGGTCTCTTTACCGAACGCGATGGTGCCGCTGACTTCCGCCAGGATCGACGCCTCTTTCGGACGACGGGCTTCGAACAGGTCGGCAACACGCGGCAGACCACCGGTGATGTCACGGGTCTTCGAAGTCTCTTGCGGGATACGCGCGATAACGTCACCGATCGCGATCTTCGCACCGTCCGCAACACCGACCAGGGCGTTCGCCGGCAGGAAGTACTGAGCGATAACGTCAGTGCCTGGCAGCAACAGATCCTTGCCGTTGTCGTCGACCATCTTCACCGCAGGACGGATGTCCTTGCCGGCAGCCGGACGGTCTTTGACGTCGAGCACTTCAATGTTGGTCATACCGGTCAATTCGTCGGTCTGACGCTTGATCGTGATGCCCTCTTCCATGCCCACGTAGGTCACGTTACCTTTCATTTCGGTCACGATCGGGTGAGTGTGCGGATCCCACTTCGCCACGATGGCGCCAGCGTCGACCTTGTCACCTTCCTTGACCGAAAGCACCGCACCGTACGGCAGCTTGTAACGCTCGCGCTCACGACCGAAGTCGTCGGCGATCGCCAGCTCACCGGAACGGGACACGGCAACCAGGTTGCCGTCCACACGCTCAACGTGCTTCAGGTTGTGCAGACGGACGGTACCGCCGTTCTTCACCTGAACGCTGTCGGCAGCGGAAGTACGGCTTGCCGCACCACCGATGTGGAACGTACGCATCGTCAGCTGGGTACCCGGCTCACCGATGGACTGGGCAGCGATGACGCCGACCGCTTCACCGATGTTCACCTGGTGACCACGGGCCAGATCGCGGCCGTAGCACTTGGCGCAGATGCCGTAACGGGTTTCGCAGCTGATCGGCGAACGCACGACCACTTCGTCGATGCTGTTCAGCTCGATGAACTCGACCCACTTCTCGTCGACCAGGGTGCCGGCAGGAACGATGACGTCCTCGGTGCCCGGCTTGAACACGTCACGGGCAACCACACGGCCCAGTACGCGCTCACCCAACGGTTCAACAACGTCGCCGCCTTCAATGTGCGGCGTCATCAGCAGACCGTGTTCGGTGCCGCAGTCGATCTCGGTCACGACCAGATCCTGCGCCACGTCAACCAGACGACGGGTCAGGTAACCGGAGTTCGCTGTCTTCAACGCGGTATCCGCCAGACCTTTACGAGCACCGTGGGTCGAGATGAAGTACTGGAGTACGCTCAGACCTTCACGGAAGTTCGCGGTGATCGGCGTCTCGATGATGGAGCCGTCCGGCTTGGCCATCAGGCCACGCATACCGGCGAGCTGACGAATCTGTGCTGCGGAACCCCGCGCACCCGAGTCGGCCATCATGTACATCGAGTTGAACGATTCCTGCTCGACTTCGTCGCCGTGACGGTCGATGACTTTCTCTTTCGAGAGGTTGGCCATCATCGCCTTGGAGACTTCGTCGTTCGCTTTCGACCAAAGGTCGATCACTTTGTTGTACTTCTCGCCCTGGGTCACCAGGCCGGAGGCGTACTGGCTCTCGATCTCTTTCACTTCGTCGGTGGCGGCACCGATGATGCGGGCTTTCTCATCCGGGATAACGAAGTCGTTAACGCCGATGGAAACGCCGGAAATGGTCGAGTAGGCAAAACCGGTGTACATCAACTGGTCGGCGAAGATCACGGTCTCTTTCAGACCCACCACGCGATAGCACTGGTTGATCAGCTTGGAGATCGCCTTCTTCTTCATCGGCAGGTTGACGACGTCGAACGACAGGCCTTTCGGCACAACCTGGAACAGCAGCGCACGGCCGACGGTGGTGTCGACGATACGGGTGTTGTTCACGCTGTTGCCGTCACGGTCGTTCACGGTTTCGTTGATACGAACCTTGATCTTGGCGTGCAGCGCGGCTTCGCCGGCGCGGAACACGCGGTCGACTTCCTGCAGATCCGCGAACACACGACCTTCGCCCTTGGCGTTGATCGCTTCACGGGTCATGTAGTACAGACCCAGTACCACGTCCTGCGACGGCACGATGATCGGCTCACCGTTGGCTGGCGACAGGATGTTGTTGGTCGACATCATCAGCGCGCGCGCTTCCAGCTGGGCTTCCAGCGTCAGCGGCACGTGCACGGCCATTTGGTCACCGTCGAAGTCGGCGTTGTACGCGGCGCAGACCAGAGGGTGCAGCTGGATGGCCTTACCTTCGATCAGTACCGGTTCAAACGCCTGGATGCCCAGACGGTGAAGGGTCGGTGCACGGTTGAGCAGGACCGGGTGTTCGCGGATCACTTCAGCGAGAACGTCCCAAACCTCCGGCAGCTCGCGCTCGACCATTTTCTTGGCGGCTTTGATGGTGGTCGCCAGACCGCGCATTTCCAGCTTGCCGAAAATGAACGGCTTGAACAGCTCCAGAGCCATCTTCTTCGGCAGACCGCACTGGTGCAGGCGCAGGGTCGGACCTACGGTGATCACCGAACGGCCCGAGTAGTCAACGCGCTTACCGAGCAAGTTCTGACGGAAACGACCTTGCTTACCCTTGATCATGTCGGCCAGGGATTTCAGAGGACGCTTGTTCGAGCCGGTGATGGCGCGACCGCGACGGCCGTTGTCGAGCAGTGCATCGACAGCTTCCTGCAGCATGCGCTTTTCGTTGCGCACGATGATGTCCGGAGCGGACAGGTCGAGCAGGCGCTTCAGACGGTTGTTACGGTTGATCACCCGACGATACAGATCGTTGAGGTCGGAAGTCGCGAAGCGACCGCCGTCCAGCGGAACCAGCGGACGCAGGTCCGGCGGCAGAACCGGCAGAACGGTCAGCACCATCCACTCAGGCAGGTTGCCGGAGCCTTGGAAGGCTTCCATCAGCTTCAGGCGCTTGGACAGCTTCTTGATCTTGGTTTCGGAGTTGGTTTGCGGAATCTCTTCGCGCAGACGGCCAATCTCGTGTTCCAGGTCGATAGCGTGCAGCAGCTCGCGGACGGCTTCGGCACCCATGCGGGCGTCGAAATCGTCACCGAACTCTTCCAGCGCTTCGAAATACTGCTCGTCGTTCAGCAGCTGACCCTTTTCAAGGGTGGTCATGCCCGGGTCGATGACGACGTAGCTCTCGAAGTAGAGAACGCGCTCGATATCACGCAGGGTCATGTCCATCAGCAGGCCGATACGGGACGGCAGCGACTTCAGGAACCAGATGTGGGCAACCGGCGAAGCCAGTTCGATGTGCGCCATGCGCTCACGACGAACCTTGGCCAGCGCGACTTCAACGCCGCACTTCTCGCAGATCACACCACGATGCTTCAAGCGCTTGTACTTACCGCACAGGCACTCGTAATCCTTTACCGGGCCAAAGATCTTGGCGCAGAACAGGCCGTCACGCTCAGGCTTGAACGTACGGTAGTTGATGGTTTCCGGCTTTTTAACTTCACCGAACGACCACGAACGGATCATCTCAGGCGAGGCCAATCCGATGCGGATGGCGTCGAACTCTTCGACTTGACCCTGGTTTTTCAGCAAATTCAGTAGGTCTTTCAAGGCCTTTCCTCCTGGCGGAGCAGAGAGCGGGCAATCCTGCCCCGCTCTCGATCGCGTCACGTGTTATTCGGTTTCCAGATCGATATCGATGCCGAGGGAACGAATTTCCTTGATCAACACGTTGAAGGACTCGGGCATGCCCGGCTCCATACGGTGATCGCCGTCCACGATGTTCTTGTACATCTTGGTCCGGCCGTTCACATCGTCCGACTTCACTGTGAGCATTTCTTGCAGGGTGTAGGCAGCACCGTAAGCTTCCAGTGCCCAGACCTCCATCTCCCCGAAACGCTGACCACCGAACTGCGCCTTACCACCCAGCGGCTGCTGGGTAACCAGGCTGTACGAACCGGTAGAACGCGCGTGCATCTTGTCGTCTACCAAGTGGTTCAGTTTCAGCATGTACATGTAGCCAACGGTGACCGGGCGCTCGAACTTGTTGCCGGTACGGCCGTCGGTCAGCTGCATCTGGCCGCTTTCTGGCAGGTCCGCCAGTTTCAGCATGGCCTTGATCTCGCGTTCCTTGGCACCGTCGAACACCGGGGTGGCCATTGGTACGCCGCCACGCAGGTTCTTCGCCAGATCCAGGATCTCCTGATCGGAGAAGCTGTCGAGGTCTTCGTTGCGACCGCCGATCTGGTTGTAGATCTCGTCCAGGAAGGTACGCAGCTCAGCGACCTTGCGCTGCTCTTCGACCATCCGGTTGATCTTCTCGCCCAGGCCCTTGGCCGCGAGGCCCAGGTGGGTTTCGAGGATCTGACCGACGTTCATACGCGAAGGTACGCCCAACGGGTTGAGGACGACGTCGACCGGGGTGCCGTTGGCATCGTGCGGCATGTCTTCAACCGGCATGATCACGGAGACCACACCCTTGTTACCGTGACGGCCGGCCATCTTGTCGCCCGGCTGGATGCGACGGCGGATAGCCAGGTACACCTTGACGATCTTCAGCACGCCCGGCGCCAGGTCGTCGCCCTGTTGCAGCTTGCGCTTCTTGTCTTCGAACTTGTCGTCCAGCAGACGGCGACGGTCGACGATGTAGGCCTGAGCCTTCTCGAGCTGCTCGTTCAGAGCGTCTTCAGCCATGCGCAGTTTGAACCACTGACCATGCTCAAGACCGTCCAGCACTTCGTCGGTGATGTCCTGGCCTTTCTTCAGACCGGCACCGCCTTCGACCTTGTGACCGACCAGAGCGGCACGCAGACGCTCGAAGGTCGCGCCTTCGACGATGCGGAACTCTTCGTTCAGATCCTTGCGGATCTCGTCGAGCTGGCTCTTCTCGATCGACAGGGCACGGCTGTCACGCTCGACGCCATCACGGGTGAAGACCTGAACGTCGATGACGGTACCCTTGGTGCCGGTCGGCACGCGCAGGGAGGTGTCCTTAACGTCGCTGGCCTTCTCACCGAAGATCGCGCGCAGCAGTTTCTCTTCCGGAGTCAGCTGGGTCTCGCCTTTCGGAGTGACCTTGCCGACCAGGATGTCGCCAGGGCCGACTTCGGCGCCGACATAGACGATACCGGCTTCGTCCAGCTTGTTCAGTGCGGCTTCACCCACGTTCGGGATGTCCGCAGTGATTTCCTCTGGGCCAAGCTTGGTGTCACGAGCCACGCAGGTCAGTTCCTGGATGTGGATCGTGGTGAAGCGGTCTTCCTGAACCACACGCTCGGACAGGCAGATGGAGTCTTCGAAGTTGAAGCCGTTCCACGCCATGAACGCGATGCGCATGTTCTGACCCAGCGCCAGTTCACCCATGTCGGTGGACGGGCCGTCGGCCATGATGTCGCCACGCTGAACCTTGTCACCCTTGCTCACCAGCGGACGCTGGTTGATGCAGGTGTTCTGGTTGGAGCGGGTGTACTTGGTCAGGTTGTAGATGTCGACACCGGCTTCACCGGTTTCGACTTCGTCATCGGCAACGCGAACCACGATACGGCTGGCATCGACGGAGTCGATCACGCCGCCGCGGCGGGCCACGACGCAAACGCCGGAGTCACGGGCAACGTTGCGCTCCATGCCGGTACCCACCAGCGGCTTGTCGGCACGCAGGGTCGGTACAGCCTGACGCTGCATGTTGGAACCCATCAACGCACGGTTGGCGTCGTCGTGCTCGAGGAACGGAATCAGCGACGCCGCGACCGAAACTACCTGCTTCGGCGAAACGTCCATCAAGGTGACGTCTTCCGGCGCCTTGACGGTGAATTCGTTCAGGTGACGTACGGCCACCAGTTCGTCGATCAGGACTTTCTGCTCGTTCATGGTCGCCGAAGCCTGCGCGATCACGTGATCGGCTTCTTCGATGGCGGACAGGAACACGATGTCGTCGGTGACCACACCCTCTTTCACCACACGGTACGGGCTCTCGAGGAAGCCGTACTGGTTGGTGCGAGCGTAAGCAGCCAGGGAGTTGATCAGACCGATGTTCGGACCTTCCGGCGTTTCGATCGGGCAGACACGACCGTAGTGAGTCGGGTGTACGTCACGGACTTCGAAGCCTGCGCGCTCACGAGTCAGACCGCCCGGGCCGAGTGCGGACACACGACGCTTGTGGGTGATCTCGGAGAGCGGGTTGTTCTGGTCCATGAACTGCGACAGCTGGCTGGAACCGAAGAACTCCTTCACCGCCGCAGCCACTGGCTTGGCGTTGATCAGGTCTTGCGGCATCAGGCCTTCGCTTTCGGCCATCGACAGACGCTCTTTGACCGCACGCTCAACACGTACCAGGCCAACGCGGAACTGGTTCTCGGCCATTTCGCCGACGCAGCGAACGCGACGGTTACCCAGGTGGTCGATGTCGTCGACGATGCCTTTGCCGTTACGGATGTCGACCAGGGTCTTCAGGACCGCAACGATGTCTTCCTTGCACAGCACGCCCGAACCTTCGATCTCGGTGCGACCGATACGACGGTTGAACTTCATCCGGCCGACCGCAGACAGGTCATAGCGCTCAGGGCTGAAGAACAGGTTGTTGAACAGGGTCTCGGCAGCGTCTTTGGTCGGCGGCTCGCCCGGACGCATCATGCGATAGATCTCGACCAGCGCTTCCAGTTGGTTGCTGGTGGAGTCGATCTTCAGCGTGTCGGAGACGAACGGACCGCAGTCGATGTCGTTGGTGTACAGAGTCTCGATGCGAACGACGCCGGCCTTGGCGATCTTCACCAGGAGGTCGGTCGACAGTTCGGTGTTGCACTCTGCCAGGATCTCGCCGGTGGCCGGATGAACGATGGCCTTGGCGGTGGTGCGGCCCAGGACGTAGTCCAGCGGCACGTCCAGCTCTTTGATCCCGGCCTTTTCCAGCTGGTTGATGTGGCGGGCGGTAATACGACGGCCCTGCTCTACGATCACCTTGCCTTTGTCGTCCTGGATGTCGAGGACGGCGACTTCACCACGCAGGCGCTGAGGCACCAGCTCCAGGCTCAGGCCTTCGCTCTTCACATGGAATACGTTGGTGGTGTAGAACGCGTCGAGCACTTCTTCGGTGGTATAGCCGAGCGCGCGCAGCAGCACGGAAGCCGGCAGCTTGCGACGACGGTCGATACGCACGAATACGCAGTCTTTCGGGTCGAACTCGAAGTCCAACCACGAACCGCGGTAAGGAATGATGCGCGCGGAATACAGCAGTTTGCCGGAGCTGTGCGTTTTGCCACGGTCGTGGTCGAAGAACACGCCCGGGGAACGGTGCAGCTGGGAAACGATCACACGCTCGGTACCGTTGATCACGAAGGTACCGTTCTCAGTCATCAGGGGGATTTCACCCATGTAGACTTCTTGCTCTTTGATGTCCTTGATCGCTTTGTTCGACGATTCTTTGTCGAAAATGATCAGGCGCACTTTTACCCGCAAAGGTACGGCGAAAGTCACACCGCGCAATACGCATTCTTTGACATCAAATGCCGGCTCGCCCAAGCGATAGCCGACGTACTCCAGCGCAGCATTGCCGGAGTAGCTGATGATCGGGAAAACGGATTTGAAGGCCGCATGCAGGCCCACGTCGCGGAACTGATCTTTAGTCGCTCCCGCTTGCAAGAATTCACGATACGAATCCAGCTGGATGGCCAGGAGGTACGGCACATCCATGACGTCCGGCAACTTGCTAAAGTCCTTGCGGATACGTTTTTTCTCAGTATATGAGTAAGCCATCAGCGTTCCCCAGCTTGGTCACCTGCTTGTTTGGCCCCTCCCGGCGGGAGCAGCCAGAAAATCGTGCAAACCCCTTGGTTTGCGCCACCGCATCGGGTGGTGGATCCGCTATCGGCGCCGGCCTGGCCGGCTGCCAATAACGGAAAAAGGCCGGTGGCATAAGCCACCAGCCATCAGCCTTTCGCTTGACGCTCGGGCTGGAGGAGCAAAGTCGATGCTTACTTCAGCTCGACTTTAGCGCCTGCTTCTTCCAGCTTCTTCTTAGCGTCTTCAGCGGCTTCTTTCGAAACGCCTTCAGCTACAACCTGAGGAGCGCCGTCGACTTTCTCTTTGGCTTCTTTCAGGCCCAGACCGGTCAGTTCACGAACTGCCTTGATCACGTTCACTTTCTTGTCGCCGGCTTCAACCAGGACAACGTTGAACTCGGTTTGCTCTTCAACGGCAGCAGCAGCGCCAGCAGCTGGACCAGCGGCAACAGCGGCAGCAGCGGTAACGCCGAAGGTTTCTTCCATCGCTTTGATCAGCTCAACGATTTCCAGAACGGTTTTCTGGCCGATTGCTTCGATGATTTGTTCGTTAGTCAGAGACATGACTATGAATTCCTGTATTGGGGTGACAGCCTACGCGGCCATCAAATTAAACGTTTGATTTCGAAAGGATCTACGCCGCCTTAGGCAGCAGCAGCTTCTTTCTGGTCGCGCAGAGCTGCCAGGGTACGAGCCAGCTTGCTGGTAGCACCTTGGATAACGCTCATCAGCTGTGCGATAGCCTCGTCGCGAGTTGGCAGGGTTGCCAGCACGTCGATCTGGTTGGCGGCAAGGAACTTGCCGTCGAACGCAGCTGCCTTGATCTCGAACTTGTCCTGACCCTTGGCGAATTCCTTGAACAGACGAGCAGCAGCGCCCGGGTGTTCGTTGGAGAACGCGATCAGGGTCGGGCCAGCGAGCACGTCGTTGAGGACACTGAATTCAGTGTCGGCAACAGCGCGCTTGAGCAGGGTGTTACGTACGACACGTACGTATACGCCAGCTTCGCGAGCCTCTTTACGGAGTCCGGTCATTGCGCCTACAGTCACACCACGGGCATCAGCCACGACAGCGGACAGAGCGACTTTGGCAGCCTCGTTGACTTCAGCGACGATGGCCTTCTTGTCTTCGAGTTTAATTGCCACGGGTAAAACTCCTGCTTGTTACCGTTTCATCTGGCCGAAGCCGGATGTCGTTTTGGTGTCTGATTCGGTAAGGAACCGGGAGCACCATCTGCGTAGGCTTGAGGTTTAAGACTTGCGCCGCCTACGGTCTTGGATAGCCCCCGCCAGGCAGGGACCCCAATCTTCAAGTGGCGCGATCGCTCGCGCCGCTTATTGTCTTACGCGTCCAGCGAGCTTTGGTCGATGACCAGACCTGGGCCCATGGTGGTGCTCAGGGTAACGCGCTTGACGTAGATGCCTTTCGAGGAAGCCGGCTTGATACGCTTCAGGTCAGCGATCAGGGCTTCAACGTTTTCCTTCAGCTTGACGGCGTCGAAGCCGATCTTGCCAACGGAAGTGTGGATGATGCCGTTTTTGTCGGTGCGGTAGCGAACCTGGCCAGCCTTGGCGTTCTTGACAGCGCCAGCGACGTCTGGAGTCACGGTACCGACTTTAGGGTTAGGCATCAGGCCGCGAGGACCGAGAACCTGACCCAGCTGACCCACAACGCGCATGGCATCCGGGGATGCGATCACTACGTCGTAGTTCAGGTCGCCGGCTTTCATTTCTGCAGCCAGATCGTCCATGCCTACGCGGTCAGCGCCGGCAGCCAGAGCGGCTTCAGCAGCCGGGCCCTGGGTGAACACAGCAACGCGAACGGTTTTGCCGGTGCCGTGCGGCAGCACGGTAGCGCTACGAACAACCTGGTCGGATTTACGTGGGTCTACGCCCAGGTTTACAGCAACGTCGAACGACTCGCTGAACTTGACAGTCGACAGCTCGGCCAGCAGAGCGGCGGCGTCTACAATGTTGTAGGCCTTGCCTGCTTCGATTTTGCCGGCGATAGCCTTTTGACGCTTGGTCAGCTTAGCCATTACACACCCTCCACGTTAAGGCCCATGCTACGAGCAGAACCGGCGATAGTACGCACGGCTGCATCCATATCAGCTGCAGTCAGATCCGCGTTTTTGGTTTTCGCGATCTCTTCCAGCTGAGCACGGGTAACAGTGCCAACCTTAACGGTGTTCGGACGAGCGGAGCCGCTGGTCAGACCGGCCGCCTTCTTCAGCAGAACCGAAGCAGGGGTGGATTTGGTTTCGAAAGTGAAGCTACGGTCGCTGTAGACAGTGATGATCACTGGAGTCGGCAGACCTGGCTCAAGACCCTGGGTACGGGCGTTGAAAGCCTTGCAGAACTCCATGATGTTCACGCCGTGCTGACCCAGAGCTGGGCCGACGGGTGGGCTTGGGTTAGCCTGAGCGGCCTTCACTTGCAGCTTGATGTAAGCGGTAATCTTCTTGGCCATGAGGCACTCCAATTACGGGTTCGAACGCCTCGAAAGGCTCCCCGGTTACTTGCGCGTTTATCCCAGTGACGACAAAACCCCACAGCCTACGGCTGCGGGGTTGGGATGCTTGCCCAGTTAGACCTTCTCGACCTGACTGAACTCCAGCTCCACCGGAGTAGAGCGTCCGAAAATGAGCACCGCGACCTGGATCCGGCTCTTTTCGTAGTTAACTTCTTCAACAACGCCGTTGAAATCAGCGAAAGGACCGTCATTGACACGAACAGTCTCGCCCGGCTCGAACAGAGTCTTCGGCTTAGGCTTGTCGCTGCCGTCGGCAACACGACGCAGAATGGCTTCCGCCTCTTTGTCAGTGATTGGCGCAGGCTTGTCGGCAGTACCACCGATAAAACCCATCACCCGAGGAGTATCCTTGACCAAGTGCCAAGTACCCTCGTTCATATCCATTTGAACCAGCACATAGCCTGGGAAGAACTTACGTTCGCTTTTGCGTTTCTGGCCGTTACGCATTTCAACCACTTCTTCAGTGGGAACCAGAATTTCGCCGAAGCCATCTTCCATGCCAGCCAGCTTCACACGCTCGATCAAGGAGCGCATTACATGCTTCTCGTAACCCGAGTAAGCATGCACAACGTACCAACGCTTAGCCACGGGACACCCTTAGCCTACAATCAGGGAAACAAGCCAACCGAGGAGGGAATCAAGCCCCCACAGCAGCAACGCCATAACCAGGACAACAGCTACGACAATCAGCGTAGTCTGCGTGGTTTCCTGACGAGTTGGCCATACGACTTTACGAATCTCGGTACGAGCTTCCTTTGCCAGCGCGAAGAACGACTTGCCTTTTGCAGTTTGCAGACCCACATAGGCAGCAACAGCAGCGATGGCAAGCAGAGCAAGCACGCGGTACAGGATCGGCGAAGCGGAGAAATAATGATTGCCGACAACACCAACAACCACCAAGGCAACCACTACAAGCCACTTGATCAGATCAAAGCGAGAGCTTTGGGCTTCAGCTTTAGGAGTCATCTGTGAAGATCCTGTGAAAAGAAAGCCAGACACACCGAGTGAATCTGGCAGGTCAGGAGGGAATCGAACCCCCAACCTACGGTTTTGGAGACCGTCGCTCTGCCAATTGAGCTACTGACCTAAAACAAAATCAGGCCGACCATTATGCCGGCCCGAAAAAGACATTACAACCGTTTACTCGATAACTTTAGCTACGACGCCGGCGCCGACGGTACGACCGCCTTCACGGATAGCGAAGCGCAGACCGTCTTCCATTGCGATGGTCTTGATCAGGGTAACAGTCATTTGAATGTTGTCACCTGGCATTACCATTTCAACGCCTTCCGGCAGTTCGCAGTTACCGGTCACGTCAGTGGTACGGAAGTAGAACTGTGGACGGTAGCCCTTGAAGAACGGAGTGTGACGACCGCCTTCTTCCTTGCTCAGCACGTAGACTTCTGCGGTGAACTTGGTGTGCGGCTTGACCGAACCTGGCTTGACCAGAACCTGGCCACGCTCAACGTCGTCACGCTTGGTGCCACGCAGCAGAACGCCGCAGTTCTCGCCAGCACGACCTTCGTCGAGCAGCTTGCGGAACATTTCAACGCCGGTGCAGGTAGTTTTCTGAGTGTCGCGCAGGCCGACGATCTCAACTTCTTCCTGGATGCGGACAACGCCACGCTCAACACGACCGGTCACAACAGTACCGCGACCCGAGATCGAGAACACGTCTTCGATCGGCATCAGGAACGGCTTGTCGATGGCACGCTCAGGCTCTGGGATGTAGCTGTCCAGAGTCTCAACCAGCTTCTTGACAGCGGTGGTGCCCATTTCGTTGTCGTCCTTGCCTTCCAGCGCCATACGGGCCGAACCAACGATGATCGGGGTGTCGTCGCCTGGGAAGTCGTAGGTGGACAGCAGGTCGCGAACTTCCATCTCAACCAGCTCCAGCAGCTCAGCGTCGTCTACCAGGTCAGCCTTGTTCAGGAAAACCACGATGTACGGAACGCCTACCTGACGGGACAGCAGGATGTGCTCACGGGTTTGCGGCATCGGACCATCGGCGGCCGAGCAAACCAGGATCGCGCCGTCCATCTGGGCAGCACCGGTGATCATGTTCTTGACGTAGTCGGCGTGACCCGGGCAGTCAACGTGCGCGTAGTGACGAATGTTCGAATCGTACTCTACGTGCGCAGTGTTGATGGTGATACCACGAGCCTTCTCTTCCGGGGCGCTGTCGATCTTGTCGAAGTCAACAACAGCCGAACCGAAAACCTCGGAGCAAACGCGAGTCAACGCAGCGGTCAGAGTGGTTTTACCGTGGTCAACGTGACCAATGGTACCGACGTTGACGTGCGGCTTACTACGTTCGAACTTTTCCTTAGCCATCGAAATCACCCTAGGAGTAGAATTAAGCGAACTACGCAGACCATTAAAACAAAGGCAGATATTTTCATATCTGCCTTATCATATGGAGCTCTTGAGCGGATTTGAACCGCTGACCTCACCCTTACCAAGGGTGTGCTCTACCAACTGAGCTACAAGAGCGTAACACTTTGCACAACCTGCAAACTTGGAGCGGGTAGCGGGAATCGAACCCGCATCATCAGCTTGGAAGGCTGAGGTTCTACCACTAAACTATACCCGCGGAGCCTGCAGCTCACGCTAAAATCTGGTGGAGGGGGAAGGATTCGAACCTTCGAAGTCGTAGACGTCAGATTTACAGTCTGATCCCTTTGGCCGCTCGGGAACCCCTCCTAAGCGAGCCGGCATTCTATACTATGCCAGCCTTCTGTCAAGCATTTTCTCATTTAAAATCTTGAGGTTAGCTGCTTTGACATCGCCCCACCTCTTCAACCTCTTCAGGTCTTCGTTGTGGAGCGGGCGCCATTCTATGCAAACTATTCGGAGGGCGCAACCCCCTCACACATCATTATTTTATGTTTTAACTCATTGAATTCCTTGGAAAGGTTTTGCAGCTGCCCTTCGTCCAGCAAACCCTGGCTTTCAGCTGGGATACGGAACCAATAGGCAGCCTCGGAGGACTCTTTCTGGAGCTGCTGGGCCTTGATGCCCAACTCACCTAGACGCCGACCGAGAAGCTGTGCCTCTTCAGACCTGCCAACGACACCCACGTACAGGCACTCACCATTGGCCGACGTGACATTCTTTTTCTCGCGAGAGACACCCTTGGCCTCACTGAGCAAACGGATATCCTGTTGCGCCCCTCGATAGAGGCTCAGAGTCGTGACGTCCTTTGCGCGCAAAGGTGCTTCCTGCTGATGCCAGACGTAATAAAACACATTGAGAACCAAAAGCAGCAGGAACAACCAACGCATACGTACCTCAGGAAAAAGGACAGGCCATCGCCAAGCCCACGAACACCAAATCGGGAACGACCTTTGCCTCCGGCACTACTCCCGATACTAGGCCAGCATCGCCCCCCGTCACAAATACCGTGAAGTCTTCCCCCCAGTAGGCGCGGGCCAGCTCGATCTGAGTCAATACAAACCCCCTCAGCATCAATGAGCAACCGCGCTCCACCGCCTCCACCGTGCTGCGCCCCGGCGCGTGGCTGACCAATGCGCGCTCGGCCGCCTGATCTCCATAACGAATCTTTCGGGTGTGAGTCCTCAACTGGTTGCGCATGAGCGGCATGCCGGGACAAATGAAGCCCCCCAAGTGTTCACCGTCCGCCGCAACGAAGTCGGCGGTCACCGCTGTACCGAAATCGAGCACCAGACATGCGCCCGAGGCCAGGCGAAAGCCTCCAAGCATCGCTAACCAACGGTCGAGCCCCAGACGCTCATAGTCTTCATATCCATTTCTGACTCCGGACATTTCACGCGCCGGCGCCGCGCACACAACAGGCAAACGGAAATCACGCTCCAGAAGCCTGATGAGATCGCTCGTCTCCTCCGCGGTTCTGACGCTAACCAGGCGGCACCGCTGCAACGAAATACCATCCAGCTCGCGCAAAGCGTCGAGCAGTGCCTGGTCAGAGTCGACAACCCCCTCCTGGATCACCGCGTCGGCCTGGACGGACAACACTCGCCACTTTATAAAGCTGTTACCGCAATCGAGCTCAAGAATCATCACGCAACCTCAAACTGAGCTCACCACCGCTATAAGTCTTTTCCACACCATCCACCTTCAGACGCAATGCACCATGACTGTCAATGCCAAGTGCCACGCCGTCCGTTCGATTGACGCCGGCAGTGAGAGAAACCGGCTGATCCTGCCACAGGTGATTGCTTTCCCACTCTGCCTGGAGCACAGAGAACCCTTCAACCTGATGACGCCGCAGATAAGCCTGAAGCTGATGGCTCAACTCAACCACAAGCAGGTTCCGGTCATGGCTTTTGCCTGACTCAAGCCGCATGGACGTCCATTGCTGATCCACCTCGTTCGTGGCCTGCATATTGACGTTGATACCGATGCCTAGCACTACATGGCAGACATCAGCCGGATCACCGACAATTTCGAGCAAGATGCCGGCAATTTTCTTTCGTCCAACCAGGACGTCATTAGGCCACTTCAACCCCAATCCAGGCACACCCAGCTTGCGCAAGGCCTGCAGAACCGCCAAGCCCACAACAAGACTCAGCCCCTCCAGCTGACGCATGCCGCCATCAATGCGCAAGACGAGGCTGTAATAGAGATTTTCGGCAAACGGACTCACCCACTTGCGACCACGGCGACCGCGGCCCGCCAGTTGCCGCTCGGCCAGCACCAAAAATGGCGCAGGCCGCCCCTCGTCAATCGCACGCAATGCTTGCGCGTTGGTCGAGTCAGTTGAGTCAAGGATGAAAGACGGCCAGTCCTTTAGCTCCTCCGCTATCTTGTGAGGATCAAGCAACGTCAAGGGAGCCGCCAATTGATAGCCCCGCCCCCGGACTTTATGAATGGACAGCCCAAGCTCGCTCTCCAGATGCTGGAGCTGCTTCCATACGGCACTTCGGCTGATGCCTAGTGCGGCTCCCAGGGCCTGACCGGAATGGAACTGGCCATCCTTCAGGAGATTCAACAACGTCAGCATGCGGATCTCGCCTCGTAATGAGGCCCGAATGATAGCCATGCCCTGCACCGTTGCATAGAAACTCGACGTAGGAACTTTCCTGCGGGCAAAACAAAACCCCAACCGCTTTCGCAGTTGGGGTTCCGGAATTTAATCTTGACGATGACCTACTCTCACATGGGGAAACCCCACACTACCATCGGCGATGCATCGTTTCACTTCTGAGTTCGGGATGGGATCAGG
>NZ_NEIZ01000051.1:0-699 GCF_002113645.1 Pseudomonas sp. B35(2017) | reverse complement strand
GTCTTGTCGGCGACCAGGTTCTCGTAGTTGCCGCCGGACACGTCGGTGATCGCGTTGGTCAGCGGCGCGTGTCCGTTGAGCGCGTCGTTAGGCGCAGTGGTGGTCACGGTGCCGGTGGTCTTGCCGACCTCGATGGTGATCGACTGTCCGTTGGCCAGGGTCACGGTGACTGGCGAGCCGGTCACTGGCGCACCCACGGTGGCGGTGTAGGTCACCGTCCCGCCCTCGGCCGCCGATTCGGTCGCCGTGAGTTTCACCGTCGTGGTGTCGATGGTGTCGGTCACTTGGGTCACGGCCGGCGTAGTGCTCGGCACCAGGTTCTCGAAATTGCCGCCGGTGGCGTTGGTGATCGTCGCCTGAACGGTGCCGGCATCCTTGTAGACGTCATCGGCCGGCGCAGGGACGGTCACGGTGCCGGACGTCTTGCCCGCTTCAATCGTGATGGTCGCGCCGTTGCTCAGGGTCACGGTCACCGGGGTGCCCGCCGCGTTGGTCAGGGTCGCGGTGTAGGTGATCGAACCGCCCTCGGCGACCGAATTGGTGGCGCTCAGGGACAGATTCGTGGTGTCCACAGTGTCGGTGACGGTGGTCGATACCGGCGTCTTGTCGGCGACCAGGTTCTCGTAGTTGCCGCCGGACACGTCGGTGATCGCGTTGGTCAGCGGCGCGTGTCCGTTGAGCGCGTCGTTAGGCGCAGTG
>NZ_NEIZ01000050.1:0-700 GCF_002113645.1 Pseudomonas sp. B35(2017) | reverse complement strand
CAACAGCATCAGCGCCACAGGCACCAACACCGGCCCGCTGGTCAGCACCAACGTCGGCGCAGCGCTGACCAACCTCAACAACAGCCTGACCAACACCGCCGCCGTGGCTGTGAAGTACGACGATGCTGCGACCAAGACCCAAGTGACCTTCAACCCGGCCGGCACAGCGGTGAAATTGACCAACGTCGCAGCCGGTGCCCTGAACGCCACCAGCACAGACGCCGTTAACGGCTCGCAACTGTTCGCGACCAACCAGACCGTCGACAGCCTCGTCAACAACGGCGCCGGCATCAAATACTTCCACGGCAACTCGACCCTGGCCGACAGCAGCGCGACCGGCCAGGACAGCATCGCCATCGGCCCGCTTGCGAGCGCGACGATTGCCAACGGTGTGGCGTTGGGTTCCAACTCGTCCGCCACCGGCGCCACGCTGGGTAACGCCGCTTACGGCGTCGGTGGCACGGCAACGGCGGGCGGGAAGTGAACATCGCCAACGGCGCCGACGGCCGTCGCATCACCGGCCTCGCCGCCGGCTCCAGCGCCACCGATGCCGTCAACGTCAGCCAACTGAACAAGGCCGGGCAGGACACCGCG
Organism: Pseudomonas sp. B35(2017); assembly: GCF_002113645.1. Classification (NCBI taxonomy): domain Bacteria; kingdom Pseudomonadati; phylum Pseudomonadota; class Gammaproteobacteria; order Pseudomonadales; family Pseudomonadaceae; genus Pseudomonas; species Pseudomonas sp. B35(2017). Next base: position 106 of record NZ_NEIZ01000050.1, on the reverse strand, counting down.
ACCGCACTGGGCGGCGGCGCAGCGTTGGATGCGAACACCGGTGCATGGACGGCACCGAGCTACTCCACCAACAGCATCAGCACCACGGGCGCCAACACTGGCCCGC
>NZ_NEIZ01000049.1:0-1198 GCF_002113645.1 Pseudomonas sp. B35(2017) | reverse complement strand
TGTGGGAGATTCTATGGTTGAGGCAAAGCCCTCAGCCTGCTTTTGGTTCATATTCGCTTTGCCCTTTGAGCAGGGCGAATACGATCCGGGCCAGTTTGCGGGCCAGTATCACCAGCGCCTGCGTGGTGCTGAACCCTTTGGCCCGTTGCTCCTCATAAAAACCTTTCCAGGCCGCCGTTCGGCTGGCCGACATGGCGGCGTTGTGCAGAAGCCGACGCACCTCCGGATCGCCGCGTTTCGTCAGGCTGCGTCGGCCGTCCTTCTGTCCCGACTGGGAAACCCGCAAGTCCATCCCCAAAAAGGCGATGAACGCATCGGCACTCCTGAAGTCACCCCTCTGGAACGCGGCGATCAAGCGGGCGCCCGTCAGAAAACCGATGCCTTCAACTTTCATGCAGCGCCTCAGCTGAGCCAGCAGGCCGGCCTCTTTCAGCTGGTCGTTGATCATCTTCTCGACCAGCACCTCAAGCCTCTGCATCGAGGCCACCTGTTCGGCAAAGGCGGTTTTGAGCAGCGGCTCATTCGCCCAGCTCTGTACCAGGCCGACCCGTGCCTGAACCAGCGCCGCGCGCCGACGGAAAAGGCTCAGGAGTCGCTGGTACAGCGGCGATGGCGGCGTCCACGGGCGAAGTTCCTCATGTTCGTTTTTCAGGTACCGGGCGAGCAACCTTGCGTCCAGCGCATCGGTCTTGGCGCGAACCTTCACACCCTTGCGGTAGTGACTCAGTTCATAGCCGCCGACCATGTAGATCGTGCAGCCGGCCTCATGGGCCAGATCGGCGAACTCCAGGTGATAGACATTGGTCGACTCAATCGCCACATCGACCGGCCCCGGCAAGCCTTTCAGCCATTTCCTGATGGCTGGCTTGTCATTGGGAAGGGTCTCGAGCAGATCCGGCTCGGCCTGGTAGATCACCAACTCGTTCTTGGCGACATCCACACCCACAATTGGCCTGGAAGCAGAAACCGACATTGCCATTGAACACCCCCCGAGATATGGTTTTGAGCACTTGAAGGGATCACCCAGGGGCGCAGGCTTGTTCCTATAGTCGGTCGAGCCAGATGCATTCTTTATCGGCGCTTGGGTGAAAGGAGGAGGGGCGAAATCTCCCACGGGTCTGTACTGCGTCAACAGTCAGAATCCAGCCTAGTCCCTCCTCCTCCCTTCAAGTACCAGCATACAAGCCAGCCTGCTGGC
>NZ_NEIZ01000005.1:0-351852 GCF_002113645.1 Pseudomonas sp. B35(2017) | reverse complement strand
ACCCGAAACCGACCCCACCTCCCCCTACGAATCCCCCGACTCGCGCAAGCTCAACGAAGCCGCCGAGCGCGCCCTCGACCATTACCTCAACCCGACTGCCGTCCCCGGCTCTACGCTGAAGATCAGCAAGCTCTACGCCATCGCCCCCGCCGCCGACAACGAGGAACTGCTGGCCGACGCCTGCGAGACCCTGACCTCGGCCAAGGTCATGGCCAACAACTTTGCGGGGCTGCTGGACGGTCAGCACCGGCATACGGCGCAAGGCATCGCACAGCTGATCATGCTCGGCGAACTGGCGGTGAACCGGGTGCTGGACAGCCTGGAGCTGAAGGCCGACGCGGCCCTTTGAGCAGACGCAAAACCCTGTGGGAGCCAGCCTGCTGGCGATGGTGACGTATCAGCCGGTATCACATTCGACTGACCCACCGGTATCGCCAGCCTGCTGGCTCCCACAAAGACTCAGTCCTGCCACCGCTGGTCGTCTTCAAAAATATTTTTGATCAATCACCTTTCGCGACAACGCCTGCCGGGGTGATACCACTCGCCGGCCCAAACACGGCCGCAGACGGCGATTTTTTGCGCCGGCAAGCCCACCTCTAATACCACTTGAAACCACCCCGCCCAAACACCCCGAATCCACTGGCTTTATGGCCGATCCGGTGCGTTGACATGGTATTCAAGTGGTATTAGCTTCCGCCCCACAAGCGCACCACAACAACCCCAACCCGCGCCGGAAACCACCGCCATGAACGACCTCCACGCCCTGCGCCCCGACGAGGCCCAGCCGACGCCGCTGTACCTGCAACTGGCGCGCAACCTGGAAGCGGCCATCCATGCCGGCCAGTGGAAAGCCGAGCAGGCGATGCCGTCGGAGCGCAACTTAAGCGAGTCCTTGGGGATTTCCCGGGTGACCGCGCGCAAGGCCCTGGAAGTCCTGCTCGACCAAGGACTGATCCGCCGGCTGCAAGGCTCCGGCACTTTCATCACCCCGCGCCTCGAACAACCCCTGTCACGCCTGTCGGGCTTCAGCGAAATGCTCAGGCTCAAGGGTTTCGTGCCCAGCTCGCAGTGGCTGGAGCGGGACATCACCCTGCCGACCCACGAAGAACTGATCCGCCTCGGCCTGTCGCCCAACGACAAGGTGGCGCGGCTCAAGCGCCTGCGCAAAGCCGACGACACGGTGATGGCCATCGAGATGAGCACCCTGCCCGCCTCGATCATGCCCAAGCCCCAGGCCGTGGGCGATTCGCTCTACGAATACCTCGACGGCATCGGCAAGCCGATTGTCCGGGCGCTGCAGCACATCCAGGCGATCAACGCCTCTGACGAGTTCGCCGCGCTGGTCGGCATCGCCCCCGGCACCGCCATGCTGCTGATGACCCGGGTCGGCTACCTCGAAGACAACACGCCCATCGAAGTCACCGACACCTATTGCCGCAACGACTACTACGACTTTGTTGCAGAGCTTCGTAGATAAAAAAGCTGCGCCGTCAGGCAGCCGAACGAGAGACCCGAACATGTCCGAAGACAACATCCTCACCGCCCACGGCTGGGTCTGCGGCCGGCTGATCCACGCACACGGCAAGGTCGTGTCCATCGAGGGCGTGCCCTGCGATCCGGCCGACAACGACCTGCCTTACCTGCTGCCGGGCTTCATCGACCTGCACGTCCACGGCGGCGGCGGCAAGGACATCATGGAAGGCGCCGTGGCCTTCGAGACCATCACCAAGACCCACGTGCGCTTCGGCACCACGTCGCTGCTGGCCACCACCATGACCGCACCGAGCGCCGAGATCGCCAGCGTGCTGAAAGCGCTCGGCACGTTCTGCGAACAGCGGCCAAACAACGCCGCCCGGGTGCTTGGCGTGCACCTGGAAGGCCCTTACATCAACCCCGGCAAACTCGGCGCCCAGCCGAACTTCGCCCACACCGCGCTGATGGCCGAGGTCGAGCAATACCTGGCGCTGGCGCCAATCCGGGTGATCACCATCGCCCCGGAGATCGCCGGGCACGATGCGCTGATCCGCGCCTTGAGCGCCCGGGGCATCCGCCTGCAGATCGGCCATACCCTGGGCAGCTACGAGGAAGGCGTGGCGGCGCTGGAGGCCGGCGCCACCAGTTTCACCCACTTGTACAACGCCATGAGCCCGCTGCATCACCGCGAACCGGGGATCGTCGGCGCGGCGCTGGCCCACGCGAAGTTCGCCGAGCTGATCCCGGATCTGCTGCACGTGCACCCCGGTGCGATCCGCGTGGCCCTGCGCTCGATCCCGTGCCTGTACTGCGTCACCGACTCCACCGCCGCCGCCGGCATGCCCGACGGCGAGTACAAGCTGGGCAGCCACACCGTGACCAAGTGCCTGGGCGGCGTGCGCCTGCCGGACGGCACCCTGGCCGGCAGCACCCTGACCATGGATCAGGCCCTGCGCAACCTGGTGAAGATCGGCCTGCCGATCGCCGAAGCCTCGCAGCGCCTGTCGCAATTTCCCGCCGACTACCTCGGCATCACCGATCGCGGGCGCCTGCAACCGGGAGCCTGGGCCGACTGCGTGCGGCTGGACCGCTCGCTCACACTGACCGCCGTCATGGTCGAAGGAGAAGACATTGACTTCAAAAATGCTTGAAGAGGCGCTGTCCTCGCATGAAGCCGTGCAGGCGCAACTCAATCAGCTCGACGCAGCGATGACCGAGATCGCCGGACGCCTGCGCCGTCAGCCGCCGCAGGTGGCGATGACCGTGGCCCGCGGCAGTTCCGATCATGCGGCCAGCTACTTCGCCTACCTGACCATGCAGCAGCTGGGCATTCCGGTGGCCTCGCTGCCGATGTCGGTGGTGACCATGCAGCAGGCGCCGCTCAAGGTCAGCGGCCAGGTGGCGTTCGCGTTTTCCCAGTCGGGCCAGAGCCCGGATCTGGTCAACAGCCTGCGCCTGCTGCGCAAGCGCGGCGCCCTGAGCATCGCCATGGTCAACGCCGAAGCCTCGCCCCTGGAGGCCGCGTGCGAGTTCAGCCTGCCGTTGCTGGCGGGCACCGAAAGCAGCGTCGCCGCCACCAAGAGCTTCATCGCCACCCTCAGCGCCAGCGCCCGGCTGATCGGCCACTGGAAAGAGGATCCGGAACTGCTGGACGCCCACAACGCGCTGCCCGCCGGCCTGCGTGAGGCGGCGAAACAAGATTGGACCGTGGCCGTCGACGCCCTGCGCGACTGCGAGCGCCTGATGGTGATCGGCCGCGGCGCCGGTTTCGCCATCGCCCAGGAAGCCGCGCTGAAGTTCAAGGAAACCTCGGCGATCCAGGCCGAAGCCTTCAGCAGCGCCGAAGTGCGCCATGGGCCGATGGCCCTGATCGACGAGAACTACCCGTTGCTGGTGTTCGCCCCCCGCGGCGCCGAGCAGGCCGGCCTGCTGAGCCTGGCCGCCGACATGCGCCAGCGCGGCGCCCGCGTGCTGCTAGCCGCGCCGGACGACGTGACCGAACGCGACCTGACCCTGACCCGGGCCGAACACCCGGCCCTGGACCCGATCCTGGCCATCCAGAGCTTCTACGTGATGGCCGCCGGCCTGGCCGTGGCCCGGGGCATGGATCCGGACCAGCCGCGTCACCTGAGCAAAGTCACGCGCACCCACTGAGTCCGAACCGAACGTTTTCCTGATGAGACCGAGCCATGCACAACAACAATAAAGAGCTGACCTTAAGCGCCCCGCTCAGCGGCCCGGTGCTCACGCTCGCCAAAGTCCCGGACGCGGTGTTCGCCGGCGGCGCGATGGGCGACGGCATCGCCATCGATCCGCTGAACGACACCTTGCACTCACCGTGCGCAGGCGTGGTGATCCATGTCGCCCGCACCGGCCACGCGCTCACCGTGCGCGCCGACAACGGCGCCGAACTGCTGCTGCACCTGGGCCTGGACACGGTCGAGCTGCAGGGCGAAGGCTTTTCCGTGCTGGTCAAAGAAGGCGCCCGGGTCAGCAAGGGCCAGCCGCTGTTGCGCTATGACGTGGACAAGGTCGCACGCCGCTGCAAGAGCCTGGTGAGCCTGCTGATCCTGACCAACAGCGAGGATTTCCAGGCCCGGCCGATCACCCTCAAGCACGTGAAGGTGGGCGAGCCGCTGCTGCACATCATCGCCCGCACGCCTCAGGCGGCGAACACCGAGGAGCGTGAGGGCCCCGAGGTGCGCGCACAGGTGCGGGTCGCCCACCGCGGCGGCCTGCATGCGCGCCCGGCGGCGCTGATCCGCCAGACCGCGCAAGGGTTCCAGAGCCGCTCGCAACTGCACTTCGCCGGCAAGTCGGCGCCGTGCAACAGCCTCATCGGCCTGATGGGGCTGGCCGTCGGCGAACAGGATGAGGTGCAGGTGAGCTGTCAGGGGCCGGACGCCGACGCGGCGCTGCAAGCCCTGCTCGCCGCGCTGGCCACTGCCTTGCCGGAGGACCGACACGCCGCCGTGGCGCCGGCCAGCCACTCCGCGCCCAAGCGCCCGGCCGAGGCCGGCGTGCTGCAAGGCGTGTGCGCCGCGCCGGGGCTGGTCGACGGGCCGCTGTTCAAACTCAATGCCATCAGCCTGCCGCCCGACGCCGGCGGCCATGATCCCGCCGGCCAACGGCAAGCCTTCGATGCGTCCCTGAACCAGGTGCGCCAGGAGATCGACGGCACCCTCGCCCAGGCCAAAAGGCTCGGCAACACCGACGAAGAAGCGATCTTCGCCGCCCACCTGGCGCTGCTGGAAGACCCGGCCCTGCTCGACGCCGCTGCGCAGGCCATCGACGGCGGCAGCGCCGCGACCCATGCCTGGAGCCAGTCCATCGACGCGCAGTGCCAGGTGCTGCAACAGACCGGCAGCGCGCTGCTGGCCGAACGCGCCAACGACCTGCGCGACCTCCGGCAGCGGGTGCTGCGCGCCCTGCTCGGCGAGGCGTGGCATTACGACGTGCCCGCCGGCGCCATCGTCGCCGCCCACGAACTGACGCCTTCAGACCTGCTGCAACTGAGCGGCCAAGGCGTGGCCGGGCTGTGCATGGCCGAGGGCGGCGCCACCTCCCACGTGGCGATCCTTGCCCGGGGCAAAGGCCTGCCCTGCCTCGTCGCCCTGGGCGCTGCGCTGTTGGATCAGGAGCAAGGCCAAGCGGTGGTGCTGGATGCCGACGGCGGCCGTCTGGAGTTGGTGCCGGGCGCTGAGCGTCTGGCGCAGGTCGGGCAGATCCGCCAGGAGCGCCAAGAGCGCCGTGCCGCCCAACAGCTGCGCGCCCACCAACCCGCAGCGACCTTCGACGGCGTGTCCATCGACGTGGCGGCCAATGTCGCCTCCAGCGCCGAGGCGGCGGACGCCCTGGCCAACGGCGCCGACGGCGTCGGCCTGCTGCGCACCGAGTTCCTGTTCGTCGACCGCCACACCGCGCCGACCGAAGAGGAACAGCGCGCCGCCTATCAAGCCGTGCTCGACGCCATGGGCGACAAGCCGGTGATCATCCGCACCATCGACGTCGGCGGCGACAAACAGCTCGATTACCTGCCGTTGCCGCCGGAAGCCAACCCGGTGCTCGGCCTGCGCGGCATCCGCCTGGCCCAGGCCCGCCCCGAGATCCTCGACCAGCAATTGCGCGCCCTGCTGCAGACCCGCCCGCTGGAGCGCTGCCGGATCCTGTTGCCGATGGTCACCGAGGTCGACGAGCTGCTGCACATTCGCCGGCGCGTCGATGCCCTGTGCGGCGAACTGGGCATCGCCCGGCGCCCGGAGATCGGCGTGATGATCGAAGTCCCCGCCGCTGCGCTGCAAGCGGAACAACTGGCCGAGCACGCGGACTTCCTCTCCATCGGCACCAACGACCTGTCGCAGTACACCCTGGCCATGGACCGCGACCACGCGGGCCTCGCCGCGCGGGTCGATGCGCTGCACCCGGCGCTGCTGCGGCTGGTCGCCATGACCTGCGCAGGCGCGGCGGTGCACAAGCGCTGGGTCGGGGTCTGCGGCGCGCTGGCGTCGGATCCGCTGGCGACGCCGGTGCTGGTCGGGCTGGGCGTGCGCGAGCTGTCGGTGAGCCCGGTGCAGATCGGCGAGATCAAGGACCGCGTGCGTCAGGTGCAAGAAACCGAATGCCGACGCCTCGCCCACGACCTGCTCAAGCTGAGCAGCGCCGCGGCGGTGCGCCATGCCTGTCATCAACATTGGCCGCTGCGCTGACAACAACAAAAAGGACAAACGCCATGTACCAACTCTTCATCGAAGGCCTGCAACGCCTGGGCCGCGCCCTGATGCTGCCGATCGCGATCCTGCCGATCGCCGGCCTGCTGCTGCGCCTGGGCGACACTGACCTGCTGAACATCGCGATCATCCACGACGCCGGCCAAGTGATCTTCGCCAACCTGGCGATGATCTTCGCCATCGGCATCGCCGTCGGCTTCGCCCGCGACAACAACGGCACGGCGGGGCTGGCCGGGGTCATCGGCTACCTGGTGATGGTCTCGACCCTCAAGGTGCTCGACCCGAGCATCAACATGGGCATGCTCGCCGGAATCGTCAGCGGCCTGATGGCCGGCGCGCTGTACAACCGCTTCAAGGACATCAAGCTGCCGGAGTACCTGGCGTTCTTCGGCGGACGGCGCTTCGTGCCGATCGTCACCGGGTTCGCGGCGGTGGGCCTGGGCGTGCTGTTCGGCTATATCTGGCCGCCGATCCAGCACGGCATCAACGCCTTCGGCAGCCTGATGATGGAAAGCGGCAGCTTCGGCGCGTTTGTGTTCGGCGTGTTCAACCGCCTGCTGATCGTCACCGGCCTGCACCACATCCTCAACAACATGGCGTGGTTCGTGTTCGGCAACTTCACCGACCCGGCCACCGGGGCGCTGGTCACGGGCGACCTGTCGCGCTACTTCGCCGGCGACCCGAAGGGCGGCCAGTTCATGACCGGCATGTTCCCGATGATGATCTTCGGCCTGCCCGCCGCGTGCCTGGCGATGTACCGCAACGCCCTGCCGGAGCGGCGCAAGGTGATGGGCGGGATCTTCCTGTCGATGGCCCTGACCTCGTTCCTGACCGGCGTCACCGAGCCCATCGAATTCGCCTTCATGTTCCTCGCCCCGCTGCTGTACCTGCTGCATGCGCTGCTGACCGGGCTGTCGATGGCGATCACCAACGCGCTGAACATCCATCTGGGCTTCACCTTCTCCGGCGGCTTCATCGACATGGTGCTGGGCTGGGGCAAGTCAACCAACGGCTGGCTCGTGGTGCCGGTAGGGCTGGCGTATGCGGTGGTGTACTACGCCGTGTTCGATTTCTGCATCCGCCGCTTCAACCTGAAGACGCCGGGCCGTGAGGACGCGGTCGCCACGGACAAGGCGGCGATCGGCGAGAACGAGCGGGCCGGGGCCTACATCAAGGCGCTCGGCGGCGCCGCCAACCTGCTGACCGTCGGCGCCTGCACCACCCGCCTGCGCCTGGAGATGGTCGATCGCGACAAGGCCTCGGACGCTGACCTGAAGGCGCTGGGCGCCATGGCCGTGGTGCGTCCGGGCAAGGGCGGCAGTCTGCAGGTGGTGGTCGGGCCGCTGGCCGATAGCATTGCCGATGAGATCCGCCTGGCGATGCCGGCCTCCGGCTCTGGCCGGATGGCCGCTGCGGCAGCGGCCGTCGAGGCCCCTAGGCCCGTGGCCGTGGCCCCCGCTGAAGCCCTGCAATGGCTGGATGCCGTGGGCGGCAGTGACAATGTGCTGCAGCTGGACTGCATCGCCCTGACCCGGATCCGCCTGCAACTGGCCGACGGCAAAGGCTTGTCCGAGATCCGCCTGAAGGAACTGGGGTGCCTCGGGGTCAGCCAGTTGGAGGACGGCGTCTGGCATTTGCTGGCCGGGGAACGGGCGCCGGGCTTGAGCAAGGCGATCGAAGCGCTGGTCAGCCGCAGCGAGGTCAGCGCAAGGGTCTGAACCGGCGGCACTCAGGTGCGGTGCATCACGGGGAAGCCTTGACGACGAACGGCCTGGCCGGCGAGGCGCCCGTCGCGCTTTTCGCGGTCACGCTGTGCCGCCCCGCATCGAGCCCGGACAGACGGCACGACCACAGCCCGTTGATGCCGGCAAAGGCTTTCCCGGCCAGCACCTGGTTGTCGAAGATTCTGATGAGTTCGCTTCTGGCGCCGGTGCCATGGACGGTCACCACCGAGCGCAGGACTGCGTCCCCGTGCCCGATCTCATTGCCGTTGACGTCCTTCACCGACGTGATGGTGGGTGCCGAATGATGTGAAGCCATCACAGAGCTCCTTCTGGCCGACGTAGAGGAACGTCCATCAGACACGCTAACCGGCGAATGCGCCACTGTCAGAAATTACAGGTCGCCGGCTGAAGCCGGCCGCCGCGTCGCGATTTCAATCTGGACATCGCCTTCGCCAGACAGATCCATGAGGGCCCGATGCGCCCGCAACCTGAACCTGAGAGGCCTGACAGCCTTACGCCAGCCTCCATGGGGATCCGACCTTTGCCGCAGCAACAAAAAACCCGCTGAACGGACGTTCAGCGGGTTTTTCGTTTCGACCGCCAGAGGATCAGAAATCCTCCAGCCGCCACACCTCATAGGCCGGTGTCTCGTAGGGATGGCTGCCCTTGAGCGCCGCGACGGCGGCGTGGATCAGGTCATCCGCCACCACCAGCTCGACTTTCCATTCCTCGACCGTTTCAACCTGGCCCACCTGCCCGATGAACGGCCGGCTGCCGTCCAGCGCACGGAACTGGCCCCGGCCCAGCACTTGCCAGGCGCAGCTGTCGTACTGGCCGATGCGCCCGCCGCCGGCTGCGAAAACGGCGGTTTTCACCGTTTCCACATGGCTGTCGGGCACAAAGAAGGCGAGCTTGTGCACGGCCTCAGTTCACCCAGACGCGGGCGTTGCGGAACATGCGCATCCATGGCGCGTCTTCGTTCCAGTCGTCCGAACGCCACGAGTTCTGCACGGCGCGGAACACGCGTTCCGGGTGCGGCATCATGATCGTCACGCGGCCGTCGCGGCTGGTCAGGCCGGTGATCCCGCGCGGCGAGCCGTTCGGGTTGGCCGGGTAGGCTTCGGTGACCTTGCCGTGGTTGTCGACGAAACGCATGGCCACGCAACCGGACAGGTCGGCTTCGAGCAACGCCTCTTCGCTTTCGAATTCGGCATGGCCTTCGCCGTGGGCGATGGCGATCGGCATGCGCGAACCGGCCATGCCCTGCAGGAAGATCGAGTTCGACTCCTGGACCTGGACCATGGCCACCCGCGCCTCGAACTGCTCGGAACGGTTGCGCACGAAGTGCGGCCAGAACTCGCTGCCCGGAATCAGCTCGTGCAGGTTGGACATCATCTGGCAACCGTTGCACACGCCGAGGGTGAAGCTGTCGTTGCGCTCGAAGAAGCCCTGGAACGCGTCGCGGGCGCGGCTGTTGAACAGCGCCGACTTGGCCCAGCCTTCGCCGGCGCCCAGCACGTCACCGTAGGAGAAGCCGCCGCAGGCCACCAGGCCCTTGAACTCGTTCAGGTCGACGCGGCCGGCGAGGATGTCGCTCATGTGCACGTCGATCGCGCTGAAGCCGGCACGGTCGAACGCCGCCGCCATCTCCACCTGACCGTTGACGCCCTGCTCACGCAGCACGGCGACTTGCGGGCGGATGCCTTTCTTGATGTAAGGCGCGGCGATGTCCTGGTTGACGTCGAAGCTCAGCTTGACGCTCAGGCCCGGGTTGTCCTCTTCCAGCAGCGCGTCGAATTCCTGGTCGGCGCAGTCGGCGTTGTCGCGCAGGCGCTGGATCCGGTGGCTGGTCTCGGCCCACTGGCGCTGCAGCAGGCGGCGCTGGCCTTCGAACACGGTCTGGCCGTTGAACACGATGTTGACCTGGCCGTTGTTGATCGGCTGGCCGATCACCGACACGCAGTCGCCAAGGCCAGCGGCGCTGAACTGGGCGAGGATGTCGGCGGTGGCGTCCTGGCGCACCTGGATCACGGCGCCCAGCTCTTCGTTGAACAGGATCGCCGGGATTTCCGCCGCGGATTCGGCGACGCTGTCCAGGTTCAGGTTCAGGCCGCAGTGGCCGGCGAAGGCCATTTCCATCACGGTGGTCAGCAGGCCGCCGTCGGAGCGGTCATGGTAGGCCAGCAGGTGACCGTCGGCGTTGAGGCCCTGGATCACCGCGAAGAAGGCCTTGAGGTCTTCGGCGTCGTCGACGTCCGGCGCCTGCTTGCCGAGCTTGGCGTGCACCTGGGCGAGGATCGAGGCGCCCATGCGGTTCTGGCCGCGGCCGAGGTCGATCAGGATCAGGTCGGTGGTGCCTTTGTCCATGCGCAGCACCGGGGTCAGGGTCTGGCGGACGTCGAGCACCGGAGCGAAACCGGTCACGATCAGCGACATCGGCGAGGTGACGGTCTTGTCTTCGCCGTTGTCCTTCCAGCGGGTGGCCATGGACATGGAGTCCTTGCCCACCGGGATGGTGATGCCCAGCTCAGGGCACAGCTCCATGCCGACCGCCTTCACGGTGTCGTACAGGCGGGCGTCTTCGCCCGGATGGCCGGCGGCGGACATCCAGTTCGCCGACAGCTTGATGTCGGACAGCTTGCCGATGCGCGAGGCCGCGAGGTTGGTCAGGGTTTCGCCGATGGCCATACGGCCCGACGCCGGAGCGTCCAGCAGGGCCAGCGGAGTGCGCTCGCCCATCGCCATGGCTTCGCCGGTGTAGACGTCGAAGCTGGTGGCGGTGACGGCCACGTCGGCCACCGGCACCTGCCATGGGCCGACCATCTGGTCGCGGGCCACGAGGCCGGTGATGGTGCGGTCGCCGATGGTGATCAGGAAGCTCTTGCTGGCCACGGCCGGGTGATGCAGGACGCGCTCGATGGACTCGGCGACGTCGAGGGTCGACGGATCGAAGTCATCGCCCAGCTCGGCTTCGCGGGCCACCGAACGGTGCATGCGCGGCGGCTTGCCCAGCAGCACTTCCAGCGGCATGTCCACCGGGCTGTTGCCGAAGTGGCTGTCGGTGACGGTCAGTTGCGGTTCGGCGGTGGCTTCGCCGACCACGGCGAACGGGCAGCGCTCGCGCTCGCAGATCGCCTGGAAGCGTTCGAAGTCGGCAGGGCCTACGGCCAGCACGTAACGTTCCTGGGACTCGTTGCTCCAGATCTCGTGCGGGGCCATGCCCGGCTCGTCGTTCGGGATGTTGCGCAGTTCGAAGCGGCCGCCGCGGCCGCCGTCGTTGACCAGCTCAGGGAAGGCGTTGGACAGGCCGCCCGCGCCGACGTCGTGGATGAAGCTGATCGGGTTCTTGTCGCCCAGCTGCCAGCAGCGGTCGATGACCTCTTGGCAACGGCGCTCCATTTCCGGGTTTTCCCGCTGCACGGAAGCGAAGTCCAGGTCCGCCGAGCTGGTGCCGGTGGCCATGGAAGAGGCCGCGCCGCCGCCCAGGCCGATCAGCATCGCCGGGCCGCCGAGCACGATCAGCTTGGAGCCGACCACGATCTCGCCCTTCTGCACGTGCTGCTCGCGGATGTTGCCCATGCCGCCGGCCAGCATGATCGGCTTGTGGTAGCCGCGCACTTCGTCGCCGTGAGGCGTGGCGATCGACTGTTCGAAGGTACGGAAGTAGCCGGTCAGGGCCGGACGGCCGAATTCGTTGTTGAACGCGGCGCCGCCCAGCGGGCCTTCGATCATGATGTCCAGGGCGTTGACGATGCGCTCAGGCTTGCCGTACGGCACTTCCCACGGCTGTTCGAAGCCCGGGATCTGCAGGTTCGACACGGTGAAGCCGGTCAGGCCCGCCTTCGGCTTGGCGCCGCGGCCGGTGGCGCCTTCGTCGCGGATCTCGCCGCCGGAGCCGGTGGACGCGCCCGGGAACGGGGCGATCGCGGTCGGGTGGTTGTGGGTCTCGACCTTCATCAGGATGTGCACCGGCTCCTGCACCGCGCCGTAGCGGCGGGTCTCAGGATCGGGGAAGAAGCGGCCGGCCACGCTGCCGACGATCACCGAGGCGTTGTCCTTGTAGGCCGACAGGACGCCTTCGCTGTGCATCTGGTAGGTGTTCTTGATCATGCCGAACAGGCTTTTTTCCTGGCTCTCGCCGTCGATGTCCCAACTGGCGTTGAAGATCTTGTGACGGCAGTGCTCGGAGTTGGCCTGGGCGAACATCATCAGTTCGATGTCGTGCGGGTTGCGCTTGAGGCCGACGAAGGCGTTGACCAGGTAGTCGATCTCGTCTTCGGCCAGGGCCAGGCCCAGCTCGGTGTTGGCTTTCTCCAGCGCGGCGCGGCCGCCGCCGAGGATGTCGACGGCGCTCAGCGGCTTGGGCTCGGCGTGGCTGAACAGACCGGCAGCCTGCTCCAGGTTGCCCAGGACGATCTGGGTCATGCGGTCGTGCAGGGCGTCCGAGATCAGCTGCGCCTCGGCGTCGTTGAACTGGCCGGCCACGTAGAACGCGATGCCGCGCTCCAGGCGCTGGACCTTGCCCAGGCCGCAGTTGCGGGCGATGTCGCTGGCCTTGCTCGACCAGGGCGAGATGGTGCCGAAACGCGGCAGCACCAGGAACAGACGGCCGGTCGGCTCTTGTACCGGAACGCTTGGGCCGTATTTCAGAAGGCGCGCAAGCACCTGCTGTTCGTCGCCGGTCAGGACGCCGGTGACTTCGGCGAAGTGAGCGAATTCAGCATACAGGCCACTGACAGCCGGAACCTTCTGGCTCAGTTGCTCAAGGAGTTTGCTGTGGCGAAAGGCAGAAAGGGCAGGAGCGCCGCGCAGGATCAACATCTTCGGGACAGCCTCGGGAAGGGGTGTGCTTTGAGGCCGTGCATTCTAGCCTAAAACCGCCTCCAACATCACCCGAAACGCTACACACGGTAGCACCCGTGAAAAGCCCGCCGTTCCTGCCTTCGAGGTCAAATTCCGGCATGGCGGGACACGCCCCCACCCATGCTGTAACAAATTGCCGCAAGAGCCCGTTCCCGTGGGGCTGCGGGCGGTTTTCAGGGCTCTATCAGACAACCCTTCGACTGTCGAGATATGGCGCTCACGGTCCTTTGCGTATACTGCGCACATGTTTTTCCCAACGGCTTTGCGTCCGCGATACGCCAAATGGCTGATCGCCACCGGACTCTTCCTGATGCTCAGTGGCTGTGTTGACAAACCCAACACCCTGGAGCGCGTAAAGGAGGACGGCGTGCTGCGGGTCATCACCCGTAACAGCCCCGCCACCTACTTTCAGGATCGCAGCGGTGAAACCGGCTTCGAATACGAGCTGGTGAAGCGCTTCGCCGACGATTTGGGGGTCGAGCTGAAGATCGAGACCGCCGACAACCTCGACGACCTGTTCGACCAGGTCGGCAAGCCCAACGGCCCGGTGCTGGCCGCCGCCGGCCTGGTCAGCAGCGAACAGCGCACCAAGCAGGTGCGGTTCTCCCACCCCTATCTCGAAGTCACCCCGCAGGTCATCTACCGCAACGGCCAATCGCGCCCCACCGAACCGGGCGACCTGGTCGGCAGGAAGATCATGGTGCTCAAGGGCAGCACCCACGCCGAGCAATTGGCCGAGCTGAAGCGCAAGTACCCCGGCATCGAATACGAAGAGTCGGACGCCGTCGAGGTGGTCGATCTGCTGCGCATGGTCGACGAAGGCCAGATCGACCTGACCCTGGTCGACTCCAACGAAGTGGCGATGAACCAGGTGTACTTCACCAACGTGCGCGTGGCCTTCGACCTGGGCGACGCCCGCAGCCAGAGCTGGGCGGTGGCGGCCGGCGAAGACAACAGCCTGCTCAACGAGATCAACGCCTACCTCGACAAGGCCCAGAAGAACGGTACCCTGCAGCGCCTCAAGGACCGCTACTACGGCCACGTCGACGTCCTCGGCTACATGGGCGCCACCACCTTCGCCCAGCACCTGCAGCAGCGCCTGCCCAAATACGAACAGCACTTCAAGACCTACGCCAAGAAAGAGAAGGTCGACTGGCGCCTGCTGGCCGCCATCGGCTATCAGGAATCGCTGTGGCAACCGGCGGTCACCTCCAAGACCGGCGTGCGCGGCCTGATGATGCTGACCCAGAACACGGCCCAGGCCATGGGCGTGTCCAACCGCCTGGATCCCAAGCAAAGCATCATGGGCGGCGCCAAGTACCTGGCCTACATGAAGGACCAGCTCGACGAATCGATCCAGGAACCGGACCGCACCTGGTTCGCCCTGGCGGCCTACAACGTCGGCATCGGCCACCTCGACGACGCGCGCAAGCTGGCCTCCCGCGAGGGCCTGAGCCCGGACAAATGGCTGGACGTGAAGAAGATGCTGCCGCGCCTGTCGCAGAAGCAGTGGTACAGCAAGACCCGCTACGGCTACGCCCGGGGCGGCGAGCCGGTGCACTTCGTGGCGAACATCCGCCGCTACTACGACATCCTCACCTGGGTGACCCAGCCGCAGCTTGAAGGCACGCAAGTGGCCGAGGGCAACCTGCACGTGCCGGGCATCGACAAGTCCAAGCCGGCGCAGGAACCTGCGCCGCTCTGACCCCGGCCCGGTGCGTCAGCGGCGCTTTGGCTGACACTATCGCCAGCAGGCTGGCTCCCACCTTGTCTTGCGGTCACCGCAGATCCTGCATCCACCCTAGCCCCCCCTGTAGGAGCCAGCCTGCTGGCGATTGCAGCCACCTTGTCTTGCGGTCACCGCAGATCCTGCATCCACCCAAGCCCCTTTGTGGGAGCCAGCCTGCTGGCGATTGCGGCCAGCGCAAGACAAGGCAGGAACGGCGGTGCTCAGGCCTTGGCGGCAGCCAGGATCAGCGCCTTCATTTCGGACACGGCGGACTTGAAGCCGACGAACAGCGCATGGGCCACCAGCGCATGGCCGATGTTCAGCTCGTTGATGCCCTTGATCGCCGCGACCGCCTCGACGTTGTGGTAGTGCAGGCCGTGGCCGGCGTTGACGATCAGCCCCTGGGCCAGACCGAACGCCACGCCGTCGGCCACGCGCTTGAGCTCCTCGGCCACATCCGCCGGGGTTTCGGCGTCGGCATAGCGCCCGGTGTGCAGTTCGATGGCCGGTGCGCCCACCCGCTTGGAGGCGGCGATCTGCCGCTCGTCGGCGTCGATGAACAGCGACACTTCGCTGCCGATCTTCGACAGGCGCTCCACCGCCGCCTTGATCCGCGCCTCTTGCCCGGCCACATCGAGGCCGCCTTCGGTGGTCAGTTCCTGGCGGGTTTCCGGCACCAGGCAGATGTGCGCCGGACGGATGCGCTCGGCGAACGCCATCATTTCCTCGGTGACGCCCATTTCGAAGTTCATGCGGGTCTGCAGCACGTCCTTGAGCAGCAGCACGTCGCGCTCCTGGATGTGCCGGCGGTCTTCGCGCAGGTGCACGGTGATCCCGTCGGCGCCCGCCTCTTCCGCGTCCAGCGCCGCCTTGACCGGATCCGGGTAACGCGTGCCGCGGGCCTGGCGCAGGGTGGCGACGTGGTCGATGTTCACGCCGAGAAGAATGCGATTGCTGGTGGTCACGGATGCGCTCCTGAATTGAGGGATTCGGCGCACAGCATACGGGCTGATCAGGACTTGCGAAACAGCTCGCGGCTGACCAGGGGACGGCCGCCCAGGTGAACGGCCAGGGCCTGGCGCATCAGGCGCTTGGCGGCCGACAGCGCACCGGGCGCCGACCAGTCGGCGTCGGCCATGGCCAGCAGTTCGTTGCCGTTGAACAGCCCCGGCTGCAGCAGGTGCACCCGTTCGAGGCCGGCGTCCACCTGCAGGCGGTAGAGCCCGTCCGGGGCGATGGGCTCGCCGTGGATATCGACGTTCAGCGCGAAGCCGTAGCCCAGGTCATCGATCAGGCGCCATTCGAACGAACGCAGCAGCGGCTCCAGCGGCCGGCCTTCGGCCAGGGCCAGCAGCGTGGCGGCGTAGTGATCGAACACCGACGGATGCGGGACTTCGGCGGGCAGCAGGCGGATCAGCAGTTCGTTGAGGTAGAGGCCGCTGAACAGCGCCTCGCCGTTGAGCCAGACGGCGGTGCCGGCGCTCTCCATGCGTCCGACGTTCTTCAGCTCACCGCGCCCGCGGAACTCGACCTCCAGCGGCACGAACGGCCGCGCCAGCGTGCCGGCCTTGCCCCGCGCACCGCGCAGCACCGCCCGCAGCCGGCCTTGCGGCGTGAGGAAATCCACCAGCGCGCTGGTTTCGCGGTAGGCGCGCGAATGCAGGACGTAGGCAGGCTGGGCGGGAGGCGGAGTGTGCGACATGGGGACCTTATGCGAAAACGCGGTTGTTCACATGGCCAAAATCACTGTGGGAGCGAACTCGCCCGCAAATGCAGCGTATCAGTCGACCGACGCTTTGACTGATCCATCGCATCCGCGGGCAAGCCCGCTCCCACAGAAGGGGTTGCGGCGCAGCGCAAGCCCAGGGCTTACAGGTCGCCGTAGCCCAGCGAACGCAGTGCGCGCTCGTCGTCGGACCAGCCGCCCTTCACCTTCACCCACAGGTTGAGCATGACCTTGGAGTCGAACAGCAGCTCCATGTCCTTGCGCGCCTCGGTGCCGATGCGTTTGATGCGCTCGCCCTTGTCGCCGATGATGATTTTCTTCTGGCCGTCGCGCTCGACCAGAATCAGGCCGTGGATGTGCAGGGTCTTGCCCTGCTGCTTGAACTCTTCGATCTCCACGGTGATCTGGTACGGCAGCTCGGCACCCAACTGACGCATGATCTTCTCGCGGATCAGCTCGGCGGCGAGGAAACGGCTGCTGCGGTCGGTGATCTGGTCTTCCGGGAAGAAGTGATCGTTTTCCGGGAGGTGGTCGGCGATGACCTTTTCCAGCGCGTCGAGGTTGTGCCCGTGCTGCGCCGAGATCGGGATGATCTGCGCATTCGGCAGCTGTTCCTGCAGCCAGGACAGGTGCGGCATCAGCTCGGCCTTGTCCTCGATGCGGTCGGTCTTGTTCAGCGCGACGATCAGGGGGCCGGTCACGAACTGCACGCGTTCGAGCACCATCTGGTCCTCTTCGGTCCACTTGGTGCGGTCGACCACGAAGATCACCACGTCGACGTCTTTCAACGCCGCCGAGGCGGTCTTGTTCATGTAGCGGTTCAGGGCCTTTTCGCCGCCCTTGTGCATGCCGGGGGTGTCGACGTAGATCGCCTGCACGTCACCCTCGGTCTTGATGCCGAGCATGTTGTGGCGGGTGGTCTGCGGCTTGCGCGAGGTGATCGCCAGCTTCTGGCCGAGGATGTGGTTGAGCAGCGTGGACTTGCCCACGTTGGGGCGGCCGACGATGGCGACATAGCCACAGCGTGTTGCGGTTGATTCAGTCATTGCCATTCTCCACGCCCAGGGCGATCAGTGCGGCGGCGGCGGCCACCTGTTCGGCGATCCGGCGGCTCACGCCTTGCCCGCGGCTCTTTTCGTTCAACAGGACAACTTCGCACTCGACGAAGAAGGTTCGGCAGTGCGGCTCGCCCTGGATGTCCACCACCTCGTAGCGCGGCAGTTCGCAGCTGCGCGACTGCAGGAATTCCTGCAGACGGGTCTTGGGATCCTTGTTGGTGTCCACCAGCGTCAGGCCCTCGAACTCGCCGGCCAGCCAGGCCAGCACGCGCTCGCGGGCCGTTTCCATGCCGGCGTCGAGGTAGATCGCGCCGATCAGGGCTTCGAGGGCGTCGGCCAGGATCGATTCGCGGCGGAACCCGCCGCTCTTCAGCTCGCCGGAGCCCAGGCGCAGGTAGTCGCCCAGGTCGAAGCCACGGGCCAGCACGGCCAGGGTCTCGCCCTTCACCAGCCGGGCGCGAAGACGCGACAGCTGGCCTTCACGGGCCAGCGGGAAGCGCTCGAACAGCGCCTCGCCTGCGACGAAGTTGAGGATCGCATCGCCGAGGAATTCCAGACGCTCGTTGTTGCGTCCGGCAAAGCTGCGGTGCGTGAGGGCCAGGACCATCAGTTCCTGGTCCTTGAAGGTGTATCCGAGCTTGCGCTCCAGACGGCTCAAAGAAACGCTCACGGTTTACCCACGCTGAGTTCGTGGCTGGACTCCACCGCCATCGCCGGATTGCGGCGCAGGCCTGGAACAATTAACGCTGTGTTCAAATATAACGTCCTGACTATCGTTGGCTTCATGCCCCGGGCCGATTGTGCCGGCGCCAGAAATGCATTCGGCGCTGTGGTCAACAGCGCCGTGTGTGATTACTTGATCAGGCCGACCCGCGAGAAGTTCGGCAGGTGGCTGAGTTTCGGTTCCGGCCAGCTCATCCAGACCGCGAAGGCCTTGCCGACGATGTTGCGGTCGGGGACCATGCCCAGGAGATCCTTCGGAATGCTCGGATCGTCCCAGTAGCGGCTGTCGTTGGAGTTGTCGCGGTTGTCGCCCATCATGAAGTAGTGCCCGGCCGGCACGGTCCACGAACGGTCCGGCGTGGCGCGGTAACGGCTCATTTCCTTGCGGATCAGGTGCTCGGCGGCACCGAGCTTTTCCTTGTACAGCTCGGCGCTGCCCAGGGTGCCCGGCTCGGAGCCGACCAGTTGCTCGGCCACCGACTCGCCGTTGACGAACAGGCGCTTGTCGGCGGTGTAGCGCACCGTGTCGCCCGGCAGGCCGACCACACGCTTGATGTAGTTGACGTTCGGGTCGCTCGGGTAGCGGAACACCATCACATCGCCCCGCTGCGGGTCGCCGACCTCGATGACCTTCTTGTCGATCACCGGCAGGCGGATGCCGTAGGAGAACTTGTTCACCAGGATGAAGTCGCCGACGTCCAGGGTCGGTTTCATCGAGCCGGACGGGATCTGGAACGGTTCCACCAGGAACGAACGCAGCACCAGCACGATGAACAGCACCGGAAAGAACGACTTGCCGTACTCGACCAGCAGCGGCTCCTTGTTCAGCTTCTCCAGCACCACACCGTCAGGCTGGCTGACGCTGCCCTGGTAGGAAGCGATGGCAGCACGCCGACGCGGTGCCAGGATCAACAGATCGAGCAACGCCAACAGGCCGCAGACGAACACGGCGATGACCAGCAACAGCGGGAAATTTAGTGACATAGGACCTGATTATTCCAACCTGAGCACGGCGAGGAAGGCATCCTGCGGAATCTCCACGTTGCCGACCTGTTTCATGCGTTTCTTACCGGCCTTCTGCTTCTCCAGCAGCTTCTTCTTACGGCTCACGTCACCGCCGTAGCATTTGGCCAATACGTTCTTCCTGAGTGCCTTGACGGTTGTCCGGGCAACGATCTGGCCGCCAATGGCGGCCTGGATGGCCACGTCGAACATCTGCCGCGGGATCAGCTCTTTCATCTTCTCGGTCAACTGGCGACCTTTGAAGTGCGAATTGTCACGGTGCACGATCAGCGCCAGGGCGTCGACCTTGTCGCCGTTGATCAGCACGTCCAGCTTCACCAGATTAGCCGATTGGTAACGATCGAAATGGTAGTCCAGCGAAGCATAGCCGCGGCTGGTGGATTTCAGGCGGTCGAAGAAGTCGAGCACCACTTCGTTCATCGGCAGGTCGTAGGTCACTTGCACCTGGTTGCCGAGGAACAGCATGTCGACCTGCACGCCGCGCTTTTCGATGCACAGGGTGATGACGTTGCCCAGGTGCTCCTGCGGCACCAGGATGTTGGCCCGCACGATCGGCTCGCGCATGTCTTCGATGGCCGAGACGTCCGGCAGCTTCGACGGGTTGTCGACGTAGATCGTTTCGCCGGTCTTGAGCACCAGCTCGAAGATCACCGTCGGCGCCGTGGTGATCAGGTCCAGGTCGTATTCGCGCTCCAGGCGCTCCTGGATGATCTCCATGTGCAGCATGCCGAGGAAGCCGCAACGGAAGCCGAAGCCCAGGGCGTCGGAGCTTTCCGGGGTGTACTGCAGCGACGAGTCGTTGAGGGTCAGCTTCTGCAGCGCTTCGCGGAAATCCTCGAAATCGTCGGAGCTGACCGGGAACAGACCGGCGTAGACCTGCGGCTGGATGCGCTTGAAGCCCGGCAGCACTTCGACGTCCGGGGTCGAGCTGAGGGTCAGGGTGTCGCCGACCGGGGCACCGTGGATGTCCTTGATGCTGGCGATGATGAAGCCCACTTCGCCGGCCTTCAGATCCGCAGTGGCGGTGTGTTTCGGGTTGAACACGCCGACGCTGTCGACCAGATGCACCTTGCCGGTGGATTTCACCAGGATCTTGTCGCCCTTCTTCACGCGGCCGTGACGCACGCGCACCAGGGAGACGACGCCCAGGTAGTTGTCGAACCAGGAGTCGATGATCAGCGCCTGCAGCGGCGCGTCGATCTCACCGGTCGGCGCAGGGATGGTGTTCACCAGGCGTTCGAGCACGTCGTCGACGCCCAGGCCGGTCTTGGCGCTGCAGGTGACGGCGTCGGTGGCGTCGATGCCGATGATCTTCTCGATCTCGTCCTTCACGCGCTCAGGCTCGGCCTGCGGCAGGTCGATCTTGTTCAGGACCGGCATGACCTCCAGGCCCTGCTCGATGGCGGTGTAGCAGTTGGCCACGGACTGGGCCTCGACGCCTTGGCCGGCGTCGACCACCAGCAGCGCGCCTTCGCAGGCCGCCAGGGAACGGCTGACTTCGTAGGTGAAGTCGACGTGGCCCGGGGTGTCGATGAAGTTCAGCTGATAGGTGACGCCGTCTTTGGCCTTGTAGTACAGGGTGACGCTGTGGGCCTTGATGGTGATCCCGCGCTCACGCTCCAGATCCATGGAATCCAGCACCTGGGCTTCCATTTCGCGGTCGGCCAGGCCGCCGCACATCTGGATGAAACGATCGGCCAGCGTCGACTTGCCATGGTCAATGTGGGCGATGATGGAGAAATTGCGGATATGACTCAAATCACTCACGGATCAACACTCAAAAAGGCTGCAGGCTTGGCCCGCCGAAAAATAGCCGGGAATTGTACCTGATACACGGCGCAAGCGTCACGTTCGCCTGTCACCCCGATTGCATGCAAAAACGCCCCGGTCTGTCGACCGGGGCGTCCTCTTGGCTAAAGCGCGGATGAAACCTCGTTCATCAACCGGCCCGACGCAGCAGCCAGACGCCCGCCAGGGCACACACGCCCGCCGGCACCAGCACCGCGAACAGCGGCGAGAAACCGAACACCAGGCTCGACGGGCCCAGCAGGTCCTGCACGATGCGGAAGGTGAAGCCCACCAGCACGCCGGTGAACACCCGCTGACCGAGGGTCACCGAACGCAGCGGGCCGAAAATGAACGAGATCGCCATCAGCACCAGCGCGGCGGTGACCAGCGGCTGCAAGACCTTGACCCAGAACGCCAGCCAGTAACGGCCGTTGCTCAGCCCCTGCTCGGCCAGGTAGTGGATGTAGCCCCACAGGCCGGAGATCGACAGCGATTCCGGCGCCATGACCACGGTGCTCAGCAGTTGCGGGCTCAGGGACACGTCCCAGCGTTCGGTCGGCGTGTTGACGACTTCGGTGCTGCGCTCGTGGAACAGCGTGGTGGTCACGTCGGTGAGCTGCCAGTGGTCGCCGTCGAAATCCGCACGCTTGGCGAAGCTGGAGCTGAGCAGGTGGCGCTCCTTGTCGAAGTGGTAGCGCGTCACGCCATACAGCAGACCGTTCGGCTGCACGGCGTTGATGTGGATGAACTCATCCCCCTGACGGTGCCACATGCCGTGCTTGGCGCTCTGCGCGTCGCCGCTGCCCTGGGCCAGGGAGCGGTTGGCCTGGGCCATGCTTTCGGTGGCCGGCGCGACGTACTCGCCGATCAGCACGCCGGCCAGCATCAGCACCAGCATCGGCTTCATGACCGCCCAGACGATGCGCCCGATGGACACGCCCGCCGCCCGCATCACGGTCAGCTCGCTGCTGCTGGCCAGGCTGCCCAGACCGATCAGGCAGCCGATCAGCGCCGCCATCGGCAGCATGTCGTAGAGCCGGCGCGGTGCGGTCAGCAGCACGAAGCTGAGCACGTCGACCAAGGTGTAGGTGTCGGTGACGTCGCTCATCTCATCGATGAACGCGAACAGGGTGGCCAGGCCGAGGATGATCGCCAGCACCGCGATGATCGCGATGAACACGCTGCTGCCGATGTAGCGGTCGAGCTTAACCACGGGCCACCTCCAGCGCAGCGGCGCGGCGGCTGGCCAGCTTCAGGCGCAGCGGCTCCCAGTACAGCAGGCCGAGGCCGATGATCAGGAAGATGGCATGCACCCACCACAGGCCGAGGGCCGGCGGGATCTTGCCTTTTTCGAGGGCGCCGCGGGCGGCGATCAGGATGGTCAGGTAAGCCATATAAAGGAGGATCGCCGGCAGCAGCTTGAGGAAACGCCCTTGACGCGGGTTGACCCGCGACAGCGGCACCGCCATCAGGGTGACTATGAACACCAGCAGCGGCAGCGACAGGCGCCATTGCAGTTCGGTGCGCGAACGGATGTCGTCGCTGCCCAGCAGGCTCGAGGTCGGCATCGCGTCACGGTCGGTGACCTCTTCGCTGACGTCGGGCTTGGGCAGCAGCACGCCGTAGGTTTCGTAGTGGATGGCGCGGTAGTCGGCCTGGCCCGGGCTGCCGTCGTAGCGGTAGCCGTTGTCGAGGATCAGGTAGCGGTTGCCGTCCGGGCGGATTTCCTGACGGCCCTTTTCGGCCACCAGCACGGAAATCCCGCGGTCCTTCTGGTTGGCGCCGAGGTTCTTCTGCGAGATGAACACGCTGCCGAGGTTGACCCGGTCGTCGCTCAGGGTTTCGGTGTAGGTCACCCGGGTGCCGTCGCGCAACGCCTGGAAGCGGCCCGGCTCAAGGGTGTCGAACTCGGTCAGGGCGTCCTGCTTGTTCAGCAGCAGCTGGAACTGGTTGGCGCCCTGGGGAGCCAGGCTCAGGCTCAGCCATGCGACCACCAGCGCCACCAGCGCCGCCGGGAACAGGGTCATGCGCAGCAGGCGCTGCTGGCTCATGCCGGTGGCCGACAGCACGGTCATTTCGCTTTCCAGGTACAGCCGGCCGTAGGCCAGCAGGATCCCCAGGAACAGGCCCAGCGGCAGGATCAGCTGCAAAAAGCCCGGCAGGCGGAAGCCCATGATCAGGAACAGCGATCCCGGATCGAGCTGGCCGGCGGCGGCCTGGGCAAGGTATTTGATGAAGCGCCCGCTCATGATGATGACCAGCAGCACGGCGCTCACCGCACTCAGGGTCAACAGGACTTCGCGGGACAGATAACGGAAGACGATCAAACCAGACACTCCAGGGTTGTCAGGCTAAGGCGGCCGAACAAGCGAACGTATCGGGCGGCCCGCCAGGCAGAGCCGCCGAAAAAAGATGCGGCATTATCCTGTGATTGGGCGCGCCTGTCACTGCGCGCACTCACGCAAGCGCGCAATCGGTTGAAGATTGCGTCCGCCGAGGGTTGTCAGGCGAAGGGAGCGAGGTTCAAACTGCCGCCTTCGCCGCAGGCACAGGCCTGCGCCCTTTCTATCCGAAAGGCAGGCGGCTGCGGACATCGCCGGACGCCTGCATGTTGACCATTCATTCAGGGATCCAGACATGGAACTGGTTGTAAAAAGCGTTAGCCCGGAAACGTTGAAAACCGCCACCCTGGTGGTTGCCGTCGGCGAAGGCCGCAAACTCGGCGTCGCCGCCCGGCAGGTCGACGAACTGAGCGGCGGCGCCATCAGCGCCGTCCTCAAGCGCGGCGACCTGGCCGGCAAGGTCGGCCAGAGCCTGCTGCTGCACAGCCTGCCGAACCTGAAGGCCGAGCGCGTGCTGCTGGTGGGCGTGGGCAAGGACGAAGAACTGGGCGACCGCCCGTTCCGCAAGACCGTCGCCGGCATCCTCAACACCCTCAAGGGCCTGGGCGGCAGCGACGCCGCGCTGGCGCTGGACGAAATCATCGTCAAGGGCCGTGACAGCTACGGCAAGACCCGCCTGCTGGCCGAGACCCTGATCGACGGCGGCTACACCTTCGACCAGTTCAAGAGCCAGAAGGCCGAGCCGCGCGCACTCAAGAAAATCACCCTGCTGACCATCAAGGCCGCCCAGGCCGAAGTGCAGCGCGCCGTGAACCACGCCACCGCGATCGCCAACGGCATGGCGTTCACCCGCACCCTGGGCAACCTGCCGCCGAACGTCTGCCACCCGGTGTACATGGGCGAACAGGCCAAGAGCCTGGGCAAGGAGTTCAAGGACCTGAAAGTCGAAGTCCTCGACGAGAAGAAGATCAAGGCGCTGGGCATGGGCTCGTTCTACGCCGTCGGCCAGGGCAGCGCCCAGCCGCCGCGCCTGATCGTCATGCAGTACAACGGCGGCAAGAAGTCCGAGAAGCCGTATGCGCTGGTGGGCAAGGGCATCACCTTCGACACCGGCGGCATCAGCCTGAAGCCGGGCGCCGGCATGGACGAGATGAAGTTCGACATGGGCGGCGCCGCCAGCGTGTTCGGCACCCTGCGCGCCGTGCTTGAGCTCAAGCTGCCGATCAACCTGGTGTGCATCCTGGCCTGCGCCGAGAACATGCCGAGCGGCACCGCCTCGCGTCCGGGCGACATCGTCACCACCATGAGCGGCCAGACCGTGGAGATCCTCAACACCGACGCCGAAGGCCGCCTGGTGCTGTGCGACGCCCTCACCTACGCCGAGCGCTTCAAGCCGCAGGCGGTGATCGACATCGCCACCCTGACCGGCGCCTGCGTGGTCGCCCTCGGCGCCCACACCTCGGGCCTCTTGGGCAACAACGACGAGTTGATCGGGCAACTGCTGAGCGCCGGCCAGGCCGCCGACGACCGCGCCTGGCAACTGCCGCTGTTCGACGAGTACCAGGAGCAGTTGGACAGCCCGTTCGCCGACATCGCCAACATCGGCGGGCCGAAGGCCGGCACCATCACCGCCGCGTGCTTCCTGTCGCGCTTCACCAAGAACCTGAACTGGGCGCACCTGGACATTGCCGGCACCGCCTGGACCAGCGGCGGCAAGGACAAGGGCGCCACCGGCCGTCCGGTGCCTCTGCTGACCCAGTACCTGCTGGACCGCGCCAAGGCCTGAAACCGATGACGCAAAGCGGCGTCCCTGCACCGGGACGCCGCCCTGCGCTCAGGAACCGCAATGACCAAAGTCGACTTCTATATCCTGCCCAGCGCCGATCCCTCGGCCCGCCTGGACTTCGCCTGCAAGCTCACCGAAAAGGCCTGGCGCATGGGCCACCGCATCTACCTGCATTGCAGCGATGCCGCCCAGCGCGATGACCTCGACGCGCGCCTCTGGGCGTTCAAGGGCGAAACCTTCGTGCCCCACGGCCCCGCCGACAGCGAACCGGACGGCGCGATCGTGCTGGGGCTGGGCGACGACTGCGGCCAACACCAGGACTTGCTCGTCAACCTGGACCTGAAAGTCCCGGCCTTCGCCGCCCGCTTCGCCCGCGTGGCGGAAGTGGTGGTGGAGGATCCGGCGATCCGCCAGGCCGCGCGGGAGAGTTTCCGCTTCTACCGCGAACAGGGCTATCCTCTGCAAGACCACCGTTTACAGCGACTCTGAGTACGCCGATGGACACTCCAAAACCGCTGCAAAAGCCTGCGCACCTGCTGGACGACCTGGAGTCGATCCGTCAGTTGCTCGGCGACGACAACCTGCAGCCGCCGCTGCTGACCGAGACGGTCACCGAAGGCGCACAGGAACAGATTCCGATGCTGTTCGAGGCCGTGGCCCCTGCGCCTGAAGCCATCGAGCCGCCACCCGCTCCAACGCCGGCTCCGGCGCCAACCCCAGCGCCCGCTGCTCCGGCCGCCCCCGCCGCCAAGGGGCCGGACGCCCTGCTGCACCTGGACAGCGAACTGCGCGCCGCCGCGCAGCTGATCATGCAGGACGTGATCGACGACTTCGCCCCGCACATCGAAACCGAAATCAAGCGCCGCCTCGAGGCGCGGATGGAACGGCTGCTCAACCAGTACGAATGACCGCCACCCTGTGGGAGCCAGCCTGCTGGCGATAGCATCGCCGGCAGACCCGCTCCTACATTTTGCCCCGCCGCTCCCCGGCCCCGCTCGCCCTGCGCCCCTCGCCCCGCTATACTTCCCGGCTTTTCCTGAATAAATGCCAATAGGGTCCCGCCGCGCATGGATAAGACCTACCAGCCGCACGCCATTGAAACTTCCTGGTACAACACCTGGGAGTCCGAGAACTACTTCGCCCCGCAAGGCGCGGGCGACTCCTACACCATCATGATCCCGCCGCCGAACGTCACCGGCAGCCTGCACATGGGTCATGGCTTCAACAACGCGATCATGGACGCCCTGATCCGTTTCCGCCGCATGCAGGGCCGCAACACCCTGTGGCAACCGGGCACCGACCACGCGGGCATCGCCACCCAGATGCTGGTGGAGCGTCAGCTCGAAGCCACCGGCCAGAACCGCCACGACCTGGGCCGCGAGAAATTCCTGGAGAAGGTCTGGGAATGGAAGGAGCAGTCCGGCGGCAACATCAGCCGGCAGATCCGCCGCCTGGGCTCGTCCGTGGACTGGAGCCGCGAGCGCTTCACCATGGATGACGGCCTCTCGGAAGCGGTCAAGGAAGCGTTCGTGCGCCTGCACGAAGACGGCCTGATCTACCGCGGCAAGCGCCTGGTCAACTGGGACACCAAGCTGCACACGGCGATCTCCGACCTCGAAGTGGAGAACCACGACGAGAAAGGCTTCCTGTGGAACCTGAAATACCCGCTGGCCGACGGGGCGAAGACCGCTGAAGGCAATGACTTCCTGATCGTCGCCACCACCCGTCCGGAAACCATGCTCGGCGACTCCGCCGTGGCCGTGAACCCGAACGACGAGCGCTACAAGGCCCTGATCGGCAAGTTCGTCGAGCTGCCGCTGGTCGGCCGCCGCATCCCGATCATCGCCGACGACTACTGCGACCCCGAGTTCGGCACCGGCTGCGTGAAGATCACCCCGGCCCACGACTTCAACGACTACGAAGTCGGCAAGCGCCACAACCTGCCGCTGCTCAACATCTTCGACAAGAACGCCCACGTGCTGCCGGCAGCCCAGGCGTTCAACCTCGACGGCACCCTGAACGAGACCGTCGACGGCAAGATCCCGGCCGAATACGTGGGCCTTGAGCGCTTCGAGGCGCGCAAGCAGATCGTCGCCGCGTTCGACGCCGCCGGCCTGCTGGTCAGCGTCGACGACCACAACCTGAAAGTGCCGAAGGGCGACCGCTCCGGCACCGTCATCGAGCCGTGGCTGACCGACCAGTGGTACGTCTCCACCAAGCCTCTGGCCGAGCCGGCGATCGCCGCCGTGGAAGACGGCCGCATCCAGTTCGTGCCCAAGCAGTACGAAAACATGTACTTCTCGTGGATGCGCGACATCCAGGACTGGTGCATCAGCCGTCAGCTGTGGTGGGGCCACCGGATCCCGGCCTGGTACGACGAGTCGGGCAAGGTCTACGTGGGCCGCGACGAAGCCGAGGTCCGCGCCAAGCACAACCTGGGCGCCGACGTCGCGCTGCAGCAGGACAACGACGTGCTGGACACCTGGTTCAGCTCGGGCCTGTGGACGTTCTCCACCCTGGGCTGGCCGGAGAAGACCGAGTTCCTGAAGAAATTCCACTCCACCGACGTGCTGGTCACCGGCTTCGACATCATCTTCTTCTGGGTCGCCCGGATGATCATGCTGACGATGCACCTGATCAAGAACGAGGACGGCACGCCGCAGGTCCCGTTCAAGACCGTGTACGTGCACGGCCTGGTGCGTGACGGCCAGGGCCAGAAGATGTCCAAGTCCAAGGGCAACGTCCTGGATCCTCTGGACATCATCGACGGCATCGAGCTCGAAGCCCTGGTGCAGAAGCGCACCTCCGGCATGATGCAGCCCAAGCTCGCCAAGAAGATCGAGAAGCAGACCCGCGACGAGTTCGCCGACGGCATCGCCAGCTACGGCACCGACGCCCTGCGCTTCACCTTCTGCTCGCTGGCCTCCACCGGCCGCGACATCAAGTTCGACATGGGCCGCGTCGAAGGCTACCGCAACTTCTGCAACAAGATCTGGAACGCCGCACGCTACGTGCTGGACAAGGGCGAAGACTGCGGCCAGAACGGCGAAGCCTACGAACTGTCGCTGGCCGACCGCTGGATCATCTCGCAGCTGCAGCGCACCGAGGCCGAAGTGACCCGCCAGCTGGACCAGTTCCGTTTCGACCTCGCGGCGCAAGCGCTGTACGAGTTCATCTGGAACCAGTACTGCGACTGGTACCTGGAGCTGTCCAAGCCTGTGCTGTGGGACGAGAACGCGCCGGTCGAGCGTCAGCGCGGCACCCGTCGCACCCTGGTGCGCGTGCTGGAAGTGGCCCTGCGCCTGGCCCACCCGTTCATGCCGTTCATCACTGAAGAGATCTGGCAGCGCATCGCGCCGCTGGCCGGCATCCAGGGCAAGACCATCATGCTGCAGGCTTGGCCGGTGGCCAACGAAGCGCGCATCGATGCGGCGGCCGAAGACGACATCGAATGGCTCAAGGGCCTGATGCTCGGCACCCGCAACATCCGCGGCGAGATGAACATCGGCCCGGGCAAGCCGCTGCCGATCTACCTGAAGAACGTCAGCGCCGAAGACCGGCGCCGCCTGATCGAGAACGAAGCGCTGCTCAAGAAGCTGGCGCGCCTGGAATCGATCACCGTGCTGGCCGAAGGCGAAGAGGCGCCGCTGTCCGCCACCGCGCTGGTGGGCGAGATGGAAGTGCTGGTGCCGATGGCCGGCCTGATCGACAAGGACGCTGAACTGGCGCGCCTGGACAAGGAAATCCTGCGCCTGCAAGGCGAAGTCCAGCGCGTGGGCGGCAAGCTGTCCAACGCCGGTTTCGTCGACAAGGCCCCGGCCGAAGTCATCGAGAAGGAACGCGCCAAGCTGGCCGAGGCCGAACAGGCCCTGGGCAAGCTGGCCGAGCAGCACGCGCGGATCGCCAGCCTGTAACGGCAGACCGCACCGAAAAAGGGAGGCCCGCAACGGCCTCCCTTTTTTTCGCCTGCTCGTTATCTGACTGCCAATGAATATCCCTGTGGGAGCGGGCTTGCCCGCGAATGCGGTGTGTCAGCCATCAACTGCGTGACTGACACTCCCTCTTCGCGGGCAAGCCCGCTCCCACAGAGGATTTGTGTTGCCTCGGGATTGGGTTCACACCCTCCGGATATGGGACAATGCCCACCACTTTCAGCCTTATCCGAATCGATTTCGCCCATGACCGCTCCACGTCCACCCAAGCCAGCGCGCAAGAAGCCTGAAGCCAAGCCACCGGCCGCCAACGGCGCGCCCAAGGAAAAGGCCAGCCTGCACCCGCGCAACCGCCATCAGGGCCGCTACGACTTTCCGGCGCTGATCAAAAGCACGCCGGAGCTGGCGAAGTTCGTGATCATCAACCCGTACGGCAAGGAAAGCATCGACTTCGCCAGCCCCGACGCGGTGCGGGTGTTCAACCGGGCGCTGCTCAAGTCGTTCTACGGCATCGCCCATTGGGACATTCCCGCCGATTTCCTCTGCCCGCCGGTGCCGGGGCGCGCCGACTACGTGCATTTCCTCGCCGACCTGCTGGCCGAAGGCAATGACGGCACCATCCCCCGCGGCGCCTCGGTGAAGGTGCTGGACGTGGGCGTGGGCGCCAACTGCATTTATCCGCTGATCGGCCACAGCGACTATCGCTGGCACTTCACCGGCTCGGACATCAACGCCACCGCCCTCGGCGCTGCCCGGGCGATCATCCAGGCCAATGGCCTGGCCAAGGCGATCCAGGTCCGCCCGCAGGCCAACGCGAAGCACATCCTGGCGGGCCTGCTGGCGGCCGACGAACGCTTCGAGCTGACGATGTGCAACCCGCCCTTCCACGCCTCCATCGAGGAAGCCACCCGCGGCAGCTCGCGCAAATGGCGGGCGCTGGGCAAGGCCGATCCGAAGCGCAAACTGCCGGTGCTGAACTTCGGCGGCCAGGCGGCGGAACTGTGGTGCGAGGGCGGCGAGGCGCGTTTCGTCACCCAACTGATCAGCGAGAGCGCCCAGGTGGCGCAGCAGGTCCTGTGGTTCAGCACGCTGGTGTCGAAGGCGTCGAACCTGCCGGCGGTGCAAGCGGCGCTGAACAAGGCCGGCGCCCTGCAAAGCCGGGTGGTGGAAATGGGCCAGGGGCAGAAGCAGAGCCGCTTCGTCGCCTGGACGTTCCTGACCCATGAGCAGCATCAGGCCTGGCGCCGGGCGCGCTGGAGCCAGGCCCCGGCGCACTAGCGCTTTTGCGCCGCCCACAAAAAAACCGTGCCCGGATCGCTCCGGCGCACGGTTTTTTTTATCGCTGCGTCTTACTTGTTCACAGCGTCGGTCAGGCCTTTGGCCACAACCAGCTTGATCACTTTCTTGGCAGGGATTTCGATGGCTGCGCCAGTCGACGGGTTACGGCCGGTACGGGCAGGACGCTCGGTCACTTTCAGCTTGCCGATGCCTGGCAAGGTGATTTCGCCGCCGTTTTCCAGCTGATCGGCAACGATTTGGCCCAGCTGGTCCAGAGCGTTGCGCGCGGTGGTTTTCGGCGCGTCGATAGCTTCGGCGATGTCGGCGATCAGTTGGTCTTTAGTAAGAGCCATTTGGTGTTCCTTCCCTATCAAATTCATATGGATTGCAGAGTGCAGTGTCAGCCATCGAGCCCGATCTTCTGGATCCGGCACCCTCGGCGATAACCACGACGAGTCGGGGTTATAGATGCCGAAATCAAGGTTTGGTTCGACCTGACAAAAGCTGAATGCATGCTTGTCGCGGTGACTTCGCGAAAGACCGGGCAAAACTAGCACAGAGACAAGGAAATATCCGCCTCTAGCTAGCCAAATGGTCAGGTTTATTGCGCTAAATCGGTAAAAAAATGCATAAGGGCCGTCCGATGGCCCGGATTTACCCTGCACCCCGCGCCAAAAGCGGCGGTTGGGGTACACTGGGCGCTTTTTCGGGGGCGCCCGCCCGCCTCCCCTCCAACAGCCGAGAAGCCCATGCCGATCCGTCACTGCATCGTCCACCTGATCGACAAAAAACCCGACGGCACCCCCGCGGTCCTGCATGCCCGCGACTCCGAACTGGCGGAGTCCGCGGCCATCGAGAACATGCTCGCCGACCTCAACGAAAGCTACAACGCCAAGCAAGGCAAGGCCTGGGGTCTGTTCCATCCGGAGTCCGGGGCGTTTCCGTTCAGCGGCTGGCTGAAGGAGTACCTCGACGGCGGCCAGGACTTCACCGCATTCAGCCGGGTGGCGGTGGAGCACCTGCAGAAGCTGATGGAAGAATCCAACCTGTCGGTGGGCGGCCACGTGCTGTTCGCCCACTACCAGCAAGGCATGACCGACTACCTGGCCATCGCCCTGCTGCACCACAGCGAAGGCGTGGCGGTGACCGACGAGCTGGACGTGACCCCCTCGCGCCACCTCGACCTGGGCCAATTGCACCTGGCGGCGCGGATCAACGTCTCCGAGTGGCAAAACAACAAGCAGTCCAAGCAGTACATCTCGTTCATCAAGGGCAAGAACGGCAAGAAGGTGTCGGAATACTTCCGCGACTTCATCGGCTGCCAGGAAGGCGTCGACGGCCCGGGCGAGACCCGCACCCTGCTCAAGGCCTTCAGCGACTTCGTCGAAAGCGAAGACCTGCCCGAAGACTCCGCCCGCGAGAAGACCAAGGCCCTGGTGGACTACGCCAGCAGCCAGGCCAAGCTCGGCGAGCCGGTGGGCCTTGAGGAACTCTCGGAGCTGATCGACGAAGACCGTCCGAAGGCGTTCTACGACCACATCCGCAACAAGGACTACGGCCTGTCGCCGGAGATCCCGGCGGACAAGCGCACCCTCAACCAGTTCCGCCGCTTCACCGGCCGCGCCGAAGGCCTGTCGATCAGCTTCGAGGCGCACCTGCTGGGCTCCAAGATCGAGTACGACGAAGAAGCGGGCACCCTGGTGATCAAGGGCCTGCCGACCTCGCTCACCGATCAGTTGAAGCGGCGCAACTGATGCTCGGCAATGTGCTGAAGAAAGTCCTGCTGGTGCTGCTGGTGGTCGTGGCCTACCAGAACTGGGGCAAGATCGAGCGGGTGTTCAACCCGTCGCAGATGCTCCCGGAGCAGGTTCGCGCCAACGCCCGGGTCGTGCTCTATTCCACCGACTGGTGCGGCTACTGCAAGCAGACCAAACGTTTTCTCGACGGCAAGGGCATTGCGTTCACGGAGTTCGACATCGAGAAGGACGCCGAGGCGCGCAAGGCCTATGAAGCCTTGGGCGGGCGCGGGATTCCGCTGATCGACGTCAACGGCACGCTGATCCGCGGCTTCGACCCGGACGAAATCCTCGCCGCCCTGAAGTAGACAGACAGGTGGGAGCCAGCCTGCTGGCGATGACGTCAGCCGAGGCGCCTCAGGGCGGTCAAGGCAGCCGCTCCCGCACCGGGAACCTCAGCGGGCCTCGATGCGGAACCCCAACCGCGGAAAGTGCACATGCACCACCCCGGCCCGTGCGTCTTCGCGGCGCAGGATCAGTTCTTCGAGGCCGGCGGACACCAACTCCCCTTCCACCGGATCCACCCCGTAATCCGTCGCGGCAATCGCCACCCGCTGTCCGGCCACGAATCCGTTCGGATCGGCGAACGCCTCATCCGGCAACGCAGCCGGCGTCGCATTGCGCGCGACCTCCAGCGCCTCGTCGGCGCTCATCTCGCTCGCCGCGCCGTGACCGAAGCCCAGCACCCGCCCCAACCATGCGGCCACAGCCGGATAGGCGTCCACCAGCGGCGCCGTCACATGCGTAGCCTTGAGGAACCACAGCGGATGCGCCAGGGCGAAGTCCGCTACCGACGGTTCGCCGAACAGGAAGTCGCCCTGCTCGCGCTGCAATTGCTGCTCCAGGCGCGCCATGAGGGTCGGCCACTGATGCTTGGCCTGCTCGGCAGGCAGCCTCGCCGCGCTGCCGCCGCTGAACAGCCCGGCCCGGTCGGCCATGAACGCCTTGATCGCCTCCGGCGGCAACTTGCCGAAGCGCGCCGCCACCGACTCCGGCTGGAACACCAGGCTGACCGCATGCGGAAACACCACCGAATCGGCCCACGCGGCGAACCCGGCGACGACCATTTCCTGCCCCTCGGGGAAAAACGCCGGCAAGGCCTTTTCCTGCTCCAGGCGCCGGGCGATCAGGGCGGTGTCGCAATAGATGTCCGCACCGACCTGCAGCACCGGCGTCTTGCGGTAGCCGCCGGTGAGCGCGGTCAGGTCCGGCTTGGGCATCACCGGCGAGATGTGCACCGAACGCCAGGACAATCCCTTGAAACCCAAGAGCAGCCGGGCCTTTTCGGCGAATGGGGACGCGGGGTAATGGTGAAGGATCAACTCGGACATGCTCGGCTCCGCCGCACAGTAGGTGAATCCGCAGCTTAGCCTGCATTTGGATGGCAGCCTACGGATGCGGGCGACGGGAACCGATCAGTCAGATTGATAAGACGCCACCAGGCATTCCTTGGCGCTTTTCCTGAGTTTCTTGATCAGCCGCTCCTGGCGCAGCGCATCGCCCTTGTCCCGGCAGCGCTCGGTGTAGACCAGCGCCATCGCCGGGCTGGACAGGAAGAACCGCGCGCCCTTGCCGCTCTGGTGCTTGGCGAAGCGGCGCACGGGATCGTCGCTGATCCCGCAGTACAGCGAACCGTTGGCCGCGCGGACGAGGTAGACGAACCAGGCCTTGGCCGCAGGCGCATCGGTGTCGACAGGGTTTTCGCTCAAGGTGGTCACGGGGCGGTCGCAGGCGTGTGGGAAACAGCCCGCGATCTTATCAGCGGCCGGCCTGGAATGCCTTCAGCCCTTTGAGCGCCTGCGCGCGCACGGCGTTGGCCACCAGCGGCGTCCAGCCCAGCAGCAGGCCCTTGAAGCCCAAGGCCTGGCGCGACCAGCGCCACAGGTCGAAACGGTCGTGGTGCTCGCAGATCTTGCCGTCGCGGAACACGAAACGCGCCTGGATGTCGTTGACCACCGTGTTGCCGGTCTGGCTGAACAGGTAGGTCGCCACCCAGTGGGCGCCGCCGCTGCGCTCGTCGGCGCGGACGTTGTCGAAGGTCAGGGAGAAATCCTTGGCGCGGGTGGTGAGCATGCGCCACATGTCGCCGGCGTCGCGCCCGCGCAGTTCGCCGAAGGCCGGATCGCTGAACACCACGTCGTCGGTGTAGCAGGCGGCCATGGCCTCGGCGTCGAGGCGCTGGAAGGCCTGGTAGAAACGGGTGATCACGGCGCTGTTGGCTTCACTCACGGGCAAACTCCATGCTTAAGGACACAATGCCAGCACGATAATCCGCAAACGGTCGAAACACTATCGGCATTCGCACGCCGAATACTGGCAAAACACCTGCAGGAGCGAGCCTGCTGGCGATGAAGCCGGCAGCCTGCCCCCCGTCATCGCGAGCAGGCTCGCTCCTACAGGGGCTTGCGGCGCGGCGGGAACGGTGGGAGCCGGCCTGCCGGCGATGGCGTCCGCGAAGACGCCGCCGGCCCCAGGGTTCAGACCTTCTCGCTCTGCACCTGCACATACAGCGCCCGCCCGGCACCGAGACCGGCGAGGATGGCGCCCGCGCCGACGATGCCGAAGATCCAGCCCACCGCGTTCCAGCCACCGGTCCAGTCATGCACCACGCCGACCGCGAACGGCCCCATCGACGCCAGGGTGTAGCCGAAGCCCTGGGACATGCTCGACAGGTTGGCCGCCACGTGAGAATCGCGCGAGCGCAGCACGATCAGCGTCAGCGCCAGGCTGAACGTGCCGCCCTGCCCCAGGCCCAGCAGGATCGCCCAGCCCCAGAGGCCTTCGATCGGCGCATAGAGGCAGCCGAACAGGCCGCCGAGGGTCAACGCCATCACCACCACGATCGCCAGGCGCTGATCCTTGCCGCGGGTGGCCAGCCACGGCGCGGCCAGGGAGCTGGCGAGCTGGATGATCACCGAACCGGACAGCACCAGGCCGGCCTGGGTCGGCGTCAGGCCGCGGCCGATCAGGATCGACGGCAGCCAGCCGAACACGATGTAGGCCAGCGACGATTGCAGGCCCATGTAGAGGGTCACCTGCCAGGCCAGCGGATCGCGCAGCAGGCCGCGCACCCGGTAGGCGACGTGGTGCGCCCCCTGCTTCTGCCCCACCTGCGGCAGCCAGAACAGCGCCGCCGCCAGCGCCGGCACCACCCAGATGCCCAGCCCCAGCGCCCAGCTGTCGCCGAAGTGCTGGCTCAGCGGCACGGTCGAGCCCGCCGCCATCGCCGCCCCCAGGCACAGCGCCATGGTGTACACGCCGGTCATGGTGCCGGCGTGCTTGGCGAAGTCGCGCTTGACGATGCCCGGCAGCAGCACGCCGATGATGCCGATGCTGGCGCCGCCCAGCACGCTGCCGGTGAACAGGCCGACGGCACCGAAGTTGCTCCGCAGGATGATGCCGCAGGCCAGGGTCAGCAGGATCCCCAGCACCACCCGCTCGGCGCCGAACCTCCGGGCCAGCACCGGCGCCAGCGGGGCGAACAGCCCCAGGCACAGCACCGGCAAGGTGGTCAGCAGCCCGGCCTGGGCCGCTGACAGGCCGAGGCTTTTCGACACCTCGCCCAGCAGCGGCGCCATGCTCGACAGCGCCGGGCGCAGGTTCAGCGCCACCAGGATCAGCCCCAGCAGCAACAGCCACGGACGACGCACCAGCGGATGGCTCTGCTGCACCTGCGC
Organism: Pseudomonas sp. B35(2017); assembly: GCF_002113645.1. Classification (NCBI taxonomy): domain Bacteria; kingdom Pseudomonadati; phylum Pseudomonadota; class Gammaproteobacteria; order Pseudomonadales; family Pseudomonadaceae; genus Pseudomonas; species Pseudomonas sp. B35(2017). The sequence continues at coordinate 316,207 of NZ_NEIZ01000005.1, read as the reverse complement.
GTCATCGGCTTCGGCGTCGATCAGCAGCTCTTCGAGCTCGGCCGTGCGTTTGGAGGGTGTGGACAACTCGCTGCGGGACATGGGCTTCTCGGTTTCAAGGTTCATTGATCAACTGCCTCGACAAGGCTTTGGCCCGTTCCGGGTCGCGCTGTTCGACGGCATCGAGCAAGGCGATGTGCAGGTCGAACACTTCCTGGCGGCGCGGGACGATGTTCAGGGTCTGGCGCAGCTGCGCGCCGACAATGCTGGAGAAATAGCGGTACAGCTCGCTGAGGGTGGGGTTGTGCGCGGCGTCCACCAGACGGCGGTGGAACACCAGGTCGCAGGCGATGTAGGTGTCCAGGTCGCCGTGGTAGTGGCAGCCGCTGACGCCGAGCGCCTCGCGCAGGGCCGCCAGGTCTTCGTCGGTGCGGCGCAGGGCCGCCAGGCCGATGGCCTCGACTTCCAGGATGTGCCGGGTTTCCCGGGCCTGATCCAGGGAGCAGCGCGACAGCGCCTTGAGCGCGTCCAGCGGATCGACCGCCGCCCGCAGGTAGCTGCCGTCGCCTTGGCGGATCTCGATCAGCCCGGAGAACGCCAGCACGCGCATGGCCTCGCGCACCGTGTTGCGGCTGATGCCCAGCTCGGCGCACAGCTCAGGTTCGGTCGGCAGGCGCTGGCCCACCGTCCACACGCCGTCGTTGATGCGCTGGCGCAATTGATCCACGGCCTGGTCGACCAGGGAACGCTTGATCAATGGAGAGGTGTCTGACATGGAATTCGCCCTGTCATCCAATCATCGGATGAATTTTTCGGACATGGTAATGAACCGTCTCCGAGAGGACAACCCTTGATCCAGCCCGGTGGTGCCCTCACCGACGCCATCGCCAGCAGGCTGGCTCCCACAGTTTTTTACGGTGAACAGAGAGTCTGCCAGCACCGCAATTCCCTGTGGGAGCGGGCTTGCCCACAATGAGGCCGGTACATCCGACACCCCGGCGCCTGCCCCACTGCCATCGCCAGCAGGCTGGCTTCCACAAACATCGGGCAAAAATAAACCCGGAACAGGTCCGGGTTCATTTCACCGCCAGCCGTCGATCAGTGCAGGATCTGGCTGAGGAACAGCTTGGTGCGGTCGTTCTGCGGGTTGTCGAAGAAGTCGTTCGGCGCGGCCTGTTCGACGATTTCGCCCTTGTCCATGAAGATCACCCGGTTGGCCACGGTGCGGGCGAAGCCCATTTCGTGGGTCACGCAGAGCATGGTCATGCCGTCTTCGGCCAGGCCGATCATGGTGTCGAGCACTTCCTTGACCATTTCCGGGTCGAGGGCCGAGGTCGGTTCGTCGAACAGCATGATCTTCGGCTTCATGCACAGGGCGCGGGCGATCGCCACACGCTGCTGCTGGCCGCCGGACAGCTGCCCCGGGTACTTGTTCGCCTGCTCCGGAATGCGCACGCGCTCCAGGTAGTGCATGGCGATTTCCTCGGCCTTGCGCTTGGGCATCTTGCGCACCCACATCGGCGCCAGCGTGCAGTTCTGCAGGATGGTCAGGTGCGGGAACAGGTTGAAGTGCTGGAACACCATGCCGACTTCGCGGCGGATCGCTTCGATCTGCTTGAGGTCGTTGGTCAGTTCCGTGCCGTCGACGACGATGCGGCCCTGCTGGTGCTCTTCCAGACGGTTGAGGCAGCGGATGGTGGTGGACTTGCCCGAACCGGACGGGCCGCACAGCACGATGCGCTCGCCCTGCCGCACGTTGAGGTTGATGTCCTTGAGCACGTGGAACTGGCCGTACCACTTGTTCACGCCCTGCATCTGGATGATGCCTTCGGCGCCCGCAGGCTTCTTGATTGCTTCGCTCATTTACACAGAACTCCTAACGCTTGTGGCCGGTGTCGAGCTTGCGTTCCAAATGCATGGAATAGCGCGACATGCCAAAACAGAAAATCCAGAACACCAGGGCGGCGAACACGTAGCCTTCGGTGGCCATGCCCAGCCATTTCGGATCGGCGGCGGCCTGCTTGACGCTGTTGAGCAGGTCGAAGAGGCCGATGATGATCACAAGGCTGGTGTCCTTGAACAAAGCGATGAAGGTGTTGACGATGCCGGGGATCACCAGCTTCAGGGCCTGCGGCAGGATCACCAGGCCCATCGCGCGCCAGTAGCCCAGGCCCATCGCGGCCGCGGCTTCGTACTGGCCCTTGGGGATCGCCTGCAGGCCGCCCCGCACCACCTCGGCCACGTAGGCCGACTGGAACAGGATCACGCCGATCAGCGCCCGCAGCAGCTTGTCGAAGTTCATGCCTTCAGGCAGGAACAGCGGCAGCATCACCGAGGACATGAACAGCACCGTGATCAGCGGCACGCCGCGCCAGAACTCGATGAAGGTCACGCAGACCACACGGATCGCCGGCAAGTTGGAACGCCGGCCCAGCGCCAGGAGGATCCCCAGCGGCAGCGCGCCGGCGATGCCGACGGTGGCGATCACCAGGGTCAGCATCAGGCCGCCCCACTGGCTGGTGGCGACGGAGGTCAGGCCGAACACGCCGCCGTGCAGCAGGCACCAGGCGATGATCGGGTAGACGACCAGGAAGCTCAGGCCGTAGATCGCCTTGCGCGGGAAGCGCGAGATGAACAGCGGCGCGACGCCGATGACCGCCAGCCACACGGTCAGGTCCACGCGCCAGCGCAGGTCGGCCGGGTAGTAACCGTACATGAACTGGCCGAAGCGCTGCTGGATGAACACCCAGCAGGCGCCTTCCTTGGTGCAGTCGGCGCGGGTGGTGCCGACCCAGTTGGCGTCCAGGATCGCCCAGTTGATCAGCGGCGGCACCACGAGGTAGATCAGGTAGAACGCGAACAGGGTCAGCAGGGTGTTGAGCCAGCTGGAGAACATGTTGGCGCGCATCCACGCCACCACGCCGATGCTGCTGCTCGGCGGGGGCATGTCAGGTTTGAAGGTATGAGTGCTCATGCGCTTTTCCTTACCGCTCGATCAGCGCAATGCGCTTGTTGTACCAGTTCATCAGCAGGGAAATGCTGATGCTGATCGCCAGGTACACGCTCATGGTGATGGCGATCACCTCGATGGCCTGGCCGGTCTGGTTGAGGACGGTGCCGGCGAACAGCGAAACCATTTCCGGGTAGCCGATGCCGGCCGCCAGGGACGAGTTCTTCGCCAGGTTCAGGTATTGGCTGGTCAGCGGCGGGATGATCACCCGCAGCGCCTGGGGAATGATCACCTTGCGCAGGGTCGGGCCGTTGCGCAGGCCCAGCGAACGGGCCGCTTCGGTCTGGCCGTGGCTGACCGACTTGATCCCCGAGCGCACGATCTCGGCGATGAACGCCGCGGTGTACACGGTCAGGGCCAGGGTCAGCGCCAGCAGTTCAGGGATCAGCACCCAGCCGCCGACGAAGTTGAAGCCCTTGAGCTGCGGCATCTCCCAGTGCAGCGGAGCGCCGAAGACCAGCGTGCACAGCGCAGGGATCACCAGGAACAGGGCCAGGCCGACCCAGAACTTGTGGAACGGCTCGCCGGTTTCCTCGAAGCGCTTGGTGGCCCAGCGGCTCATGAACACGATGGCGACGATGGCCACCACGATGCTGACCGCGAACGGCCAGAAGCCGTCGGCGATCTGCGCCGCCGGCATGTTCAGGCCCCGGCTGCTGACGAAGAAGGTGTCGCCGAAGTTGTGGCTGTTGCGCGGCCCCGGCATGGTCAGGAACACCGCGAAGTACCAGAACAGGATCTGCAGCAGCGGCGGGATGTTGCGGAAGGTTTCCACATACACGGTCGCCAGTTTGCTGATGATCCAGTTCGGCGACAGCCGCGCCACACCGATGATGAAGCCCAGCAGGGTCGCCAGGATCACGCCGATGAAGGTCACCAACAGGGTGTTGAGCAGGCCGATCACGAACACCCGTGCGTAACTGTCCGCTTCGGTGTAGGAGATCAGGTGCTGAGCGATGCCGAAACCGGCGCTGCGCTCGAGAAAGTCGAAACCGGAGGTGATGCCCCGGTGTTGAAGGTTGGTCTGGGTGTTGTCGAACAGGTACCAGCCCATCGAGACCACCGCCACTACGGTGATGATCTGAAACAGCCACGCACGCACTCGTGGATCGCTGAGGCTGAGCCTCTGCTTTGGTGCGCCGATTGAATTTTGCATGAAGTGCCCCGGAAAAAACTGAAACAGAACGTCACCCGGCGGTTGGCCCGCCGGGTGACAGAACCATTAGCGCACCGGTGGTGCGTACTGAATGCCGCCGGCGTTCCACAGCGCATTCAGGCCACGGTCGATTTCCAGCGGGGTGCTCTTGCCGAGGTTTTTCTCGAAGATCTCACCGTAGTTGCCGACCTGGGAAACGATCTTGACGACCCAATCCTTAGGCAGCTTCAGGTCCTTGCCGTACTCGCCGTCGGCACCCAGCAGGCGGGCGACGTCCGGGTTCTTGGTGGACTTGGCTTCTTCCAGCACGTTTTTCGAAGTGACGCCGGCCTCTTCGGTGTTGAGCAGCGCATAGCCGACCCAACGCACGATCGCCAGCCACTCGTCGTCGCCGTTGCGCACGACCGGGCCCAGAGGCTCCTTGGAGATGGTTTCCGGCAGCACCACGTAGTCCTTCGGCGAAGCCAGCTTGCTGCGCTGGGCGAACAGCTGGGACTTGTCGGAGGTCAGTACGTCGCAACGGCCGGATTCCAGCGACTTGGCGCTTTCGTCGGAGGTGTCGAAGGTGATCGGGGTGTACTTCAGGCCGTTGGCGCGGAAGTAGTCGGACACGTTCAGCTCGGTGGTGGTGCCCGCCTGGATGCAGATGGTGGCGCCGTCCAGTTCCTTGGCGCTCTTCACGCCCAGCTTGTTGTTGGCCAGGAAGCCCACGCCGTCGTAGTAGGTGATGAAGCCCGGGAATTTCAGGCCCATGCCCGCGTCACGGGAGCTGGTCATGGTGGTGTTGCGCGACAGGATGTCGATTTCGCCAGACTGCAGCGCAGTGAAGCGTTCCTTGGCGTTCAACTGGCTGAACTTGACCTTGTTCGCATCGCCGAACACGGCCGCGGCCACCGCGCGGCAGACGTCGGCGTCGATGCCGATGATCTTGCCGGTGGAGTCCGGTACGGAGAAGCCCGGCAGGCCGTCGCTGACGCCGCACTGCACGAAGCCTTTCTTCTGCACCGCATCCAGGGTTGCACCCGCCTGAGCGAACCCGCTGACGCCGAGGACTGTCGCAGCAGTCACGACCGCCAGAGTGGTTTTCAACATCTTCATTCAAACCTCCAGTTTTGCTCTTGTTGTGTCGGAGCTTGAGTCTTGTCGCACCCTTTTGAGGCGTTGTTGACCCGTGTTGGCTTTTTGTGGGGTCAACCGACGTAGGACCTTAGCTATGAGTCTAGTAGGAGAAAATCCACATAATGGACAACCTCACGTCTCACCAGTCGGCCGAACGGGCTGTAGCCCTTTCACGTTCGCTAAGCCCGTAGCGGCCTCTGGCGAACATCCATCACCGGATTCTTTACTGTCCCGCCCCCTTGCGTTCACTGATAGTGTTACCGCCGGGCCCGAGAACGATTGCACGTCTAGCTCATAGCAAAGCCCGTACCACACCGCCCTTTGAGGCGATGGAGCGACAGGTCAATAGCAAAACTTGTAACCTTGCGACATCTTCTTAACGGATAACCCTGGCGCGCACACGGATCACGCACCCGATGAGCGCGCCCGCACCCAATTGGAGCAGCCATGACCGAGCCCTTGATTCTTCAGCCCGAAAAGACCGCGGACGCCTGCGTGATCTGGCTGCACGGCCTGGGCGCCGACCGCTACGACTTCCTGCCGGTGGCCGAGGCCCTGCAGGAAACCCTGCTGACCACCCGTTTCGTCCTGCCCCAGGCGCCCACCCGCGCCGTGACGATCAATGGCGGATATGCCATGCCCAGCTGGTACGACATCAAGGCAATGACCCCGGCCCGGGCCATCGACCGCGACCAGCTGGAAGCGTCCGCCGACCATGTCATCGAACTGATCGAATCGCAGAAGGCCTCCGGAATAGACGCCTCGCGGATCTTCCTCGCCGGGTTTTCCCAAGGGGGCGCGGTGGTCTATCACACCGCGTTCCTGAAATGGCAGGGACCGTTGGGCGGCGTGCTGGCGCTTTCGACGTACGCACCGACCTTCAGCGACGAACTGGAGCTGTCCGCCAGCCAGCAGCGCGTGCCCGTGCTGGCGCTGCACGGCCAGTTCGACAACGTGGTGCAGAACGCGATGGGACGCACGGCCTACGAGTACCTGAAGGCCCATGGTGTCACCGTGACATGGCAGGAATACCCAATGGAGCACGAAGTGTTACCCGAGGAAATCCGCGACATCGGCACCTGGCTGGGCGAACGCCTGCGCTGATCGATTCCGCGACTTCGGCCGCACGCCGCGGCCCTTTGATCGCCCCACTACGCCGCGCCCGATTCTTGCATTACACTGGCCGGCGTACATTCCTTAACCAATTGATGAGACGACCGTGCTCAAAGCACTCAAGAAAATGTTCGGCAAAAGCGAGGCTGAGCAGCTCGCGCCTGCCGCCGGCGCACCGTCGCCCGCCTCCGGCCCCCGCGGCGACCTCCGCCCGGCCGACCGCCCCGCTCCCGCCGCGGCCGCCAAACCCGAACCGAAACCTGAGGCCCCTGCGGCCAAGGCCGGCGAACCGGCCCCAAGCCCTGAGCCTAAACCGGCCAGGCCCCGCCGCGAACCCAAGCCCAAGGCGCCGGTGATCCCCTGGAAACTCGAGGACTTCGTCGTCGAACCCCAGGAAGGCAAGACCCGCTTCCACGACTTCAGGCTCGCCCCGGAACTGATGCACGCCATCCAGGACCTGGGCTTCCCTTACTGCACGCCGATCCAGGCCCAGGTGCTGGGTTTCACCCTCGCCGGCAAGGACGCCATCGGCCGCGCCCAGACCGGCACCGGCAAGACCGCCGCGTTCCTGATCTCGACCATCACCCAGCTGCTGCAGACCCCGCCGCCGAAAGAGCGCTACATGGGCGAGCCGCGGGCGCTGATCATCGCCCCGACCCGCGAACTGGTGGTGCAGATCGCCAAGGACGCCCAGGACCTGACCAAGTACACCGGCCTGAACGTGATGAGCTTCGTCGGCGGCATGGACTTCGACAAGCAGCTCAAGCAGCTCGAGGCGCGCCACTGCGACATCCTGGTCGCCACGCCGGGCCGCCTGCTGGACTTCAACCAGCGCGGCGACGTGCACCTGGACATGGTCGAAGTGCTGGTGCTGGACGAGGCCGACCGCATGCTCGACATGGGCTTCATCCCGCAGGTGCGCCAGATCATCCGCCAGACCCCGCCCAAGAGCGAGCGCCAGACCCTGCTGTTCTCCGCCACCTTCACCGACGACGTGATGAACCTGGCCAAGCAGTGGACCACCGACCCGGCCATCGTCGAGATCGAAGCCGAGAACGTGGCCAACGCCAACGTCGAACAGCACATCTATGCCGTCGCCAGCGCCGACAAGTACAAACTGCTGTACAACCTGGTCAACGACAACGGCTGGGAGCGGGTGATGGTGTTCGCCAACCGCAAGGACGAAGTGCGGCGCATCGAGGAACGCCTGGTGCGCGACGGCGTCAACGCCGCCCAGCTGTCCGGCGACGTGCCGCAGCACAAGCGCATCAAGACCCTGGAAGGCTTTCGCGAAGGCAAGATCCGCGTGCTGGTGGCCACCGACGTGGCCGGCCGCGGCATCCACATCGACGGCATCAGCCACGTGATCAACTTCACCCTGCCGGAAGTGCCGGACGACTACGTGCACCGCATCGGCCGCACCGGCCGGGCCGGCGCCGACGGCGTGTCGATCAGCTTCGCCGGCGAGGACGACTCCTACCAGTTGCCGTCCATCGAGGCGCTGCTGGGCCGCAAGATCAGCTGCGAAATGCCGCCGACCCACCTGCTGCGGGCGGTCGAGCGCAAGCGGCCGCACTGAGCGACCCCATGAGAAAGGCGCAGCCGGCGACGGACTGCGCCTTTTTTTTCGCCCGGAGATTGCCGACAAGATATAAAAGTCCATAATGGACAAATTAGTTTAATAACAATCCCCGGAGCCCGACATGACCTGCACGCCCCATGTGATCGACCAAACCCAGGCCCGCGCGCTGCTGGCCCGGCTCGACGTGCCGCAGATCATGCGCAAGCTGTTCCGCGACCTCGCCGCCGGGCAGGCGGTGCAGCCGGCCCAGCAACTGGTGGAGTTTCCCCAGGGCGCGGGGGATTTCATCAACTACCTGGGCGTATTGGCCGAGGACGGCGTGTACGGGGTCAAGACTTCGCCGTACATCGTCCGCGAACAAGGCCCGCTGGTGACGGCCTGGACGCTGCTGATGTCGATGCAGACCGGCCAGCCCCTGCTGCTGTGCGACGCCGGTGAGCTGACCACCGCCCGCACCGCCGCCACCACCGCCGTGGCGGTCGACGCCCTGGCCCCGGCGGACGCCCGGCGCCTGGCGATCATCGGCAGCGGCAAGGTGGCCCAGGCGCATCTGGAATACGTCAAGACGCTGCGCGACTGGCAGCACATCAGCCTGTACGCGCCGAGCCTCGCCGAAGAGCCAGACACCGTCGCCCGCTTCAAGGCCCTGGAACCGCGCCTGACCGTGGCCGACAGCCGCGAAGCCGCCGTCGCCGGGGCCGACGTGATCCTGCTCTGCACCTCGTCTGCAGGACCTGTGATCGATCCGGCCAGCCTGAGCAAGCCGGCGCTGATCACCTCGATCAGCACCAACGCGCCCCGCGCCCACGAGGTGCCGCCGCACAGCCTCAACGACATGCAGGTGTTCTGCGACTATCGCCAGACCACACCGGGTTCGGCGGGCGAAATGCTGATCGCCGCCGAACGGCACGGCTGGGACCGCACCCGGATCGTCGGCGACCTGGCCGACCTGCTCAGCGGCCAGGCGCAGCGTCCCGACTATGGGCGCCACGTGTTCTTCCGCTCCATCGGCCTGGGGCTGGAGGACATCGCCGTGGCCAATGCGATTTATCGCCTGCATCCCTGACACCGCAATCCCTGTGCTTCGATGCGGCGGTTGCGCCGCCATCGCCAGCAGGCTGGCTCCCACAGGGCTCTCGGCATCCTTCAATAATTGCGTCAATACTGGAGACTTTCATGAGCCAGGCAGACTTCATCATCATCGGCGGCGGCATCGCCGGCGCGTCCACCGGTTTCTGGCTGTCGCCCCACGCCAAGGTGGTCGTGCTGGAGCGTGAGTCGCATCCGGCCTATCACTCCACCGGCCGCTCCGCCGCCCTGTTCACCGCCGCCTATGGCACTCCGCAGGTGCGGGCGCTGACCCTGGCCAGCCGTGACTTCTTCGACACCCCGCCAAGCGGCTTCTGCGAGCATCCGCTGCTGACCCCGCGCGGCGAAATGACCGTGGACTTCACCGGCGACCCCGCCGAACTGAACAACCAATACCTCAGCGCCAAGGCCACGGTGCCGCAGATGCAACTGCTCAGCGCCGACGAGGCCTGCACGCGGCTGCCGATCCTGCGCCGGGAGAAAGTCCACGGCGCGCTCTACGACCCCACCGCCAGCGACATCGACACCGACGCCCTGCACCAGGGCTACCTGCGCGGCATCCGCCGCAACAACGGCCAGGTGCACACAGACTGCGAGGTGCTGGGCCTCACCCGTGGCGCCGACGGCCTGTGGCAGGTGCAGACCCCAGGCGAAACCTTCAGCGCCCCCGTGGTGATCAACGCCGCCGGGGCCTGGGCCGACAAGATCGGCGCTCTGGCCGGCGCCGCGCCGCTGGGCCTGCAGCCCAAACGCCGGGCCGCGTTCATCTTCGCCGGCCCCGAAGGCGTGGACATCCACCACTGGCCGATGCTGGTCAGCCTCGACGAGTCGTTCTACATGAAGCCCGACGCCGGCATGTTCCTCGGCTCGCCGGCCAACGCCGACCCCGTCGAACCCCACGACGTGCAGCCCGAAGAGCTGGACATCGCCATGGGCATCTACCAGATCGAGGAAGCCACCACCCTGACCATCCGCCGCCCGACCCGCACCTGGGCCGGCCTGCGCAGCTTCGTGGCCGACGGCGACCTGCTGGCCGGTTTCGACCCGCAGGTGCCGGGGCTGTTCTGGGTCGCGGCCCAGGGCGGCTACGGCATCCAGACCTCGCCGGCCATGGGCCAGGCCAGCGCGGCGCTGGTGCGCGGCCTGCCGTTGCCTGAGCAACTGGGCCGGTTCGGCCTGACCGCCGCCATGCTGTCCCCCGCCCGCCTCGCCTGACCGGCCGTGCGGATGACGCGCCCGACGGATTGCGGCACACTCGCAGCGCCCCCTGCCCACGGGGGCGTTGACGTTGCCTGGAGCTCCACTGACATGACCGCCCCCGAACCTTCACCTGTGCCGAACGACGCCGCGATGGACAACTACCGCGCCATCGCCGACGCCATCGCCACGCTGTTCTTCCCCCACGCCGAAGTGGTGCTGCACGACCTGCGCACGCAGAAGGTCGACTACATCGCCAACAACCTGTCGAAGCGGGACATCGGCGACGATTCGGCGCTGGAGGACATGCTCGGCGACGACGCCGGCGAGCGGAACATCGGCCCGTACGAGAAGCTCAACTGGGACGGCCAGAAGATCCGCAGCCTGAGCACGGTGCTGCGGGACGGCCAGGGCCAGCCGCTGGCGGTGCTGTGCATCAACCTGAACATTTCCCTGTTCGAGAACGCCAAGGCGGCGCTGGACCTGTTCCTGTCGCCGAGCAAGCTGATCCCGCAGCCGGACTCGCTGTTTCGCGACGACTGGCAGGAGCGGATCAACACCTTCCTGCACAGCTGGCTGCGCGAGCGGCAACTGAGCCTGAACGTGCTGACCCGCGACCACAAGCGCGAGCTGGTGCTGGCCCTGCACGCCGAAGGCGCGTTCAAGGGCAAGAGCGCCTCGAACTACGTGGCCAATGTGCTGAACATGGGGCGGGCGACGGTGTACAAGCACCTGAAGGAACTGAAGGGCTGAAGACCTGCGGTGGCTGTGCCGGCCTCATCGCTTGCGGGCAAGCTCCCACAGGGTTTGCGGTAAGCCCAGATTCTGCGAACACCGCAGATCCCCTGTGGGCGCCAGCCTGCTGGCGATGGCGGACGGTCAGTCGCCGTAGATGTCGGACTTGAAGTACTTCTCGGAAATCTTCTGGTACTCGCCGCTGGCGCGGATGCCGTCGATGGCGCTGTTCAGCTGACTGACCAGTTCGGCGTTGCCCTTGCGCACCGCGATCCCCGCGCCCTCGCCCACGTATTTCGGATCCTTGAGCTCCGACCCGACGAACGCATAGCCCTTGCCGCGCGGCATCGACAGGAAGTCGGTCAGCGGGATGGTGTCGGCGAAGATCGCGTCGAGGCGTCCGGCCGCCAGATCCATGTAGATCTCTTCGTTGTTGCCGTAGCGCTTGACGGTGATGCCCTTGGGCTCGAACACCTCGGTGGCGTAGCGGTCGGTGGTGGTCGCGCGCTGCACGCCGACGGTCTTGCCCTTGAGGCTGGCGTACTGGTCATCGACGACCGCGCCTTCCTTCATCACCAGCCGCGAGGAGGTGAAGTAGTACTTGTGGGTGAAGTCCACCGACTTCTTGCGGTCTTCGTTGATGGTCATGGACGACAGCGCCATGTCGATCTTCTTCACTTTCAGCGAAGGGATCAGGCCGTCGAATTCGCCCTCGACCCACACGCACTTGACCTGCATCTGCGCGCACAGCGCATTGCCGATGTCGTAGTCGAAACCGACGATCTCGCCCTTGTCGGTCTTGGAGGCGAACGGCGGGTAGGCGGCCTCGATGCCGATGCGCAAGGTCTTCTCGGCGGCGAACGCGCTGGTGCACGCCAACAGGCTCAGCGCCAGACCGGTGATGAGGGGGAGTTTCTTCATGTTCGTTCTCTCGCGGTTGTTGTTGGTTTGGCAAGACAGGAGAAAGAGCTGAAACAGGGGGGAACGCCTTTTTTGTACTTATGAATCCATACTGGACTTTTATGTACAGAGCGTCAATCGGGCAGAAGGGGTCGCATCCGCCCGGCGGTCGGGTGGTGAATCAGAGGTAATGGGGGGTGCTGCACAGGGCGCCATCGCCAGCAGGCTGGCTCCCACAGAGGATTCCGGTTGTCCGCAGCATCCCTGCACACCACAAAACCTTGTGGGAGCTTGCCTGCAAGCGATGAGGCCAGCACTGCCGACATCTCTGTTGCCTGACCTACCGCCATCGCTGGCAAGCCAGCTCCCACAGGGGAACGCATTCCAGAGCCTGCTTGCGATGGCGGATGGAAGAGCGGCGCCGGAGCTATTTTTTCCAGCGCTCGACCGCCGCATGGTCGCTGGCGCGCCCCTCGACCCAGCGCGGGCCTTCGGCGGTGTTTTCTTTTTTCCAGAACGGGGCGCGGGTCTTGAGGTAGTCCATGACGAAGGCGCAGGCGTCGAACGCCGCCTGACGATGGGCGCTGGCGGCGCCGACGAACACGATCGGCTCGCCCGGCTCCAGCGCGCCGATGCGGTGCAGCACCTCAAGCTTCAGCAGCGGCCAGCGCTGCGCGGCCTCGTCGGCGATCTTGGCCAGGGCCTTTTCGGTCATGCCCGGATAGTGCTCCAGGAACATCCCGGCCACGTCGAGCCCGTCGTTGAAGTCACGCACGTAGCCGACGAAGCTCACCACCGCACCGACGCCGACGTTGGCTGCATGCATCGCGTTGACTTCGGCGCCCGGGTCGAACGGTTCGCACTGCACACGGATGCCCATGGCTCAGCCTCCGGTCACGGTAGGGAAGAACGCCACTTCGTCGCCCTCGGCCACCGGCTCGTCGAGCAGGCAGAGGTCTTCGTTGCGCGCGCACATCAGGTTCTGTTCGCCCAGCACCTCGAAGCCGTCGCGCCGGGCCAGCAGTGCCCGCACGTCATCGACGGTGCCGAAGTCGCCCTCGACCCTGATCGAGTCCTCGCCGACCGCTTCGCGGTAGCGGGCAAAAAACTTCACGGTCAGGTTCATGGCTGCTCCGCCCGGTAGTGGCCGCTCTTGCCGCCGAGCTTTTCCAGCAGGCGCACGCTTTCGATGGTCATGCCGCGGTCCACGGCCTTGCACATGTCGTAGATCGTCAGCGCGGCGACGCTGGCGGCGGTCAGCGCCTCCATCTCGACGCCGGTCTGGCCCGACAGCTTGCAGCGGGCTTCGATGCGCACGGTATCGTCGCCTTCGGCGCTGAGTTCGACCTTCACGCCGGTCAGCATCAGCGGATGGCACAGCGGGATCAGATCGCTGGTCTTCTTCGCCGCCTGGATGCCGGCGATGCGCGCCACGGCGAACACGTCGCCCTTGGGGTGGCCGCCGCTGACGATCATCCGCAGCGTGTCGGGCAGCATGCGCACCAGCGCTTGGGCCGTCGCCTCGCGGAACGTCACGGCCTTGTCGGTGACGTCGACCATGTTGGCGCGGCCTTGGGAATCGAGATGGGTCAGCACGGGAATACTCCTGATCAGGAGCGTCGATTGTAAACCTGAGGGTCAATTTTCCGCGAGCGCGATGACAGCCCTCGCACAAATCACTGTGGGAGCGGCGGTGCGATTTGCCTGCGCAGACGCCGGCTCAGTCAAACTCGATGTCGCCTGACCTGACGCCTTCGCGGGCAAGCCCGCTCCCACAGGGTTCTGCAGCGGTCGACGAGACGGCATTCCAGCGGGCAAACACTGTCGGAGCCAGCCTGCTGGCGATGGCCTTCGCGAAGACCCCGCCGAGCCATGAAGAAGCGGACGGCCCGGAGGCCGCCCGCTGCGGGGGAAGGTTACAGATGCGATTCGGCGTATTCGGCCAGAATCGAGCGAGGCACCCCTTGCAGGGTGATGTGCACACCGTTGGGGAAGTCCTTGAAGCGTTCGGTCAGGTAGGTCAGCCCGGAGCTGGTCGCGGACAGGTAAGGGGTGTCGATCTGCGCCAGGTTGCCCAGGCACACCACTTTGGAGCCGGCGCCGGCCCGGGTGATGATGGTCTTCATCTGGTGCGGCGTGAGGTTCTGGCATTCGTCGATCAGGATCAGGCTCTGCTGGAAGCTGCGCCCCCGGATGTAGTTGAGCGACTTGAACTGCAGCGGCACCTTGCTGAGGATGTAGTCGACGCTGCCGTGGGTGCTTTCGTCATCCATGTGCAAGGCTTCGAGGTTGTCGGTGATGGCGCCCAGCCAAGGCTCCATCTTTTCCGCTTCGGTGCCCGGCAGAAAGCCGATCTCCTGGTCCAGCCCCTGCACGCTGCGGGTGGCGATGATGCGCCGGTAGCGCTTGCTGACCATGGTCTGCTCGATGGCGGCCGCCAGCGCCAGGATGGTCTTGCCGGAACCGGCGGCGCCGGACAGGTTGACCAGGTGGATGTCCGGATCGAGCAACGCGTACAGCGCCAGGCTCTGGTAGATGTCCCGTGGCTTGAGGCCCCAGGCTTCCTGATGCAGCAGCGGTTCCTGGTGCAGGTCGAGGATCAGCAGCTTGTCCTCGTCGATCTCCTTGATCCAGCCGACGAACCCCTGCTCGTCGATGATGAACTCGTTGACGTGCACCGCCGGCAGGTTGTCGATCAGTTGCACCTGATGCCAGGTGCGGCCGTGGTCCTGGCGGGTCTCGACCTTGCTCACGCGGTCCCAGAAGGAGCCGGTCATGTTGTGGTAGCCGTTGGGCAGCAGCGACACGTCGTCGACCAGCTGGTCGGTGCTGTAGTCTTCGGCCGCGATCCCGCAGGCCCGCGCCTTGAGGCGCATGTTGATGTCCTTGGTGACCAGCACGACCGGTTTCTTCGGGTCGCGGGTGTGCAGGTCGATCAACTGGTTGATGATTTTGTTGTCGTTCAGGTGCTCCGGCAGAATCAGGTTCGGCTCGGCATGTTTGCTCATCAGAATCGACAGCAAGCCCTTGGGTCCGCTCTTGCCGCGCTGGATCGGCACTCCCTGTTCAACGTCCTCCGGTGAAGCGTCCCCCAGGGTCTTGTCGATCAGCCGGATGGCCTGACGGCATTCGGCGGCCACGCTGTGATGCCCGCTCTTGAGCTTGTCCAGCTCTTCAAGCACGGTCATCGGGATCGCGACGTGGTGTTCTTCGAAATTCAGGAGGGCGTTTGGATCGTGAATCAATACGTTGGTATCGAGTACATAAAGGATTGGCTGGTTGGAAGAAGGGCTACGTCCGTGATCATCCATACTCGGTCACCTTTGTGGGAGCCATTCGACGCAATACCTGGGCGGTGCTGCGCCTCGAAGTGACTGCCGAGCCCGTCCGCGCGCCCCTTGATCGGAAGGCCGGACGAACTGCACACAAATGGGTCTTGGGAGACGCCACCTGTGTCGCAGGTTTCGGCGGTCTGAGTTCGTAATACTCCAAAACCTGTGACAGAAAAAAGCACTTTGACGATTTTTTGAAGTTTATTTTGCAAAGTGACGAAAAGCCCTTGGCGGACCGCCCTGCCCCCCGTTAGAGTCGGAAGTCCGCCTGCTGCAAAATCCTTCGAATTTCTTCCCCGCGCCCAATGTTTACGGGGCTTTCGTGCCTTGTCAGCGAAACGCGTCCTGACAGTCTTCCCAGCCGATGCCACTTTGCGCGGTCTGGGTGATGAGCCACGGCAACGCCGTCTTCACCGCATCCTGCTTCATGTTGAAATTGATCACCCCGTGACGCCACAGCAGCATCAGGGTCAGCACCCGCTGCGCGCTCTGGCTGCCCTTGAGCTTGCCGGCGCCGTCCTGGGCGTCGATGTCCCACAGCGCCACTTGCAGGCCCTGGGCGTTGAAGAACGCCTGCGCATCGCTGCGCCGCTGACCGTCCGGCGGGCGGAACAGCGGCACGTAGTTTTCCGGCAGCTTGCCTTTGACCAGGTCGGCGCTGCGGCGCACCGAGTCCTGCCAGTCCTGCCAGTGGCTGTGGGAGCGGAACTCCCAGCCCTGCACGCCGACGCACTGCTGCGAGAACGTCGCTTGCAGGCTGGCGACCGAACGCTCCGCCAGCCGCGCCTGGACATCCTTGCCCAGCACGAAGAACGTGCCGCTCAGGTTCGACTTGCGCAGGTATTCGGCCAGCCAGTCGGTGTTGTCCGGCTGCAGGTTGGCGGCGCTGTCGAAGCTCAGCAGGAACAGCCGGTCGTTCATCTCGTCGCCGTTGCGTTCGTAGTCGCCGAAACGGTCGATCTCGCTGCCGGTCTGCGGAAACAGCGCAGCTTTGCGCAGCAGCTCGTCCAGGTACTGGGCATGGAAAGCGCGGCTCGGCTCGGCCCACTTGATGTAGTAGCTCTCCTCGCCGAGCTGGAACTTGCCGGCCTGCTCGCGCAGGGTCGGCACGTCTTCGACCAGGAAGCAGAACGAGGCGTCCTGGTCGCAGCTCTGCTGGGCGTGGTCGTAGCCGTTGAACAACCGTTGCCAGAGCCGCTCGCGCAGGCGGTTGACGGCGTCCATGTTGACCGTGCGCAGCCCCAGGCGCTGGGCCAGCGCGGCCTCGTCCAGCGCTTCGCTGGCCAAAAGGCCCCGGGCGAAGGTCAGGATCTCCGCCCGCGAGGCCACGTCGAACAGGGTCGGATTCTTCAGTTGCTCCGGCCAGGTGCTGCGGTCCAGCGTCGCCGGATCGCCGGGCGCCGCCAGGGCCCCGAGGCTCAACAGCCACGCCCAAAGGAATAGAACGATACGCAAAGGGATGTCTCCATAACAAAACCCGCGCGGCACTATAGCCGATAAGGCGGTAGCGGCGGTTCCCCGTGGGATGGCGGGCAACCATCGATCAACTATCGGACTCATAGCTGGAGTCAACCCGGCCAACCCCCTAGAATCGCCGCCACGATCAAAGGAGACGACTGCATGCTGATGGTGATTTCCCCCGCCAAGACCCTCGACTACGAAACGCCGCCGGCGACCTCGCGCTTCACCCAGCCGCAATACCTCGACCATTCCCAGGCGCTGATCCAGCAACTGCGCGAACTCAGTCCGGCGCAGATCAGCGAGCTGATGCACGTCTCCGACAAGATCGGCGGCCTCAACGCCGCGCGCTTCGGCAGCTGGACGCCGGCCTTCACCCCGGACAACGCCAAGCAGGCGCTGCTGGCGTTCAAGGGTGACGTCTACACCGGGCTCGACGCCCAGACCTTCAGCGAAGCCGATTTCGACTATGCGCAACGGCATCTGCGCATGCTGTCCGGCCTCTACGGCCTGCTGCGCCCGCTGGACCTGATGCAGCCGTACCGGCTGGAGATGGGCACCAAGCTGGCCAACGCCCGGGGCAAGGACCTTTACGCCTTCTGGGGCACGCGCATCAGCGAGTGGCTCAACGAAGCGCTGGCCGACCAGGGCGACGACGTGCTGCTCAACCTGGCGTCCAACGAGTACTTCTCGGCGGTCAAGCGCTCTGCCCTGAACGCGCGGATCATCAACACCGAGTTCAAGGACCTGAAGAACGGCCAGTACAAGATCATCAGCTTCTACGCCAAGAAGGCCCGAGGCCTGATGAGCCGCTTCGTGATCCAGGAACGCATCAACGATCCCGGTGCCCTGAAGCAGTTCGATGTCCAGGGTTACCGCTACAGCGCCGAACAGTCGAAACCGGACAATCTGGTGTTCCTGCGCGACCACGCCCCCGAATGAAGCATGCGCGGTGCACGACTCTTTATTGAAGACGTCGTGCACCGCGCACGACGTCAAAAATCCCCCGCCTTTTTTCGCCATTTCATTGGCGCCATAAAAACATCGCCCCTCTCCCTAACGTTTGTTTCACTCGACAGGTGTCATTTTTTTCAGTAGTGGCACGCACTTTTTTTCAAAGTAATGGCACAAAACCATCCCCCGCGATTATCCGCCTATATATAAAGGGCGAAATGGAAAGTGCTATCAATATGAAAGCAGTGCCATCTTTTTCAATATTTCAAGAAATTTCAGATTTCGGGATGAACGGGCCGGAACTTCGTCCTGATGCGTAGCTCATACCACCGGTAACGATTCTCGCCGATTCTGTACGAGATAACTTACGCAGATGAACGATCGCTGTAACCAAGTTGCCACAGTAACTTTCACAGCGACTTCACTTGTTTAGGCAAAGATCAAAGACGGGAAATACGCACCCTGAACATTCCCTGCAAGGCCGAGGCTGCGCCCCTGCCACCGCGCTCACCAGAGCGCTGAACCGCCCGGATTGCGGGCAGTTGGCCTGACATCGTGCAGGCATGTCGACTGAGCGGCCCTCCTTCGGACGAAGGTCATGCCGCCTGTCGGGGCAAGTCACAACAATAAGGCCTAGTTGCGCACAACTTGAGTGCACTTATTTAGCCACTCGAAACTTACATTGCCGGAACACGGCATTGTCGTGCCTGCAAGACGCACTTTCGAGTGCACCATGACCGCTGGAACCATTAACTCCGGCCATCTAATGGCTTGATAAAACACAGAGGTAATTGCGATGCGCATCAGCATTTTTGGTTTGGGTTACGTCGGCGCCGTATGTGCCGGTTGCCTGTCTGCACGGGGCCACGACGTGGTGGGCGTCGATGTCGCCAAAGACAAGATCGACATGATCAACGCCGGCAAATCCCCCATCGTCGAACCGGGCCTGGGCGAACTGCTGGCGCAGGGCATCCAGACCGGCCGCCTGCGCGGCACCACCGACTTCGCCGAGGCGATCCGCGCCACCGACCTGTCGATGATCTGCGTCGGCACGCCGAGCAAGAAGAACGGCGACCTGGAACTGAACTACATCGAGGCGGTGTGCCGCGAAATCGGTTTCGTGCTGCGCGAGAAGTCCACCCGCCACACCATCGTGGTGCGCAGCACCGTGCTGCCGGGCACCGTCGCCAACGTGGTGATCCCGATCCTCGAAGACTGCTCCGGCAAGAAGGCCGGCGTCGATTTCGGCGTGGCGGTCAACCCCGAGTTCCTGCGCGAGAGCACCGCGATCAAGGACTACGACTTCCCGCCGATGACCGTCATCGGCGAGTTCGACGCCGCGTCGGGCGACGTCCTGCAATCGCTGTACGAAGAGCTCGACGCGCCGATCATCCGCAAGGACATCGCCGTCGCCGAGATGATCAAGTACACCTGCAACGTCTGGCACGCCACCAAGGTGACCTTCGCCAACGAGATCGGCAACATCGCCAAGGCCGTCGGCGTCGACGGCCGTGAGGTGATGGACGTGGTCTGCCAGGACAAGACCCTCAACCTGTCCCAGTACTACATGCGTCCGGGCTTCGCCTTCGGCGGCTCGTGCCTGCCCAAGGACGTGCGCGCCCTGACCTACCGCGCCGGCTCCCTGGACGTGGAGGCGCCGCTGCTCAACTCGCTGATGCGCAGCAACGAATCCCAGGTGCAGAACGCCTTCGACATCGTCGAAAGCCACGACAAGCGCAAGGTCGCCCTGCTCGGCCTGAGCTTCAAGGCCGGCACCGACGACCTGCGCGAAAGCCCGCTGGTGGAGCTGGCCGAGATGCTGATCGGCAAGGGCTACGACCTGAGCATCTACGACAGCAACGTCGAGTACGCCCGCGTCCACGGCGCGAACAAGGACTACATCGAGTCGAAGATCCCCCATGTGTCGTCCCTGCTCAACGCGGACTTCGACTCGGTGATCGACAACTCCGACGTGATCATCCTGGGCAACCGCGACGAGAAATTCCGTTCCCTGGCCCAACAGGTGCCGGACGGCAAGCAGGTCATCGACCTGGTGGGCTTCATGTCCCGGGCCACCCGCGCCGGCAGCCGCACCGAAGGCATCTGCTGGTAAGGCAGCCCCAAGCTCCGGGCCGCCTGCGGCCCGGAGCCTCCTTCACCTTCGGATGAATGACGGTCATGTCCAAGCTCAATCATTTTTTTCTGCAAGCGGCCGGTTGGCTTTTGTTTCTGGGCCTGCTGATGGGCCTGGCCCTGATGCTGCCCGTGTCCACGTTCGACGCCGAGTCGAAGGACTTCATTTTCCTGATCGGCGCCGTGGGCATCTGGCGCTATTCGATGGGCGCCACCCACTTCGTGCGCGGCATGATTTTCCTGTACATCGTCTACCCGCACCTGCGGCGCAAGGTGCGCAAGCTGGGCGAGGCGGCCGATCCGTCCCACGTGTTCCTGATGGTCACCAGCTTCCGCATCGACGCGCTGACCACCGCCCAGGTCTACGGCTCGGTGATCCGCGAGGCCATCGACTGCGGCCTGCCGACCACCGTGGTCTGCTCCATCGTCGAGATGTCCGATGAACTGCTGGTCAAGAGCCTGTGGGCGCGGATGAACCCGCCGGAGCGGGTCAAGCTCGACTTCGTGCGTATCCCCGGCACCGGCAAGCGCGACGGCCTGGCCTACGGTTTCCGTGCGATCTCCCGCCACCTGCCGGACGACCGCGCCGTGGTGGCCGTGATCGACGGCGACACCGTGCTGGGCGAAGGCGTGGTGCGCAAGACCGTGCCGTGGTTCCAGCTGTTCGGCAACGTCGGCGGCCTGACCACCAACGAATTCTGCGAAGTGCGCGGCGGCTACATCATGAGCGAATGGCACAAGCTGCGCTTCGCCCAACGCCACATCAACATGTGCTCGATGGCCCTGTCCAAGCGCGTGCTGACCATGACCGGGCGCATGTCGGTGTTCCGCGCCAGCGTGGTCACCAACCCGGAGTTCATCGCCGACGTCGAGAGCGACTCGCTGCAGCACTGGCGCCTGGGCCGCTTCAAGTTCCTCACCGGCGACGACAAGTCGAGCTGGTTCAGCCTGATGCGCCTGGGCTACGACACCTTCTACGTGCCGGACGCGGCGATCAACACCGTCGAGCATCCGCCGGAGAAGAGCTTCATCAAGGCCAGCCGCAAACTGATGTTCCGCTGGTACGGCAACAACCTGCGGCAGAACTCCCGCGCCCTCGGACTGGGCATCCGCCGCCTGGGGCTCTTCACCTCGGTGGTGCTGTTCGACCAGCGCGTGTCGATGTGGACGTCCCTGCTGGGCCTGACCGTGGCGGTCATCGCCAGCGTCAAGTACGGCACCGCGTTCATCCTCGTGTACCTGCTGTGGATCGGCATCACCCGCCTGATCCTGACCCTGCTGCTGTCGTGCTCCGGCCACCGAATCGGCCCGGCCTACCCCGCGATCCTCTATTACAACCAGATCGTCGGCGCGCTGGTGAAGATCTACGTGTTCTTCCGCCTCGACCAACAGTCCTGGACCCGCCAACCCACTTCGCTGTCCCGTGACCTCGCCAGCTTTCAACGTTGGTTCAACACCTGGTCGTCTCGGACCATGACCTTCTCCGCCGGCAGCATTTTCGTCGCCGTGCTGCTGATGATGGTCTGACCCGCCTCTCTTGGATTAACAAGGAAACCGCTCCCATGAATACCGCCGTCAACGTCAACGTAGTCCATGAATCCGAAGCCCAGCGCCAGCATGCGCGGGTGAAGATCCCGGCCAAGCTGCGCTTCTTCGGCCCCGACCGCACACCGGTCGAGGCGCGGGTCATCGACCTGTCGGCCGGCGGCCTGGCGTTCAACGCCGGTCAGTTGCCGCTCAAGGTCGGCGACGTGCACAAGGCGCGCCTGCAGTTCGTCATCGACAACCTCGGCCTGGCGATGGACGTCGAGATGCAGGTGCGCTCCCACGACCGCCAGACCGGCCGCACCGGCTGCCAGTTCCAGAACCTGGAGCCGCGGGACATCGCCACCCTGCGTCACCTGATCACCTCGCACCTGGCCGGCGACATCGTCAGCATCGGCGAAGTGCTGGCGACCCTGCAGCGCGACAACTTCACCAAGGCACGCAAGACCAAGGACGGCGGCCACGGCATGACCCCGTTCGGGCGCCTGAAGGCGGTGACCTTCAGCCTCGGCGTGTTCGTCGTCGGCCTGGCGGCGTTCGGCTTCGTCGCCAAATCGGTGTACGGCATGTACTTCGTCAGCCACGCCCAGGCCGGCCTGGTCAGCGTGCCGGCCATGAACATCACCATGCCCCGCGACGGCACCGTGCAGAGCCTGGTGAAATCCGACGGCGTCGCCGCCAAGGGCGCGCCGCTGGCGACCTTCAGCACCAGCATGCTCGACGTGCTCAAAGGCCACCTGGACGAAGACCAACTGCAGCCGGCCAAGGTGGAAGAACTGTTCGGCAAGCAGATGACCGGCACCCTCACCTCGCCGTGCGACTGCACCGTGGCGCGGCAACTGGTGGCCGACGGTCAGTACGCCAGCAAAGGCGACGTGATCTTCGAACTGGTGCCGCGCAACACCCAGGCCACCGTCGATGCGCGCTTCTCCTACCGCCAGTTCGGCGACGTGCGTCCGGGCACCCCGGTGAGCTTCCAGATCGCCGGCGACGACAAGGTCCGCAGCGGCAAGATCGTGCGCAGCGCCAGCCTCAAGAGCGAAGACCTGTCCTCGGACATCCGCGTGCAGATCCAGCCGGACGAGCCGCTGGACAGCACCTTCGCCGGCCGCCCGGTGGAAGTGAACAGCGACCGCGGCCCGAACCTGAACTGGCTGATCGACAAAGCCATGGCCCACGGCCTTTAAGTCGAGGACACGCCTGTGACCACTCCAACTCTCCCGAACACGCCGCAGTCCCTGTGGGAGCTGGCTTGCCAGCGATTGCATCAACGCGGTCTGCCTGATGCACCGAGCCGCCCGCATCGCCAGCAGGCTGGCTCCCACAAGGGCCTGATGGTGTGCTCGCTGGCGCTGGCGGTCTCCCTGGCCGGTTGCACCGGCCTGCCCGACCAGCGCCTGGCCAACGAAGCCCTCAAGCGCGGCGACACCGCGACCGCCGCGCAGAACTACCGGGCGCTGGCGGACCTGGGCTACAGCGAGGCGCAAGTGGGCCTTGCCGACATTCAGGTCGACAGCCGCGACCCCGAGCAGATGAAACAGGCCGAAGCCACCTACCGCGCCGCGGCCAGCGTGTCGCCGCGGGCCCAGGCGCGCCTCGGCCGCTTGCTGGTGGCCAAGCCCGGCGCCACCGAAGCCGAGCACCAGGAGGCCGAAAGCCTGCTGAAGAAAGCCGCCGCCCAAGGCGAAGGCAATACCTTGATCCCGCTGGCGATGCTGTATCTGCAATACCCACACAGTTTCCCGAACATCGACGCCCAGCAGCAGATCGATCAATGGCGCCAGTCCGGCTACCCGGAAGCGGGCCTGGCCCAGGTGCTGCTCTATCGCACCCAGGGCACCTACGACCAGCACCTGGATGACGTGGAAAAGATCTGCAAGGCCGCGCTCCACACCACCGACATCTGCTACGTCGAACTGGCCACGGTCTATCAGAAACGTGCACAGCCAGAGCAACAGGCCGAGCTGATCAAGCAGTTGCAGGCCGGCCACGGCCGCGGCACCGTCAGCGCGCAACGGGTCGATTCTGTCGCCCGGGTGCTGGCCGACCCGACCCTGGGCAAGACCGACGAGAAGACCGCGCAAGCGCTGCTCGAACCCATCGCGCCGGGCTATCCGGCATCGTGGGTCACGTTGGCGCAATTGCTCTACGACTTCCCGGAACTGGGCGACACCGACCAGATGATGAAGTACCTGGACAACGGCCGTGCCGCCGACCAACCCCGCGCCGAACTGCTGCTGGGCAAGCTCTACTACGAAGGCAAACTGGTGCCGGCCGACGCGAAGGTCGCCGAGCAGCACTTCGAGAAGGCCGTCGGCCGCGAAGTGGCGGCCGACTACTACCTCGGCCAGATCTACCGCCGTGGCTACCTGGGCAAGGTCTATCCGCAGAAGGCCCTCGACCACCTGCTGACCGCTGCGCGCAACGGCCAGAACAGCGCCGACTTCGCCATCGCCCAACTGTTCTCCCAAGGCAAGGGCACCCGGCCCGACCCGGTCAACGCCTACGTGTTCAGTCAGTTGGCCAAGGCCCAGAACACCCCGCAGGCCGATGAGCTGGCGACCACCCTCGCCGCGCAGCTGCCCCCCGAACGCCTGGCTCAGGCCCAGCGCCTGCTGCAACAGGAACAGGCCAGCCGCGGCGCCCTGAACCGCAATGCGCTGCCGCTGCATGCCCTGCCAGAAGAAGAAGGCGAGGAATCCCTATGAAGTTGAATCCATTCGTGAAGGCCGGCATCGGCCTGTCCTTCGCCCTGATCTGGTCGTGCCCGACGCTGGCCGCGATCACCGAAACCAAGAGTTTCGGCCTGGAAGTGAAGATCACCGGCCAATCCGAAGACGACCGCGACCTGGGCACCGCCCGCGGCGGCGACGTCAACGGCGTCGGCCTCGACCTGCGCCCGTGGGTCTACGGCGAGAGCGGCGCGTGGAGCGCCTACGCCATGGGCCAGGCCGTGACCTCCACCGACATCATCGAGACCGACACCCTGCAGCAGTCCGACGGCGCCCAGGCCACCGACAGCGGCGACCGCCAGACCAAGAAGAACTACCTGGCCATGCGCGAGTTCTGGGTCGGCTACAGCGGCTTCACGCCCTACCCCGGCGAGATCCTCAAGTTCGGCCGCCAGCGCCTGCGCAACGACGACGGCCAATGGCGCGACACCAACATCGAGGCGCTGAACTGGACGTTCGACACCACCCTGCTGCGGGCCAACGCCGGCGTCGCCGAACGCTTCAGCGAATACCGCACCGACCTCAAGGAACTGGCGCCCAAGGACAAGGACCGCCTGCACGCCTACGCCGACGCCGCCTACCAGTGGACGCCGGGCCAGTGGGTCGGCATCCGCGGCCACCACACCCACGACAACGGCAAGCTCGACTACGCCGAGCCGGGCGTGCCCCGCGACACCCTGGACAAGACCGAGAACGGCGACATCAGCTGGCTCGGCCTGACCGCCGACAGCGACGCCTACAACTGGCGCAACACCAACACGGTCAACTACTGGGGCAGCATCACCGGCATGAGCGGCGACCGCGACAAGGTCAACCCGCTCAACGCCGACGGCAGCCGCCCGGCCGAGGCCAAGCGCAGCGACAGCGTCAACGGCTGGGCCACCGACCTTGGCGTGCGCCTGCGCCTCGACCCGCAATGGCAGGTCGGCGCCGCCTATGCCCGCGCCAGCGCCGACTACGAACAGAACGGCCTGGAAAGCAACCGCTCGAACTTCACCGGCACCCGCTCGCGGGTGCACCGTTTCGGCGAAGCGTTCCGCGGCGAGATGAACAACTTGCAGACCGCCACCCTGTTCGGCTCCTGGATGCTCAACGACCAGTACGACGCCAGCCTGATCTACCACAAGTTCTGGCGCGTGGACGGCAACAAGCCGGTGGGCAGCAACGGCATCAACGCCGTCGAGAACAACACCGACGACGTGACCGGCGCGATCCTGTCCAGCACCTCCCTGCCGCTGGACGACGGCAAGAAGGACATGGGCCAGGAGATGGATCTGGTGGTCACCAAGTACTTCAAGCAAGGCCTGCTGCCGGCGGCGCTGAGCCAGTCCATCGACGAGCCGTCGGCGCTGGTGCGCTTTCGCGGCGGCGTGTTCAAGCCCGGCGATGCCTACGGCAGCCAGGTCGATTCGTACATGCACCGCGCGTTCATCGACGTGATCTGGCGCTTCTGATGCGGACCGCCAAGGGAGTGCCCGACATGAACAACTCAAGGAAAGGCCCGCTCGGCCTGTTGGCCGGCGCCCTGCTGCTGGCCAGCGCCGGCGCCTTCGCCACGGTCGAGCCGGCGAAGCCGGTGACCCTGGCCAAAGGGCTGCAGCAGGCCAAGACCTACACCGTCAGCAGCGCCCCGACCGAGGCGCTGGAGCTGGCCGAACCGAAGCTGCCCGACCTCTCCGGCTACACCGCCGAGGCCGCCGCCGCGAAGATCGTGCGCAGCAAGCCGGGCAAGGTCAGCGTGCGCCGGATGATGCAGGAAGACGCCCTGAAGGACTTCATCGGCGGCGACAACAAGATGGCCGAATGGGTGGTGCGCCAGCACGGCATCCCCCAGGCGATCTTCGTCGACGACGGCTACCTGAACCTCAAGGAGCTGGCGCAGAAGCTGCCCAAGCAGTACTTCAGCGAAACCGCGCCCGGCGTGTACCTGGCCAAGCTGCCGATCGTCGTCGGCCGCAAAGGCATCCTCGAGATCGACGGCCAGACCCAGGAGCTGCGCCTGTCCCAGGAGGCCGGCTCGTTCCTGGTCAACGACGGCCAGCTGTTCGTGCGTGACACCAAGGTCACCGGCTGGCGCGAGAAGGACAACGGCCCGGCGACCTTCCGTTCGCCCAAGGAATTCCGTCCGTTCCTGCTCGCCTGGGGCGGCACCGAGACCTACATCGTCAACAGCAAGATGGCCAGCTTCGGCTACGCCAACAGCAAGTCCTACGGCGTGAGCATTTCCCAGTACACGCCGAACATGGCCAAGGTGCTCAAGCGCCCCGAGCCGACCGGCTGGATCGTCGGCTCCGAGTTCTCGGACATGTGGTACGGCTTCTACTGCTACGAGACCCGCGACTTCGTGGTCAAGGGCAACACCTACAAGGACAACATCGTCTACGGCATCGACCCCCACGACCGCTCCCACGGCCTGGTCATCGCCGAGAACACCGTCCACGGGACGAAGAAGAAGCACGGGATCATCATCTCCCGCGAAGTGAACGACAGCTTCATCTTCAACAACAAGAGCTTCGACAACCACCTCTCGGGGCTGGTGATCGACCGCAACAGCGTGAACAACGTGATCGCCCACAACGAGATCTACCGCAACCACACCGACGGCATCACCCTCTACGAGTCCGCCGACAACCTTTTGTGGGGCAACAAGGTCATCAGCAACAAGCGCCACGGCATCCGCATCCGCAACAGCGTGAACATCCGCCTGTACGAGAACGTCGCCATGGCCAACGGCCTGACCGGCGTCTACGGCCACATCAAGGATCTGACCGACACCGACCGCGACATCAAGCTCGACCCGTTCGACGCCCAGGTCTCGCTGATCGTGGTCGGCGGCGAACTGGCGGCCAACGGCAGCGGCCCGATGGCCATCGACTCGCCGCTGAGCGTAGAGCTGTACCGCGTCTCGATGCTGGCGCCGACCAAATCCAGCGGCATCAGCTTCAACGGCGTCCTGGGCGAGCGCCAGGACGAAATTCTCGACCTGCTGGTGCGCCAGCAGAAAGCCGTGCTGATCGACCCCGTCGAACGCCAGACCGAACTGCGGGACTGAGGACCTCTTTATGCACCCACACCTGATCAAACTGCTCAGCCTGTCGGCCCTGACCGTGGGCATCCTGGCGGCCAGCGACGGCGCCGGCGCGGACCAGGCCCAAGCCCCCGCGTTCACCGCCGAGCCGTGCTGCAGCCTGTGCCCCGCCGCCCACGACCCGAAGAACTACACCACCCGCTACCAGCAAAACTTCACCACCCTGGTGCAGGCCCAGGGCGACTGGCTGTTCCGCACCCGGGAAGACCTGCGCACCGAGTTCGACACCACCCCCGCCGGCTACCGCCGCCTGCAGCAACTGCACGATGCGTTCAAGAGCAAGGGCGTGGAACTGGTGATCGTCTACCAGCCGACCCGTGGCCTGGTGAACCGCAACAAGCTCAACCCGCAGGACAAGGCCGCCTTCGACTACGAGAAGGCGCTGGGCAACTACAAGACCATGCTCGGCCGCTTCGCCAAGATGGGCTACGTGGTGCCGGACCTGTCGCCGCTCACCAACGAATCGCTGCCCGAGACCCTGCCGGCCCACGACTTCTACTTCCGCGGCGACCAGCACTGGACGCCCTACGGCGCCCAGCGCACGGCGAAGATCGTCGCCGAGCAGGTCAAGCGGATCCCGGCCTTCGCCGACATCCCCAAGCGCGAGTTCGAGACCAAGCGCTCCGGGCGCATGGGCAAGACCGGCACCCTGCACAACATGGCCGGGCAACTGTGCGGCACCAGCTACGCGATCCAGTACATGGACCAGTTCACCACCGAGCCCAAGGGCGAGGCCGGCGACGGCGACCTGTTCGGCGACAGCGGCAACCCGCAGATCACCCTGGTGGGCACCTCCCACAGCGGCAAGAACTACAACTTCGCCGGCTTCCTCGAAGAGGCCATCGGCGCCGACATCCTCAACGTCGCGTTCCCCGGCGGCGGCCTGGAAGGCTCGATGCTGCAGTACCTGGGCAGCGACGAGTTCCAGAAGTCGCCGCCCAAGATCCTCATCTGGGAGTTCTCGCCGCTGTACCGCCTCGACCAGGAGACCATCTACCGCCAGATGATGGCGCTGCTGGACAACGGCTGCGAGGGCAAGGACGCGCAGATGAGCGCCAGCGCGACGCTCAAGCCGGGCAAGAACGAACTGCTGGTCAACAGCAAGAACCTGAACCTGCAGAACAACGGCCATCAGGTCGACATCCGCTTCGCCGACACCTCGGTGAAGACCCTGCACGCCACCCTCTGGTACATGAACGGCCGCCACGAGGACATCAAGATCGAGAAGCCGGAAACCTCCGACACCGACGGGCGTTTCGCCTTCGAATTGCGCACGGACGAGGACTGGGCCACGCAGAACCTGCTGGCCGTCGAAGTCCAGGGCCCGGACGCGGGCGCCGAGCCGCAGAAGGTCGAAGCGAAAATCTGCAAACGCAACGTATTCCCGGGCGCTGGGCCGCAAACCGCCCAGCTCGGGCAATGAGGTCTGCCATGCGAAACCGAACGATCAAACACCTGCTTGCGCCGTCCCTGCTGACCCTGGCGATGTTCGCCGGGGCCACCCAGGCCGCCGCGCCGCTGCGTCCGCCCCAGGGCTACTTCGCACCTGTGGACAAGTTCAAGACCGGCGACAAGAGCGAAGGCTGCGACGCCATGCCGGCGCCCTACACCGGCCCGCTGCAGTTTCGCAGCAAGTACGAAGGCTCGGACAAGGCCCGCGCCACCCTCAACGTGCAGTCGGAGAAAGCCTTCCGCGACAGCACCGCCGACATCACCAAGCTTGAGCGCGGCACCGCCAAGCGGGTGATGCAGTTCATGCGCGACGGTCGCCCGGAGCAGCTCGACTGCACGCTCAACTGGCTGACGTCCTGGGCACGGGCGGATGCGTTGATGTCCAAGGACTTCAACCACACCGGCAAGTCGATGCGCAAATGGGCACTGGGCAGCATGGCGTCCTCGTACATCCGCCTGAAGTTCTCCGACTCGCACCCGCTGGCCCAGCATCAGCAGGAGGCCCGGGAGATCGAGGCCTGGTTCGGCAAACTGGCCGACCAGGTGGTGAGCGACTGGGACAACCTGCCGCTGGCCCAGACCAACAACCACTCCTATTGGGCCGCGTGGTCGGTGATGGCGACGGCCATCGCCACCGACCGCCGCGACCTGTTCGACTGGGCGGTGAAGGAATACAAGGTCGGCGCCGGCCAAGTCGACGCCGACGGCTACCTGCCCAACGAACTCAAGCGCCAGCAGCGCGCCCTGGCGTACCACAACTACGCCCTGCCGCCGCTGGCGATGATCGCCAGCTTCGCCCAGGTCAACGGCGTGGATCTGCGCCAGGAGAACAACGGCGCCCTCAAGCGCCTGGGCGACCGGGTGCTGGCCGGCGTAAAGGATCCCGACGCCTTCGAGGCGAAGAACGGCAAGAAGCAGGACATGACCGACCTGAAGGAGGACATGAAATTCGCCTGGCTCGAACCGTTCTGCAGCCTCTACGCCTGTGCGCCGGATGTGCTGGAGAAAAAGCACGGCATGCAGCCGTTCAAGACCTTCCGCCTCGGTGGCGACCTGACCAAGGTCTACGACCCGTCGCACGAGAAGGGCAACAAGGGTTCGTAAGGCAGAACACGAACCCCTGTGGGAGCTGGCTTGCCAGCGATTGCAATCTGACATTCAACACTGATGTCGACTGACCCGACGCTATCGCTGCGGTGCGGCGACCCGACAAGCCAGCTCCCACAAGGGTTGCGGTGAATCTGGATGCAATACATCCCCCGGACTTTTCGTGGGGGGTTTGGGGGGGCCTTGGCCCTTGACTGTGGCTTCAAACATGGAGAAACCGGGATGGTCTTTTCATCCAACGTGTTCCTGTTCCTGTTCTTGCCGATCTTCCTCGGCCTGTACTACCTGAGCGGGCAACGCTACCGCAACCTGCTGCTGCTGATCGCCAGCTACGTGTTCTACGCCTGGTGGCGGGTGGACTTCCTGGCGCTGTTCGCCGGTGTCACCCTGTGGAACTACTGGATCGGCCTGAAGGTCGGCGCCGCCGGTGTGAGGAGCAAGCCGGCCCAGCGCTGGCTGCTGCTCGGCGTGGCAGTGGACCTGTGCATCCTGGGCTACTTCAAGTACGCCAACTTCGGCGTAGACAGCCTCAACGCGATCATGACGTCGTTCGGCCTGGAGCCGTTCATCCTCACCCACGTGCTGTTGCCGATCGGCATCTCGTTCTACATCTTCGAGTCCATCAGCTACATCATCGACGTGTACCGCGGCGACACCCCGGCCACCCGCAACCTGATCGACTTCGCGGCGTTCGTGGCGATCTTCCCGCACCTGATCGCAGGCCCCGTGCTGCGCTTCCGTGACCTGGCCGACCAGTTCAACCACCGCACCCACACCCTCGACAAGTTCTCCGAGGGCTGCACCCGGTTCATGCAGGGCTTCATCAAGAAGGTGTTCATCGCCGACACCCTGGCGGTGGTCGCCGACCATTGCTTCGCCCTGCAGCACCCGACCACCGGCGACGCCTGGCTCGGTGCGCTGGCCTACACCGCGCAGCTGTACTTCGACTTCTCCGGCTACAGCGACATGGCCATCGGCCTGGGCTTGATGATGGGCTTTCGCTTCATGGAGAACTTCAAGCAGCCCTACGTCAGCCAGTCGATCACCGAGTTCTGGCGGCGCTGGCACATCAGCCTGTCCACCTGGCTGCGCGACTACCTGTACATCACCCTGGGCGGCAACCGCCGCGGCACGCTGATGACTTATCGCAACCTGTTCCTGACCATGCTGCTGGGCGGCCTGTGGCACGGCGCGAACATCACCTACATCGTCTGGGGCGCCTGGCACGGCATGTGGCTGGCGATCGAGAAAATGCTCGGCATCAACACCTCGCCGCGCCGCCTCAATCCGGTCCGCTGGGCCCTGACCTTCCTGCTCGTGGTCATGGGCTGGGTGATCTTCCGCGCCGAGAACCTGCACGTGGCCGGGCGCATGTACGGCGCAATGTTCAGCTTCGGCGACTGGTCGCTGTCGGAACTCAACCGCGCCAGCCTCACCGGCCTGCAAGTGGCGACCCTGGTGGTGGCGTACGCAACCCTGGCGTTCTTCGGCCTGCGCGACCTGTACACCAGCACGCCACCGGTCAAGACCAAACCTTGCGCCGACGCCGGGCAAGACGGCCCGGCCGGCGCGCAGCCCGGCCTGATCAAGGCCGCCCCCGGCGAAAACCCGGCGGCCATCCGCGAGCCCGGCTACACCGTCGGCGCGCCCGCCCAAGTGCAGCCGGCCTACTGGAGCGCCGACTGGCCACGCTACGCGATGCGCGCCCTGGTGCTGCTGCTGTTCATCGCCTCGATTCTCAAACTCTCGGCGCAGAGCTTCTCGCCGTTCCTTTACTTCCAGTTCTGAGGGATCTGCCATGACCCGCTCATTACGCATGTTCTACATCGCCCTGTTTCTGCTGACCCTGCTGGTGCTCGGTGTGTGGTCGCTGCGCAGCTTCTTCGGCTTCAGCACCAACGCCGACGCCACGGTGCTCAACGGCCGCTGGACCAAAGCCGTGGAAACCCACTACGACGACGAGTTCCCGATCAAGCGCCTGGGCACCAATCTGTGGGCCGCTCTGGACTTCAAGCTGTTCAACGAAGGCCGTCCGGGCGTGGTGCTCGGCCGTGACCAGTGGCTGTACAGCGACGAGGAATTCAACCCGATCGTCAACGAAGAGCTGAACCTGCAAGGCAACTACGCGCTGGTCGAAGGCGTGCGCCAGACCCTCAAAGCGAAAGGCGTGAAACTGGTGATGGCCATCGTGCCGGCCAAGGTGCGCCTGTACCCGGAACACCTGGGCGAAGTGAAGCCTGCGAGCATCCACGCCAACCTGTATCAGGACTTCCACGCCCGCGTCGCCGCGGACAAGATCCTCGCCCCCGACCTGCTCGGCCCGCTGCAGAAGGCCAAGCAGAACGGTCAGCAAGTGTTCTTGCGCACCGACACCCACTGGACCCCGGAAGGCGCCGAGATCGCCGCCGACACCCTGGCCAAGACCATCGCCGACAAGTTCCCGCTCAGCGGTGAGCCGCAGCGCTTCGTCACCACGCCGGCCGAGCAGGTCACGCACAAGGGCGACCTGCGCCTGTTCCTGCCGCTGGATCCGCTGTTCGAGAACCTGATGCCGGCCAAGGAGCCGCTGCAGAAGCGCAACACCGTGGCCGCCGACGCGCAGCCGGCCGGCGACGACGCCCTGTTCGCCAGCCGCGAAGTGCCGGTGGCGCTGATCGGCACCAGCTACAGCGCCAACCCCAACTGGAACTTCGTCGGCGCGCTCAAGCAGGCGCTCAACAGCGACGTGGTCAGTTACGCCGAAGACGGCCACGGCCCGATCCTGCCGATGCTCAGTTACCTGAAAAGCGACGACTTCAAGAACAGCCCGCCCCAGGTGCTGATCTGGGAGTTCCCTGAACGATATCTGCCTGTGAACAACGAAATCGGCGACGCCGACCCGCAGTGGGTCGCAGAGCTCAAACAAGCCGGCGCGCGCCAACAGAACGTAGCTGTGAACACTTCATCCGAGACGCCCGACCGGGCGCAAAACTGAAAGAGAGGTACACCATGACTTTCACTCCAACTCCGCGTCGTCTCGCCCAACGCCTTGCCCTGGTCGCCGGCCTGAGCGTGCTGTCGGTGCAGGCATTCGCCGGCGGCGACGCCGCGCTCTACGGCCCGACCGCGCCCAAAGGCTCGACCTTCGTGCGCGTCTACAACGCCAGCAACGCCGAAGTCAGCGCCACCGTCGGCAGCACCAGCCTGAGCGACGTCGCCCCGCTGGCCAGCAGCGACTTCAGCTTCATGCCCGGCGGCGACTACAGCGCCAAGGTCGGCAGCCAGACCCTGCCGGTGAAACTGGCCGGCGACCACTACTACACCCTGGTCAACAACGCCTCCGGTGCGCCGCAACTGATCGAAGAGCCGCCGTTCAAGAACAAGCAGAAATCCCTGGTGCGCGTGCAGAACCTCAGCGACAAGCCGCTGACCCTCAAAACCGCCGACGGCAAGACCGAGGTGGTGCCGAACGTGGCCGCCAAGGGCCGCGGCGAACGCGAGATCAACCCGGTGAAGGTCAGCTTGGCGCTGTACGAAGGCGACAAGAAGGTCGGCGACGTGAAGCCGGTCGCCCTGGAGCGCGGCGAAGCGGCGGTGCTGTACGTCACCGGCACGGGCAGCAGCCTGTCGCCGGTGTGGGTGAAGCGCCCGGTGTCGACCCGCTGACACATTTCCCGAACTGACCCGAATCCCTGTGGGAGCCGGCTTGCCGGCGATGCGGACAACTCGGTTGCGCAGATACACCGAGGTGATGCGATCGCTGGCGAGCCAGCTCCCACAGGAACCGAGGCGGGCATTCGGACACGAGACAACAACAAGAGTGAAACGACGCAGGTTCGTGGCTCTAACCCAATTGATTTTATGGAGTAAACATTATGATTCCGGTGATCTTGTCAGGTGGTAGCGGTTCCCGTCTCTGGCCGCTTTCGCGCAAGCAGTTCCCCAAGCAGTTCCTCGCCCTGACCGGCGAACACACCCTGTTCCAGCAGACCGTCGAGCGCCTGGTGTTCGACGGCATGGACACCCCCATCGTGGTCTGCAACAAGGAGCACCGCTTCATCGTCAACGAGCAGTTGGCCAACCGCAGCCTGGAGGCCCAGCGCATCCTGATGGAGCCGTTCGGCCGCAACACCGCGCCGGCGGTGGCGCTGACCGCGATGATGCTGGTCAACGAGGGCCGCGACGAGCTGATGCTGGTGCTGCCCGCCGACCACGTGCTGGAAGACCGCAAAGCCCTGCAGCGCGCCCTGGCCCTGGCCACGGTGGCGGCGGAAAACGGTGAGATGGTGCTGTTCGGCGTGCCGGCCACCAAACCGGAGACCGGCTACGGCTACATCAAGTCGGTCAGCGATTCGCTGCTGCCCGAAGGCGTCAGCCGCGTCTCGCAATTCGTGGAGAAGCCCGACGTCAAGCGCGCCACCGAATACGTCGAGTCCGGCGGCTACTACTGGAACAGCGGCATGTTCCTGTTCCGCGCCAGCCGCTTCCTCGAAGAGCTGAAAAAGCACGACCCGGACATCTACGACACCTGCCTGCTGACCCTGGAGCGCAGCGTCCAGGATCCGGACACCATCACCTTCGACGAAGC
The DNA here is from genome assembly GCF_002113645.1 of Pseudomonas sp. B35(2017). Taxonomy (NCBI): domain Bacteria; kingdom Pseudomonadati; phylum Pseudomonadota; class Gammaproteobacteria; order Pseudomonadales; family Pseudomonadaceae; genus Pseudomonas; species Pseudomonas sp. B35(2017). Next base: position 281,959 of record NZ_NEIZ01000005.1, on the reverse strand, counting down.
CACCTTCGCCTGCTGCCCGGACAACTCCATCGACTACTCGGTGATGGAAAAGACCCAGCGCGCCTGCGTGGTGCCGCTGACCGCCGGCTGGAGCGACGTCGGCTGCTGGTCGTCGCTGTGGGAGGTCAACGAGAAGGACGCCAACGGCAACGTCAGCAAGGGCGACGTGGTGATCCAGGACAGCAAGAACTGCATGATCCACGGCAACGGCAAGCTGGTGTCGGTGATCGGCCTGGAGAACATCGTCGTGGTGGAAACCAAGGACGCCATGATGATCGCCCACAAGGACAAGGTCCAAGGCGTCAAGCAGATGGTCAACACCCTCAACGAACAGGGCCGCAGCGAGACCCAGAACCACTGCGAGGTCTACCGTCCGTGGGGTTCCTACGACTCGGTGGACATGGGCGGCCGGTTCCAGGTCAAGCACATCTCGGTCAAGCCGGGCGCGTGCCTGTCGCTGCAGATGCACCACCACCGCGCCGAGCACTGGATCGTGGTCAGCGGCACCGCCGAAGTCACCTGCGACGAGAACGTGTTCCTGCTCACCGAGAACCAGTCCACCTACATCCCGATCGCCTCGGTGCACCGCCTGCGCAACCCGGGCAAGATCCCGCTGGAGATCATCGAAGTGCAATCGGGCTCGTACCTGGGCGAGGACGACATCGAACGCTTCGAAGACATCTACGGCCGCTCCACCCCGGTCGAGCGCGGCGTGTCGGTGAAGACCATCGCACAGTGACCTTCCTGTGACAAAAAGCCCCCGTCCGACCTGCTGCGTCCCCTATCCGCGGCAGGCCAGGCGGGGGCTTTTCGTCTGCCCCCCCTCGGGCTCAAGGGCTGCGTGACACCGCCACCGAACAGAGCCGCCAGGCCGCAGGCCGCCGATGGGCGTAGCCCAGGGTGACCGCCGCCGTGGCGTAGTCTCCCGCCGAGGCAGCCTGAGCCGTCCAGTACTCGGGGATCGAACGGTCGTAGTTGTGGGCGGCGTCGAACGCCCCGGTCGGCCAACCGTACCCGCGCACCAAGTCGCCCCATTCCGGGTACAGCGCCCCCGGATACCGCAGCAGGTAGCCACCGTTGAGTTCCGGCGGCCTGGGCAGCGCCACGCCGTGACCGTTCGCATAGCGCTCCGCCGAAGCCCAATCCATATGGCATGCCAACGCGGTGAACCAGAGCGTCGCCTGGGGCTGCGTGTACTGCACGCTCTGGCCCCCGGCATCCTTGATGGTGAACGTCACCGGGCCATGCCCCCTGAGCGTGACCTCGCCGGTGCCGGCGCCGATCTCGGCCCGGCCCGGCTCGGCGCTGCTGAACGCGAACGGGGGCGTCCCGCCGGCCATGTTCAGCCTGTAGCGCGCACCGCTGAAGCCGGTGCGGGGAAACCCGCTGTCCGCCGCGAAGGTGAAGGCATCGGCCTGAGGCGAGGCGGTGAGTGAAGCGACCCGCAAGACCTTGCTCTGCGGATCGAACACCTGATCGGCGGGATCGAACACGAACCGCGCCTGGTGCGCCGGCGTCTGCGGCAGCTCGATGCGGATGATCGGCAGCCTCAGTCCGCTGCGGTCATAGAAGTCCTGCTGGTCGTACTGAGCCGACGTCAAGCCGCCGCCGGTGTAGTACAGCGCCTGGATCGGCAACTCCCCGGGGATGTCCTGCGGCCAGGTCGCCAGCATCAGCTCGTTGCGGCTGTGGAAGGCCACATCCTGGTGCAGGGTCATCACGCGCAAGGCCTGGTAGAACGCGTCCGCCGCCGCGTCGTTCATTTGGTCGCGCACATCGAAACTGCACTGGTAGTGGCCCTGCGCGACGCCGGGCCGCACCGTGTGGGCCATCCATTGCTCGGCGGTGGTGATGCCCTGCGACTGGCAGCGCCGGCTCTGCTGCGGGTAGGCGCGGTGGGCACCGCAGCCGGGGTTTTCGCGGTCGAACGTGGCGCCGTCGATGGGAAACACGCAAAGCACTTCGATGTGACGCTTGCCGACCGGCGTATCCAGGATCGGGTGGAAAACGAAACCGTGGTCGTAGGTGGAATCGATCTGCCGGTACTGCGAGTCGCGCCGCAGGTACGAAAACGACAGCCCCCCCTTCTCCACGGCAATCGGGCTGGGGTTCCAGAAGTGGTATTGGGTGGAATGGATCGTGCCCCGGAACAGAATGCCGGCGCACAGGAACGCCGGTTTCGAGGCGCTGCCGCAATCCTTTCGGGTGTCGGCGTACCGGTCGGCCAGCGCCGTTGCCACGGCCTCGCCCTGCTTCTGGAAAGCCGAGCGAGGGTCGGAAGACAGTCCGTCGAGCGTCGAGGACTGGCAGGCTGCCAGCAGCAGACAGGCCCAACAGATAAGATAGCGTCCCATACGTCCTCCGGTACCGGCCGTGTACGCTATCCAACACCGGCTCCGCCGCGACGGCCACTGTCAGAAATTACAGTCCCGACCGGTGGCGCTCCCGTTGTCGATCCGAAAGGGGTGTCGTTCCAGCCTCTTCGTCGGGTCGATGCCCGGAGAAACGTTCCTGGTCAGGTCCTGCGCAGCCTTGACCGGCGCCATCGCCAGCAGGCTGGCTCCCACCGGGAATCTCGGCCGAATGCCGCCTCCTTGGCCTGCCCGCGAAGGGGCCGGACCTGGCGCCGCACACCACTTGCCAATCGCCAACCCCCTCTACGCTTAGGTAGGATGGCCTTCCATCCCTGCGAGGTTGCGCGACATGTTCATCGGCGTCCTGCTGGTCATCACCTGGCTGATCCTGCTGCTGCGCTATCCCGCCAAGGCCTTGCCGGTGTCGGCGGCGGCGGCCGTCGGCCTGGGGCTGGTGGCGATGTGGGTGGTGTGGCTGGACAACCGCGAGGTCAAGCAACTGGCGCGCCTGGAGCTGCGCATCGCCTATGCCCCCGAACAGTGTCCCGCCGACCGTCCGTTGCAGCTCAAGATGAACAACGGCAACGACGTGCCGCTGACCGAGCTGCGTTGGCGCATCGCCGCGTATGCGCCGGGCGACACGGTCAACCTGGCCGACAACCAGTACACCGCCCCGCGCTACCGCGGCCCCGGCGAACTGCAGCCCGGCGGCAACTGGGAAGACTGCCTGCCGCTGCCGCCGCTGCGTCCCGGCTACCGCCCGCAGACCCTGGAGTTTCGCGCCGAGCGGTTGCAGGGTAGTTTCTCCGACTGATCCCCTTCACGTCTGCCTCCTTCACCTCTGCATAAGGAATGCGCCATGCCCGTTGCACTGATCACCGGTTGTTCCAGCGGCATCGGCCGCGCCCTCGCCGACGCCTTCAAGGCCGCCGGCTATGACGTCTGGGCCAGCGCGCGCAAGGCCGAGGACGTCGCCGCGCTGAGCGCCGCCGGCTTCACCGCCGTGCAGCTGGACGTCAACGACGGCGCGGCGCTGGAGCAGTTGAGCGAGCGGCTCAACCACGAGCGCGGCGGCCTCGACGTGCTGATCAACAACGCCGGCTACGGCGCCATGGGCCCGCTGCTCGACGGCGGCGTGGCGGCCATGCAGCGCCAGTTCGAGACCAACGTGTTCTCCATCGTCGGCGTCACCCGCGCACTGTTCCCGGTGCTGCGCCGGGCCAAGGGGCTGGTGGTGAACGTCGGCAGCGTGTCGGGTGTGCTGGTCACGCCGTTCGCCGGCGCCTACTGCGCCTCGAAAGCAGCGGTGCACGCCCTGAGCGACGCGCTGCGCATGGAGCTGGCGCCGTTCGGCGTGCGGGTGATGGAGGTTCAGCCGGGCGCCATCGAATCCAGCTTCGCCAAGAACGCCGGGCATGAGGCCGAGCAACTGATCACCGAACAGTCGCCGTGGTTTCCGCTGCGCGAAGGGATCCGGGCGCGGGCCAAGGCATCCCAGGACAAGCCGACCCCGGCCCGGGACTTCGCCGCCGAACTGCTCAAGGCCGTGCAGCAGGCCAAGCCGCCCCGGCTGATCCGCATCGGCAACGGCAGCCGGGCGTTGCCGTTGCTGGCGACCTGGCTGCCCAAGGGTCTGCTGGAATCGACGCTGATGAAGCGGTTCGGGTTGCGCGGCGTGCTCTGACTCAAAAGCCTGAGCCCGCAATGCGCGGGCTCAGGCCATGCCGTTGCGTCAGGCCAGCAGCATCAGTTGGGGAAAGCCATCAGATTGGGCAAGGTTTCGAACGCCGGTTGCGCCCCCGAAGCCTGCGGATAAAGAAGCTGGATCGACACGGAAAGCTCCTTGCCCGGCAACAGCAGGTATTGATCGTCCGGCGGCGTCACCAATTCGATGACGCCTTCAGTGCCGTCATGAATGACATCAAGCCAAGGGTTGGCGAAAATTTTCACTCCTGTGGGCAGTCCCGCGCTTGAAAACTTCCACTTGGCAATCGACTGAGCGTTTGCCTTGACGATCACGTCGTAGCTATACACCCAACCACCCGAAGGCTGATCCTGCCACTTTGCTTTCAACGCCTGACGGATTGAAATATCCCTTGGCCCTCCTGTTTGCACTAACACCGGGCAATAGCCGGCCTGATAGCTGGGCTGATAATAATTGATGCCAAACATCTCAATGGCTTGCGAAGGGTCCATATTCGGCGGCATCGAAAACGTCAACGTTCGCCGAGGGTTCCACCCTTCGGCTTGCTCTTCGGTAATGGTCACGATGCTGTACTGCAATGATTCGATGTATCTCATCTGCGCCCCGGTGACAGGCATTGACGCGTGGAGCAACTTGGCACCGTTGTAGGCCCGAAACTCAAGGCGCGAGCCCACAGGCGGCGCAGTGCCATCCGTCAGGAGACTGAAGCCGAGGGTGACCGGTTCGCCAGGCGCAACATGGCTGACGAAGTTATCCATTCTGATATCAATGAATTCCATTTCTTGAAACATCCCTTTTTAAAACTTAATGACTGCCAAAACTTAAAACATAAGCATGGCAATTCAAACCAGTACAGTGCCATCGACAGATGACCCGACAACACTAACACTTCAAAAAAACAAAATGCCGACACTCAACAGAAACTTACAATGCAATAACCAACCACAAGACAAACAACTAAAACACTAAGAAGACCACAAACAAAAAAGTCGCGAAAAAACATCTTTTCCCGCGACTCGGTCACTGTCAGTCCTGGCTTTGGACGACCACCGTGCAGGTAATGCCCGCCGCCAGCAGCACCCCTTCCGGCACCTCGTCGATGTGAATCCGCACCGGCACCCTTTGGGCCAGGCGCACCCAGTTGAACGTCGGGTTGACGTCGGCGATGAGCTCGCGGCTTTCCGGGTTGTCGCGGTCGTAGATGCCGCGGGAAATGCTCTCCACATGGCCCTTGAGGACTTCACCGCTCATCAGTTGCATGTCGGCCCGGTCGCCCACGCGCACGTGGGGCAGCTTGGTCTCTTCGAAGAAGCCGTAGACCCAGAACGAGTTCATGTCGACCACGGCCATCTTCGCTTCGCCGATGCGTGCGTAGTCGCCGCGGTGAACGTTGAGGTTGGTCACGTAGCCGTCCACCGCCGCCCGCACTTCGGTGCGCTTGAGGTTGAGCTCGGCGGCCTCCAGCTGCGCCTGGGCGTGCTGGTAGTCGGCCAGGGCCGAGTCGGCGATGTTGCTGGCGTCGTCGCGGTTTTCCTTGGAGATCACCAGGTTGTCCAGGTCGGCGCGGCGGTGGGCGTTGACCTTGCGCATCTCCCACGTCGCCTTGCGCGAGGCCACCAGGGCCTGCGCCTGCTTGACCGCCAACCGGTAGTGCTCGGGGTCGATCTGCATCAGCAGGTCGCCCTTCTTCACCAACTGGTTGTCGCGCACCGGCACATCGACCACCTCGCCCGTGACGTCGGCGGCGACGTTGATGATGTCCGCCCGCACCCGGCCGTCGCGGGTCCACGGGGTGTTCATGTAGTGCTCCCACAAGGTGCGGCCGATCCACAGCGCCAGAGCCAGCACCAGCAGGGTCGCGAGCAGGCTGAAAAACTTTTTCATCAAGACCTTCTTCAGAGTTGGAGAGTCAGCGGTAGACGGTCAGCGCCATCGCGCCGAACAGACAAGTGAACAGGCTCAGGCGCAGCAGCGCCGGGTGCCAGAAGAAGCGGTACAGGTCGAACCCCGACAGGAAGCGGTCCAGCGCCCAGGCCAGTGCCGCGGCGACGAAGAACATCAGGGTCATGGTCGGCATGTACACGCCGTGGAAGGCGATTTCACGGGGCATGGGCAAGTCCTTCGGGCTTGGCGGCCGCGTAGGCGGCGAGCGGTGATTGCGGGTCGAGCAAGGAAGTGCGGATGAAGTGCAGGTAGCTTTTCACCCGGCGCAGCGCCGAGGTGTCGAAGTGCGGCGCGAACGGCTCGTCGGTGGCGGCGACACGGCCAATCGCGTGATCGACCGCCACCAGCGCCCGCTCCAGGTTGCTGGCGTTGGGTTGCAGAAACAGCCGCACCAGCGCCCGACCCATCACGCGGATCGACTGGCGCCACGGCTGGGACTCGGCGTACGCCGGGTGCACCGGCAGGATCGCCTGCTCCTTGCGCAGCTCGATGATCGCGTGGCCGACCTCCAGCACCACGAACATCCAGCGCAGCAGTTTTTTCTGCACCAGCGGCTGGCCGGTCGCCAGGCCGTAGGCCTGGTGCATCAGATCGCGGGTGCGGCTTTCGAAGCCCGAGGCCAGGCCCTTGAGCTTGCCGCTGATCGCGTACACCACTTGGCCGCGCAGGTCCTGCTCCAGGCGCTTCCACAGCCAACGGCTGTTGGGCGGCAGGATGATCGCCCCGGCAGCGGCGCACACCAGCATGCCCATGACCATGGCGATGTAGTCGTTGATGAAGGTGTACGGGTTGTAGATGGTCAGGTTGTCCGGCACCGAACCGGTGCTGAAAAAGATCAGCAGCCCGAGGCCGACCCCGGCGTACTGCGGGCGCGACGCCAGGAACGAGCCGAGCACGATCACCGGGGCCAGCATCACGCACAAGAGCGGGAAACCGTCGATCCACGGGAAAATGAAGAACATCTCGACGAAGCCGATCAGCGCCCCGAGGAACGTGCCGCAGGCCATCTGGAACGCCATGCGCTTGGGGTTCGGCGTGGCAGCGGACAAGCCCACGGTGGCGGCGGCGATCAGGGTCATGGTCGCGCCGCTCGGCCACGCGGTGGCCACCCAGTAGCTGCCCAGCACGATCAGGATGAACGAGGCGCGGATCCCCGAAGCGGCCGCCGCCCACCAACTGGTCTGCGGGGTGAACGGCTCGTCCCAGCGCTCGCGTTCGTGGCGGTGGTCGGCCAGGGACGCGTGGGTCTGTGCATAACTGTGCAGGTCGTCGACGAAGCGGTAGAGCAATTCGTACGCGGTGTGGAAATCCAGCAGTTCGGCCTCGCTCGGGCCGGTCTCCTGGAACGCCGTCCGCAGGCTGCGCACCCGTGTCGGCAAGCCTTCCTTGTAGGTCGCGAGCGCCGTCACCAGACGCGCCGCATCAGGGCTGGTCAGGGACCTGCCGCTGAAGCCGTCGAGCACTTCGGCCAGGTCCTGCAGGCCCGGCCTGATCGCCGCCACGACGTGTTCCTCGCCGTTGCCGCGCAAGCGCTCAAGCAACTGATGCAAGGCGTTGAAGCGGGTGGTGATGCCCATGAATTCGCTGTTCAGGCGGCTCAGCCGGCCGTTGCGCCGGCGCATGTGCGGGTCTTCGAACACGGTCACGCTGCGCAGGCCTTCCAGGCCCACGGCCTCGGCGATGAAGCGCACGTTGCTGGCCTCGAACGACTCAGGCTTGCTGCGCCCGCGCAGGCCGTCGGTGACGAACAGGGCGAACACGCCGAAGCGCTGGTACAGCGCGTTGCGCATGGCGGCGCTGGCGGTCTGCGGCAGGATCGCGGCGCTGACCAGGGTGGAGCAGAGAATCCCCAGGGAGATTTCCAGCACCCGCCACACCGCCGCCATGAACGCGCCGTCCGGGTGCGCCAGCGCCGGCAGGCCGACCATCGCCGCCGTGTACCCGGCCAGCACGAAACCGTAGGCGCGGAAGTTGCGGCAACGGGCGGCGCCGGCCGAGCAGATGCCGACCCAGATCGCCAGCGAACCCAGGAACAGTTCGGTGTTCTGGGCGAACAGCGCGATCAGCGTGACCATCATCGCCGACCCGGCCAACGTGCCGAGGAACCGGTAGAAACTCTTGGCGAACACCTGGCCGCTCTGCGGCTGCATGACGATGAACACGGTGATCATCGCCGTGCGCGGCTGCGGCAGTTCCAGGCGCATCGCCAGCCACAGGGTGAGGAACGCGGCAATCAGCACCTTGAAGATGTAGACCCAGGTCACGCCGTCGCTGCGTGCCCAGTCGAAGAAGCCCCGGCGCCATTCCAGGGAGTGCAGCCAGCGCAGGGGGGCGGGCATGGGAGTCATTCGAATACGCTCAAGAAATCAGTCTGGACTCAGAACCTGTGGGCGCTGGCTTGCCAGCGAAGACGGCGTCACGTTCAACAGTGAGGTCGCCTGATCCACCGCCTTCACGGGCAAGCCCGCTCCCGCACCGAGGTGTGTTCACCGCAGCAGCGCCGGGGTTTTCGGGGCCTGGGTCTGCGCAGCCGTCGGCACATCGTTGCCCGCACCGAGCCCGCCGCCCAACGCCGTCACCAATTGCGCATGGGCGCTCAGGCGCGCCGCCTGCACCTGCTGCTGCACCTGTTGCTGCTTGAACAGCAGGGTCTGGGCGTTGAGCACGTTGAGGTAGTCGGTGAGCCCCCGCCGATAGGCGACCATCGCGATGTCGTAGGTCTTCTGCGCGGCGGCCACGGACTCGGCGGCGAAGGTCTGCTGCTTGTCCATCGACTCACGGCGGATCAACTGGTCGGAGAGGTTCTTCAGCGCGTTGACCAGGGTCTGGTTGTAGTGCGCCACGGCGATGTCGTAGCCGGCGGACGCCTCACCCAGTTCCGCCCGCAGCCGCCCGCCGTCGAAGATCGGCAGCGAGATCGCCGGCCCCACGGTGTAGTTGAGCTTCTTGCCGGTCAGGAACTCCAGCGCCCCGCCGCCGGTGGCCATGTAGCCGAGGCTGCCGACCAGGTCGACGTTGGGATAGAACCCGGCGTGCGCCACGTCGATGCCCCGGGCCTGCGCCGCCACCTGCCAGCGGCTGGCGACCACGTCCGGACGCTGGCCGAGCAGTTCGGCGGGCAGCGCCGACGGCAGCTTCAGCGCCGTGCCCAGGGACAGGGTCGGCCGCCGCAACTGCGCGCCCTCCCCCGGCCCCTTGCCGGCCAGCGCGGCGATCTGGTTGCGGCTCAGGGCGATGGCTTCGTCCAGCGCATCCAGTTGCCGGTGGGTTTCCGGCAACGGCGTTTCGGCCTGGCTGACTTCGAAATGGGTGCCGATCCCGCCGTTCAGGCGTTTTTGCGCCAAGTCCAGAATCTGCTGTTGCTGGGCCAGCGTCGCGGCGACGATGTCGCGCTGGGCGTAGTGCAGCGACAGCTCGATGTAGGCCAGCACCAGGTTGTTCTGCAGTTCGAGCCGGGCCTGCTGCGCCTCGGCCGCCGTCATGTGCGCCAAGTCCACCGCCCGTTCCGTGCTGTTGCGGTCGCGGCCCCAGAGGTCCAGGTCGTAGCTGAAGCCCAGCGCGGCGTTGTTGTCCCAGGTGGTGGTGTTGGCCAAATCGCCCGGGCCGTAGAACGGATCGGTCGGCCAGTTATGGCGCTTGAGCGTGGACTGGCCGTTGACCTGCAGCGACTCGGCGGCTTCGGCCGCACCGGCCATGGCCTTGGCCTGGCGCACCCGCGCGGCGGCCATGGCCAGGCTCGGGCTGCCTTGCACGGCGAGGTCGATCCAGCGGTTCAGTTGCGGGTCGCCGAAGGCTTGCCACCATTGCGCGGCGGGCCAGTTTGCGTCACGGGCGGCGTGGGCGATGGCGTCGTCGGTGGCCAGTGCGTTGGCCTCCAGCGCCTTGCCCTGCGGGGCGATCCCGCCGGTTCCGATGCAGCCGCCAAGACCCAGGGTAAAAGCCAGAACACTGAGCGGCAAAAGCGCTCTGTTGATGCGACGCGGCACTGCTGCGACTTCCTGAAAGAGGGGAAAAGCGGGGAACCTGTGGGAGCGGCGACGGAGCGGTCGCCTGCCGGTGCGGTAGCACACCCGAGCGCCGGATCCGTTGACCTGGCGCATGCGCAAGCACGCCCCATTCCCACTTCGGCGCAATTCTATGAGGGCGCCCGGACCGCGATAAGCTGGGATTCCTGTGAATCTTTGTTACCGTTAACGAGATAATCCCTAAGTCGGGGGTCTCGCCTTTGAAACTTCATGTCACAATTTGCCATCTCCCTTGAGAGCACCCCATGGACACATTGCAAAACATGCGTGCCTTCAGTTGCGTGGCCGAGGCCGGCAGTTTCACCGCCGCCGCCGTGCAGCTCGACACCACCACGGCCAACGTCTCGCGCGCGGTCTCCAACCTTGAGGCCCACCTGCAAACCCGCCTGCTCAACCGCACCACCCGGCGCATCGCCCTGACCGAGGCCGGCAAGCGCTACCTGCTGCGCTGCGAGCAGATCCTGGCCTACGTGGAAGAGGCGGAAGCCGAGGCCAGCGACGCCCACTCGCGCCCGGCCGGGCAGCTCAAGGTCCACACCATGACCGGCATCGGCCAGCACTTCGTCATCGACGCCATCGCCCGCTACCGCAAGACCCACCCGGACGTGACCTTCGACCTGACCCTGGCCAACCGCGTGCCGGACCTGCTCGACGAGGGCTACGACGTGTCCCTGGTGCTGGCCAGCGAACTGCCGGACTCCGGCTTCGTCTCCCAGCGCCTGGGCATCACCTACAGCATCGTCTGCGCCTCGCCCGCCTACGTGAAAGCCAACGGCTGCCCGCAGAAGCCCAGCGACCTGCTCAACCACGCCTGCCTGCGCCTGGTGAGCCCGGTCATCCCCCTGGAGAAATGGGCCTTCGACGGCCCGGAAGGCCAGGAGATGGTGACCATCAACAGCTCGCCGTTCCTGGTGAACTCGGCCGACGCGATGAAGACCGCGATCATCAGCGGCATGGGCATCGGCGTGCTGCCGGTGTACGCCGCCATCGAAGCGCTGCGCAACGGCTCACTGGTGCGGGTGATGCCCAACTACCGCTCCCAGGAGCTGAACCTGTACGCCATCTACCCGTCGCGCCAGTACCTGGACGCGAAGATCAAGACCTGGGTCGAGTACCTGCGCGGCTCGCTGCCGGAAATCCTCTCGGCGCACCAGGCGGAACTGGTGGCCTATGAAATGAGCGGCAGCCTAGGCGGCGTGCGGCTGGCGAACTGAGTTCGACGTCCTACAGACGGGGTGGTTTTGGCGGATGTTTCCGACAGGTTTTGACGGTTGTCGGTCGGAAATGCGCTGGATAGGCTTTGGGGGTCGCTGACAGATTCAGTGACCGGGCTTGGTCGTCCGGGTTTAGAATGGCGCGCTTTTCAGCCTGCTTAATGGCGAGCTGTGCGTGGGAGGGCTAACGGCCCTGCCGGGTTTCCATTCCCTGGTCGACCAACCCGCGTACGGTTCGCCACCCACTGCTTGGTCGCGGTGCGTGGCGGACTCCACATCCCGAATGGAGCTTCACCATGTTCAAACCCACACCGAACCCACCTGCCGCCGACAGCACCTCCCCTTACGAATCCACTGATTCGCGAAAACTCCACGATGCCGCCGAACGTGCGCTCGACCACTACCTCAACCCCACCCAGCCTTCCGCCCGCCGTCCGGGCCGGATGTTCATGGTCGACCCGGCCATGGACGACGAAAGCCTGCTGGTGCACGCCAGCGCCTCCCTGGCCTCGGCGGGCACCCTGACCAGCCAACTGGCCGAGCAACTGGGCACGGCGCAGCGCGACACGATCCTGGCGATCCAGCAGGTGATCATGCTGGCGGGGCTGTCGGTGAACCGGGTGCTGGACAATGTGAAGGTTCAGCCGGGGCACAGTTGATTCACCCTTGTGGGAGCGGGTTGTGCACATCAGGCAGAGATTGGTTGGTTGCCAGGCCGTCATCGCCAGCAGGCTGGCTCCCACAGGGGATTGAGGTGGTCTGGGAGGAATTGGACGGCTGTCAGGCCGCCATCGCTGGCAAGTCGAATTGTCGCACCGCAGCTCCCACAAATATCCCGGTGCCCACAAAATCCAGGCACACCACAAAAACCTGTGGGAGCCGGCTTGCCGGCGATGGCGGTGGGTCAGTCACCACAGATGTCGGCAGTGCCGGCCCCATCGCTGGCAAGCCAGCTCCCACAGGGATTGAGGTGAGCTGGGAGGGATTGGTCGGCTGTCAGGCCGCCATCGCCAGCAGGCTGGCTCCCACAAGCATCCCGGTGCCCACAAAATCCAGGCACACCACAAAAACCTGTGGGAGCCGGCTTGCCGGCGATGGCGGTGGGTCAGTCACCACAGATGTCGGCAGTGCCGGCCCCATCGCTGGCAAGTCGAGTCGTCGCACCGCAGCTCCCACAGGGAATTGTGTCGGGCAGTCAGAAACAGGTCGGCTGTCAGGCCGCCATCACGCGCCTCTCAAAAGGCCGAGTGTCAGCTCGCCTCGCTTTTGATCTTGATCTGCCGGCCCCTTCGGAAGGCTGAGCGGAGGGGTTCATCCGGGGGTGGGCGCGCAGCGCCGTTTGGCGCAGCCAAACACATCGGAAGGAGGTGCAGCGAAGCAAACCGTAGCCGATGCCCCCGGATGAATCCCGGAGCGAAGGAACCCCGAGCCTCAGCGAGGGGCCGAACGCCGGGGCCAGCGTTTTTGGTTACTTTGGGCTGGGCCGGCATTCCGGGCGTTTGCCAAAAGTGACCCGCCGTAAGGGCGGAACCGCCAGCGGCAACACCCGCAGAAACGGATATTCACCCAAACCCAAAACCCCAAACGCCCAACCCCCAGAGCCCTCCAAGACAACCCAAAACAGAAATGTTAGCGTGCTCAGCAATCCCGCCCCGCCGAGCCCGAAGCAATGAAAAAAACCGTCCTGGCCTTCAGCCGCATCACCCCGCCCATGATCGAACGCCTGCAACAGGACTTCGACGTCATCGTGCCCAACCCGAAGAACGGCGACATCGCCGCCCAGTTCAACGAAGCCCTGCCCCACGCCCACGGCCTGATCGGCGTCGGCCGCAAGCTCGGCAAGGCCCAACTGGAAAACGCGGCGAAGCTCGAAGTGGTCTCCAGCGTGTCGGTCGGCTACGACAACTATGACCTGGCCTACTTCAACGAACGCGGGATCATGCTCACCAACACCCCGGACGTGCTCACCGAAAGCACCGCCGACCTGGCCTTCGCCCTGATCATGGCCAGCGCCCGCCGCGTCGCCGAACTCGACGCCTGGACCAAGGCCGGCCAGTGGCAGGCCAGCGTCGGCGCCCCGCTGTTCGGCTGCGACGTGCACGGCAAGACCCTGGGCATCGTCGGCATGGGCAACATCGGCGCCGCCGTGGCCCGGCGCGCACGCCTGGGCTTCAACATGCCGATCCTCTACAGCGGCAACAGCCGCAAGACCGCGCTGGAACAAGAGCTGGGCGCGCAGTTCCGCCGCCTGGATCAACTGCTCGCCGAAGCCGATTTCGTCTGCCTGGTGGTGCCGCTCAGCGACCAGACCCGCCACTTGATCAGCCACCGCGAACTGGCGCTGATGAAGCCGGGCGCGATCCTGGTCAACATTTCCCGAGGCCCGGTGGTGGACGAGCCGGCGCTGATCGAGGCGCTGCAGAACAACCGCATCCGCGGCGCAGGGCTGGACGTCTACGAAAAGGAACCGCTGGCCGAATCCCCGCTGTTCCAGCTGAAAAACGCCGTGACACTGCCGCACATCGGCTCGGCCACCCACGAAACCCGCGAGGCGATGGCCAACCGTGCGCTGGCCAACCTGCGCAGTGCGCTTATGGGCGAACGGCCGCAGGATCTGGTGAATCCGCAGGTCTGGAAAGGCTGACGGCCGCCGCCAGGGCCTGCGCGCAAGCGTCACGCCCTGGCATCACCGGCTCATCGGATGGGCAACTATCGATTTGAACCGAACAATGACCCACACAACTTGAAAATCACTCCTTCCCCTTTGCGATTTGCGCCCCGATAGACTTCCGCCCATCAGCCTTACTTATGAAAGGCACAATGAACGGAGAATAAAAAAGTGGGAACCCTTACAACCTCGCAAATTATCAGAAGAAGCAAAGTTGCCATTGTCTTCATGGTCGGTGCCTTTGGCGTGCTGATCGTCTTCAGCAACTTGACCGACTACCAGTCCAACTACATTTTCCTCGGCCATATCCTCAGCATGGACACCACCGGCAGCCACCTGACCTACCGGGCCATCACCTCGGACATGATGCACCACCGGATCTACTGGATGATCATGACGCTGGAGACCATATTCACGTCGTCCTGCCTGCTGGGCTGCTATCAACTTTTCCGACAGTTGAACGCCTCGCCGGAACAGTTTCACGAAGCCAAGAAATACGCCGTGCTCGGTTTCCTCGTGGCACTGTTCGTTTATTACTTTTGCCTTCAGGTAGTTGGCAACGAGTGGTTCGACATGGATCAGTCCAATGATTGGAACGCCATGATGTGGGCGCAAAGCATTGTCGACTTTCTGATACCGGCGTTGATCTATCTGGTATTGAAAGTCGACAGTTGAAGCGGCTGTTTCAATGCGCAGGCTTGGCGAACCCGACACTCACAGGCTTGGGTTTGCGAAACACCAGCACGTTGCCCAGCATCACCAGCACCAGGCCGGCCAGCGCCGGCGCCGTCCACTGGTAGCCTTCGGCAAACGCCGAGACGTTCAGCGCCACCACCGGGAACAGCACCGTGCAATAGGCGGCGCGTTCCGGGCCCATGCGGCCGACCAGCGTCAGGTAAGCGGTGAAGCCGATCACCGAGCCCGGGATCACCAGGTACAGCAGCGCGCCGATGTAGCGCGGCGTCCACTCCATGTCGAACGGGATGCCCTTGACCAGACACCACAGCGACAGCATCGCCGCGCCATAGGCCATGCCCCAGGCGTTGGTGGTCAGCGGCTTGAGGCCGGCCTTCTGCTGCAGGCTCGACAGCATGTTGCCCGCCGAGAAGCACAAGGTGCCGCACAGGGCCAGCCCCAGGCCGAGCAAGGTCTGCGGGCTGGCGTGGTGGCCGGCCAGTTCCGGCCAGAACAGCAGCCCCAGCCCGAGCAGGCCGAGCCCGCCGCCCATCAGCACGTTGCGGGCGATCCGCTGGCCGAAGAACACCCGGGCGTTGAGGGCGTTCCACAGGGTCGCGGTGGAGAACACCACGGCGACCAGGCCGCTGGGGATCCATTGGCTGGCCGTCAAAAAGCACATGAAGTTGACGCAGAACAGGCACAGGCCCTGCGCCACGCAGATCAGATGCCCGCGCCGGTTCATCGGTTGAAGGCGGCGGCTGAGCAGCAGCAGGGCAAACAGCACCAGCGCCGCCAGGCCGAAGCGATAGACGATCGACACCGGGATCGCCACCACGCCCAATTGCCATTTCAAGGCAATCCAGGTGGTGCCCCAGATCAGCACGGTGAGCAGGTACAGCGAAAGGTTCATGGCGGACTCTCCTCGGTGGGCGTTCAGTGTCCGCCCCGCCCTTGACCGGCGCTTGCATAAACTTGCGCTTTTGTCCGGCGACGGGCTGGCAGCGCCGGCGCCACGGAGTAGGATGCAAGGCGTTGGAGAGAACCGAACATGGCCGCACTCGATACCCTGCAAGTCTTCAAAGCCCTCAGCCGCTCGCCGAACGCTCGCCTGGAGCACAGCGCCGAGCTCGGGGACGGCTTGTCCGCCGCGCTGTGGAGCAATCACCACGACGCCCAGGAATACGAGGCGCCCAGCCACCACACCCTGTCCTGCTACATCGCCGGCGGCACCGGCACCTTCCGCCGCGGCCAGCCCGGCAACAAGGGCGCACCGGACAAGCTGTGCATCCTGCCCGCCGACCACGAGTCCGGCTGGGTGATCAACGGCGACATCCGCCTGGCCCACCTGTATTTCAGCGCCGAGCAGTTCGCGTTGGGTTGCGTCACCCTGCTCGACCGCGAGCCACGGGAGATGCAACTGCGCGAGCAGACCTTCCTGGACGATCCGCAGCAAGCCTTGCGCTTTCGGCAATTGCTCACCCTCGACTGGGACGAGCCCGGCGAGCGCCTGCTGACCAGCAGCCTGGCCCACGAACTGATCAGCCACACCTTGCTCAGCCAGGTCGGCGTGCGTTCGGGGCTGCGCCTCAAAGGCGGGCTGGCGCCGCATCAGCGCCGGATGCTGGTGGGCTTCATCGACAACCACCTGGGCGACCCCATCAGCCTCGGGCAACTGGCGGGGCTGTGCGCCTTGTCCGAATACCACTTTGCGCGGATGTTCCGCACCAGCTTCGGCCTGCCGCCGCACCAGTACGTGCTGGCGCGGCGCCTGGGCCGGGCACGGGAACTGCTGCGGGGGACAGGGTTGCCGCTGGGCGAGATCGCGCTGGCGTGCGGTTTCGCCAGCGCCAGCCACTTCACCAACCGGTTCCGCCAGGTGATCGGCGCAACGCCGGGTGAGTACCGTCAGGCGTTCTTGCGTTAGGCGGTGGAGGGCCGTTGCCTGAGCGAGCCTCATCGCGAGCAGGCTCGCTCCCACATTGGACCGCGGCGGTCACAGACACGTGTGTCCAGCCAGTCCCCTGCGAAGGCATCCCTGCCCAGCCGATCCCTGTGGGAGCGAGCCTGCTCGCGATGAACGATGACGCGGTCGCGGATCAGAACTCCAGGGTGCTCGACAGCGAGATCTGCCGCGAATCCCCCATCGACACAAAGAACCGGCTCGCCGCCGAGGTGTAGTAGGTGCGGTCGAACAGGTTCTTCACGTTGAGCTGGAACTTGACCTTCTGCCCGTCCAGTTGCGTGTCGTAGGTGGCGAAGGCATCGGCCACGGTGTAGCTCGGCAGTTCGAAGTCGTTCACCGCGTTGCCCGCCCGCTCGCCGACGTACCGCGCCCCGGCGCCGACCCGCAGCTGGTCGCCGCCGATCACGCTGCCGAAGTCGTACACCGCCGACAGCGACCCTGTGTTCTTCGCCACATTCTGCAGGCGGTTGCCTTGGTAGTCCGGGTCCTTGGTGACCTCGGCGTCGGTGTAGGCATAGCTGCCGATCAGGCTCCAGCGGTCGTTCAGCTGACCGGTCAGGTCCACTTCCAGCCCCCGGGAGCGCACTTCGCCGGCGGCGCTGTAGATCGTGGTCGGGCCTTCGGCGTTGGCCACCAGCACGTTGCGCTTCTTGATGTCGAACAGCGCGACGTTGCCGGTGATGCGGCCCGGCATGTCAAGGCGCGCGCCCAGCTCCCAGGACTTGGCCTGTTCCGGCGCGATGCTGCCGTCGAGCACGGTGCTGCTGCCGCTCAGCGGGGCGATGGTCGAGTTGGGCTTGAACGATTCGGTGTAGCTGCCGTAGAACGACAGCGCGTCGGTGTAGCGGTACACCAGCCCGGCGCGCGGCACCCATTTCTGGCCGTTGCTGTCGGTGTTGGCCTTGAACGGCACGCCTTTGCCGGCGTACTGGTCGTAGGTCTGGAAGCGCCCGCCGGCCACCAGGATCCACTGGTCGTCGAGGTGGATCGAGTCCTGCACGAACGCCGAATCGCTGCGCAGCAGGTCGGTCTGGGCCGAGTCCGCCGGGCTGACGGTGGTGCCCGCGACCTCGCGGCCGTACACCGGGTCGACGTAGCTGAAGGTGCTCCGGCTTTTCTGGCGGATCAGGTCTTCGCGGTAGATCTTGCGGTACTCGTCGTCGACGCCGAACACCAGGTCGTGCTGCAGGCCCAGCACGTTGACCTTGCCTTCGAGGCTGGCGGTGGCGAAGCGGTCGGTGCTGATCGCGTTCTGGGTGCCGTCCATGCTGCGGGTCAGCGTGCCTTTCCTGGTGTCGATGGCGGTCACGCGCACTTGGCTGGCGTCGTAGGTCTCGCGGTTCCAGCTGTAGCCGAAGTGGGCTTTCCAGTCGTCGTTGAGCTCGTGGTCGGCCTCGAAGTGGTAGAGGTCGGAGCGGCCTTCCATGTTGTTGAACGGCTCGTCCAGACGCTCGTTGCGCGAGATGTCCAGCGGGTGGTTGGTGCGCGGGTCGATCAGCGTGCCGCGGTCGAACGGGGTGAGGAATTCCCGGTGCTCGTAGGCGAACAGCAGCTTGGTGCGCTCGCCGAACCAGGCCAGCGACGGCGCGATGAGGGTTTCGCGGTGGGTGCCGAAGTTGCGCCAGTAGTCTTCGTCCTCATGGTCCAGCACCATGCGGTAGGCCAGGCCCGACTCGCCCAGCGCGCCGGTGCTGTCGAAGCCGCCGCCGCTGCCGTTCTTGCCGTCGCCGTAGGTGGAGCCGCGCAGGGTCAGGGCGTTGTACGGCGTCAGCTCCGGTTTCTTGCTGACCAGGTTGACCACCCCGCCCGGATCCTGAATCCCGTACAGCAGCGAGGCCGGCCCCTTGAGCACTTCGACCCGGTCCACCGTGGCGTTCATGCCGCGCCCCTGCACCAGCGGCATGCCGTCGCGCATGATCGAGCCGTTGCGGTTGTCGCCGAAGCCACGGGTCATCACCGAATCCTGGGTGCTGCCCAGGGTATTGCCCTGGGTGATGCCGCTGACGTTGGCCAGCGCGTCGTCGAGGTTGCGCGGCGCCTGGTCGCGGATGACCTGGGCCGGGATCACGTTGACGGTCTGGGGAATCTCCTGCAGCGACGCGGACGAGCGCATCACCGAGCTGGTGGCCGGCGGCTGGTAGCTCATCGGCTGGGCCGCCACCGAGGTGATGGTGGTGGCGCCGAGGTTCAGTGCGCCTTCGGTGGGCGCAGGCTCCAGCGCCAGGGTGTGGCTGTCGGTGCGGCGCAAGGTCATGCCGGAGCCGCTGAGCAGGCGTTGCAGGGCCTGTTCGGCGCTCATCCGGCCGTTGACCGCCGGCGCGGTGAGGCCGTAGGGCGCCTCATCGGTGTAGACCACGCTCTGCCCGGTGAGGCGGCTGAAGTCGCTCAAGGCCTGGGGCAGCGGCTTGGCCGCCAGGTTGAAACTGAACAACGGCTGCGCTTGGCTGCCGACGGCCTCGGCGGCCAGCGCCACACCCGAAGGCAGCAAGGCCAATGCCGAAAGACTCAATGCAGACACGCTGAACCACTGTTTGACCGAACCCGACTTTGCCCTGGACTTCATTGCTCATGACCTGTGTAGAACCGCAACGGATGCGAATGACTCGCAGTTTCTGTCACTACACGGTTGCTGCCCGGAATTACCTCACCGGTTTCTTGAAAATATTTTCTGAGAAGGTGTTGGCCGTGCTGCCGCCATCGCCAGCAGGCTGGCTCCCACCGTTTTTGGTGGTGTGCATAGATCTTGTGAACACCCGAGATACTTGTGGGAGCTGGCTTGCCAGCGATGGCGGTGGATCAGGCAACAGAGATGCGGGCATTACCGGCCTCATCGCTGGCAAGCCAGCTCCCACAGGTTTTCCCGGCGCCCGCAAAATCCAGGTACACCGCTGAACCTGTAGGAGCTTGCCTGCAAGCGATGAGGCCGGCGGCCTCAGCGCAGGATGATCAGTTGCCCCAAGATCCGGTGCTGCTCGAACCCCAGCACCCCTTGCAGGGAATCGAGCACCGCCTGCGGATCCTTGCCGGGAAAGCTGCCGCTGACCTTGCGCGCCGCCAGCCCGTCGTTGAGCAGCAGGATCCGTCCGGGGTAGTAGCGCCGCAGATCCTGCACCACGTCAGCCAGACTCGCCTTGTAGTAGTTGAGCCAACCCTGACGCCAGGCCAATTGCGCTTCGCTGTCCACCGCCCGCAAGGGCTGGGCGGTGCCGTTGGCGTAGGCCGTTTGCTGGCCGGCGGTGAGGATCTGCTGCGGCGCCTCCCCGTCTGCCGTCACGCCGACCCGCCCGGACAGCACCGTGACCTGCGCGCCATGGGGTTGCAGGCGCACTTCGAACTGGGTGCCGAGCACCCGCGCCTGGCCTTTTTCGGCGTCGACCACGAACGGCTCGCCGGTGTGGGTCACGCTGAAAAACCCGGCGCCCCGGCGCAGCTGCACATGCCGTTCGCCCTGGCTGAAATCCACGGCGATGGCGCTGTCGGCGTCCAGGGTCACTTGCGATTGGTCGGCCAGCGTCACCGTGCGGATCTCACCGGGGGCCGAGACATAATCCGCGCCCAGGTCATCGACCCAACGCTGCGGCTGCCAACCGCTGCCCAGGCCGATCATCAGCACCAGGCACGCGGCCAGCGCCAGCGCGGGGGCCCAACGCCGCAGCGGCGCACGGCGCGGGCGGTCCATGGCGTCGAGATAGCCCTGCAGCGCCAGCGCCTCCTCATCGGCCAGCGTACGCGCCGGCCCTTCGCTAATTTCCCAGACCACCTGCGCCCGGGCATAGGCCTCGGCGTGGGCGGGGTCGGCGCGCAGCCACTGGCTGAACGTGAGTGGGTCGCCGGTGCTGGGGCGGTCGTGCAACAGGCTCAGCCAGGCAAGGGCCGTCTGTTCCTGCTCGGGCGTCGGCGTGACGCGGTCGTTGGGGTTCACGGTGCATTCCCTGGCGTGCGTGGCGCGGGTTCGCGCAGGCTGGCCTTGCAGGCCTCGAGGGCGCGCATCATATGTTTTTCCACGGC
Source organism: Pseudomonas sp. B35(2017) (assembly GCF_002113645.1). Taxonomy (NCBI): domain Bacteria; kingdom Pseudomonadati; phylum Pseudomonadota; class Gammaproteobacteria; order Pseudomonadales; family Pseudomonadaceae; genus Pseudomonas; species Pseudomonas sp. B35(2017). The sequence goes on along the minus strand of NZ_NEIZ01000005.1, from coordinate 261,400 downwards.
GCTTTGGGACAGGCCCATGGCTTTGGCGATCTCGGCGTACTTGCGCCCGTGGATGCGGTTGAGCAAGAAGATCTGCCGGGTGCGCTCGGGCAAGGCGCGCAACGCCGCCTCGACATGGCGCAGGTCGTTGCCCGCCTCCAGCGCCGCCTGGGGCTCGCTGCCGGTCGCCTCTTCCGGCCGCCAGCCTTCGCTGTGCCGCAGCCGCGCGCCTTCGCTGCGCAGATGGTCGATGGCGATGTTGCCGGCGCAACGCAGCAGGTAGGTGCTCAACTCCTCGACCTGCACCAGGGGCCGGCGCCAGAAACGCAGAAACAGATCCTGCACCAGGTCTGCCGCCGTGGCCCGGCAGCCGACGCGCCGGTTCACCAGCGCTTCCATCTGCGAACGCTGGGACAGGAACACCTGAAGAAAATGCGCACGCGCCCCGCGCGGCTCATCGTCGCGGGATTCCGGCGGCAGGCTGACCAGCATCTCAGCTCAGACCCCAGACGGCGGCCGGGCTGGCGAGCAGGCCGAAGGCGGCCAGCGCCAACGCCAGGCGCGGGCGATAGGGCAGAAGAAACACCAGCGCCAACCCACTGGCCATCAGCACGGCAAACCAGTCCACCAGGCCGAAGCCCCAGCCCTTGCCGGCCACCGCCGACCAGAGCGACAGGCCCAGCAGCCCCCAGCCGGCCAGCTTCAGGCCCCGGCGGCGGCGCAAGGACGGTTTGCGGCCGAGCAGATCGTCATGGTGACGCGCCATCGACAGGCACAGGGCCGTGAAGCCGCCGTAGCACAGCAGGAACGTCGCCAGCATTCAGTGCGCCCCCGGTTCGAGGACGGCCGGGCGCACCGTCTCGCGACGGGGCCTGCCGGCCTTCGCGGCGAGCCCGCCGCGTTGCGTTTTCCTGGCGGCCCAGGCCAGGAACAGGCCGGCGACCAGGCAGGTGAGGTCGAACCCGACCAGCGTCCAGTCGCCCTGCTCCAGCGCGGCAATCTGGTAACGGCCGGCGGTGCCCCAATCGAGCAGCGGCAGCGCGGCGAACAGCACGGCGGCCGCGCTCAATTGCTCGACCCAGGCCTGTCGCCCGCAACGCAGCGCCGCATGCGCCACACTCAAACCCCAGACGATGAAGAAGGCATTCACTTCCCAGCCGGCCCTGGCGGGCAGATCCAGCGGCAACGCCCGGTTGGCCCAGAAGAACGCCGCCACCGCCGTCACCAGACCGGCCATGCCGGCGATGTTCAGCACCTCCACCAGCCGCAGCCCGAACGGCGCCGTGCCCTTCTTGGCATGCTGGAGCTGGCGCTTGCCGAACCAGATCATCAGCCCGGTGCCGATCATCGCCGTGCCCGCCAGTCCGCAGAAAAAGTACAGCCAGCGCAGCGGCGCCCCGGCGAACCGGCCCATGTGCAGGCCGTAGAAGCCGCCGGCGACCGCCATCGGCAGCGACTGCTCCGGCGTCTGGCCGAGCAGTTGCCCGGTGACGCCGTTGAAGCTCAGCTCACGCCCGTAGTCATACACCACGCGGTCGCCGCTGGAGCGCGTCATCACCACGGCGGCGTTCGCATCGCCGGGGTTGTCCACCGTCACCCGCGCCACCTGCCCGCCCGGCCAATATTCGCCGGCCCGGGCCAGCAGCGGCGCCAGCGCTGGCAGCGTGGCCGGCTGGCCGGCGTGTTCGGGGAGCGGCACCTGCGGAAACACCTGTTGGTAAAACGCGCTGACATCCTTGCCGTAGCTGGCCAGGATGCTGGCCGGCATCACCATCGACATGAAGATCACCAGGCTGCTGTAGGTGATCATCAGATGGAACGGCAGCACCAGCACGCCCACCGCGTTATGGCCGTCGAGCCACGAGCGCTGGCCCTTGCGCGGGCGGAAGGTGAAGAAGTCCTTGAAGATTTTCTTGTGGGTGACGATGCCGGTGATCAGGGCGATGAACATCACCATGGCTGCGGCGGTCGCCAGCCAGCGGCCCCAGGGATAGGGCATCTGCAGCTGAAAGTGGAAACGGTAGAAGAACTCGCCGCCCGCGCTCTCCCGGGGCTGCACGGCGGCACCGGTCTGCGCGTCCAGGGTCGCCCGGGTGAAACGGCCGCGCTCGCCGGGAGCCGCCGGCGCCTGTTGCCAGCGCACAGTCAGGCCGGGATCCCGGGCGTCGGGCAGATCGATCACCCAGCGCGAGGCGTCGGCGGCGTGGCGTTGCAGGTAGTGCTGGGCCTGGGTCAGGCTCGCCTCGGCGTTGAGCGCGCGCACGGGGATTTCCGGCTGCATCCAGCGGCTGGTCTCGTCCTTGAAGTAGGCCAGGGTGCCGGTCAGGAAAATCGCGAACAGCAGCCAGCCGAACACCAGGCCGCTCCAAGTGTGCAGCCAGGCCATCGACTGCCGGAAACCTTCCTTCATACCTAGCCCAGGCCCCGGGCCACGCCGGTGACGGTCGCCAGGATCACGCTCGGCGCCAGCAGCCCGACCCATGCCGACCACGCCGTGCGGCAGGCGAAGCACCAGAGCACGGCCACCAGGTAGACGAGGAACGAGACGGTCATGCCGGTCACCACGGCTTCGCCGCGCTCCAGCGGCAGCCACAACGTCAGCGTGACGCTGGCCAGCGCCGCGACCAGATAGCCGCCCAACACCGCCGCCAACACCCTGGAGGTGACGGCCAGACGATAGGACATGGGAAGTGCGGCGAATTTGCCTTTCATGTTTCGACCCTGAAACGAAAACGTCCGACCGAAAGGCCGGATCAATGGCGAGCAATATTAATGATAAATATTCTCATGTGCAAAGGAGGTCGATTTCCGTGTGGCGGACTTCAGTCGTCCGACAGGGTGATTGCACATGGACGGGATCGGGGCTGCTGCGCTTCCCAGCCGCAGCAAACGCCCTCGCCACGGTTCATGGCCAGGCAGCCGTTTGCCCTGACAGACAGGGCAAAAAAAACGGGCCTGCAATCGCAGGCCCGTTTTCGTTGGGTGGATAGGTGAATCAGCGGATCAGCCGTTGATCGCTGCCTGTTCGTTCTCCAGGAATTCTTCCTCCAGCAGCCGGTCGGCATGGGTGCCGCGTTCGAGCCTCACCACATTGGCGCGTTTGGCCCGCAGCTTGCCGTACAGGTGCTCCAGTGCATGTTCCAGTTTGGTGCTGGCCCCTTCGATCGCCTGTTCCAGCGTATCGGCTTTGTGGGTCACGGAAATCGGTTGATGGCCTTTTGGCCGCGCTTCCAGTTGGCAGCGCATGTCATGGGGACCGGGCTTGTCGCCGTTCTCGTCGCCCAGATGGACTTCGACGCGGGTCAGGTCTTCCTCATAACGTTCGAGCGTGCTCTCAATGGTTGTACGTACCCACTCCTCCAGTCGCTTGCTGCTTTGAACATGGTTGTCGCTGTTGACTTGGATTTGCATAGTTCATCCCTTATTTCAGCTTGCTCTCAAGAGGCCCGGAACAGGATTTCCGTGACCTCTTGATGACAACAATCGGCCCGTGCGCCGAACATTTCAACCCCCTGAAAAAGATAAATATCCGTACGCAAAAAAAGCCGGACAACGGGCAAAAGCACTGGTATGGTCGGGAATTGCCTCGACCCGCCTTGCTGAAAAATCCGGTCACAAACTCCCGTCGCTCAACGGGTGCAGACCCCGGAAAATGCCCGCCTCCTCCACCAGCCAGTCATGCACCGCACGCACGCCCGGATGGCTCAGCGCCCCCGGCGCGTAGAGCAGCACATAACGTTTGTGGTTGGGCACCGACTGGCCGAACGGCACGATCAGCGTGCCCCGCTCCAGCTCGTCGTTGAGCAAGGTGCGCCGGGCGATGGCCACCCCCATACCGGCGATGGCCGCCTCGATGGTCAGGTGGTTGCGGTTGAACGTATGCCCCCGCCTCACATCGGCGCCCTCGAAGCCGATCGCGTCGAGGTAGAACTCCCATTCCGCGTATTCGTAGCTGCCGCGCCAGGCGGTGATGTCGTGCAGCAGCGGAAAATGCACCAGGTCCGCCGGACCGTGCAGCGGCGGCCGCCCGCGCAGCAGGCCCGGCGCGCACACCGGAAAGATCTGCTCGTCGAGCAGGGCTGTGGACAACAGCCCCGGATAGCTGCCGTCGTTCAGGTCGATGGCCAGGTCGAAATCCCCCTCGTGCAGCGGCACGCTGCTGTCCTCCGCCACCAGCCGCAGCTGGATGTCCGGGTATCGCTGCTGCAGGCGCGGCAGGCGCGGCGTCAGCCATTTGCTGAGGAACGAAGGAATCGAGCGCACCCGCAGGATCCCGCTGATCATGCCCGCATCGAGCCGCCGCAGCTCCGCGTCGATGCTGCCGTAGGCCTCGTTGACCGTCATCGCCAGCCGCTGGCCCTCGGCGCTGAGCTCCACGCCCCGGGCCCGGCGATGGAACAGGCGCAGTCCCAGGCGTTCCTCCAGTTGGCGGATCTGCTGGCTCACCGCCCCCGGGGTGATGTGCAGTTCCTCGGCGCAACGGGTGAACGACAGGTGCCGGGCGGCACAGGAAAACACCTGCAGCCAGACGTAAGTCTGGGCATGCAATTGACGACTCATGGTTTAGTCCTGCTAAAGGCTTTCTTAGGAAGTTTCGTTGGTCACGTTGAACCTAGGTAGGCAGTATCGCCGACATTGCGCTTGTCCTACAAAAAATGGCAGCGATTCCTACTCCATTGCTTGTAAGGGTTTAGCATGGCTATCAGTGTTTTCGATCTGTTCAAAGTCGGCATCGGTCCGTCCAGTTCCCATACCGTCGGCCCGATGCGCGCCGCCGCGACCTTCGTCCAGGCCCTGACCGACCGCCGTCTGCTCAACGATGTCGAGCGTGTGGAAGTGCGCCTCTACGGCTCGCTGTCCGCCACCGGCGTCGGCCACGCCACCGACCGCGCCAGCGTCATGGGCCTGATGGGCGAATGGCCGGACAGCATCGACCCGACCACCATCGAACCGCGCATCCAGCGGCTGCGCGAGACCGGCCAACTGCCCCTCGCCGGCCAACGGTCGATCGCCTTCAACTGGCAACACGATCTCCTGCTGCTGGACGAGAGCCTGCCCTACCACCCCAACGCCATGTCGCTGACAGCCTTTGCCGCGACGGGCGAGCTGTTCAGCCAAACGTACTATTCGGTGGGCGGCGGTTTCATCGTCGAAGCAGCCGAAGTCAAGTCCGGCGCGGCGGCGGCCGGCGAGGTGACCCTGCCCTACGACTTTTCCAGCGCCGTCGAACTGCTGGCCCTGTGCAAGCAGCACAACCTGCGGGTGTCCGAGCTGATGATGGCCAACGAACGGGCCTGGCGCAGCGACGCCGAGATCCGCCAGGGCCTGCTGCACATCTGGTCGGTGATGCGCGAATGCGTCGAGCAAGGGCTGAGCCACGAAGGCGTGCTGCCCGGCGGCCTGAACGTGCCCCGCCGCGCGGCGAAACTGCACCGCAGCCTGCTGGAGATCGGCAAGCCCAACGTGATCAGCTCGACGCTGTCGGCGATGGAATGGGTCAACCTGTTCGCCCTCGCCGTCAACGAAGAGAACGCCGCCGGCGGGCGCATGGTCACCGCGCCCACCAACGGCGCGGCGGGGATCATTCCCGCGGTCCTGCACTATTTCATGAAATTCAATCCGCAGGCGTCGGACGACGACGTGGTCGCGTTCTTCCTGGGGGCCGCCGCCGTCGGCATCCTGTGCAAGAAAAACGCTTCGATCTCCGGCGCCGAAGTCGGCTGCCAGGGCGAAGTGGGCTCGGCCTGCGCCATGGCCGCCGCAGGCCTGGCCGAAGTGCTCGGCGCCACCCCGGAGCAACTGGAGAACGCCGCCGAAATCGGCCTGGAGCACAACCTCGGCCTGACCTGCGACCCGGTCGGCGGCCTGGTGCAGGTGCCGTGCATCGAGCGCAACGCCATCGCCGCCGTGAAGGCGATCAACGCCACGCAGATGGCCCTGCGCGGCGACGGCAAACACTTCATTTCCCTCGACCGGGTGATCCGCACCATGCGCGACACCGGCGCCGACATGCATGACAAATACAAAGAGACTTCACGGGGCGGCCTGGCCGTGAGCTGGGTGGAGTGCTGACGCGCCTTTCCTGACCGCCCCGGCCGGCCGCCTCGCGCGGCCGGCCAACCGTGAGCCCGAGCAAGAATAATAACGAGGCAAAAACGATGACCGATGTACGTACACCCGCTGCCGAAAACCCCTCCGCAGACCTTACCCGCGACAACGACGCCACCCGCCAGGGCTGGAGCAAGGCCGACACCACCTGGATGCTGGGCCTGTACGGCACGGCGATCGGCGCCGGCACGCTGTTCCTGCCGATCAACGCCGGCGTCGGCGGTTTCTGGCCGATGCTGATCCTGGCGTTGCTGGCCTTCCCGATGACGTTCTTCGCCCACCGCGGCCTGACCCGCTTCGTGCTGTCGGGACGCTCCGGCGACATCACCGAAGTGGTGGAAGAACACTTCGGCACCGGGGCCGGCAAACTGATCACCCTTCTGTACTTCTTCGCGATCTTCCCGATCCTGCTGGTGTACAGCGTGGCGCTGACCAACACCCTGAGCAGCTTCCTCGAACACCAGCTGCACATCGCCCCGCCACCGCGCGCGGTGCTGTCGCTGGCGTTGATCCTGGGCCTGATGGCCATCGTGCGCTGCGGCCAGGGCGTGATCGTCAAGGCCATGAGCGTGCTGGTCTATCCGTTCGTCGCCGCGTTGCTGCTGCTGGGCCTGAGCCTGATCCCGAACTGGAACGGCGCGTTCTTCGCCAGCGCCCAGGACGCCATGCCGATGTCGGTGTTCCTCAAGACCCTGTGGCTGGCGATCCCGGTGATGGTGTTCTCGTTCAACCACTCGCCGATCATTTCCGCCTTCGCCCTCGACCAGAAGCAGCGCTACGGCGCCCAGGCCGAACGCAAGAGCAGCGGCATCCTGGCCATGGCCCACGGCATGATGGTGGTGACGGTGATGTTCTTCTGCTTCAGCTGCGTGCTGGCGCTGTCGCCGGCGGACCTGGCGGCGGCCAAGGCGCAGAACATCTCGATCCTGTCGTACCTGGCCAACCACTTCCAGACCCCGGTCATCGCTTACGCCGCGCCGCTGATTGCGCTGGTGGCGATCACCAAGTCCTTCCTCGGCCACTACATCGGCGCCAGCGAAGGCTTCCAGGGCATGATCGTCAAGAGCCTGCGCGGACGCGGCCGGGCGGTGTCGGCCGGTTGGCTGAACCGCGCGACCGCACTGTTCATGATCCTCAGCTGCTGGGCCGTGGCGACGTTCAACCCGAGCATCCTGGGAATGATCGAAACCCTCGGGGGGCCGGTGATCGCCTGCCTGCTGTTCCTGATGCCGATGTACGCCATCCGCCGCGTGCCGGCCTTGCGCCCGTACTCGGGCCAGGCCTCGAACGTGTTCGTGGTGCTGGTCGGCCTGATTGCACTGTCGGCGATCATCTTTTCGTTCCTGCCCTGAAACGGGCCACCCAAAAAGAAGGCGAGCCCCGGGCTCGCCTTCTTTTTGCCCGCAAACCGCGTTCGGCACGCGTTCCGGCATGTCCCTTGCTACCGCCCTTGCGCTGCAAACGGACTTTGCAAACGCAAGCGAGCGACGGGCCGACGGTCTGGCCGGGCGAACCAACCCGACCCCGGCCGGTCAACAACTGCACGTTCAATCAGGCGGTGACGCATCATGGACAATCCTTTTCAGATCATTACCGATGCCTTCGCGCCGGACTATCAGATCAACCTGAGCATTCAGGGCCTGGACGGCAGCATCATGCTGACCCTCTCCAAAAACGGCCGGGTCGCGGCCAAGCGCATGATCAGCGCCGAGCAGCGCAACGACCCCAAACGCCTCGCGCGTCTGGTGCAGAGCATTCAGTTCGGCATCGCCATCGAGCAGGGCCACAGCGCCCTTGCCATCCTCGAAGCGATGACCCACGGCGACGCCCTGCCTGCGCCGCCGCCCCGCAGCAATGGCCCGGCGCGGCCGGCGAGCCGGCTTTAGAGCTCGCCCTTCTCGACTTCCGGATGTTCGCCGGAACCCGCGCCGGTCTTGCGGTGCGGGTGCTCGATCTTCACCGACGGGAACTGCGAAGAGGCGTAGCGCACCACCAGGATCGAGAACGCCAGCAGCAGGATCCCGCCGCACAGGTAGATGATGCCCATGTCCGGCGGGTTGTGGTGCGAGACGTTGGAGATCAGCAACCGGGTCAGCGCGGTGATCGCCACGTAGATCAGGAAACGCACCGGCATGTGGTTGGTCTTGAAGTAAATCCCGACCATCGCCCCCAGTTCCAGGTAGATGAACAGCAGCAGGATGTCGTCGATCTTGATGTGCCCCTCTTCGACCATCGTCAGAAACTCCATCACCGCCGCCCAGGCGGTCACCGCGCCGATGGCGAACAGCGCCAGGTAGTGGAACGTCTCGACGAACAGGTTGCCCAGGGACTCGGCCAGTTGATGCACGTTCTGCCGCAGTTTTTCGGCCCAGTTGATTTTCACGGTGAAGGTTCCTTAGCCCGGTACGAGCGGATGATGCGGGGTCGACATGACGGTTTTTCTGCACGCGGCCCCAGCCATGCAGAAACAGGGCCACGCATCATGGCGAGCTGCGGGCAAACCCGCGCCGTGGCGTTTGGTCGCACCGGGCCACGCCGAAGCGAAAGGCGTGGCGGGAAGAAGCAAACGGGAGGGCCGAACATTGCGCCGCGCACGGCAAACATGTGCAGCGAACTTGAACCGGCGTTCGGCGCAACACCGGTTTCCATTACAAATATTTACAGAGAAACGGGCCTGATTAATTGTGAAGCTGTAACTTCATCCGGCTTACGGTTACATGACATCCGACAGCCAATACGATTACGGCATAAGTTTATTCAATAAAAAACTGATCAAGCGTCCAATACTTAGTTTCGCCATGCACCGATATGACGCAGAGGGAAGATCACACTATCGGCGCTGCCATAAAACTGTGCGGCACTTAACATTAGTTCCATAACAATCCCATGAGCGAGGCCTTGACCGCCGCCGCGATCTTGTTCTGGCAACCCAGCTTCTTGAGGCAGTGGTTGATGTGGAAATTGACCGTTCGCTTGGAGATGCCGAGGATGATGGACACGTCGTCCGACGACTTGCCGTCGGCGGTCCACTGCAGGATTTCCTTCTCCCGCTGCGACAGTTCGATGGGCACCGGCTGCACCGATTCGGCGCCCAAAAGCTGCAGCCGGGTGAGGCCCAGGTGGGTGATCTGCGCCAGCCAGGACAGCTCGGCCTGCTTGGTCTGAAGCTCTAGCGCGCTGATCGGCTGGCTGCCCCGGGCGAATGTCACCAGCCCCTGGGCCTCGCTGTTGAGCAGCGTTTGCCCCCACCCTTCCGAGAGCCCGTGGCTGTGCGCCTCCTGCCAGAAATCCGGCGCCCGGGCCTTGAGTTCGGCGTCCCACAGCACCGGCTTCACGCTTCTGAGCGCGCGGATGACGTACGGGTCGATCTCCAGGTAACGATTGTCCGAATAGGCAGCCTGCCAGGCGGGCGAATAGTTGTTGACGAGAAAAAGACGGGGTTTGGTGATCGGGAAAAGTCTTCTGGAACCATACGCCAGATAATCGAATTCCAACTGTCGGGCCACGCTGGTTAGATTGTCGAACAATACTTCGACATCCGTGGCGGACATAGCCTTTTCCAACAGTTCAGCCTGCCAGTGCGACATAGAGATTCCTTTCTCATACTTATTGCAAGCGGCTTCGTGCCGGCGCCCATAACATATTTCAAAATATTGCGATAGCTGTCAAGGGTGACAGGTAGTTCGTGAACTCGCTGTGCCTTCTAATTAACTCCAGCCCAATCACTAAAAGGAAACTGTGATGGATTACTTGTCCGGACGTTACGACCAATTGACGCCCGCCGGGCGTCAGCGCCTGGCGCACTATCGGTATCAGGTGTTTGTGGAACGGCTCGGCTGGGACTTGTCGACGCCCGCCGACTTCGAGTTCGACCAGTTCGACCACAGCGGCACCCACTACATCGTCGCCGAAGAGGAGGACGGCAACATCAAGGGCTGTGCCCGCCTGTTGCCCACCACCCAGCCGTACCTGCTGAGCGAGGTGTTCACCTCGTTGCTGGACGATGTGCCCGCACCGAGCCGGGACGACATCTGGGAGCTGTCGCGCTTCACCTCCCTGGACCTGGACACCCAGACCGGCCGGGACGAACAGATGATGTCCGACGAGAACACCGTGGGCCTGTTCATGGCCACCTTGGACTACGCCCGCACCTGCGGCGTTTCCCAATTGGTGTCGGTGTCCCCGCTTGCCGTCGGGCGCCTGCTGCGGCGCGGCGGCATCGACTTCAAATGGCTGGCGCCGCCCCGGGCGGTCGACAACCGGATCCTGGGCGCCTGCTGCATCACGGTGCAGTGAGGCCCCGAGTCAACAAGAAACCCAGCAAGCCGCTGTAACGAGCCCAACGGTTCCTGTCGGTGTGGATCGAACTTGCGACATGGATAGCAACTGCCGAAAACCTACGTTCAACACTGAGGGATGATCATGATCGACATGGAAAGGAAAGTCGCAAAGGACATCGTGCACAAGGGCCACGATGACGACGTGCTGATATACGACGCCCGCCACCTGCTGCCGGCCTGGCTGGATGCCGGGATCGTCGCACGGGCGAACCTGGGGCCGGCGCAGAGCGAGGCCGTGGACCTGGCGTACCGCGCCGACAGCGACCGGCTGGTGCTGCGCTCGCTGCCGACGGTGGTCGGCCTGGACGAGCTGGAGCAGGCCGGCCTGTCGGCGGAACTCCCGGAGCTGCTGCTCCATTACGAGAAGGCCACCGACCACCTGATCCTGACGGGCGTCTGGATACCGGAAAGCACCGAAGCCAAACTGGCGCAGTTGCCGGGCTGCGAGGCGCCGCTGGACGTCGGCCAGAAGCGGCGGGTGCATGACGTGCTCAAGCAGCTGGACGGCTGTCCGCAGCAAGGCTTGCAGTGCTTCACCCTGTTCAACGACACCGCCAACTACTTCTTCTACCGCAAGCACCACGAGCACGTGCCCGGCCTGATGCTGATCGAAGTCGCCCGGCAGGCCATGTACGCGCACTTCTACGAGCACAGCGGCTATGCCCGGGGCGAGGTGTCGATCTCCATCGTCGACCTGATATCCAGCTTCCCCCGCTACACCGAATCGTCCTTCCAGGTCGACGTGCTGGTGGGCGACTACGACGGGCTCGCGCCGGCCCGGGCGCGCAAGGTCGACAAGCGCGCGCGGTTCTACCAGCGCGGCGAACTGGTGGCCGACATCCGGCTCCACGGCGAAGTCATCAAGATGCCCGTGTTCAAGCGCATGCGGAACATCCAAATCGACCCGTCCCTGTGGTTCCGGCCGCTCAAGGGCATCCGCCAGGAAGTGCTGGTGCGCCTGGAGTCCGGCCGCCACCTGACCGGGCGCCTGGAGCTGCTGTCGATGGGCGGCCTGCAAGTGCGCAGCGACAGCCCGATCGACGCTCCCGCACAGGGCCATGCGTACCTGTACCTGGAAAACGAAGGCATGGTCTGCCTGCCGGTGCAGACCGTCAGGGCCCACGCGGCCTCGACGGACGGACTGCTGCGGCTGCAGCTGGCGGAGCTGGATTCCCAGCTGCGGTTCAAGTGGCGGGAGGTGCTCAAGCAGTTCACCTACTTCTCCCATGAGGAAACCGTGGCGCCCGCCGAGTTCGGGCAACCGCTGTGGATGAACCTGAACCCGACGTCGGCGATGCCCGAGCAGAGGACAGAGCCATGACCGTCCACTACCCCAACGTGCTCGAACCGCTGCACCTGAAGGGCGGGCTGACGCTGCGCAACCGGCTGTTCTTCGCCTCGATGGGCGTGGACCTGGCCGACCGCAGCGGCTGCGTGACGCCCGCCATGGTCGAGTTCTACCAGGGCATCATGGAGGGCGGCTGCTCGATGGCGTTCCTGTGCAACGCCACGGTGTCGCCCCAGTCGCGCCTGCAAAGCACCGGCCTGGCCCTGTTCGAGCCGCACCAGGGCGAATCGCTCAAGGCCATGTTCGAGATGGCCGAACGCGTCGGCACTCCGGTGGGCGTCCAGCTCCAGCACTACGGCGGCCAGGGCACCACGACCAACACCGGGGTGCCCGTGCTGACGCCCAGCGGCGTGCCTTGTCCGCGGGTGTCCAAGCTCGATCCGGATTACCGGGTGCGGGTCATGGACGAAGCGGACATCGCCCAGGTGATCGAGCAGTTCGCCCACTCGGCCTGGCTGGCCTGGATCAACGGTGCGCAATTGGTGCAGTTGCAGGCGTCCAACGGCTACCTGCTGAGCAGCTTCCTGTCGCCCCACACCAACAAGCGCACGGACCGCTACGGCGGCAGCCAGGAAAACCGCGCGCGCCTGCTGCTCGACGTGGTCCGCGCCATCCGCGAGCGCACCCAGGGCAAGTTGATCGTCACCATCCGGCTGGGCATCGACGACCAGTTGGGTGACGAGGGCCTGCAATACCCGGACATCAAGGAAACCGTCCAGGCCCTCTGCCAGGCCGGCGTGGCGGCGCTGGAATGCTCGATGTGCATCGGCGCGACCTTCGGCCAGTTGATCCATCACTCCTCGGCCATGGACGACTACCTGCAGGCCGGGGTCAAGGCGATCAGGGCCGTGTCGACGGTGCCGGTGGGCTACGCCGGGTTCACCGACGGCCTGGACAAGGCCGAACGCCTGCTGGGCGAAGGCGTGTGCGACTGGGTGGGGATGTCCCGCGCGCTGTTCGCCGACAACGACCTGATCAACAAGACCCTGCAGGGCCGTGCGGCCGAGATCCACAAATGCCGCTGGGACAGCCAGTGCTTCAGCGACAAGAGCAATCCGCGCCTGGACCGGGTGTATTGCTGCGTGAACCCCAAATACTTGAGGCCTTCGTTGGCATAAGGACGTGACCATGTACGACTTCACAGCAAAAGTGTGCCTGGTGACAGGCGGAACCAGCGGGATCGGCGAAGCCGTCAGCGAACGCCTGATCAAGGCCGGCGCCGAAGTGATCGTGTTCGGCCGGGACGAGGAAAAGGGGGCGCAGGTGGCGGACCGGCTGGGCGAGCGTTGCCGCTTCATCCCGTGCGACGTCGCCGACCCGGCGCAGGTCGAACAGGCCTTCGGGCGCATCCGCACCCTCTACGGCCGGCTCGACTGCGCCTTCAACAACGCCGGCGTGACGGCCCGCTACGGCGCCGTGGCGGAGTCGTGCCCGGACGACTGGGCGAAAGTGATGAGCATCAACGTCAACGGCACCTACCACAGCCTGCGCCATGAACTGCGGCTGATGCTCGACCAGGGCCGGGGCTCCATCGTCAATACGTCGTCCTGCGCCGGCGTGGTGCCGATCGGCGGCCAGGTGGCCTATGTCGCCAGCAAGCAGGCGATCAACGGCATGACGCAGGTGGCGTCCATCGAAAACGCCCGGCTGGCGGATGGCGGGTGCATCCGCGTCAACGCGGTGGCCCCCGGCCCGATCCTCGGCGGCATGAACAGCGAGGCCCGCCTGCAGGCCGCGCCGGAGAACACCCAGCGCAAGATCAACGTCACCTCCATGAAGCGCTTCGGCACCGCCGACGAAGTGGCGAACGCGGTGCTCTGGCTGCTCAGCGACCAGTCGTCCTACGTCACCGGCGTGATCATGCCCATCGACGGAGGGTACGCCAGCGGCAAGTTCTGACCCGGCCCCTTCCTGCCCGACGACCCGCCCACGGCGGGTCGTTGCGTTTGCGCCCGGGAAAATCACCGGATCCGGTCTACATTGAAAAGCCACTACCCAAAGCGAAGGGATTCGCCTATCCTTTTCGCTGTATATAGATACAGTACAACCAACGTGAAGGCATGTGAGGTGGTGAATGGCCGTCGAAGTGGTATACCGCAGCAGCCGAGACCTGGAGCGCTTGTTCATGGATAAAGCCGAAGCTGACCGTCATGACAAGATGCTCGAACTGGCGGAACTGCTGTCCGAAGTGTTGCAGAAGGCCGTTCCGTCGTTGAACGAGCAGCAAGTGGAAGAAGTCGGGATCTACATGGCGAAGAACCGCGACGTGTTCGCCAAGGCGTTCAAGAGCCAGCCCGATGCGCTGTCGGAACTGATCAACGCGCCGGCGGCGCCCGCCGGGAAAGCCCCGGAGGCCGAACCGAGCGAAGCGGCCGAACCGGTGGAGACGCCGGCCAAGCCGGTCAAGGCAGCGAAGGCCGCCAAGTAACCGCAGCCCGAATTGAACAAGGCCCCCGGACCGAACGGTCCGGGGGCCTTTTCATGTCCGGGCAAACCCAAGCTTCAACGGTAGAGCACCCTTTCCGCCAGTTCGTCGGCCACCCGCGCCGGGGAGCGCTTTTCCGCCTGGGCGTGGGCGAACACTTCGGTCAGCCGCGAACTGATCTTCGACAGGTGCGCGGTGATGGTGGGCAACTCCTCGCCCCGGTGCTTGAGCGAGACGTAGATCAGCCCGCCGGCGTTGATCACGTAGTCGGGCGCGTACAGGATGCCCCGCCGCTCCAGCTGGTCGGCCATGTCCAGGTGCGACAACTGGTTGTTCGCCGAGCCCGCCACCGCCGAACAGCGCAGCTGCGGCACGGTGTGGCTGTTGAGCACGCCGCCCAGGCCGCACGGCGCGAGGATGTCGCACGGGGTGCTGAGCAGCGCGTCGTTGGCGATCGGATGGGCGTTGAGCTGCTCCATCGCCAACTGCACCTTGCCGTGGTCGATGTCGCTGACCAGCAGCTCCGCACCGGCGGCGTGCAGTTGCTCGGCCAGGGCGAAGCCGACATTGCCCAGCCCCTGGATCGCCACACGCAGGCCTTCGAGGTTGTCGCTGCCCAGCCGCGCCATGGCCGTGGCGCGGATGCCGGTGAACACGCCCATCGCGGCATGGGGCGCCGGGTCGCCGGCGGACGTGGTGCTGGTGACGTGCTGGGTGTGCTGGGCGATGCAGTCCATGTCCGCCACCGACGTGCCGCTGTCGATGGCAGTGATGTAGCGGCCGTCCAACTGATCGATGCAGCGGCCGAAGGCCTCGAACAGCGCGGCGCGGTTTTCCACATGGGCCGGCCGCACGATGACGGCCACGCCCCCGCCCTGGGCCAGGCCGGCCAGGGCGGCCTTGTAACTCATGCCCCGGGCCAGGCGCACGGCGTCCTCGACCGCGGACTCGTCGTTGGGGTAGGCCAAGTAACGGCACCCGCCCAAGGCAGGCCCCAGGCGGCTGTTGTGGATGGCAATCACCGCCTTCAACCCGGATTGCGGGTCGACGCTGAGGTGCAGCGATTCCAGGCGAGTGCTTTGCATGAGAGCGAACATCGACGGGCTCCCGAATCACTTGCGGTAGTCGCCAGTATAGGCTTGCGCCTGAAAATTGCTGAAGCGCGCCGGAATAAGCGCAGGCGTGCGCCGATGCTTCGCGGCATAACCCGGCGCCAGAGCGGCGGCGCACTGGACGAATGGCGAGGACGGGGCTACAACGAGGCATCCGACGGAGATTGTGATGAACCCGCGCCAACGTTTCTTCGACTGCCTGTACCGTTCGCCGCCCGCGCTGTTCGAAGCCGCGCTGTGGATCGCGGCCGAACACGACAACGGCGTCGATCCCCAAGCACTGCTGCGGGACTTCAGGGAGCTGCAGCAAAAGGTCGGCGCCGGCCTGCCGATGCTGCCGGCCGGCGAACTGGCGCAGCCGCTGCTGCGGCGGATGAACGACCTGGGGTTCGCCCAGGACGACTTCTCGCCGCTGCGCCCCCAGGCGGCGTTGCTGCACAAGGTGCTGCAGACCCGTCGCGGCCAGCCGCTGGCCCTGGCGTTGATCGCCCTGGAGCTGGCCCGCGGGCTGGGCATCCCGTTGGCCGGCGTCAACTTTCCCGGGCACTTCCTGCTGCGGGTGCCTGGCGCCGACCATTTGCTCGACCCCTGCGGCGGACGTCGGCTCTACCCCAACGATTGCCGCGACCTGCTGCACCGCCAGTACGGGCCTGAGATGAAACTGAACGCCGAGCACCTGCAGACCGCCGAGCCGCTGCAGATGCTGCAGCGTCTGTCGCGCAACCTGCGCCAGCTGCACCTGACCCACGACGACTTCATCGCCGCCCTGATCGACGCCGAACGCGTGCTCGAACTGGGCAACGCCAACGCCGCCGACTACTTGGCCCGCGCCAGCCTGTACCAGCGCCTCGACTGCCCCAACGCCGAGCGCTTCGACCTGGAGCGTGCGCTGCTGCTCAGCGACGACCCGATCCAGCGGCTGCGCCTGACCGAACGCCTGGGCCACCTGCCGCCCAACGCCATCGTCCACTGAACCCTATAGGCGCAAGCCTTTGTGGGAGCCAGCCTGCTGGCGATTCCAGGCGCCGCGGACTGTCAGTCAAACCGCGTTATCGTTCTTCGCCAGCAGGCGGGCTCCCACATCTGATCGGGTGGGCTCGGCGGGCGAGCGCACCTGGATGATCAGCAGTGCGGCGATCACCGCCGGCACCGCACAGAAGAAGAAAATCTGCTGCACCGGAATGTGCATCGCCAACAGCAGGCTGCCGAACAGCGGTCCTAGGATCGAACCGAAGCGCCCGACCCCCAGCGCCCAGCCGGTGCCGGTGGCGCGCACGTGCGCCGGGTAGAAGTTGCTGGCGAAGGCGTTGAGCGTCAGTTGCCCGCCGATGATGCAGAACCCGGCCGCAAAGACGAACGCCACCAGATAGCGGGGATTGTCGTGGTTGAGCCCCAGCAGCACCGTGCACAACGCCGCCCCGGCCAGCACGCCGGACAGCAGGCGCACCTTGCGCTTGAGGCGGTCGGCGAACCAGGCCATGCAGATCGCCCCCACGGTGCCGGCGAACAGGAACATCGACGTCACCAGGTTCGCCTCCTTGAGCGCCAGCCCGCTTTCCAGCAGCAGCGACGGCAGCCAGCTGATCATGAAATACAGCAGGATCAGACTGACGAAAAAGGTCGACCAGATCAGCAGCGTCGGCCGTGCATAGCCGTTGCGGAACAGCTCGACCACGGTCAGCTTGCTGCCCTGCTCGCGCTCGTTCTGTTCAACGGACGCCACCGGCGGCTGCCAGTCCGGGAGCATCCGCGCAGTGACCTTGCGCAGGCGTGCGTAAGGCGGCGCATCGCGCAGCAGCCGCGGCAGCGATTCGGGCAACAGCCACCACAGGAACGGGAACAGCAGCAATGGCGTCACGCCCCCGGCGAGGAACACCGCCTGCCAGCCGAAGCGGTCGATGAAGCCGGCGGCGACGAACCCGCCCGCCGCGCCGCCGAACGAAAAACCGCAGGCGGCCAGTGTCACCATCAAGGTGCGCAGGCGCGGCGGTGAATATTCGGACATCAGCGCCATGGCGCTGGGCATCGCCCCGCCCATGCCGATCCCGCAGATGAAGCGCGCGACCATCAGGGTGTCCAGGGAATCGGCGAACACCATCAGCACAGTCAGGCTGGCGTAGATCAGCACGCAGGCCAGCAGGATCCGCCGCACGCCGAAGCGGTCGGCCAAAGGCGTCACGGCCAGCGACCCCAGGGTGAGGCCGAGCAGGTTGGCGCTGAACACCGGGCCGAACGCGGCTTTCTCAAGCCCCCAGTCCTGGGCGAGCGCCGGCACCACATAGCCGAGCACCTGGGCGTCGTAGCCGTCGGTGACCAGCAGCAAGGCGAGCAGGATCAGGAGCGACCACTGGAAACGGGACACAGGACGGGCGTCGAGCGCCGCCCGGAAGCTGGCAATCTGGTTGTGCATCGCAAGGTACCTGTTTTGTTCTTATGGTTGTTTGCTGCGACAGAACCGGTGTTACTTGTGGGAGCCAGCCTGCTGGCGATGGCGGCATGTCAGTCATCCCGGATGAATCCGACAGGTCGCGATTGCCAGCAGATCGGCGCCTACGGCTGAGCGGCGCCAGGCCTCAAGGGGTGTCCGGCTGGTTCGCCGGATGGGCCTTGACGAACGCCGGATGCGCAGCGGCCAACGCCGCCACCCGGCGGATGCGCGGGTAAGCGTCGAGCGCGACGTTGAAGCGCTCGGCGGCGTACAGCTGCGGGATCAGGTACACGTCAGCCAGGCACGGCCATTCGCCGAAGCAGAAGCCTTCGTCGCCGATCAGTTGCTCCACCGTCGCCAGCCCCTGGCCGATCCAGTGGCCGATCCACTCCGTCACCTGGGATTCGTCGTGACCCGACTGACGCAGCCGGTTGAGCACGCTGACGTTGTGCAGCGGATGCACGTCGCAGCCGATCACCGACGCCACGCCGCGCACGTGGGCGCGGGCGGCAAGGTTTTCCGGCAGCAGCGGCACCTGTGGATAACGTTCCTCCAGGTACTCGATGATCGCCGGCGACTGGATCAGCAGCTCGCCGTCATCGGTGCGCAAGGCCGGCACACGGCCCTGCGGATTGATCGCCAGGTACGCCGGTTGCCGGTGCTCGCCCCCCGGCGGCGCGATCAGGTTGACCGGCAGCGCCCGGTAGTCGAGCCCCTTGAGCGCCAGGGCGATGCGCACCCGGTACGACGAGGTGGAACGGTAGTAAGTGTAGAGATCCATGAGCCGCTCCTGTCAGCGTGCCGCCAGCACTTTGCCCCGGCACTCGCCGAAGCCGATGGAGGCGAAACCGTCACGGGCGCAACGGGCGCGCAGGATGATTTCGTCACCGTCCTCAAGGAACTTGCGCACTTCGCCGGTGGCCAGCTCGACCGGTTTCTTGCCGCCCTCGGTGATCTCCAGCAGGCTGCCGAACTGGCCGCTTTCCGGCCCCGACAAGGTGCCCGAACCGAACAGGTCGCCGGCCTGCAGCTGGCAGCCGTTGACGCTGTGGTGGGCGACCATCTGTGCGACGGTCCAGTACATGTATTTCGTGTTGCTCAGGGTCAGGCGGTGGGCCGGCAGGTTCTGCTCGCGCATGGCCTCGGTGAGCAGCAGCACTTCCAGTTCGATGTCGAACGCGCCGCCGGCCTGATCCCGATTGTCGAGCAGGTACGGCAGTGGCTGCGGGTCACCTTGCGGACGCGCCGGCTGCGCGGTGCGGAACGGCTCCAGCGCTTCGGCGGTCACCACCCACGGCGAGACGCTGGTGATGAAGCTCTTGGACAGGAACGGCCCCAGCGGCTGATATTCCCAGGCCTGGATGTCGCGGGCCGACCAGTCGTTGAGCAGGCAGAAACCGGCGATGTGCTCGGCGGCGTCGCCGATGGCGATCGGCTCGCCCATCTCGTTGCCCTGGCCGATCCAGATGCCCAGCTCAAGTTCGTAGTCCAGGCGGGCGCAAGGGCCGAAGGTCGGCTCGCTGGCGCCGGCCGGCAGGGTCTGCCCTTTCGGACGGCGCACATCGGTGCCGGAGGCGCGGACGGTGGACGCCCGGCCGTGGTAGCCGATCGGCACGTGCTTGTAGTTGGGCAGCAGCGGGTTGTCCGGGCGGAACAGCTTGCCGACGTTCTGCGCGTGCTCGATGCCGACGTAGAAGTCGGTGTAGTCGCTGATCCGCGCCGGCAGGTGCATCTGGCAGTCGGCGGCCAGCGGCAGCAGCTTGGCGCCCGGGGCTTCGATCTTCGCCTGCAGGGCGCTGCCTTCGCTGAACAGCTCCAGCAGGCGTGCGCGCAGGGCGACCCGTGCCTCGCGGCCGAGGGCGAAGAAGGCGTTCAACTGGCCGCCGCGGGTGGCTTCGGCCGCCGCGCGGGCGGCGCCTTCGAACAGGCCGGCGTCCAGCGCCGCCTCCAGGTCGAAAATGCGGTCGCCGATGGCCACGCCGCTGCGCGGGGCCGAACCGTCGGCGCTGAACACGCCCAGCGGCAGGTTCTGCAGCGGGAAGTCCGCGTGGCCGTTGGCCGAGGCGACCCAGCTGCGGGCGATGGAAGTCTGAGTCATGGGTTATCTCCGGGTCGGGTCGAACGTGACAGGCAGCGTAGCCCAGCAGGCGTCGTAATTGGATTGCAGTTGCGGACAGTCGAGGGCGAAACGGCTCGGGCGCAGCACCTGGCTGGTCTCGAACATGAACGCCATGGTGTTGTCGATCTTCGCAGGCTTGAGGTCAGCGTTGATGGCCTTGGTGCAGGTCTCGCCGTCCGGGCCGTGGGCGCTCATGCAGCTGTGCAGGGACGCGCCGCCGGGCACGAAGCCTTCGGCCTTGGCGTCGTACTCGCCCTGGATCAGGCCCATGAACTCGTTCATCAGGTTGCGGTGGAACCACGGCGGACGGAAGGTCTTCTCGGCCACCATCCAGCGCGGCGGGAAGATCACGAAGTCGAGGTTGGCCAGGCCGTGCACGCTGGTCGGCGAGGTCAGCACGGTGAAGATCGACGGATCCGGGTGATCGAAACTGACCGTGCCGATGGTGTTGAACCGGCGCAGGTCATATTTGTACGGCACGTTGTTGCCGTGCCAGGCGACCACGTCCAGCGGCGAGTGTCCGAGCTCGGCGCCCCACAGCTGGCCGAGGAACTTCTGCACCAGGGTGGTCGGCTGCCGAAGGTTCTCGTAGGCCGCGACCGGGGTCAGGAAGTCACGAGGGTTGGCCAGGCCGTTGCTGCCGATCGGCCCCAGGTCCGGCAGGCGCAGCGGTGCGCCGTGGTTCTCGGCGACGTAGCCGCGGGCCTGGGCGTCCAGCAGCTCGACGCGGAACTTCAGGCCCCGCGGCAGCACGGCGATCTCCAGCGGCTCGACCTCAAGCACGCCCAGTTCGGTGGCGATGCGCAGGCGCCCCAGTTGCGGCACCAGCAGCAGCTCGCCGTCGGCATTGAAGAACACCCGCTCCATCGAGCGGTTGGCGGCATAGCTGTAGATGCTGATGCCGGCCGGTTTTTCGGCGCCGGCGTTGGCGGCCATGCTCACCAGGCCGTCGATGAAATCGGTGGGGGCGGACGGAATGTCCAGCGGGTTCCAGCGCAGGCGGTTGGGCGTGACCTCACCCAACGGGCCGCCGGCCAGTTGCCGCTCCAGCTTGGCGAACGCCGGGTGATTGGCCGACGGGTTGATCCGGTACATCCAGGTGCGCCGCGCTTCGCTGCGGGCCATGGTGAAGGCGGTGCCGGAAAACAGTTCGGCGTAGAGGCCGTAGGGGGCTTTCTGCGGGGAGTTCTGGCCGACGGGCAAAGCACCCGGCAACGCTTCGCTGCTGAATTCGTTGCCGAAACCCGACTGGTACGCCAGGGCTGAATCGAGGTTCATGGAGCCTCCTGAACAGGGAGTCGGCATGGCCCGTCGCTCTGGATCAGAGGTGCTGGCACGCCGGGGTTGTTATTGTCGTAATTCGATTACGCATAACGTAATTTGCTCGCTATCCAGCGTCAAGCTATAAAGACGCCCATTCGATCCGGGACACGGCGCCACCATGGAAAAAACCAGCGACAGCAACGGCAAACAGAAAGTGCGCTCCGCCGAGGTCGGCACCGACATCCTCAAGGCGCTGGCCGAACTGTCGCCCGCCACCTCGCTGTCGCGCCTGGCCGAGCACGTGCAGATGCCGGCGAGCAAGGTGCACCGCTACCTGCAGGCGTTGATCGCCTCGGGGTTCGCCGAGCAGGATGCCGCCACCAACCACTACGGGCTGGGCCGCGAGGCGCTGCGCGTGGGCCTGGCCGCCCTCAACAGCATGGACGTGCTCAAGGTCGCCGCCCTGCCGCTGTCGGAACTGCGCGACGAACTCAACGAAACCTGCTTTCTGGCGGTCTGGGGCAACCAGGGCGCAACCGTGGTGCACATCGAGCCGGCGGTGCGGGCGGTGACGGTGGTGACGCAACTGGGCTCGGTGCTGCCGCTGCTCAGTTCATCCACCGGCCTGGTCTTCAGCGCCTACCTGCCGCACCGCGAAACCGACGAACTGCGCGAGCGGGAAACCGCGGTCGATGAGCATCCGCTGGCGGATGAGAAGGCTTATGCGGACCTGTGCCAGCAGATCCGCGCACGGGGCCTGCACCACGTGCACGGCTTGCTGATGCCGGGTGTGGACGCGCTGTCGGCCCCGGTGTTCAACGCGGTCGGGCAGATCGCCGCCGTGCTGACCATCGTCGGCCCGACCTCGCTGTTCCACGCCGACGAAAACGGCCCGGCGGCCCGGCGGTTGCTGGCGGCGGCGCGGGCCGTGAGCTGGCGGATGGGCTATCAGGGCGACGGCCTGAAGGGTTGACTCAGCCTTTCAGCATCCGGCCACCGCCGCCGCAAAGGCTGGCCCGCTCATTGCCATAGCGCCGTCGACTTCGCCTTGGCCACCGCTTGCGTCCTGCGCTGAACCCCCAACTTGCCGTTGATCCGCCGGGCATGGGTCTTGACGGTGTGCAGAGAAATGAACAGCGCATCGGCAATCTGTTGATTGGAATGGCCGAGCGCGATCAGCTTCAGGACTTGCCGCTCCCGTTGGCTCAACGTGCCTGTCTGATCCGACAGCGCGTCGGTTTCCTCACCCCGCACTTCGTGGCAGGCCTGCAGCAATGCCGGTACGCGCAGGCGCAGTTCGCTCAGCGCCTGCTGCCCCTGGTACTTGGTCACGCTGTCCATCCCTTCGTGCAGCCGCGCTTTCGCGTCGGCCGGGCGACCCTCCAGCCACAACAGTTCGGCCGTCGCCAGCTGCAGCTCGGTGAACAGCGCCCACATGCCCCGCGCCTGCGCCCGGTTCATCAGGCCTTCCAGTTGCGCCGCCGCATCGCTCGGTGCCGACAGCGATCTGGCCATGGCGAGGATCAGTAAATACTCGATCCGCGCAATCAGCTCCAGCGTCGCCGGCGGAGCCTGCAATGCCTGCGGGCCGCGATAGTGCCTGAGCACCCGGCTCAAGGCTTCGCACGCCAGCTCCGCCCGCCCCTGCTGCAACCAGAAATGGCTGCTGACCTGCAGCAGCGCGCCGCGGTAGACCGTGTCCGGAATCTGCCGCTGCTGCATCAGCCGTTCCGCGTCGCGCAATCGTTCGAAGGCCTGGGCATAGTCCCCACCGTTGGCGGCCAGTTGCGCCTGGCCGAGAAAGCCATACAGCACGCGTTTGTCGTGGCTGCGCAGGCAATCGTCCAGCCCTTGCCGGAAGCATTCGGCGGCCTGCGCCTGCTGCCCCATGCCCAGCGCCAACCGCCCCCGCCGCAAGGCGATGCGCCCCAGCAAGGGCGTCGGACGTTCGTCCCGCGCGCTCAACAATTGCTCCATCTGCGCCAACAGGCTGTCGGCACGTCCCGGCGCGCCGCGCTGCTCCAGCCATTGGGCGTGATCGAGCTCAAGCAAGCCCTCGAACAGCAGTGACCCGCAGGCCCGGGCCAGACGCAGGGCCTCGCGGTTGATCGCCTGCGCCCGATCCATCTCGGCGCACAGCAGCGCCTGTTGCGTCTGCCCGGACAGGCACAGCAAGCGCGCCGGCCAGGCGTCATCCGCCAACGCCGCCAACGCTTGCTCGAAATGTTCGCGGGCGGCGTCCATGTGCCCCTGCAAGTGCAGCAGCCACCCTTGCTGCGCCTGCCAGCGGGCGATCAATTGCTGCTGGCGCACCGCCGACGGTTGGGGAAGGAAGCGCCCCAGATGCCCGATCCAGGCCGTCGCCTGGCTGAATCGCCCGGCAAACAGCAAGGCGGCGGTCATCAGACCGATCAGTTGCGGCGAGCCGAGCATCAGCGCCTCGCCCTGGCGCTCGTGCAGGCTCAGCAGGAGCACCACGGCCCGGTCCTCGAACAGGTGCTCGAAGGTGAAATGCTGCAACAGGCTGACCGCCACCTCGAACTCCTCGGCGAGCAACGCCTGTTCGAAGGCCGACTTCCAGTCCTGTTCGGCGGCGAACCACTGACAGGCCCGCCGATGCCACGAACGCCCCTGGGGCCAGTGCTCGTCAATGATCAACCGGGACAGCGCCGGGAACACCTGCAGCCAGTCGGCCGAGCCCTGCCAGGGTTCGATGAAGCAACCGAGCGCCTGCAAGTCGCTCAGGTACTGCGTGCCTTCCCCGGCGCCGAACAAGTGATCGCAGAGCCCGGCATTGAACCGTGGAAAATGCGCCAGCACCCGCCAGGCTTCGGCCAGCTCGGGGGTGAGGCCACTGAACAGTTCGCGCTGCAGGTAATCGAGCAAGGTGTCGGCACGCTGCTGCGGCAGTTCCCGTTGCGACCAGTCGCACTTCTGCAGCAACGCCATGCGCACGCCGGCACACCAGCCGCCGGTGCGCCGCACGATGCGCTCGGCCGCCAGCCCCGCCTGCTCCGGCGGCAGGTGCCGCAGCACCGGGGCCAGTTCCTGCGGCGTGAGCGCCAGCGCCGCCGCCTCGCACTCATGCAACGCGTCGTCGAGCAGCAGGCGCGGCCAATTGCAGGACGGACGCCGGCGGGTGCCGATCCACCAGATCAGCGTCGGGGCGCTGGCCGCCAGCAAACGGTCGAGCAAGGCGTCCAGCAACGGATCCGGCTGGCGGCAATAGTCATCGATCATCAGCCAGGCCGGCGACCGCCAGCGGGCCAGTTCCTCGGTGAGCGCAGCCTCGTCCGAACCCTGCGCGCCCAGCGCCTGGGCCAGCCGCCGACAGAACCCCTCGACAGACAACGCCGCGCCCGCCAGCGGCAGCCAATGCACCGTGCAGCCCGCCGGCACCTGCAGGAGGCATTCGGTCATCAACGCCGTCTTGCCGCTGCCGGGCGGCGCGCAGAGCAAGCGGATGCGTGCCGTGGTCTCCAGCAGCGGCCCGCTCAGACGGCTGCGCAACTGGTGATGGGCAGACAGCCTGGGCAGAAAACGGGGCGAATCCAGACACGGCGTCATGGCGGTCATCGTGCGAGCCTTCTTATCGTTGTGCCGTCACCCTAGCCCTGTCTCGCGCGCTTGTTGATAAGTATTCAAGCGGCTGATCGGCCCCCATAAAAAAGGCGACCGCCCGGTCGCCTTTTGTACGCCTTGTGTATCGCGACCGTTACCGGACGCCCTCCGAACGCAGGGCCGACGGCGTGTAGTCGGCGGCCTTGGCGTCGAAGCCGAACTCGAAACTGTGCTTCTCTTCGTTCTTCATGCCCAAGGCGATGTAGCGGCCGGCGATGATGTCGTAGAGCGCTTCGAGGGTGTACGCCTGGGCCTGGTGATCGTAGTAGTACTGGGCGTGCCCCTCCGCCACCCGCCACAGTTGGCCGCGACCGTCGTAGTGGTCGACCAGCGCCACCTGCCAGCTGTCCTCGTCCAGGTACATGTGGCGCTTGGCGTAGATGTGCCGCTCGCTCGGCTTGACCGTGCCGACCACCTCCCAGACCCGGTGCAGCTCATAGCGGGTCAGGTCCTGGTTGATGTGCCCGGCCTTGATGATGTCGTCGTACTTGAGGCTCGGCGAATCGAGCTTGTAGCTGTTGTAGGGGATGTACATTTCCTTCTTGCCGATCAGTTTCCAGTCGTAGCGGTCCGGCGCCCCGGAGAACATGTCGAAGTTGTCCGAGGTGCGCAGGCCGTCCGCCGCCGTGCCCGGCCCGTCGTAGGCCACCTGCGGGGCGCGGCGCACCCGGCGCTGGCCTGCGTTGTAGATCCAGGCCAGGCGCGGCTCCTTCACTTGGTCGAGGGTCTCGTGCACCAGCAGCACGTTGCCCGCCAGCCGCGCCGGGGCGGTCACCGACTGCTTGAAGAAGGTCAGCACGTTGGCCGCCTTCTCCGGATCCAGATCCTTCATCAACTGCGGCACCGCAATCTCTTCCTCGAAGCGGATCGGCGTGTAGCTGCCGTTGGTCTGCGGCGTCACCTGGGTGATGATCCGCCGCAGGTTGCCGCCGTGGTATCGGGTGATGTGGTTCCACAGCACCTCGACGCCGTTCTTGGGGATCGGGAAAGCGTAGTAGCGGTTGCCGGTGAAGTTGGCCAGGCCGTTGCCGTCGTTGATGGTCGTCACGTTCAGCGCGCTGCGCTTGGCCGACTCGTAGATCTCCGGCGGCGCGGCGACGGTGCGGTGGGTCGGGTAGACCGGAATTTTGTAGGTTTCGGGGTAGCGCTTGAACATTGCCACCTGGCCGTCGGACAGTTTGCCCTTGTACTGCTCGACGTTGGCGGCGGTGATGGTGAAAAGG
Source organism: Pseudomonas sp. B35(2017) (assembly GCF_002113645.1). Taxonomy (NCBI): domain Bacteria; kingdom Pseudomonadati; phylum Pseudomonadota; class Gammaproteobacteria; order Pseudomonadales; family Pseudomonadaceae; genus Pseudomonas; species Pseudomonas sp. B35(2017). The sequence goes on along the minus strand of NZ_NEIZ01000005.1, from coordinate 235,434 downwards.
GGTTTCTCGCCGGCGAACGGATCGGCCAAAAACCCTTTGCTGTCCACCGCCCCGGCGTTCTTCGGAATGCCGCCGGTCCACGCCGGAATCGAGCCGTCGGCGTTGCCAGCCTTCTCGGCGCCCAGGGGCGTCAGGCTGGTGCCGAGCTTGTTCGCCTCTTCCGGCGACACCGCCGCGATCACGTTGGCCGCCAGGAGGCTCAAGGCCAGGGCGCCGCACTGCAGAATCATCTTGCGCATCGGATTCATCCTTATTCGGGCAGGTCAGAAGTTCACGCCGAAGCTCAGGGCCACGAAGTCACGGTCTTCGAGGACGTTGTAGTCGCCGCCGAAAAAGTCGGTGTAGCTCAGGCTCGCGGTGTAGGTGTTGCGGTAGTCGGCATCGACCCCGACGCTGACCGCCTTGGCCCCTTCGTTGAACAGCCCGTTGGGGCCGTACCCGGCGACGTCGTGGGACCAGGACAGGTTGGGCTTGAGGTTGATGCCGCCGATCACGTTGGCGTAGTCGAGGATCGCCCGGGCCCGGTAGCCCCACGAGGTGGACGTGACGAAGCCGCCGGTGTCGCCGCCGAAACCGTACTGGCCGTACACCGAGTCGCGGCCGTAACGCAGCTTGCTGCGCGGCTCCAGCCCGCCGACCCGCACCACCGCCGCCTCGCCGACCACGGTCAGGCGTTCGGCGCCCAGCACCTGGTCGAAGAAGTGGGTCAGGGTGCTCTGCACCTGGGTCACTTCCTTGCGCCGGTAGCCTTTGTTGTCGGCGCCGGGGCGGGTGGCCAGCGGCGACGCCGCGCCGCCGGCGATGGGGTTGAGCATCGCCAGGGTCAGGTCGTTGGTGTTGACCTGCACCGGGGCGTTGGGCCGGTAGCTGATCTCGCCGGTCCAGGCGGTGCCGGTGGGCAGCGTGGTGGAAAAGCTCGCGCCATAGAGGCGGATGTCTTCCGGGTATTCGAGGTAGTACTGGCCGCGGCCGAGCATCACGCTCTGGGCCAGGCCGGAGCCGGCGCCCGGCGCGATGCCGTTGGCGATCCCGACCATCCCCGGCAACGCCGCCAGGGTCGAGAGCCCGGCGGTGGTGGTGCCGACGGTCGGCGTGCGGCTGTGGTAGTTCATGAAGTACAGGCCGTACTCGGTGTCTTCGCCGAGCCAGCGCAACGCCGTGCCCCACTGCCCCGAGTCCCGCGCGTCGCGGTCGCCGCCCCGGGGAATCACCACGCCTTCGCGGGTCACCTGGATCGGCTGCCCGAACGCCGCCGCCAACGGCGCCAGCGGCGCGATCGCCGGGTTGCCGACGGTGTAGCCGGTGGTGCAGCCGTCCGCCGCCACGTCGACGCCGAAGAACGTGCCGCAGTTGTCCAGGACCGTCTGATCCCACTCCAGCTGATAGAAGCCTTCGACCGTGAGCTTGTCGGTCAGGCCCTGGGAAGCGAACAGCATGTTCACCGGGATCAGGCCTTCCTTGATCTCCGCACCAGGGCGGCGGAACGCCGACACGTCGATGGGGTTGATGCTGTTGATCGAGTTGCCGATGAAGGTGCTCTCGCCCCAGCTCACCACCTGCTTGCCGGCGCGCACGGTGCCCGGCAGGTCGGCGATGGAATAGTTGTGGTAGACGAAGGCGTCGAGGATCTCGGCGCCCGAGGACTTGGCGCCCTCCTTGCGGCCCTTGTCGCTGATCGGCTTGAACTCGCGGTCCTCGTCCTTGAGCTCGAAGTCGTACCAGTACTTGCCGCGCACGAACACACCGGTGTCGCCGTACTTGAGCTCAAGGTCGTGGATGCCCTTGAAGATCTTGGAGAAGGTTTCGCCTTTCTTGAAGTTCAGGCGCCCGTCATCCCCGGTCGAGGACTGCCCCGTCCCGCCGTTGACCGTCCCCACCAGCGACTTGTCGGCATCGCGCAGGCCCCAGCTCGCACCGACCGACAGCGACGAGTCGAACGTGCCCTCGATTTCCCCGATGTTGAACGAAACCGCCTGCGCCTGGGCGCAGCATCCCAAGGCCACCGCAACGGCCAACGCCTGCGGTGTGAAGATGGCGCGCATTGTTGTTTTTGTCATGCGTCTTCCCCGGTGAGTGACAGGAGGCTCCACCCTACTGCCCGGCGGCCGCGCCCGATAAGCGCACCAAGGAGGTATTCACGCTGTCGCCCGAAAGGATGAATGCCCTTGCCGGGCAGGCCTCTTCGCCGATCATGAACGGGCTGGATGGTCTACGATCAATGCCGGGCATGATGCTCATCGCGGTGCACCGGACTGTTGCATGCCCCGCAACAGTGCATGTCCGGAATCGGTATTTTTCCCACAGGCCCGTGGCCTTATTCTGAACGGGCTTTCTAGGCGGACAGCCTGAAGCAAGAAGTCCATGGCCTGTTGGCCGTCGGCAACCGTTTTCAGACGGTGCGCAACGCTTGCGCTCCCTCGACCCGCTGTTCACTGACGTTGATTTGTAGCTCCTTGATCCAACGTCTTACCTTGGCCGCTGCTGATGCAGCGGCCTTTTTTTTGTCTGCGGATCAGTCCTCCTGCCACACCGGACACGTTCGGTCTCAGCACCCGTGAGCAGGAATCGGTGTTGTGTTCAGGGAGGGGCTCCGCCGTGGCGTCGCCGGACAGAATGTCCGGACGCCAACGGCATGCAAGAGGAAAACGGCTGAAAACCTAGACGACGCCTTTTGAGAAGGGTGCACAGGTCAGCGGGAGGGGCAGAACCGGACAACGCCAACATTCATGTTGAACGACCGGTACGCGCAACAGCAAACGGCCACCAGGGATCACCCCGGTGGCCGGCTTGGATCACAACGAATACTTCTGCAGATTCCCCATCATTTCCTTCAGCGCCTCGATGTTGTCCTTCGGGTGCGCCGCCCCTTCGAAGTCGCAGATCTGTTGCCAGTGCGCCGCGACATCCTCGGGCGAGAAGCCCGCGTTCGGATCGAACCCGGCGCCCAGGCTGCGTTCCCAGCGCACCTTGCCCATCCAGCCGCCGCCGACCTCGAACAGGCCTGCGGTCTCCTGGCAGTTCTCGCTGGCCAGGTACACCACCAGCGGGCTGACCAGTTCGGGCTTGAGCTGGTCGAACACCTGCGGCGGGATCAGGCCCTCGGTCATGCGGGTGCCGCCGGTGGGGGCGATGGCGTTGACCAGGATGTTGTTCTTGCGGCCCTCGATGGCCAGGGTGCGGGTCAGGCCGTACAGGCCTAGCTTGGCCATGCCGTAGTTGGACTGGCCGAAGTTGCCGTAGATGCCGGAGGTGGACGCGGTGAAGATCACCCGTCCGTAATTCTGCTCGCGCAGGTGCGGCCAGGCAGCGCGGGTGACTTTGTAGGCGCCTTCGACATGGACGCGGTAGACCAGGTCCCAATCGGCGTCCTCCATCTTGTGGAAGGACTTGTCGCGCAGGATCCCGGCGTTGTTGACCACCACATCGACGCGGCCGAACGCATCCAGCGCGTTCTGCACGAGCTTGTCGCCGTCGGTGACCGAATCGTGGTTGGCCTCGGCGATGCCGCCGGCCGCGCGGATCTCCGCAACCACGCGGTCGGCCGCCGACGCGTTGGCGCCCTCGCCCTGGGTCGAGCCGCCGAGGTCGTTGACCAGCACCTTGGCGCCCTGCTTGGCGAACAGCAACGCGTGGGCCCGCCCCAGGCCGCCGCCGGCTCCGGTGACGATCACGACTTTGTCTTCGAAACGCACAGCTTCATTCATGGCAGGGACTCCAGCAGGCCTGAGGGACAGAGAGCCCGAGTGTCAGGCACAGGCGCTGCGGTCACAACGAACACGGCTGGCGCTGAATGGCGGCCGATAAGGCGCAAGGATGATCAGACGGGAGCGTTTGCGTTGCGGCGCAGCGAGCGGCAGCACGCGCGCCGCTGCGCGGCGTTCAGGAGCACGCGGCCTTGAGGGGCGGCAGCGCGAGGTGGTCGCGAAACGCCAGGTAGTGCTTGAGCACCAGCGCCGGCGCTTCGGTCTGGGGGTAATGGCCGATGCCCGGCAACAGCACCGCGTCCGCGTCCGGAATCAGCTGGCGGTAGCGCTCGACCATGTGCCCGCCGGAGATCGGATCGGTTTCGCCGTCGATCACTCGCAACGGGATGTCGCCGCGCTGCATGGCCGCGACCCAACGGTCGCGCTGCAGCCGTCGCTCGGGGATGTAGCCGATCAGCTTGTGCATGATCCGCCGCCCGCGGTTGCTCTCGATCAGGCTCCAGAAGTCATCCAGCTCGCTTTCGCTGGGACGGCTCTGCGGCCCGAAGATCTGCCGGAAGCTTTTCGCCAGGCCTTCGCGGCTGAACGCACGGCCGATCATCCAGCCCAACGGGCTGAGCAGCAGCTTTTGCATCAGCACCGGCCGGTGGGTCTCCGGGAACAGGCCGCCGTTGAGGAACACGCAACTGGCCACCTCGATCAGGCCGTCGCCGTGCCGGGCGAGCAATTCCTGGGCGACGCTGTCGCCGTAGTCGTGGGCCAGCACGTGGATCGGCTGTTCGACCTTCAGGTGCGCGAGCAGCGCCTGTTGCAGGTCGGCCTGCTCCAGCAGGCTGTAGGTGTGGTTCAGGGGTTTGGCCGAATCGCCGAAACCGAGCATGTCGCAGGCGATCACCCGGTAGCGCTGGGCCAGCGGCTGCCAGAGGTAATGCCAGTCCCAGCTGGCGGTCGGAAAGCCATGGATCAGCAGCAGCGGCTCGCCCTGCCCGCACGTCCAGTAACGGATCGCCTGGCCACGGAAGACAAACGTGCGGCTGCGCTTGCGCCAGACGCTCAGCGGAATCTCGGTCAGAGGCATCAGAGTCGGTATCCCGCGTCGTGTTGATCGAGTTTGCGCAGCAGCGCCGGCCAGGCCAGCGCGCCGCCCATGCCCTGGGCGCTCTTGGTGACGCCGGCGATCATCGCCCGGGCACCGGCCAGGATCTGCGGTTCGATGGGAATCAGCTCGGCGCCGCCGGCCTGGGCCATCACCTGGATGTCGCAGGCGCGCTGGAAGGTGAACATCATCAGGAAGGTATCGGCGATGGTGCCGCCGCAGGTCAGCAGGCCGTGGTTGTGCAGCATCAGGAAACTGCTGTCGCCCAGGTCGGCCTGCAGCCGGGCCTTTTCCTCGTGGTTCAGCGCCACGCCCTCGTAGGCGTGATAGCCCAGGCTGGACAGCACGAACAGCGACTGCTGGCTGATCGGCAGCACCCCCTGCCGCTGCGCCGACACCGCCACGCCGGACGCGGTGTGGGTGTGCAGCACGCAGGCCACGTCGTGCCGCACTTCGTGCACGGCGCTGTGGATGGTGTAGCCGGCGGGATTGATCTCGTAGGGGCTGTCCATGAGTTTGCGGCCGGCCAGGTCGACCTTCACCAGGCTCGACGCCGTGATCTCATGGAACATCAGGCCGAAGGGGTTGATCAGGAAATCTTCGGTGCCGGGCACCTTGGCGGAGATGTGGGTGAAGATCAGGTCATCCCAGCCATGCAGGGCGACCAAACGGTAACAGGCGGCAAGATCGACCCGGGTCTGCCACTCCGCGGCACTGACCTGGTCTTTGACATTCTGGGACGACGGGACGGGGGCTACGCTCACTGTATGCACCTCTGCGTTCTTATTGTTCTGCACGTGACAGCAGTCTAGTCAGCCGCCGAAGATCGTGTAGTTGCATTGGTAGCCAGCTTGATGACTGAGCGGGTCAGAAAGGCCAGGGCCTTGGATCCATGTCAAAGCACCGACGCCAGCAAAGGGGCGGCGAACAGATTGAGCAGCCCGGTCAGCACCATCACCAGCCCGGCCACGGAGCCCTCTTCACCCCCCACTTCCCGGGCCCGGCTGACGCCTGCGCCATGGGCGCCGACCCCGAACAGCGCACCGCGCGCCAGGGCGCTGCGCAGCGGCAGCCACTTGAGCAGCACGCCACCCAGCATGGCCCCGAACACCCCGGTGAACATCACGAACACCGCCGTCAGCTCCGGCACGCCGCCCAGATCCTGCGCCAACGGCATGGCGAACGGCGTGGTGATCGAGCGCGGCACCAGCGACAGCGTCACCGAGCTGTCCAGCGCCAGCGCCCGGGCCAGCCCGAACGAGGTCGCGACCGACGCCGCGCTGCCGGCCAGCATGCCCAGCAACAGAGCCGGCCAATGCCGCACCAACAGGCGCCGCTGCTGCCAGATCGGCACCGCGAACGCGACGGTGACCGCCCCCAGCACCTGCATCAGCCAGCGGGTGTCGCGGGAGTACTCGGCATAGGCGGTGTGCAACGGCACCGCGAGGGCCAGCAGCAGCGCCGGCACCAGGATCAGCGGCGACAGCACATAACGCCCGGTGCGCCGGTACAGCCAACGGCTGAACAGGTACGCGAGCAGCGTGAAGGCCAGCCAGAACATCGGCATCGGTTCATACGTCATGGGAAGGCCTCAGGCGCACGGCCAGCTCCACGGTGAACGCCGTCACCAGCATCACCATCAACGTGCTGGCGCCGATCACCAGCGCGATCCGCCAGCCGTCGTCGCGCAGCAAGGCGCCGTGATCCAGCAGGCTCATCAGCGCGGGAATGAAGAACAGCAGCATCTCGGCCATCAGCAGCCCGGCGCCCAGCTGCAACGCCGCCGGCTTGACCCGGCCGGACGCGAACGCCAGCAGCAACAGCGCCATGCCGATCACCCCGCCGGGAATCGGCCAAGCCAGCCACGCGGCCAGCCGGCAGCCGAGCAGATACAGGCCCAGCAGCACGGCCAGTTCGGCCAATAGACGGGAAAGACGCTTGATCATGGTTTCGCTCCTCGCAGGCGCCCATTTTACGAAGCGGCCTGCCATCTCCGAAGCGAATTGTTAGACTCACAGCCATTCCAATTCGGAATCAGGCCATGGAATTCAAACAGCTGCGCAGTTTCGTCGAAGTGATGCATCAGGGCGGGTTCACCCAGGCCGCCAAGACCTTGCACATCAGCCAGTCCGCGGTGAGCAAGCAAGTCGCCCAGCTGGAGCAGAGCCTGGGCACGGCGCTGCTGGAACGGCTCGGATCGCAGTTGCGCCTGACCGCCGCCGGCAGCGTGGTGCTGCAACGGGCCGAAGGCATGCTGCGCCTGCGCAACGAGTTGCTCAGCGAACTGGACGACCTCAGCCAACTGGCCCGCGGCGAGCTGCGCCTGGGCCTGCCCCTGCTGGGCAGCGACGCGTTGTTCGCCGGGCTGTTCGCCGAGTACCGGCGGCGCTATCCGAACATCGCCATTCACTTGCTGGAGGGCGGCAGCCGCCATGTCGAGCAGGCGGTGCTCAGCGGCGAACTGGAGCTGGGGGGCAGCCTGCTGCCGAAAGATCCGCAGTTCGACTTCCAGCCGTTCTGCGACGAACCGCTGGATGCCTTGCTGCCGGTGGACCATCCGTTGGCCGGCAAGGGAGACATCGGCCTGGAGGAACTGGCGGACACGCCGTTCCTGTTGTATCAGCGCAGCTTCGTGCTCAACGACCGCCTGCTTCAGGCCTGCCAGCAACTGGGCTTCACCCCGAAGGAAGGCGGACGCAGCGGCCAGGCGGATTTTCTCGCCGCCCTGGTCGCCGCCGGCCAAGGCGTGGTGCTGCTGCCAAGCGTAGTGGCCCGCGCCCTGGAGCGCCCGGGCGTGGTGCGCCTGACCTTGCGGGCGCCGGACACCCTGCGCTGGGACATCGCGTTCATCTGGCGCAGCGGCGCCTACCTGTCGAAAGCGGCGCAGGCCTGGCTGGCGCTGCTGCGCGAGCGGGCGGTCAGCCCTTGAGTGCGGCGATCAGCCCTTCAAGCCACGGCTCGGCGTCGGTTTCCGGGGTGACGCTTTCGCTGGCGTCCAGACGCAGCATGTCCTGCACTTCCCGCAGGCCCAGCTCGGCGAACAGTTCGCGCATCTGCTCGCCGCCGCCGCAGAAAGTCTCGCCGTAGCTGGCGTCGCCCAGGGCGATCACCGCGCCGGGCAGACCGCGCCAGGCCGCCGGCAATTGATCGCGCAGCGCCGAATGCAAGGGTTGCAGGTTGTCCGGCAGCTCGCCCATGCCGGTGGTCGAGGTCACCGCCAGGAACGCTTCAGGGCCGAACGCCTGGAGGTCGGCCAGGTTCGCGCGCGGGTTGTAGAAGGTTTCAAGCCCTGCCGCCTTCATGAGGCTCTGGGCGTGGCGGGCGACTTCTTCGGCGGTGCCGTAGACCGAACCGGAGAGAATGGCGACTTTCATCAATCTGATCCCGAAACTGAAAAATGAGCGGCGATAGTAACAGCCGGACGCACAACGCTGCGATTGGTTCTCAACAAGCGCTGATGGCCAGTAGACAGCGCCCGGCGATCTTCTAGAATGCGAGCGGTCGACAACCCTGAAAGGATTCAACCATGATCAATGCCAACCTGCTGCAAATGGTGATCAACGCGTCGAACGACGGCATCGTGGTGGCCGAACGCGAAGGTGAACAGGACAACATCCTGATCTACGTGAACCCGGCCTTCGAACGCCTGACCGGTTACACCAGCGAAGAGATCCTCTACCAGGACTGCCGCTTCCTGCAGTCCGGCGACCGTGACCAGGACAACCTGACGCTGATCCGCAACGCGCTCCGGGACGGCGGTTCGTGCCGCGAGATCCTGCGCAACTACCGCAAGGACGGCACGCCGTTCTACAACGAGCTGTCCCTGTCGACCGTCAAGGGCGCCGAAGACGGGCAGACGTATTTCGTCGGCGTGCAGAAGGACGTGACCGTTCAGGTCAAGGCGCAGCAGCGGGTGATCCAGCTGGAGGCCCAGGTGGCCGCGCTGGAGGCCGAGCTCGCCGCCCTGAAAGCGACGAACGGTTCAAACAAAGCGGCGAACTAATGGTCATTAACTACAATCACCAATGACTTTGTAATTATTTATTTCGAGTTAGCCATGCAACGCGACGCCCTCCTGACCCAGGATGAGCTGGATTTCATCCAGACCATGCAACACAACCCGCAATTGAACGTGCGGGATGCGACGTCGAGTCTCATGGTCAACGGCGGTTCGCAGATCCGCGACCTGCTCACGCGCCTGGCGGCCCATGAGCAGGTGACCATCCAGGCCAACTTCGAAAACCAGCAGATGACCTTCCCTTTGCATCTGGTCGAGGATGAGTTCCACGCCCTGCACCTGCGCCTGGGCGTGCCGAGCATCTACGAGGACGGCCCCATGGTGCGTCCGTGGCGCCTGGCCCTCGAAGAGCCGGTGGCGCTGGAGAACGCCAAGGGGCAGCCGGGCATGCTCTGGGTGCACGAGGTTTCGCACAAGGGCGTCCTGCTCGAAGTGCGCAACAAGACCAAGCCGCCGAAGCACTTCGCTCTGTGGTTCAGCCCGTCGGGTTATGAGCGGATCTCGCTGCGCGGCACCTTCGAGCGGGAAACCGAGCAAGGCTTCTACGCCTACGCGCTGAATCAGAGCGACGCCGACGAGACCGAGCGCCTGCGCCAGTTCATCCTGCAGCAGCATCGTCTGTCGCACCCCGCCCTGCACACCTGAGGTTCAGGTATCCAGGTTCCCCGCCAGGAACTGCACCATCCGCTGACGCATGGTCGCGCCCTCGTTGCCCAGGCAACCGATGGACGACCCTGCCAGGCTGTCCTGCGCCAGATCCGCGGCGTCACCGGCCAGCATCAATTGGCAATCCAGGCTCAAGGCCAGACGGTTCAGGCGCCGCGGCAGCTCCGGCGACGGCGCGTGGTTGGAGAACAGCACCAGCGCCTGAGGCTTGATCTTTTCGCAGACCAAGGTGAGTTCGTCGAACGGCTGCCCCGTGGTCAGCACCCGAACCCCCGCATCGCTGTCGCTGAGGAACAGCGCCGCCACCAGCAGTTCGAGTTCGCGGCACTGCCCGGCCAGGGCGCTGACGATCACCTTGCGCGGCTGCGAGCCACGCAGCATGACGACACGCTGCAGCACCCGGGCGCGCAGGAAGCCATCGAGGAACAGCCATTCGCTGGTCTGCCCGAACGCGTCCTGACGCTGCAGCATCTGCAGCCACAGCGGCATCAGGATGTCCTGGAACACCACGGGCAACGCATAGGAAGAGAAGATCTGGCCGTAGACGCGGTCCAGTTCCTGATCGTCGAACGAGCTGACCGCCCGGCGCACCTGTTCTTGCCACTGAAGGTAATCGGTCTGCACCAGTTCGTCGGGAATGATGTGCGCCAACGCCTTTCTCGGCTCGGTCCTGGCCAGGATCTTGCCGACCTTGCTCACCGACACGCCGCGGTCGATCCAATCGACGATGCTGCGCACGCGCTCGATATCGGTCACGGAGTACAGGCGGTGCCCGCTTTCGGTGCGTGTCGGCTGGATCAGGCCGTAGCGTCGCTCCCACGCACGCAACGTGACCGGGTTGACGCCGGTCAGCCGAGCCACTTCGCGTATGGGGAACAGCTCTTCGCGCTCGAGCGCGGCAGAGGCCTGCGAGGCAAGGCGAAGCTCGTTGATGACAGGCATTGGCGGGCGCACGTCCTTGTTGGCGTTGGCTGCAAAGTTGGATCCCATTCTACCCCCGATGCCCGGTGCCGGTTCAAGCCGTGAACGGCGACGAATGTGGCTGGTTTTATCGGGGAAATCCGGAATAATCCTTGCTTGTCGAAAAACGCGGCCCACCACCCCGGCGCCGCGTTCAGGCGTTGCCCCTATCCGGAGCGACGCATCTGTAATACGGAGATACAAAATGTCTGCTTCACCCGTCACGCTGATGGTCGCCCGCCGCGTCGCCGAAGGCCGTTATCAGGAGTTGATCGCCTGGCTGCGCGAAGGCGAACAACTGGCCACCGACTTTCCTGGCTACCTGGGTTCCGGCGTGCTCGCCCCGCCGCCCGACGACAACGAATTCCAGATCATCTTCCGCTTCGCCGACGAGCAGACGCTGCACGCCTGGGAGCACTCCGCGTCGCGCACCGCTTGGCTGGCCCGCGGCAGCGATCTGTTCGCCCATCCGAAGGAGCACCGGGTCAGCGGCATCGAAGGCTGGTTCGGCGCCGCCGGACAACGGCCGCCACGCTGGAAGCAAGCGGTGGCGATCTGGCTGGCGTTCTTTCCGGTGTCGCTGCTGTTCAATTTCGTGCTGGGCCCGTTGCTCGCCGACATGAGCCTGCTGCCGCGGGTGTTCGTCAGCACGCTGTGCCTGACGCCATTGATGGTCTATTTCTTCATTCCGCTGTCGACGAGGCTGCTGGCCAACTGGCTGAGCGGCACGCCGGCGCGCCGTGCCCCCGCCGCCCCCTCCACCCAGAACCCGTAACCCCCGGCGTAGGGGCGGGCCGGCCCGCTCCTGCCGATCCATGCGTAGGTCTGCGCCCGCGCCGCTGTTATAGTTTTTGCTCTCCCCCCGACGCGAGCCGTTCATGACCTCCACCTCCGCCCCGATCCTCATCACCGGCGCCGGCCAGCGTGTCGGGCTGCATTGCGCGCAGCGCCTGCTCGAAGACGGCCACCGCGTCCTGTTCACCTACCGCACCGAACGCCCCGGCGTGCAGGCGCTGCGCGACCTGGGCGCCATCGGCCTGCAGGCGGACTTCTGCGACGAAGCCTCCATCCTGAGCTTCATCGCTGACCTGAAGACCCGCACCGACAGCCTGCGGGCCATCGTGCACAACGCCTCCGAATGGCTGGAGGAAAGCGACGCCCGCCAGGGCCAGGACTTCACGCGGATGTTCGGCGTGCACATGCTCGCGCCGTACCTGATCAACCTGCACTGCGAGGAACTGCTGCGCAGGTCCGGCCCGGCCGACATCGTCCATATCAGCGACGACGTGACCCGCCGAGGCAGCAGCAAGCACATCGGCTACTGCGCCACCAAGGCCGGCCTCGACAGCCTGACCCTGTCCTTCGCCGCCCGCTACGCGCCGGCGATCAAGGTCAACGGCATCGCGCCGGCCCTGCTATTGTTCAACCCGGACGACGACGCGGCGTACCGCGCCAAGGCACTGGCCAAATCCGCGCTGGGCATCGAGCCCGGCAGCGAGGTGGTCTACCAGAGCCTGCGCTACCTGCTCGACAACCCCTACGTCACCGGCACCACCCTGACCGTCAACGGCGGGCGGCACGTCAAATAAGCGCCCGCGAGGATCACCATGACGCCTTCCCTGTCCGGCCATTACCGCGAAATCCTCGTCGGCCTCGGCGAAGACCCCGACCGCGAGGGCCTGCTCGACACGCCCGAGCGCGCGGCCAAGGCCATGCGCTACCTGTGCGACGGCTACGGGCAAAGCGTCGAGGCCATCGTCAACGGTGCGCTGGTCGCCTCCGACACCGACGAGATGGTCATCGTGCCCGGCATCGAGCTGTACTCGCTGTGCGAACATCACCTGCTGCCCTTCATCGGCAAGGCCCATGTGGCTTATATTCCGACAGGCAGGGTGCTGGAGCCGTCGAAGGTCGCACGGCTGGTGGACATGTTCGCCCGCCGCCTGCAGATCCAGGAGAACCTCACCCGGCAGATCGCCGAGGCCATCGAACAGGTCACCGCTGCCGCAGGGGTCGCGGTGGTCATCGAGGCCCGACACATGTGCATGATGATGCGCGGTGTCGAAAAACAGAATTCGACCATGAACACCTCGGTCATGCTCGGCGCCTTCCGCGAGTCGAGCAACACCCGCCAGGAGTTCCTGCAATTGATTGGACGGAGCACGTAAATGCCACAACTTCAGCCGGGAACGGCGCGCATCCGGGTCAAGGATCTGCGCCTGCGCACTTTCATCGGGATCAACGAGGACGAGATCCTCAACAAGCAGGACGTGCTGATCAACCTGACCATCCTGTACGCCGCCCAGGAAGCGGTGCGCGACAACGACATCGACCATGCGCTCAACTACCGCACCATCACCAAGGCCATCATCGCCCACGTGGAAGGCAACCGCTTCGCCCTGCTCGAACGCCTGACCCAGGAGCTGCTCGATCTGGTGATGGCCAACACGGCGGTGCAGTACGCCGAGGTCGAGGTCGACAAGCCCCATGCGCTGCGGTTCGCCGAATCGGTGTCGATCACCCTGGCGGCCAGCCGCTGAGCGTAACTGGCGCATCGGGCGCCAGGCTTTTATCATCCGCGCCACGATTTGACTGCACAGAGCCCATCATGACCGAGCAACAACGCCTCGAACTCGAAGCCGCCGCCTTCCGCCGGCTGGTCGCCCACCTGGACAGCCGCAAGGACGTGCAGAACATCGACCTGATGAACCTCGCCGGGTTCTGCCGCAACTGCCTGTCCAAGTGGTACAAGGCCGCCGCCGACGAGCGCCAGATCGAGGTGAGCCTCGATGACGCCCGCGAAGTGGTTTACGGCATGCCGTACGCCGACTGGAAAGCCCACTATCAGCAAGAGGCCAGCGCCGAACAACAGGCGGCGTTCGCCAAAGGAAAACCCAATGAGTGACCTGAACACCCTGCGCGCCAGCTTCAAGAGCGGCGAACACGCCTTCGCCGACACCCTGGCGTTCATCGACGCCGGCTACGACTATCGCCAGCAGGCCTTCAACAACGGCGGCGTGGAAAACGCAGCCGGGCAGAACGAAGGTTCCTGCAAGACCCTCGGCCTGGCGCTGCTGGAAGGCTTGAGCGACGAAGAGGCGCTGCTGGCGTTCGGCGAGCACTACCGTTCGGTGGTCGCGACTCCGGAAGGCAGCGACCACGGCAACATCCGCGCGCTGATCAAGCACGGCCTGGCCGGCGTGAAGTTCGAAGCCCAGCCCCTGACCCGCCGCTGAGTCCCGAAAGACACTATCCCTGTGGAAGCCAGCCTGCTGGCGATGGCGTCAGTCAAGCCACCGCAGAGCAACATCCGCCACATCGGGATTGCATCGCCCAAGCAATCGCGGGCACAAAAAAACCGGCCAAGGCCGGTTTTTTCGTTTCTGCGGTGTTAGTGCGCAGCGTTCTGCAGACCGTCCAGATAGCGCTCGGTGTCCAGGGCCGCCATGCAGCCGGCGCCGGCCGAGGTGATGGCCTGGCGGTACACGTGGTCGGCCACGTCGCCGGCGGCGAAGACGCCTTCGACGCTGGTCGCGGTGGCGTTGCCGTCACGGCCGCCCTGCACCACCAGGTAACCGTCCTTGAGCTCCAGCTGGCCTTCGAACAGCGAAGTGTTCGGGGTGTGGCCGATGGCGATGAACACGCCGTCGACCTTCACTTCGTCGAAGCTGCCGTCGTTGTTCTTCAGGCGGGCGCCGGTCACGCCCATGTTGTCGCCCAGCACTTCGTCCAGGGTCGCGTTCAGTTTCAGCTCGATCTTGCCTTCAGCGACACGGGCGTGCAGCTTGTCGATCAGGATCTTCTCGGCGCGGAAGGTGTCGCGGCGGTGGATCAGGGTGACCTTGCTGGCGATGTTGGCCAGGTACAGCGCCTCTTCGACAGCGGTGTTGCCGCCGCCGACCACGGCCACCGGCTTGTTGCGGTAGAAGAAACCGTCGCAGGTCGCGCAGGCGGAAACGCCTTTGCCCATGAAGGTCTCTTCCGACGGCAGGCCCAGGTAGCGGGCGCTGGCGCCGGTGGCGATGATCAGGGCGTCGCAGGTGTAGGTGCCGCTGTCACCGGTCAGGCTGTAAGGCTTGGAGGCGAAGTCCACGGCGTTGATGTGGTCGAACACGATCTCGGTCTCGAAGCGTTCGGCGTGCTCGCGCATGCGCTCCATCAGCACGGGACCGGTCAGGCCGTGGACGTCGCCCGGCCAGTTGTCCACTTCGGTGGTGGTGGTCAGCTGACCGCCGGCCTGCATGCCGGTGATCAGCAGCGGCTTGAGGTTGGCACGGGCCGCGTACACCGCAGCGCTGTAACCGGCAGGGCCGGAACCGAGGATGATCACTCGCGAATGACGGACTTCAGACATGGACCTGCTCCTGTTGACCGGCCAGAACCACTGGCGCGGACGCCGGACTGCCGGCGGGAATAAAAAAGGACTGTGGATAACCTTGGGGAAGGCATGGGCTCGACAGTCCTGCAAAAAGTTGGGTGCAGCGTATCGAGGGGGGCAAGATTAAGGAAATACGGTTTAACAATCCAGCTCATAGGTGGTCTCTATGCGGACACGCTGACGAGCCGGCCGTCTTTGTTACAGTGAATGTCGATCCCGCCGCCGCGCTTTCGCCTGCCGGGCAAAGCCGGTAAGGTCGGCGCGTTTTCCCTTGCTCGGAGCCCGATATGCCCGCCCCTGTCCTGTCCGGACCGCAATACCTGCGCGAAGGCCTGAAGCTGGTCCTCAGCCCCGGCCTGCGCCTGTTCGTGCTGCTGCCGCTGGCGATCAACCTGGTGCTGTTCGTCGGATTGATCTACCTGGCCGGCCATCAGTTCAGCCTGTGGGTCGACGCCCTGATGCCATCGCTGCCCGACTGGCTGGGCTTTCTCAGCTATATCCTGTGGCCCCTGTTCGTGGTGCTGGTGGCCTTGATGGTGTTCTTCACCTTCACGATGCTGGCCAACGTCATCGCGGCGCCGTTCAACGGCTTCCTGGCGGAGAAGGTCGAAGTGGTGGTGCGCGGCACCGACGACTTCCCGGCCTTCAGCTGGGGCGAACTGATCGCCATGGTGCCGCGCACCCTGGCCCGGGAGATGCGCAAGCTCGGCTACTTCCTGCCCCGGGCGGTGGGGCTGTTCATCCTTTCGTTCATTCCGGTGGTGAACATCGTCGCAGCGCCCCTGTGGCTGCTGTTCGGGGTGTGGATGATGGCGATCCAGTACATCGACTACCCGGCGGACAACCACAAGCTGGGCTGGAACGAAATGCTCGCCTGGCTGCGGCACAAGCGCTGGCAGAGCATGAGCTTCGGCGGGGTCGTCTACCTGGCGCTGATGATCCCGTTGGTGAACATCCTGATGATGCCGGCGGCCGTGGCCGGCGCGACGCTGTTCTGGGTGCGCGAGCGCGGCGCCGAGCGTCTGGCCACCCCTGCCTGACCCGGGCGGCGGCCGGTCACAAATCCATCATCCGGATGTCACAACCGCGACATGGCCCCAGCCGACACTGGGGCCATGACGACAGCTCTGCACATCACCCTGATCAGCGAAACCTACCCTCCCGAAATCAACGGGGTGGCCAATACCCTGGGTCGCCTGTGCGAAGGCCTGCGCGCGCGCGGGCACCGGGTGGAACTGGTGCGCCCGCGCCAGGGCGACGATCCCCAGCGCAGCGCCGACGACGGGGTGCTGCTGTGCCGGGGCTGGCCGTTGCCGGGTTATCCCGGGCTGCAATGGGGACAGTCGTCGATGCACAAGCTGCTGCGCCGCTGGAAACGCCAGCGCCCGGACGTGCTGTACATCGCCACCGAAGGCCCGCTCGGGCTGTCGGCGCTGCGAGCGGCACGGCGCCTGGGGATCGCGGTGGTGAGCGGCTTCCACACCAATTTCCAGCAGTACACCCACCAGTACGGGCTCAGCCTGCTGACGCGGTTGCTGACCCATTACCTGCGCTGGTTCCACAACCGCTCGGCGCTGACGCTGGTGCCCAGCGTCAGCCAACGCCTGGAGCTGGAGCGCCGGCACTTCGACCGGCTGGCGCTGTTGTCGCGGGGGGTGGACAGCCAGTTGTTCCACCCGGCCAAACGCCTGGACGCCTTGCGTGCGCAGTGGGGTCTGGGCGAGCAGGACATCGCGGTGATTTACGTCGGAAGACTGGCCGCCGAGAAAAACCTCGGCTTGCTGGGACGCAGCTTCGAACGGCTGCGCAGCACTTATCCACAACGCCGCGCGAAGCTGATCGTGGTCGGCGACGGTCCGCTGCGCACCGCCCTGGAAAAGCAGCTGCCCGAGGCGATCTTCTGCGGCTCGCAACGCGGCGAAGCGTTGGCGGCGCACTATGCGTCGGGGGACATCTTTCTGTTCCCCAGCCTCACCGAAACCTTCGGCAACGTGGTGCTCGAAGCCTTGGCCTCAGGTCTGGGCGTGGTGGCCTACGACCAGGCTGCGGCGGCGCAGCACATCCGCCATGGCTACAACGGCGTGCTGGCGATGCCGGGCGACGAGGAAGCGTTCTGCGAGGCGGCGGCATGGTTGCTGGAAGAGCGGGAAACCCTGCGCTCCGTGCGCCTGAATGCGCGCCAGCATGCCAGCCGTCAGGGCTGGGCGACGATCGTCGAGCAGTTCGAAGGGCATCTGCGCGGGGCGTGCTCAGGGGAGCAGGCGATGCCGAACGCGCAGACATTGCCCTGATCCGGGCAGCCCTATTCGTCGGATCGCCGCCCGAAGCCAGGTCGCTCCCACAGGCTTCTCGGGTGCCCGGTGGCCACCGAGCCCTTCGTGGGAGCCAGCCTGCTGGCGATGGCGCCAGTGAAGGCGCCGCCTACACCAGCGTCATCAACGCCTCGCGGCTGAACGGCAGAATCTCCTGCTCGCGGCCTTCGCGGACTTTCTGCGCCCAGTCCGGATCCACCAGCAACGCACGCCCCACCGCCACCAGATCGAACTCGTCGTTGTTCAGGCGCTCCAGCAGTTTCTCCAGGCTGGCGGGCTGCGCGACCTTGTCGGTGTTGACCATGAACTGCAGGAACTCGCCGTCCAGGCCGACGCTGCCGACGGTGATGGTCGGCTTGCCGGTCAGCTGGCGGGTCCAGCCGGCCAGGTTCAGCTCGGAGCCTTCGAACTCCGGTTCCCAGAAACGGCGGGTCGAGCAGTGGAAGATGTCCACGCCGGCGTCGGCCAGCGGCTTGAGGAATTCGCCCAGCGCCTCGGGGGTCTGCACCAGGCGCGCGGTGTAGTCCTGCTGCTTCCACTGGGAGAAACGGAAGATGATCGGGAAACCTTCGCCGACCGCCGCACGCACGGCGCGGATCAGTTCGATGGCGAACCGCGAACGGTTGGCCAGGTCGCCGCCGTACTCATCGGTGCGCTGGTTGCTGCCTTCCCAGAAGAACTGGTCGATCAGGTAGCCGTGGGCGCCGTGGATCTCCACGCCATCCATGCCGATGCTTTGCGCATCCTTGGCGGCCTGGGCGAAGGCGCCGATCACGTCCTGGATGTCCTGCTTGCTCATGCCGTGCACCACGACCTGGCCGTCCTTGAGCTTTTCCGACGGGCCATAGCCCGGCACGCTGGCGTCCGGCTCGGTGCCCAGGCGCCGCACATTGCCCACGTGCCACAGCTGCGGAACGATCTTGCCGCCTTCGGCGTGCACCGCGTCCACGACCTTTTTCCAGCCGGCCAACGCCGCCTCGCCATAGAAGTGCGGCACGTTCGGATAGCCGTTGGAGGCCTGGTGGCCCACGGTGGTGCCTTCGGTGATGATCAGGCCGACCCCGGCCGCCGCACGGCGACGGTAGTACTCGATGACCTTGCTGTTCGGCACGCCGCCCGGCGAGAACGAGCGGGTCATGGGGGCCATGACCACGCGGGTCGGCAGTTCGAGGGCACCTAACTGGAACGGTTTGAACAGGGCTTGGACGGGCATCGGGAAGCTCCACGAAAACGTTGTCGACAGGCACGAGGCCATATGACGGCGATAATATGCGTGACGCCACCCACATGAAAGCATTATTGATCTGAATGATTTAGGGTCAAAAGGCAGGCAAAAAAAATCGCAGTCCGATGGCTGCGATTTTCGTGTTTCAGCTCAATGCCTTTTCGATCGCGGTGATCACGGCCGGATCGTCCGGCGCCGTGCGCGGCGAGAACCTGGCCAGTACGCGGCCGTCCTTGCCCAGCAGGAACTTCTCGAAGTTCCAGGTAATGTCGCCGGGGAACTCGGCCCCCTCGCCCGCCAGCAAGCGGTAGAGCTGATGCCGTTCGTGGCCGTTGACCTCAAGCTTGCTCGACAACGGGAAACTGACCCCGTAGTTCAGGCTGCAGAACTCCTGGATCTCCTGTTCGGAGCCAGGCTCCTGGCCGGCGAACTGGTTGCACGGCAGGCCCAACACGCTGAAGCCCTTGCCTTTGTACTGCTGATGAAGGTTTTCCAATGCCGCGTACTGTGGCGTCAACCCGCATTTGGAGGCGACGTTGACCACCAGCACGACTTGGCCCTTGAAGGGCGCCAGCGGTAGCTCCTGGCCATCCAGGGCTGTCAACTTAAGGTCGTGAAAAGCACTCATGACGGACTCCAGATTCCCGTGTTCCCCTTGAAACAGCCGCTTGGCAGCGCGCCAAGGACAGCCGCAGACTAAAAAGGCGCCCTCAGGGCGCCTCTCCAGTACTCGAAAGCTTAGCGCAGAAAATCAGTGGTGATGGCCACCTTCGCCATGGACGTGGCCATGAGCGATCTCTTCCTGGCTGGCGTCACGGATGGCGACGACCTTGACCTTGAAGTTCAGGCGCTGACCGGCCAGCGGGTGGTTGCCGTCGACGGTGACGTCATCGCCGTCGATGTCGCGGATGGTGACGATCTGCATCTGACCGTCCGGCGCCGAAGCGTGGAACTGCATGCCGACTTCCAGCTTGTCGACGCCTTCGAACATGCTGGCGCTCAGGGTGCTGACCAGTTCGGCCGAGTATTCGCCGTAGGCGTCTTCCGGCTCGACGGAAACGCTCAGTTCGTCACCGGCGCCTTTGCCTTCCAGGGCTTTTTCCAGGCCCGGAATGATGTTGCCTGCGCCATGCAGGTAAACCAGCGGTGCGCCGCCGGCGGAGCTGTCGATGACCTCACCAGCGTCGTTGGTCAGGGTATAGTCGATGGAGACAGCCTTGTTGGCGGCGATCAGCATGAGGCGGGACCTTTTGCATAAGAATGAAGAACGGACAAGTCTAAACAAGGATTTGCCCGAAAGCGAACACAACCCGGACAGACGGGAACAAACGCCCCCGGCGACGGTCACCGGCTTCCACCAGGACGAGGACGGCCACTGGGTCGCCGAGCTGTCCTGCGGCCATACCCAGCACCTGCGCCACCAGCCGCCCTGGCAGTCGCGGGCGTGGGTGCTGGATCCGGCGCAACGCCTTGAAAAAATAGGCCGGCCCTTCGCGTGCGGTTGGTGCGCGCAGGGCTCGGTTAGCGATAACCTTGGCGACTGAATTCAGGCAGATCGCCCAAAGCCGCTGATCGCCATTGCCATGCACCCTTAGAGAATCCGCATGCAGACTTTTTTTATCGCGCCCACCGATTTCGGCGTGGGCCTGACCTCCATCAGCCTCGGGCTGGTGCGTACGCTGGAACGGGCCGGCCTGAAGGTCGGCTTCTTCAAGCCGATCGCCCAGCCGCACCCCGGCGACACCGGCCCTGAACGCTCCACGGAGCTGGTGGCCCGCACCCACGGCCTGAAACCGCCGCAGCCGCTGGGCCTGGCCCATGTCGAGCGGATGCTCGGCGACGGTCAGCTCGACGAGCTGCTGGAAGAGATCATCACCCTTTATCAGCAGGCCGCCGTCGGCAAGGACGTGCTGGTCGTCGAAGGCATGGTGCCGACCCGCAGCGCCAGCTACGCCGCACGGGTCAACCTGCACCTGGCCAAGAGCCTGGACGCCGAGGTGATCCTGGTCTCGGCGCCGGAAAACGAAGTGCTGACCGAGCTGTCCGGCCGGGTGGAGCTGCAGGCGCAGCTGTTCGGCGGGCCGAAGGACCCGAAAGTCCTCGGCGTCATCCTCAACAAGGTCAAGACCGACGAGAGCATGGACGCCTTCGCCGCGCGCCTGAAGGAACATTCGCCGTTGCTGCGCAGCGGCGATTTCCGCCTGCTGGGCTGCATCCCGTTCCAGCCCGAGCTCAACGCCCCGCGCACCCGCGACGTCGCCGACCTGATGGGCGCCCAGGTGCTCAACGCCGGCGACTACGAAACCCGGCGCATGACCAAGACCATCATCTGCGCGCGCACCATGCGCAACACCGTGGACCTGCTCAAGCCCGGCGTGCTGGTGGTGACCCCCGGCGACCGCGACGACATCATCCTGGCCGTCAGCCTCGCGGCCATCAACGGCGTGCCGCTGGCCGGCCTGCTGCTGACCAGCGACACCCTGCCCGACCCGCGCATCATGGAGCTGTGCCGCGGCGCCTTGCAGGCCGGCCTGCCGGTGCTGTCAGTGAGCACCGGCTCCTACGACACCGCCAACCTGCTCAACGGCCTGAACAAGGAAATCCCCGTCGACGACCGCGAGCGCGCCGAGATCATCACCGACTTCGTCGCCAGCCACCTCGACGCCAACTGGCTGCACCAGCGCTGCGGCACCCCGCGGGAGATGCGCCTGTCGCCGGCGGTGTTCCGCTACCAGCTGATCCAGCGGGCCCAGGTGGCCAACAAGCGCATCGTCCTGCCCGAAGGCAGCGAACCGCTCACCGTACAGGCCGCCGCGATCTGCCAGGAGCGCGGCATCGCCCGTTGCGTGCTGCTGGCCAAGCCCGCCGACGTCGAGGCCGTGGCCCGCGCCCAAGGCATCGAACTGCCGCCGGGCCTGGAGATTCTTGACCCGGACCTGATCCGCGAACGCTACGTCGAACCGATGGTGGCCCTGCGCAAGAGCAAAAGCCTCAACGCGCCGATGGCCGAGCAGCAGCTGGAAGACACCGTGGTCATCGGCACCATGATGCTGGCGCTGGATGAGGTGGACGGCCTGGTGTCGGGTGTCATCAACACCACCGCCAACACCATCCGCCCGGCCCTGCAACTGATCAAGACCGCGCCGGGCTGCACCCTGGTGTCGTCGGTGTTCTTCATGCTGTTCCCCGAAGAGGTGCTGGTGTACGGCGACTGCGTGATGAACCCGCACCCGAGCGCGGCGGAACTGGCCGAGATCGCCCTGCAGAGCGCCGACTCGGCGGCGGCCTTCGGCATCACGCCGCGGGTGGCGATGATCAGCTACTCCAGCGGCGAATCGGCCAGCGGCGAGGAAGTCGAGAAGGTGCGCGAAGCCACCCTGCTCGCCCACGAGCAGCAACGCGCGCTGCTGATCGACGGCCCGTTGCAGTACGACGCCGCCGCCAACGAGACCGTGGCCCGGCAACTGGCGCCGAACAGCCAGGTGGCCGGCCGCGCCACGGTGTTCGTGTTCCCTGACCTGAACACCGGCAACACCACCCACAAGGCCGTGCAGCGCAGCGCCGACTGCGTCAGCCTCGGCCCGATGCTGCAGGGCCTGCGCAAGCCGGTCAACGACCTGCCGCGCGGCGCCCAGGTCGACGACATCGTCTACACCATTGCCCTGACCGCGATCCAAGCCGCCAACCGAACCCTGGATATCTGACTCGATGCTGGCCTTTCTTCCCGCTCCCTTGCGCGGCGTCATCGCCGCGCTGCTGTTGGCGCTGAACACGATCCTGCTGTGCTCGTTCCTGTTTGTGGTGGCGCTGTTCAAGGTGCTGCCGTTCGCCTTCACCCAACGCCTGACCCGCTGGCTGATGAGCCACACCCATGAAGCCTGGATCAGCCTCAATAAAGGCTGGATGAACCTGGTCTGCCGCACCCGCTGGCACGTCAGCGGCCTGCAGGGCCTGGACTACCGGCACTCGTACCTGATCACCAGCAACCATCAGAGCTGGGTCGACATCCTGGCGCTGCAGTACGTGTTCAACCGGCGCATCCAGCCGCTGAAGTTCTTTCTCAAGCAAGAGCTGATCTGGGTGCCGGTGATCGGTCTGGCCTGGTGGACGCTGGGCTTTCCGTTCATGAAGCGTTACTCCAAGGCCTACCTGGAAAAGCATCCGGAAAAGAAAGGCAAGGATCTGGAGACCACCCGCAAGACCTGCGCGAAGTTCCGCGACAACCCGGTGGGCATCTTCAACTTCGTCGAAGGCACGCGCTTCACCGCCGCCAAGCATGCCCAGCAGCAGTCGCCGTTCAGGCACCTGCTCAAGCCCAAGGCCGGCGGCATCGCCTTCGTGCTCGATGCGATGGGGGAACAGCTGGAGTCGATCGTCAACGTGACCCTCCACTACCCGGGCGGGCGCCCCGGCTTCGCCGACCTGCTGTGCGGCCGAGTCAAGGAGGTGGTGGTGCATGTCGAGGAACTGAAGGTGCCGCCGCAGTTCGTCGGCCGCAACTACGACCAGGACGGCGAATACCGCCTGCAGTTCCAGGGCTGGATCAATCAGATGTGGCTGGACAAGGATGCGTTGCTGGAGCAGTTGAACCGCGAGTTTCCTGGGCGCCGCTGACCGTGCGATGCATGGGTCCCGTTCCTGCGGCGCCTTGACCGGCGCCATCGCCAGCAGGCTGGCTCCCACAGGGGATTCGGTTGAATGCAGCGCCTGCGGCCAACGCAATCCATGTGGGAGCCAGCCTGCTGGCGATGACGTCAGTCCGAGCCCCGCAGGAGCTTGAGATCAGGACAGCCCAAACGAAAAGCCCGCCGATGATCGCTCATCGGCGGGCTTTGCGTTTCAGGCCAAGGCTCAGATCGCGCCGCGGCTGCGCAGCAGATCCAGCACGAGCTTGACGCCCTCTTCCAGGGACACGGACTGGGTATCGACCACCAGGTCGGCATCCAGCGGCACGTCATACGGGAAGGACTCGCCCGGAATGTTGTCGCCACCCGCCGCGTACAGGCCCTGCGGATCACGCTCGGCGCAGGCGGTCGGCGATGCCTGGACATAGACCGTCAGCAGACGCTCCTTGCCGATCAGATCCTTCGCCTGCTCGCGCCCTTCGGCGCTCGGCGCGACGAACGCGGCCAGGGTCAGCAGGCCGGCTTCGTTGAACTGACGCGCCACATGGGCGGCTCGGCGCCAATTCTCGGTGCGGCCGGCACGGTCCTGCGGCAAGCCCTTGTTCAGGTCATGGCGCAGGTTCTGGCCGTCCAGCACGAACACCGCACGGCCCATGTCGAACAGCTTGCGCTCGACCGCATAGGCCAGCGTGCTCTTGCCCGCGCCGGAAAGGCCGCTGAACAGTACGGTGGCCGGCTGCTGGCCGAAGCGCTGGGCGCGCTCCTCGGTCGCTACATGGGCCAACTTGCCGTGCTGCGTGGCGGTGCCGTGGCTCACCGGCTGGGCGACGATCATGCCGGCGCCGACGGTGCCGTTGGTCAAGCGGTCGATGACGATGAACGCGCCGGTGGTGCGGTTGCTGTCGTAGCCGTCCAGGGCGATCGGCGCATCGAGGGCGATCTTCACCTTGCCGATCTCATTGAGCTGCAACGCGCTCGCCGAACCTTCCTCCAGCGTGTTCACGTCCACCTTGTGGACGATGCTGGCGATCGAGCCCGGCACGTAGCTGGTGGCGCGCTTGATGTCGTACTTCTTGCCCGGCAGCATCGGCTCTTCGGCCATCCACACCAGCATCGCCTCGAAGCTGTCGGTGACCGGCGGCACGTTGTCGGCATGCACCAGCAGGTCGCCGCGGGAGATGTCGATCTCGTCTTCCATGGTCAAGGTCACGGCCTGGCCTGGACCTGCGTGCTCCAGCTCGCCCTCGAAGGTGACGATGGATTTGACGCGGCTGCTCTTGCCCGACGGCAGCACCACGACTTCGTCGCCCTTGTGCACGATGCCGCTGGCCAGGGTGCCGGCGAAACCGCGGAAGTTCAGGTTCGGACGGTTGACGTACTGCACCGGGAAACGCAGGTCGGTGAAGTTGCGGTCGCCCGCCACTTCCACGGTCTCGAGGATTTCCATCAGCGACTGGCCGGTGTACCACGGCGAACGCTCGGACTTGTTCACCACGTTGTCGCCCTTGAGCGCGGACATCGGCACGAAGTGCATGCTCGACGGCTTCATCTTCAGGCCTTCGGCGAACTGCAGGTAGTCGGCCTTGATCGACTCGAACACGCCCTGGTCGAAGTCCTTCAGGTCCATCTTGTTGACGGCAACGACGATGTGCTTGATGCCCAACAGGTTCGCGATGAAGCTGTGGCGGCGGGTCTGGGTCTGCACGCCGTAGCGGGCGTCGACCAGGATGATCGCCAGGTCGCAGGTGGACGCGCCGGTGGCCATGTTGCGGGTGTACTGCTCGTGGCCCGGGGTGTCGGCGATGATGAACTTGCGCTTGGCGGTGGAGAAGTAGCGGTAGGCGACATCGATGGTGATGCCCTGCTCGCGCTCGGCCTGCAGGCCGTCGACCAGCAGCGCCAGGTCGATGTCGTCACCGGTGGTGCCGACCTTCTTCGAGTCGCGGGTGATCGCTTCCAGGTGATCTTCGTAGATCATCTTGGAGTCGTGCAGCAGGCGCCCGATCAGGGTGCTCTTGCCGTCATCGACGTTGCCGCAGGTCAGAAAGCGCAGCAGCTCTTTGCGTTCGTGCTGGCCCAGGTAGGCGAGGATGTCCTCGCTGATCAAATCGGATTGGTGCGACATGGTTCGACCCTAATTAGAAATAGCCCTGACGTTTCTTGTCTTCCATCGAGCCTGCGCCATCGTGGTCGATGACCCGGCCCTGGCGCTCGGAAGTCCGCGTCAGCAGCATTTCCTGAATGATGTCCGTCAGGCTTTCGGCCTCGGACTCCACCGCGCCCGTCAACGGGTAGCAGCCAAGGGTACGGAAACGCACTTTCTTCTTGACGATGCGTGCCTTCTCTTCGTCGCTCAGGTGTTCGAGGATACGGTCGTCGTCGATCATGATCAGCGTGCCGTTCTTCTCGATCACTTCGCGCTCGGCGGCGAAATACAGCGGCACGATCGGGATGCCTTCGAGGTAGATGTACTGCCAGATGTCCAGCTCGGTCCAGTTCGACAGCGGGAAGACACGGATCGACTCGCCCTTGTTGACCTTGCCGTTGTAGACGTTCCACAGCTCCGGACGCTGGTTCTTCGGATCCCAGCGGTGCTTGCTGTCGCGGAACGAGTACACGCGCTCCTTGGCGCGGGATTTCTCTTCATCGCGGCGGGCGCCGCCGAAGGCCGCGTCGAAGCCGTGCTTGTCCAGCGCCTGCTTGAGGCCCTGGGTCTTCATGATGTCGGTGTGCTTGGCGCTGCCGTGGGTGAACGGGTTGATGCCCTGCGCCACGCCTTCCGGGTTGACGTGGGTGATCAGGTCCAGGCCCATTTCCTCGACCATGCGGTCGCGGAACCTGTACATCTCCTGGAACTTCCATTGGGTGTCGACGTGCATCACCGGAAACGGCAGCTTGCCCGGGAAGAACGCCTTGCGTGCCAGGTGCAGCATCACGGCGGAATCTTTGCCGATGGAGTACAGCATCACCGGATTGTCGAACTCGGCGGCCACCTCGCGGATGATGTGGATGCTTTCCGCCTCCAGCTGTTTCAGATGCGTCAGTTTGTCGACCATGGCTACTCACGAAAGCTTTCTTATGAACGGCCAGCGGGCCGTGTTCGAGGGCCGAATCCTAGCACAGCGCCCTGCTTCTAATCAGGGCGCCAACTAGATCGAAAGGGCATATGAATATGCCCGTCGGTTCGGCCTGAACGACGCCTTCAGCGACGCTGTCGCCAGCAGGCCGGTTCTACAGGTTCCGTGCCGTGCATGACATTGTGGGAGCCAGCCTGCTGGCGATGACGGCGGCACATCCGGCATCGGCATGTCAGGCAGCCCGCTCCCGCAGCCTCCCCGCCGGTTTCAGATGGGGTTCGGGCAATCGATGAAGATGTGCTCCAGGGCGAACCGCCTGGCCAGGTACTCGCCCAGCGCCTGCACGCCGTAGCGTTCGGTGGCGTGGTGGCCGGCGGCGATGAAGCTGATGCCGTTCTCCCGGGCGCTGTGGAAGGTCTGTTCCGAGGCTTCGCCGCTGAGGAACAGGTCGACCCCGGCGGCGATGGCCTGGTCGATGTAGCCCTGGCCGCCGCCGGTGCACCAGCCGACCCGCCGGATCATCGCATTGCCTTCGACCAAAAGCGGCTCGCGGCCCATGGCCTCCTGCACCCGCCGGGCGAAGTCACGCGGCGTCGCCGGTTCGCTGAGCGAGCCGACCAGGCCGACGACCTTCAGGTTGTCCGGGTCCAGCGGCCCTTCGACGGTGATGTCCAGCTGACGGGCCAACTGCACATTGTTGCCGACGTCCGGATGCAGGTCCAGCGGCAGGTGGTAGGCCAGCAGGCTGATGTCGTGCTTGAGCAAGGTCTTGAGGCGGCGCTGCTTCATGCCGGTGACGCAGGGGTTCTCGCCCTTCCAGAAGTAGCCGTGGTGCACCAGCACCAGGTCCGCCTCGGCTTCGACGGCGGCGTCGAGCAGCGCCTGGCTGGCGGTGACGCCGCTGACGATGCGCATCACCTGCGGCCGGCCCTCGACCTGCAGGCCGTTGGGGCAGTAATCGGCGATTTTCGAACTGCCGAGGTAACGGTCGGCTTCCTCGACCAGGGTGCTCAGGGCGACGGCCATGAAAGACTCCTAAATATCCGTTCAGAGGCGCGCGCGGCCTCGTATAATGCGCGACATTATGGGCGGTCCGACCCCGCCTGCAACTTTTCCAGGACGTGCTTAATGCTCAAGGCGCTGCGTTTTTTCGGCTGGCCGCTGTTGGCCGGCGTGCTTATCGCTCTGTTGATCATCCAGCGTTACCCGCAGTGGGTCGGGCTCCCGAGCCTCGACGTCAACCTGCAGCAAGCCCCGCAGACCACCAGCATCCAGCAGGGGCCGGTGACCTACGCCGACGCCGTGACCATCGCCGCGCCGTCGGTGGTCAACCTGTACACCACCAAAGTCATCGCCAAACCGGCCCATCCGCTGTTCGATGACCCGCAGTTCCGCCGCTTCTTCGGCGACAACTCGCCCAAGCAGAAGCGCATGGAGTCGAGCCTGGGCTCCGGCGTGATCATGAGCCCGGAAGGCTTCATCCTGACCAACAACCACGTCACCAGCGGCGCCGACCAGATCGTCGTGGCCCTCAAGGACGGCCGCGAGACCCTGGCCCGGGTCATCGGCAGCGATCCCGAGACTGACCTGGCGGTGCTCAAGATCGACCTGAAGAACCTGCCGGCGATCACCGTGGGCCGCTCCGACAACATCCGCATCGGCGACGTCGCCCTGGCCATCGGCAACCCCTTCGGCGTCGGCCAGACCGTGACCATGGGCATCATCAGCGCCACCGGGCGCAACCAACTGGGCCTGAACAACTACGAAGACTTCATCCAGACCGACGCGGCCATCAACCCCGGCAACTCCGGCGGCGCCCTGGTGGACGCCAACGGCAACCTCACCGGCATCAACACGGCGATCTTCTCCAAGTCCGGCGGCTCCCAGGGCATCGGCTTCGCGATCCCGGTGAAGCTGGCGATGGAGGTCATGAAGTCGATCATCGAGCACGGCCAGGTCATCCGTGGCTGGCTGGGCATCGAGGTGCAGCCGCTGACCCAGGAACTGGCGGAGTCGTTCGGCCTGTCCGGCCGTCCGGGCATCGTGGTGGCGGGGATCTTCCGCGACGGCCCGGCGCAGAAGGCCGGCCTGCAACTGGGCGACGTGATCCTGAGCATCGACGGCGAACCGGCCGGTGACGGCCGCAAATCGATGAACCAGGTGGCGCGGATCAAACCGACCGACAAAGTCACGATCCAGGTGATGCGCAACGGCAAGGAACTGAAGCTGACCGCGGAAATCGGCCTGCGTCCGCCGCCGGCACCGGTCAAGGAACAGGAAGAGAACTGACCCATCCAATCGCCAGCACGCTGGCTCCCACAGGGGATCTGGATGGGTCCCAGCCGCTGTGTTCACCGCAGAACACGGTGGGAGCCAGCCTGCTGGCGATGGCGTCAGCCGAAGCGCCGCAGGGCATGATGAAAAAAGGCCGGCACCTTCAGTGAGGTGCCGGCCTTTTTTTTGATCGGTGTCAGCAGGCTGTCACAGCTCGCCGAGGCCGTCGATCAGCGCCTGGTTCTGCTCCGGCGTGCCGATGGAGATGCGCAGGAACTGGGCGATCCGCTCCTGCTTGAAGTGGCGCACGATCACGCCCTGCTCCCGCAGCTTGGCCGCCAGCCCCGCCGCGTCGTGCTGCGGATGGCGGGCGAAGATGAAGTTGGCCGCCGACGGCAGCACTTCAAAGCCCTTGGCCTGCAACTGCGCGGTCACCCATTCCCGGCTCTCGATCACCAGGCGGCAGGTCTTGTCGAAGTACTCGCGGTCCTCGAAGGCCGCGGCAGCGCCGACATTCGCCATCCGGTCCAGCGGGTAGGAGTTGAAGCTGTTCTTGATCCGCTCCAGCGCCTCGATCAGCTCCGGATGCCCCACCGCCAGCCCGACCCGCAGCCCCGCCAGCGAGCGTGACTTGGAGAGGGTCTGGGTGACGAGCAGGTTCGGATAACGGTCCACCAGACTGATGGCCGTTTCACCGCCGAAGTCGATGTAGGCCTCGTCCACCACGACCACCGAATCCGGATTGGCCTTGAGGATCCGCTCGACCGCGTCCAGCGCCAGCAGGCAGCCGGTCGGGGCGTTCGGGTTGGGGAAGATGATCCCGCCGTTGGGCCTGGCGTAGTCCGCCGGGTCGATCTGGAACTGCGCGTCCAGCGGCACTGCCTCGAACCCGATGCCGTACAGCCCGGCGTACACCGGATAGAAGCTGTAGCTGATGTCCGGGAACAGCAGCGGCTTGTCGTGCTGCAGCAAGCCGTGGAAGACGTGCGCCAGCACCTCGTCCGAGCCGTTGCCGAGGAACACCTGGTTGGCTTGCACGCCGTAATAGTCGGCCACGGCGTTTTTCAGCAGGTCGCTGTTGGGGTCCGGGTACAGGCGCAGGTTGTCGTTGAGTTCGGTCTGCATCGCGGCCAGCGCCTTGGGCGACGGGCCGTACGGGTTTTCGTTGGTGTTGAGCTTGACCAGTTTGGCCAGCTTCGGTTGTTCGCCGGGCACGTAAGGCACCAGATCCTTGACGAACGGGCTCCAGAATTTGCTCATGTCTCAGTTCCCCTGCTGTTCATCGAGGATGCGGTATTCGGCGCTGCGCGCGTGGGCGCTCAGGGATTCGCCACGGGCCAGCACCGATGCGGTCTTGCCCAGCTCGGAGGCGCCGGCCTCGGAGCAGAAGATGATCGACGAGCGTTTCTGGAAGTCGTACACGCCCAGCGGCGAGGAGAACCGCGCCGTGCCGGAGGTCGGCAGAACGTGGTTGGGGCCTGCGCAGTAGTCGCCCAGCGCTTCGGAGGTGTGGCGGCCCATGAAGATCGCGCCGGCGTGGCGGATCTGCGGCAGCCAGGCCTGCGGGTCGGCGACCGACAGCTCAAGGTGCTCCGGCGCGATGCGGTTGGCGACTTCGATGGCCTGGGCCATGTCGCGCACCTGAATCAGCGCACCGCGGCCGTTGATCGAGGTCTCGATGATGGCGGCGCGGTCCATGGTCGGCAGCAGCTTGTCGATGCTGGCGGCCACCTTGTCGAGGAACTGTGCATCGGGGCTGACCAGGATCGCCTGGGCGTCTTCGTCGTGCTCAGCCTGGGAGAACAGGTCCATGGCGATCCAGTCCGGATCGGTCTGGCCGTCGCACACCACGAGGATTTCCGAAGGGCCGGCGATCATGTCGATGCCGACCTGGCCGAACACGTGACGCTTGGCGGTGGCCACGTAGATGTTGCCGGGGCCGACCACCTTGTCCACCTGCGGCACGCTTTGGGTGCCGTAGGCCAGTGCGGCGACAGCCTGGGCGCCGCCGATGGTGAACACCCGGTCGACCCCGGCGATGCACGCGGCGGCCAGCACCAACTCATTGACCTCGCCGCGCGGGGTCGGCACCACCATGACCACTTCGCCGACGCCGGCCACCTTGGCCGGGATCGCGTTCATCAGCACCGACGACGGGTACGACGCCTTGCCGCCCGGCACGTACAGGCCGGCGCGGTCCAACGGCGTGACCTTCTGGCCGAGCACGGTGCCGTCGGCCTCGGTGTAGCTCCAGGAATCCTGCTTCTGCCGTTCGTGGTAGCTGCGCACCCGTGCCGCGGCTTTTTCCAGCGCCTCGCGCTGGACCGGGGTGATGCGGGTCAGGGCCAGTTCCAGGCGCTCGCGCGGCAGGATCAGGTCCGCCATCGAGGCGGCGTCCACGCCGTCGAACTGGCGGGTGAACTCGACCAGCGCCTCGTCGCCGCGCTCGCGCACGGCCTTGATGATGTCCAGCACCCGCTGATTGACCGAGTCGTCGGACACGCTTTCCCAGCTCAGCAGATGATCCAGATGATGCGCGAAATCCGGGTCAGCAGCGTTGAGTCGGCGAATTGCAGTCGGTGCGGTCATAGCGAGAGCCTCATAGGATTGGCGAAAACTCAGGCGCCCTAACTTAGCAGTCGTTCCGCTTGGGCACCTGAGATTCTGGCTATGAGGCGGATAGACGGGCGCAGCCGGAGGCCGCGCGGGTACATCAGCCGCGGTGTCGCGATTCCACTGCCTTGCGCAGGGTATCGATCAACGCCTGGATCCGGGCGTGTTGCATCTTCATCGAAGCCTTGTTGACCACCAGGCGCGAGCTGATCGTGGCGATCAGTTCCTGGGGCTCCAGGCCGTTGGCGCGCAGGGTGTTGCCGGTGTCGACCACGTCGATGATCTTGTCCGCCAGACCGATCAGCGGCGCCAGCTCCATCGAGCCGTACAGCTTGATGATGTCGACCTGACGGCCCTGCTCGGCGTAGTAGCGCTTGGCGACGTTGACGAACTTGGTCGCCACCCGCAGGCGGCCCTTGGGTTCGGCGGCGCCGACCTTGCCGGCGGTCATCAGCTTGCATTGGGCGATCTGCAGGTCCAGCGGCTCGTACAGGCCCTGGCCGCTGTATTCCATCAGCACGTCCTTGCCGGCCACACCGAGGTCGGCCGCGCCATGCTCGACATAGGTCGGCACGTCGGTGGCGCGCACGATCAGCAGACGGACGTCTTCCTGGGTCGTGGGGATGATCAGCTTGCGGCTCTTGTCCGGATTCTCGGTCGGCACGATGCCCGCTTCGGCCAGAAGCGGCAGGGTGTCGTCAAGGATGCGGCCCTTGGACAGTGCGATGGTCAACATGGGTAGCGTCAGTCCTTATCAAGGTACTCATGCCCGGACGCGATCGGCGCCGGACACACATCGAGGGCTTGTCCCGAACGGAACGGCAGCCCTCGACCAAAAACGAACTCGGTGGACACCTCCCTGTGTCCGGATGCAGGACTAGCCCGGAACGCGGCGGATCTTGGCGCCCAGCATCTGCAGTTTCTCTTCGATGCACTCGTAGCCACGGTCGATGTGGTAGATGCGGTCGATCAGGGTGTCGCCGTCGGCCACCAGGGCCGAGATCACCAGGCTGGCCGAGGCCCGCAGGTCGGTCGCCATGACCGGTGCGCCCTTGAGGATCTCGGTGCCGGTCACGATGGCGGTGTTGCCTTCGACCTGGATCTTGGCGCCCATGCGGTGCAGTTCGTACACGTGCATGAAACGGTTTTCGAAGATCGTCTCGATCACGGCGCCTGTGCCTTCGGCGATGGCGTTGAGCGAGATGAACTGCGCCTGCATGTCGGTCGGGAATGCCGGGTACGGCGCAGTGCGCACGTTGACCGCCTTCGGCCGCTTGCCGTGCATGTTCAGCTCGATCCAGTCTTCGCCGCTGGTGATCTCGGCGCCGGACTCGCGCAGTTTTTCCAGGACGGCTTCGAGGATGGTCGGATCGGTGTCCTTGACCTTCACGCGCCCGCCGGTGACGGCGGCGGCCACCAGGTAGGTGCCGGTCTCGATGCGGTCAGGCATGACCTTGTAGAAGGTCGGGGCCAGGCGCTCGACGCCATCGATGGTGATGGTGTCGGTGCCGGCGCCGGAAACCTTGGCGCCCATGGCGTTCAGGAAGTTCGCCAGGTCCACCACTTCAGGTTCGCGGGCGGCGTTCTGCAGCACGCTGCGGCCCTTGGCCAGGGCAGCGGCCATCATGATGTTCTCGGTGCCGGTCACGCTGACGGTGTCGAAGAAGAAGTGCGCGCCGCGCAGGCCGCCTTCAGGCGCTTTGGCCTTGATGTAGCCGCCTTCGACGTCGATGACCGCGCCCATGGCCTCCAGGCCGCGGATGTGCAGGTCGACCGGACGCGAACCGATGGCGCAACCGCCCGGCAGCGCGACTTCGGCTTCACCGAAACGGGCGACCATCGGGCCCAGCACCAGGATCGACGCACGCATGGTCTTGACCAGCTCGTACGGGGCGATCAGGGTCTTGATGGTGCGCGGGTCGATTTCCACGCTCAGCTTTTCGTCGATCACAGGCTCGATGCCCATGCGGCCGAACAGCTCGATCATGGTGGTGATGTCGTGCAGGTGCGGCAGGTTGCCCACGGTGACCGGGCCGTCGCACAGCAGGGTGGCGGCCAGGATCGGCAGGGCGGAGTTCTTCGCCCCGGAGATCCGGATCTCGCCGTCAAGGCGTGCGCCGCCGGTAATAATCAATTTATCCATAAGAATCTCGACGCCCTAAGGCTCAGGTGCGCTCGGCCCAGGCCGCGCTGCTGAAAAATTTCATAGTGACCGCGTGGATGCTGCCATCGGCGATCCATGGGTTCAAATGGGCATAGATGCTCTGCTGACGCTTGACCGGACTCAATGCCGCCAGTTCATCGCTAATCACGTTCAACTGGAAGTTGCAGCCTTCGCCTTCGACTTCCACCTGCGTTCCTGGCAGCTTTCCTTCAAGGAAGCTCTTCACTTCTACGGCCTGCATGCTCAACCTCAATCGGCGCCCTGTGCGCGCGGGTCGGACATCATACAAAAAAGCCCCGCGCCTGCGAACCCCGCGGCGCAGGACTCTGACGGGGGGCTTTCTCGTCGATGCGGGTTCAGGGTTGCGCCAACAGCTCGGTCAGCTCGCTGACCTGGGCGATTTCGCGCATGTCTTCGGGCATCGCCCGGATGCTGACCGCCTTGCCGGCGGCCTTCGCATCGCGGATGAAGCACAGCAGCAACGAAAGGCCGACGCTGCTGGACTTCTCCACTTCGGAGCAGTCGATCACCAGCGCCGGCGCCGTGCAGGACTTGATCAGCGCCCGGCCCTGCTCGCGCAGCGCGGGGCCGGTGCGGTAGTCCAGCACGCCGCTGAGCTGCAGCTCACTGGCCTGGTCCAGACGAACGGCCGACTCGGTCATTGCGCTGGCTTCTCTTGCTGTTCGGCGTTCTGCTTGGCCTTGGCCACTTCGCCGGCCCAGCCGTTGATGGTCTTGTCCAGGTCGTTGCCGTTGCGTTGCATGGCGTCGGCGAACTGGTCGCGGAACAGCTTGCCGATGTTGATGCCGTTGATGATCACGTTGCGCAGCTTCCACTCGCCGTTGATTTTCTCAAGCGTGTAGGAGACCGGGTAGATCGCGCCGTTGCTGCCCTTGACGGTCATGCCGACGCTGGTGCGGTCGCCCGATTCGTCCTTGGCCGGATCGACGGTGATGCCCTGGTTGTTGTACTCCAGCAAGGCGTTGCCGTAGAACTGGAACAGGCCGCGCTTGAAGTTCTCCTCGAAGGTCTTCATCTGCGCCGGCGTGGCCTTGCGCGAGTACTTGACCGTCATGATGCTCTTGGAGATGCCTTCGGCGTCCACGACCGGGCCGACGATGCTGTTGAGCGCGGCATAGAAGTCGGCCGGATCCTGCTTGTACTTCTCTTTGTTGGCGGCAAGGTCGGCCAGCATCCGGTTGGTGGTGTCCTGGACCAGGTCATGCGCCGAAGGCGCCGCCACGGCGTTGGCCGCCAGAGGCAGCGCTGCGAGCAACACCAACAGGCCACGTCGCAAGGTAGAGATCATTCGAAAGCTCCTCATTTGGCGTCTTTGCTAACGGTATTGAGCAGGAATTTACCGATCAGATCCTCCAGCACCAGCGACGACTGGGTGTCGTGAATGGTCCCGCCATCCTTGAGCCGGGTGTCTTCCCCGCCCACGCTGATGCCGATGTACTTCTCGCCCAGCAGTCCAGCCGTCAGGATAGATGCTGTGGAGTCGGTCGGCAGGTTGTCGACGCTTTTGTCCACCTGCAGGGTCACCCGGCCGGTGAAGCTGTCGCGGTCCAGGTCGATCGCCGTGACCTTGCCGATGGTCACGCCGGCCATGGTCACTTTCGCCCGGACCGTCAGGCCGGCGATGTTGTCGAAGTAGGCATAAAGCTTGTAGGTATCGGTGGACGAGGTCGGAGACAGGCCGCTGACCCGCAACGCAAGCAGCAGCAAAGCCAGGATCCCTGCCAGCAGGAACAGGCCGACACCGATTTCCAGGGTGCGGTTTTGCATCAGAAATCTCCAAACATCAAAGCGGTCAGAATAAAGTCCAGGCCGAGCACTGCCAGCGAGGCATATACCACGGTCTTGGTGGTGGCACGGCTGATCCCCTCGGAAGTGGGTTCGCAGTCATAGCCTTGAAATACGGCGATCCAGGTCACGACGAAGGCGAAGACCGCGCTCTTGATGATGCCGTTGAGCACGTCGTCGCCGAAGCTGACGCTGTTCTGCATGTTCGACCAGTAGGAACCTTCATAGACCCCCAGCCAGTCGACCGCCACCCACGAGCCGCCCCAGATGCCCACCACGCTGAAGATCATCGCCAGCACCGGCAGGGAAATGAAACCGGCCCACAGACGCGGGGCGATGATGTACTTGAGCGGGTCGACGCCGATCATCTCAAGGCTTGAGAGCTGTTCGGTGGACTTCATGTTGCCGATCTCCGCCGTCAGCGCCGAACCGGCGCGCCCGGCGAACAGCAGCGCGGTCACCACCGGCCCCAGCTCGCGCAGCAGCGTCAGGGCCACCATCTGCCCCACCGCCTGCTCCGAACCGTAGCTGGACAGGATGTTGAACCCCTGCAGCGCCAGCACCATGCCGATGAAGATGCCGGAGACCACGATGATCACCAGCGACATCACGCCGACCGAATGCAGCTGCTTGACCAGCAGGCCGAAGCCGCTGCCGATGCCGCCGCGGCCCAGCAGGGCATGAAACAGGAACAGGGTCGAACGGCCGAACACCGCGACGGTGTCGATGCCGGCCTGACCGAAGCGGCGCACGCGCTCCATCAATGTAATTCTGCGCATCAGCGTCGCTTCCCCAGAAGATCGGCGCGGTAATCCGGCGCTGGAAAGTGGTACGGAACCGGGCCGTCGGGTTCGCCGGTCATGAATTGACGGATGCGCGGATCGTCCGAGCCCATCAGTTCCTTCGGCGTGCCCTGCCCCAGCACCTGCCCGTCGCCCACCACATAGATGTAGTCGGCGATACTCGCGGTCTCGGCCAGGTCGTGGGAAACCACGATGCTGGTGATGCCGAGCGCGTCGTTGAGCAGGCGGATCAGGCGCACCAGCACGCCCATGGCGATCGGGTCCTGGCCGACGAAAGGCTCGTCGTACATCAGGATCTGCGGATCCAGGGCGATTGCGCGCGCCAGGGCGACCCGGCGCTTCATGCCGCCGGACAGCTCGTCAGGCATCAGCTCGATGGCCCCGCGCAGCCCCACCGCCTGCAGCTTGAGCAGCACGATGTCGCGGATCATCTCTTCCGGAAGGTCGGTGTGGACGCGCAGCGGGAAGGCGACGTTCTCGAACACGTCGAGGTCGGTGAACAGCGCGCCGCTCTGGAACAGCACGCCCATGTGCTTGCGGGCATCGAACAGATCGCTGCGCGAAAGCTTCGGCAGGTTCTGGCCGTTGACCCACACCTCGCCCTTGGACGGGCGCAGCTGGGCGCCCATCAGGCGCAGCAGCGTGGTCTTGCCGCACCCGGAAGGTCCCATGATGCCGGTGACCTTGCCGCGGGGGATGCGGATATCGACGTTATTGAAAATGCTCCGCGCACCGCGCTTGAAGGAGACTCCCTTCAGCTCGACCGCGTAGGCGTTATCGGCACTCATCTAAACTCCTTGCGATGCAGCCTCTCACTCGGACGCCAGGCTTGGTGAATAAAGCACAAGCGTCCCGGGCAGGCCGAACTGGCGGCGAACTATATCATTGCAATGGGCAAGCGCCCAAGGTCTCGACCACCCCGCTTTTTGCCCGCCGAAGGGCTCTGCCCTCACCGTCCACACGGTTTCGGCCGCCGCGAAGGGCAACGCGCGACGAACTTGCGTGAGGCTTTTCGACAGAACCGCTATAATCGCCGCCTTTTCATCGGGCTATACGATTTCTGACATGAGCCAATCCAGCGACCTGATCCAATCGGCACAACGCACCGTCCGCCTCGAAGCGCAGGCCGTGCAAGGCCTGATGGCCCACATCGACGCCGATTTCGTGCGCGCCTGCGAGATGATCCTGGCCAGCAAGGGCCGTGTGGTCGTGGTCGGCATGGGCAAGTCCGGGCACATCGGCAACAAGATCGCCGCGACCCTCGCCAGCACCGGCACCCCGGCCTTTTTCGTCCATCCGGCCGAAGCCAGCCACGGCGACATGGGCATGATCACCCGCGAAGACGTGATCCTGGCCCTGTCCAACTCCGGCTCGACCAACGAGATCGTCACCCTGCTGCCGTTGATCAAGCGCCTGGGCATCCAGCTGATCAGCGTGACCGGCAATCCTCAGTCGCCGCTGGCCAAGGCCGCCGAAGTCAACCTGAACGTGCAGGTGGAGCACGAAGCCTGCCCGCTGAACCTGGCGCCGACCTCCTCGACCACCGCCGCGCTGGTCATGGGCGACGCCCTGGCGGTGGCGCTGCTGGAGGCCCGCGGCTTCACCGCCGAAGACTTCGCGTTCTCCCACCCGGGCGGCGCCCTGGGCCGTCGCCTGCTGTTGAAGGTGGAAAACGTCATGCACGCCGGCAATGAACTGCCGCAGGTGCAGCGCGGCACCCTGCTCAAGGATGCCCTGCTGGAAATGAGCCGCAAGGGGCTGGGCATGACCGCCGTCCTCGAGGCCGACGGCAAGCTGGCCGGGATCTTCACCGACGGCGACCTGCGCCGCACCCTGGACCGCAACATCGACGTGCACAGCGCCATCATCGACCAGGTGATGACCGTGCACGGTAAGACCGCCCGCGCCGAGATGCTCGCCGCCGAGGCCCTGAAGATCATGGAAGACAACCGAATCAACGCGTTGGTGGTCGTGGACGCGGAGGATCGCCCGGTCGGCGCCTTC
This sequence comes from Pseudomonas sp. B35(2017), assembly GCF_002113645.1. Classification (NCBI taxonomy): domain Bacteria; kingdom Pseudomonadati; phylum Pseudomonadota; class Gammaproteobacteria; order Pseudomonadales; family Pseudomonadaceae; genus Pseudomonas; species Pseudomonas sp. B35(2017). The sequence goes on along the minus strand of NZ_NEIZ01000005.1, from coordinate 197,709 downwards.
AACCTGTCCGACCTGCTGCGCGCAGGAGTCATGTAAATGAGCAACGACCTGCTGCAACGCGGCAAACCGATCAAGCTGGCAGTGTTCGACGTCGACGGCGTCCTCACCGACGGCCGCCTGTACTTCCTCGAAGACGGCAGCGAATTCAAGACCTTCAACACCCTGGACGGCCAAGGCATCAAGATGCTGATGAACGCCGGCGTCCAGACCGCGATCATCAGCGGCCGCAAGACCCCGGTGGTCGAGCGCCGGGCCAAGAACCTGGGCATCCCGCACCTGTTCCAGGGCCGCGAGGACAAACTCGTGGTGCTCGACGGCCTTCTGGAGCAACTGGGCCTAAGCTATGAAGAGGTCGCCTACCTGGGCGACGACCTGCCCGACCTGCCGGTGATCCGCCGCGTCGGGCTCGGCATGGCCGTGGCCAACGCCGCCGCGTTCGTGCGCGAGCATGCCCATGGCGTCACCCAGGCCCGCGGCGGCGAAGGCGCTGCGCGGGAATTCTGCGAATTGATCCTGCGCGCCCAGGGCCGCCTCGATGCCGCCAACGCCGCATATCTGTGAGCCAGACCATGTTTAGCAAAAAGTTTCGCAATATCTTGCTGTTCTGCTGCATCGCGGCGATCTTCGGCGCGGTCGGCTACTGGAACATCAGCCCGGAGCGTTTCCTCGACAAGCCGGCGGTCTCGGCCCAGGAAAGCCCGATCGACTGGTACGCGACCAACACCCACACGCTGCAGTACCTGGAAGACGGCAAGGTGCAGTACGAAATGACGTCGCAGAAGGCCGAGCACGTCAAGGCCACCGACATCACCCTGGTCACCAAGCCCGACCTGAACATGTTCCGCGGCACCGAATACCCGTGGCACGTCACCAGCGAACGCGGCGAAGTGAACCCCGGCGGCACCGAAGTCGAACTGATCGATTCGGTGCGCATCAAGCGCACCGACGAGAAGAACCGCGACACCCTGATCACCACCACCCGCATGACAGTGTTCCCGCAGCAGCAATATGCGCAGACCGAGCAACCCGTTAGAATTGACGGCGCTGGCGGCGTATCGACCGGCAAAGGAATGAAAGCGTACCTGAAAGACAGCAGGATCCACCTGCTATCGAACGTAAGAGGACAGTATGAGGCTCGTTAAAACCCTCCCTATTTTGCTCAGTCTGGGCGCAGCACTGGGAAGCGCGAGCGCCTGGGCCCTGCCGAACGATAGCCAGCAGCCGATCCGCATCCAGGCCGACGACGCCCAGATCGACGACAAGAACGGCGTGGCGACCTACAAGGGCGATGTGATCATCACCCAGGGCTCCATGATCGTGAAAGGCAACACCGTGACCATCACCCGCGCCACCAGCGGCGACATCGACGTCGTGACCTCGGTGGGCAACCTGGCCTACTTCGAGCAGCTGCAGACCCAGGGCGACACCAAGCCTGTCCAGGGCTACGGCGTGACCATCCAGTACCACGCGCAGCAGAACCGCGTCGTGCTGATCGACCGCGCCAAGGTCATCGACAAGGACGGCAACACCACCCAGGGCGAGAAGATCGTCTACGACACGGTGAAGAAGCTGGCCAGCGCCGGTCGCGCCACCGGCAACAAGGTGACCGAGTCGCGTCCGCGGATCGACATGGTGATCCAGCCGAAACAGAAAACCGACGGACAGAAGGCCCAGTAATGGCAACCCTGAAAGCCCAGCATCTGGCCAAGAGCTACAAGAGCCGCCAGGTCGTGCGCGACGTCAGCCTGTCCATCGACAGCGGTCAGATCGTGGGCCTGCTCGGCCCCAACGGCGCCGGCAAGACCACCTGCTTCTACATGATCGTCGGCCTGGTGCAGGCCGACCAGGGCCGCGTCCTGATCGACGACCTGGACGTCAGCCACCAGCCGATGCACGGCCGCGCCAAGGCCGGCATCGGCTATCTCCCGCAGGAAGCGTCGATCTTCCGCAAACTGTCGGTGGCCGACAACATCATGGCCATCCTCGAGACCCGCAAGGAGCTCGACAAGGCCGGCCGGCGCAAGGAACTGGAAAGCCTGCTGCAGGAGTTCCACATCAGCCACATCCGCGACAACCTCGGCATGAGCCTGTCCGGCGGCGAGCGCCGTCGCGTGGAGATCGCCCGGGCCCTGGCCACCGCACCGAAATTCATCCTCCTCGACGAACCGTTCGCCGGCGTGGACCCGATCTCGGTGGGCGACATCAAGCAGATCATCCACCACCTCAAGGCGAAGGGCATCGGCGTGCTGATCACCGACCACAACGTCCGCGAGACCCTGGACATCTGCGAAACGGCCTACATCGTCAACGACGGCCAACTGATCGCCGAAGGCGACTCGGACACCATCCTCGCCAACGACCTGGTGAAGGAAGTGTACCTGGGCCACGAGTTCCGCCTGTAAGCGCTGAGGTCGCCGCCCTGCCGCCCCTGCGCTGCATCAATTCAAGCGCGGTTTTATGCGCTTTAATTGTTACAGCGCTCTAGGCAAACACTTCAGTTTCAGGCATATAATTTGCTTAAGTTTGGCGCTTCGGCGCCCTGTAGTGGATGGCGCATGTGCGCCGGCAAATAAGGTGTTAAGCCCCTGCCATGAAACCATCGCTAGTCTTGAGAATGGGCCAGCAGCTGACGATGACGCCGCAGCTGCAACAGGCCATCCGTCTGCTCCAATTGTCGACCCTGGACCTGCAGCAGGAGATCCAGGAGGCCCTGGAATCCAACCCGATGCTCGAACGCCAGGAAGACGGCGACGACTTCGACAGTTCCGACCCCATGGCCGACAACGCCGAACAGAAGCCCAACACCGAGATCCAGGAACCGGCCTACCAAGAGGCGGCGCCGACGGTGGACAGCCTCGAGGACGGCGAATGGAGCGAGCGCATCCCCAACGAACTGCCGGTCGACACCGCCTGGGAAGACGTCTACCAGACCAGCGCCAGCAGCCTGCCCGGCAACGATGACGACGAGTGGGACTTCACCACCCGCACCTCCGCCGGCGAGAGCCTGCAAAGCCACCTGCTGTGGCAGCTCAACCTGGCGCCGATGTCGGACACCGACCGTCTGATCGCCGTCACCCTGATCGACTGCATCAACAATCAGGGCTACCTCGACGAATCCCTCGAAGAAATCCTCGACGCGTTCGATCCGGAGCTGGACATCGAGCTCGACGAGATCGAAGCCGTCCTGCACCGCATCCAGCAGTTCGAACCGGCGGGCATCGGTGCCCGCAACCTCGGCGAATGCCTGCTGCTGCAATTGCGCCAACTGCCGGCCAAGACCCCGTGGCTGACAGAGGCCAAGCGCCTGGTCACCGACTTCATCGACCTGCTCGGCAGCCGCGACTACAGCCAGCTGATGCGGCGCATGAAGCTCAAGGAAGACGAACTGCGCCAGGTCATCGAGCTGGTGCAGAGCCTCAATCCGCGTCCGGGCTCGCAGATCGAGTCGTCCGAGGCCGAGTACGTGGTGCCGGACGTCATCGTGCGCAAGGACAACGAACGCTGGCTGGTCGAGCTGAACCAGGAATCCGTGCCGCGCCTGCGGGTCAACGCCCAGTACGCCGGCTTCGTGCGCCGCGCCGACACCAGCGCCGACAACACTTTCATGCGCAACCAGTTGCAGGAGGCGCGCTGGTTCATCAAGAGCCTGCAGAGCCGCAACGAGACCCTGATGAAAGTGGCGACCCAGATCGTCGAGCATCAGCGCGGCTTCCTGGAGTACGGCGACGAAGCCATGAAACCCCTGGTGCTGCACGACATCGCCGAAGCGGTGGGCATGCACGAGTCGACGATTTCCCGGGTGACCACGCAAAAGTTCATGCATACCCCCCGGGGCATTTATGAGCTGAAATACTTTTTCTCCAGCCACGTCAGCACCTCCGAAGGCGGCGAATGCTCATCCACGGCGATCCGCGCGATCATCAAGAAACTGGTTGCCGCGGAAAATCAGAAAAAGCCGTTGAGCGACAGCAAGATCGCTGGTTTACTGGAGGCACAAGGCATTCAGGTGGCTCGCCGCACCGTCGCCAAGTACCGCGAATCCCTCGGGATCGCGCCTTCGAGCGAACGCAAGCGGTTGATGTAAGCCACGTTACAGCGTTCCAGTGGCAGGCTATCCCGCCTGCCGCTTTATGCACTGGCAACGAAGGAGAAGCTGTATGCAAGTCAACATCAGTGGACACCAACTGGAAGTGACCGCCCCTCTGCGCGAGTACGTCGAGTCCAAGCTCAAGAAGATCGAGGGACATTTCGACAAGATCACCAACGTTCAGGTGATCATGACCGTCGAGAAGCTCAAACAGAAAATCGAAGCCACGCTGCATGTGCCGGGTAAGGAAGTGGTGGCCAATGCCGAACATGACGACATGTACGCAGCCATTGACCTCCTGACCGACAAACTGGATCGCCAACTCAAAACGCATAAGGAAAAGACCCAGAAAGTCCTTCAGGGCGCTACCGGTCGATAACCCCCCACTCCATGATCCGACTTGAAAGTATCCTGACCCCCGGCCGTTCCCTCGTGAACGTGCCGGGCGGCAGCAAAAAGAAAGCCCTCGAACAAATTGCCAACCTGATCGCCCGGGAAGTGCCGGATCTGGAGATGCAAGATGTCTTCGAGGCACTGGTCGCCCGTGAGAAGCTCGGTTCCACCGGCTTCGGCAACGGCATCGCCATTCCGCACTGCCGCCTCAAGGGTTGCGAGTCGCCCATCAGCGCGCTGATGCACCTTGAAGCCCCCATCGATTTCGACGCCATCGACGGCGCCCCGGTCGACCTGCTGTTCGTCCTGCTGGTTCCGGAAGCCGCCACCGATGCGCACCTGGAGCTGCTGCGCCAGATCGCCAGCATGCTCGACCGCAAGGAAGTACGCGAAAAACTGCGTCGCGCCGCCAGCAACGAAGACTTGTATCAGGTTGTCCTGAACGAGCAGAACGGGCAGTAACCATGCGTCTGATCATCGTCAGCGGCCGTTCCGGCTCGGGTAAAAGCACCGCACTGGATGTCCTGGAGGACAACGGCTACTACTGCATCGACAACCTGCCGGCCGGCCTGCTGCCGGATCTGGCCGAGCGTGCGTTGATCCATACCGAACTGTCGCAGCCGCTGGTCGCCGTCTCCATCGATGCGCGCAACCTGCCGAGCCACCTGTCGCGTTTTCCCGAACTGCTCGAAGAAGTCCGCAGCCGGCATATCCAGTGCGACGTCCTCTACCTGGACGCCGACGAGGAAACCCTGCTCAAGCGCTTCTCGGAAACCCGCCGGCGCCACCCGCTGAGCAGCGCCAACCGTTCGCTGGCCGAAGCCATCGAAGACGAAACGGCCTTGCTCGGCCCCATCGCCGACCTGGCGGACCTTAAGGTCAACACCACCAGCCTGAACCTGTACCAGCTGCGTGACACCATCAAGCTGCGCCTGCTGAACCAGCCGGAGCCCGGTACGGCGTTCCTGGTGGAGTCGTTCGGTTTCAAACGCGGCATGCCGGTGGATGCCGACCTGGTGTTCGATGTACGCTGCCTGCCCAATCCGTACTGGAAGCCCGAACTGCGCGCACAGTCCGGCCTGGACGAGCCGGTGGCCGAATACCTCGCGGCGCAGCCGGAGGTCGAGGAGATGTTCCAGGACATCTACGCCTACCTGCTCAAGTGGCTGCCACGCTTTGCCGCCAGCAACCGCGCCTACGTCACCATTGCCATCGGCTGCACCGGCGGGCACCACCGCTCCGTCTACCTGACCGAGCGCCTGGGCCAGGCACTGCAGAAAACCCTGAAGAACGTCCAGGTCCGCCACCGCGACCTCACCTAAAGGATCCACACCGCGATGCCTGCTCTGGAAATCGAAATCATCAACAAACTGGGTCTGCATGCCCGGGCATCGGCCAAGTTCGTCGGTGTCGCCGGCCAGTTCCCGGATTGCACGATCAGGGTCGGCCGCACGCCGGAAACCACGGTGGACGGCAAGAGCATCATGGCCATGATGATGCTGGCCGCCGGCAAGGGCACCAAGATCCACCTGAGCACCGAAGGGCATCAAGAGAAAGAAGCCATGGATGCGCTGGTGGCGCTGATCAACAACTATTTCGACGAAGGCGGCTGAGACCGTATTCGTCAGGAGGGAGCGAAGGCGCCCTCCTGAGATTCACCCCAACGCCGTATCCATCACCATCATCAGACAGAAGCCCACCAGCAATCCCAGGCTGGCCAGCTTGTCATGGCCGTTGCGCCGCGACTCCGGAATCACTTCGTGGGTCACCACCAGCAGCATCGCCCCTGCGGCCAACGCCAGCCCCAACGGCAACAGCACCTGCGCAAGGCTGACCAGCCACGCGCACAGCAGCGCAAACACCGGCTCCACCAGCCCTGAGGCGGCACCGATCAGGAACGCCTTCATGCGCGACATCCCCGCCCCGGCCAGCACCAAGGCGATCACCAGCCCTTCCGGCACATCCTGCAAGGCAATGCCCATGGCCAGGCTGTCCGCGTCCGGCATGCCGCCGCCGGCCGACACGCCGACGGCCATGCCTTCCGGGATGTTGTGGGCGATGATGGCGAACACGAACAGCCAGATGCGCGGCGGGATCACCGGGTGTTCGACGGTGCCGACGAGCATTTCCGGGGTCGCGCCGGAAACCCGGCGATCCACCAGGTACAGCCCGAACGCACCGGACAGGATGCCCAGGCAGATCAGGCCGCTGGCGCCCCACGGCGTCATGCCCAGGTCCTCGGCGGCGGCGATGCCCGGCACGATCAGCGAAAACGCCGTCGCCGCCAGCATCACGCCGGCGCCGAACCCCAGCAAAGAATCGCTAAGCGCCTGCGGCATGCGCCGGATCACCAGCACCGGCACGGCCCCCAGCGCCGTGCCGAGGGCGCAGACCGCCCCGCCCTTCAACGCCCGCGACAGTCTCGGCTCAAGATCCAGCCATTCCAGCCCGTGGGCGACCAGCAAGGTCATGCCCGCCAACAGCAGCAGCGAGCCGAACGCGTAACGGAACATCCGCCCGCCGCCGATCGCCAGTGTTCCAGTGCCCATAGTCAGCCTTGAATGGTTTTTATCGGGGACTCAAGCCAGCGCCGCCTGATAGCGCGCAGCGACTTCCGGCCAATTGATCACGTTGTAGAACGCACTGATGTATTCCGGCCGGCGGTTCTGGTAGCGCAGGTAGTAGGCGTGTTCCCAGACGTCGAGGCCGAGGATCGGCGTGTTGCCGTTCATCAACGGGCTGTCCTGGTTGCCGCTGCTCTCCACCAGCAGTTTTTTCTCCGGGGTGACGCTGAGCCAGGCCCAGCCGCTGCCGAAACGGGTCAACGCCGCTTTGGTGAATGCTTCCTTGAACGCGTCGAGGCCGCCCAGTTGCTCGTCGATGGCCTCGGCCAGCGCGCCGTCCGGCGCACCGCCGCCGTCGGGCACCATCACTTCCCAGAACAGCGAATGGTTGGCGTGGCCGCCGCCCTGGTTGATCACCGCCGCCCGCAGGCTTTCCGGCAGTTGCCGGACGCTGGCGACCAGCCGTTCCACCGGCCACCCGGCGTATTCCGTGCCCTCGACGGCGGCGTTGAGGTTGTTGATGTAGGTCTGGTGATGCTTGGTGTAGTGGATCTCCATGGTCTGCGCGTCGATGTGCGGCTCAAGCGCGTCGTAGGCGTAAGGCAAGGCAGGCAGGGTAAAAGCCATTTCAATGGACTCCATGGTGATGTGAAACCGACGGCCGGCGCGCATTGCCGGCGTCCGGATGCAGTAGGCGCTGGGTGCGCGGGTATTCGCCGTGCTCGCTGATGAAATTGAGCAGCTCGACATAGGTCTTGCTGCTCTGGCGCAGCGCCGCTTCGCGCAGGGCCGGGCGCAGGCGTTCGTCCTGCATGGCCTGCAGCAGCCGCTGATGGATGGCGCACAGGTATTCGGCGCTCTCCTCCGGCTGGTTCAGGCGCAGGTGCAGATCCGCCAGGTTGTGGTGCGAGATGACACAGGCCGCCACCGCTTCGTCGGCGTCCGCCCAGCGCTCGAACAGCACCTGAGCCAGGGCCAGGGCTTGCAGGTAGGCTTCGCGGGCATCGATCAGTTCGCCCAGCATGAAGCAGCGATTGGCCCGTTCGATCGTGCGTTTCCAGTGCTCCATGGTGAACCTCCAAAGCGGTGCGGCGCTTACACGCCGCCGGCGGTGAGTTTTTCGGGGTTTAGCAACGCTTCCAGTTCGCTGCGCGACAGGTCGGTGTGCTCCAGCGCGACGTCGATCACCGCGCGGCCCTGCTTGTAGGCCTGCTTGGCGATTTCGGCGGCCTTCTGGTAACCGATGATCGGGTTGAGCGCGGTCACCAGGATCGGGTTGCGCGAGAGCGCTTCCTTGAGGCGCGACTCGTTGACCTTGAAGCTGGCGATGGCTTTGTCGCCCAGCAGCCGACTGGCGTTGGCCAGCAGTTCGATGCTGCCGAGCAGGTTCTGGGCGATGATCGGCAGCATCACGTTCAGCTCGAAATTGCCCGACTGGCCGGCGACGGTGATGGCCGCGTCATTGCCGATCACTTGCGCGGCGACCATGGCGGTGGCTTCCGGAATCACCGGATTGACCTTGCCGGGCATGATCGACGAGCCCGGCTGCAAGCCTTCCAGCTCGATCTCACCCAGGCCGGCCAAGGGGCCCGAGTTCATCCAGCGCAGGTCGTTGGCGATTTTCATCAGCGACACGGCGGTGGCCTTCAACTGGCCGGAGACGGCGACGGCGGTGTCCTGCGAGCCGATCAGCGCAAACAGATCCTTGCCCGGCGTGAACTGCACGTGGGTGAGCTGGCTCAGGTGACGGCTGAAACGCCCGGCGAACTCCGGATGCGCGTTGATCCCGGTGCCGACCGCCGTGCCGCCCTGGGCCAGGGACTGCAGGCTCGGCAACAGGTCCTGCAGATGGCCGACGTTGGCCTTGAGCTGCTGCGCCCAGCCGTTGAGCACCTGACTCATGCGCACGGGCATGGCATCCATCAGGTGCGTGCGGCCGGTTTTCACGTGGTGATGGACCTGAACGGCCTTGTGCTCGATCACCTGCACCAGGTGCAGCAGCGCCGGCAGCAGTTGCTCGTGCAGGGCCAGGGCGGCGCTGACGTGGATGGTGGTCGGGATGATGTCGTTGCTGCTCTGGCCGCAATTGACGTGATCGTTCGGGTTGACCGGCTCGCCCAGCAGACGGCTGGCCAGGGTTGCGATCACTTCGTTGGCGTTCATGTTGGAACTGGTGCCGGAGCCGGTCTGGAAGACATCCACCGGGAAATGCTGCATGAAGTCGCCTTCGAGCAAGCCTTGGGCGGCATCACTGATGGCCTTGCCTTGAGCGGCGCTGAGCTGGTTGAGTTCGACATTGGCCCGGGCGGCGGCGGCCTTGGCCAGGATCAGCGCACGGACGAACTGGGTGGGCATCGGCTTGCCGCTGATCGGGAAGTTATCCACCGCCCGCTGGGTCTGCGCGCCGTAGAGCGCGTCCGCCGGCACCTGCAGTTCGCCCATGCTGTCGCGCTCAATACGTGTCTTGGTCATCGGTGAATCCTTGGACTAGTTCAATGAGGGGAATCGAGGGAAGCAACTCGCAGGTCGCCAGTTGCCAGGTGAAGCTTTGCCAGCGCTTGAGCCGGCATTTGCACAGCGAGAGGCGCTCCATCTCACGCAGGGGGCGCCAGGCCTGGTCGAGGCACAGGCTGCGCCAATGCCACGGCAAGGCGATGTCGTTGGCGGTGTCCATCAGCAGACGGAAAGCGGTTTCGGCGATCGTCCAGGGCGACGTCGTCGTGCAGCAGGCCAGGTAGCGGCCCTCGGCGAGGTAATGTTCGATCAGGCGCGGCTCGTCCGGATCCATCGCACAGCGGATCTGGCGGCTCATCCAGCGCCAGCTTTCGAGGTAAGGCTGCTCGTGCAAGGCAGAACTCATGATTCCTGGCTCATCCGATAATGAGATTTATTATTAGTTGATAATGAGAACCAAAACAAGAGCGCCCAAATTTTGCTGATTCAGGCAAAAACGGTGGGAGCCAGCCCTGCTGGCGATGGCGTCAATGCAGGCGCTTCCCCGGAGACCCGGTATTGCAGGACACAAAAAAGGCGCGCCACCCGCTGGGGTGACGCGCCTTTTTGCGCAACGGTCGAGCTTAGCTGCCCGCGACGGTCATCCGCTCGATCAGCACCGATCCTGTGCGGATATTGCTGCGAAGTTCCAGATCGTTGCCCACCGCGACAATCTGCTTGAACATGTCGCGCAGGTTGCCGGCGATGGTCACTTCCTGCACCGCGAACTGGATTTCGCCGTTCTCGACCCAGTACCCCGCCGCTCCGCGCGAGTAGTCGCCGGTGACCATGTTCAGGCCGTGGCCCATCAGTTCGGTGACCAGCAGGCCCCGGCCCATGCGCCGCAGCAGCGCCGCCTGATCCTCGTCGCCATGGGTGACGAACAGGTTGTGCACGCCGCCGGCGTTGGCGGTGCTCGGCATGCCGAGCTTGCGGCCGGAATAGGTGCCGAGGATGTACGACACCAGCTCACCCTTTTCGACGAACGGCTTGGCGTAGGTCGCCAGACCGTCGCCATCGTAGGCCGCACTGCCCATGGCGCGCATCAGGTGCGGGCGCTCATCGATGGTCAGCCACTCCGGAAACAGCTGCTGCCCCAGCGTGCCTTCAAGGAACGACGCCTTGCGGTACAGGCTGCCGCCGGACACCGCCGACAGGAAACTGCCGAACAGCCCGCCAGCCAGTTCGGCCGAAAACAGCACCGGCACTTCGCAGGTCGGCACGGGACGTGCGCCCAGACGGCTCGCCGCCCGCTGTGCGGCCCGCTGGCCGATGCTCACCGGATCCGCCAGCAGACTGCCCTGACGGTTCACGTCATACCAGTAGTCGCGCTGCATCTGGCCGTCGGCCTCGGCGATCATCACACAGCTGAGGCTGTGCCGGGTCGAGGCGTAGCCGCCGACGAAGCCGTGGCTGTTGCCGTAGACGCGGCAGCCCTGATGGGTGCTCAGCGTCGTGCCGTCGGCGTTCCTGATCCGCGCATCGGCGTCGAACGCCGCCGCCTCGCAGATCAAGGCTTTCTCGATGGCCTGCTCGGGGGTGATGTCCCAGGCGTGGAACAGGTCGAAATCCTGGACGTCCCTGGCCATCAGCGCGGCGTCGGCCAGGCCGGAGGCTTCGTCCTCGGAGGTGTGCTTGGCGATGGCCAGCGCGGCGGCGACGGTTTCGCGGATCGCGTCAGGCCCGGTCGCCGAGGTGCTGGCCGAACCTTTGCGCTGGCCGACATACAAGGTGATGCCGAAGCCCTGGTCGCGGTTGAACTCGACCGTCTCGACTTCGCGCTGACGCACCGACGTCGACAGCCCCTGCTCAAGCGACACCGCCACTTCGCAGGCGCTGGCCCCTTGGCGCTTGGCTTCGGCGATGATCTGCTCGACCTGTTCCTGCAGGGCCGGCAATGCCTGCGGGCCGACGCTTTCAACTGCACTCATGCTCATCTCCACTCAAATTCTGCTTTCGGCTGGGGCCATCGAGCGACCGGGCCGGACAAGCGGCCCCCGACTGGTTATCATGGCGGCGTTTCTTTGCGGACTGCCACCATGGTTGATTCTTACGACGACTCCCTCGATACGGGAGAAAAAAGCAAATCCCAGGTCAAACGCGAGCTGCATGCTCTGGTTGACCTCGGCGAGCGCCTCACGACCCTCAAGCCCGACTTGCTGGCCAAACTGCCGTTGACCGACCCGTTGCGCCGGGCCCTGGCCGATGCGCCCAAGCACGTGGCGCACATCGCACGCAAACGGCACCTGCAGTTCATCGGCAAGCTGATGCGCGACCAGGACACCGACGCCATCCTGGTGCTGCTCGACCAGCTCGACGCCTCCACCCGCCAGTACAACGAGCGTTTCCACAACCTCGAACGCTGGCGCGACCGCCTGATCGGCGGTGACGACGCGGTGCTGGAGAAGTTCGTCGCCGAATACCCGGAGACCGACCGTCAGCAACTGCGCTCCCTGATCCGTCAGGCCCAACACGAGGTGGCGCGCAACAAGCCGCCGGCCTCCAGCCGTAAAATCTTCAAGTACATCCGAGAGCTGGACGAGACCCAACGCGGCCTGCGTTGATCATCGTCACCGGGTGGCCGCCCAAGGCGCCACCCGTCGCTCCATCCCTTCTTATGCGCCTGTGCCGCCCACGGTGATCGCGTCGATCTTCAGCGTCGGCTGGCCCACGCCCACCGGCACCGATTGCCCGTCCTTGCCGCAGGTGCCCACGCCGCTGTCCAGCGCCAGGTCGTTGCCGACCATCGACACCCGGCTCATGGCCTCCGGGCCGTTGCCGATCAGGGTGGCGCCCTTGACCGGTGCGGTGATCTTGCCGTCCTCGATCAGGTACGCCTCGCTGGTGGAGAACACGAACTTGCCGCTGGTGATGTCTACCTGGCCGCCGCCGAGGTTGGCGCAGTAGATGCCCTTCTTCACCGAGGCGATGATTTCCGCCGGATCGCTTTCGCCGCCCAGCATGTAGGTGTTGGTCATCCGCGGCATCGGCAGGTGCGCGTAGGACTCGCGCCGGCCGTTGCCGGTACGGGCCACGCCCATCAGGCGGGCGTTGAGCTTGTCCTGCATGTAGCCCTTGAGCACGCCGTTCTCGATCAGGGTGGTGCACTCGGTCGGGGTGCCTTCGTCGTCGACGCTCAGGGAACCGCGGCGACCGCTCAAGGTGCCGTCATCGACGATGGTGCAGAGTTTGGAGGCGACCATTTCGCCCATCCGGCCGCTGTAGGCCGAACTGCCCTTGCGGTTGAAGTCGCCTTCCAGGCCATGGCCGACCGCTTCGTGCAGCAGCACGCCGGACCAGCCCGAACCCAACACCACCGGCAACGTGCCGGCCGGCGCCGGAATCGCTTCCAGGTTGACCAGCGCCTGGCGCAGGGCCTCACGGGCGTAGCCCATGGCACGGTCTTCGGCGAGGAAATAGCGGTAGTCGGTACGCCCGCCGCCGCCATGGCCACCGCGTTCGCGGCGACCGTTCTGCTCGACGATCACGCTGACGTTGAAGCGCACCAGCGGCCGCACGTCCGCCGCCAGCCCGCCGTCGGTGGACGCCACCAGGATCCGCTCCCAGACGCCGGCCATGCTCACGCTGACCTGCTGGATGCGCGGGTCGAGGGCGCGGGTGGCGACGTCGATGCGCTTGAGCAGGTCGACCTTCTCGGCGCGGCTCAGCACTTCCAGCGGATTGTCCGGCGCGTACAGCTGCGCGACGTCCTGGGTGGTGAACGCCTGCACCTTGCCGTCCTGACCGGCGCGGGAGATCGAGCGGGCCGCACGGGCCGCCGCGCCCAGCGCTTCCAGGGTGATGGCGTTGCTGTAGGCGAAGCCGGTCTTCTCGCCGGACTGCGCCCGTACGCCGACGCCCTGGTCGAGGTTGAAGCTGCCTTCCTTGACGATGCCGTCTTCCAGCGACCAGGACTCGGAAATCTGCCCCTGGAAGTACAGGTCGGCGGCATCGATGCCGGGGCCGGCCAGGTCACCGAGCACGCCTTGCAGGCTCTCGATGGTCACGCCGCCGGGCGCCAACAGGTGGTCACTGACTGAGGACAACAACTCGCTCATAGGTTCTACGCCTTAAATTCGTGTTCTGAGGCAGGCCGCTGCGCGCCCTGCGAGAAAAACCGCCGGTGAGTGGCCACCGGCATCCGCGCCCGGATGGACGCCTGTTCGCTGCTGTCGCGCTCGGCCAGCAGCACGGCCTCGCCGGTGTCCTGTTGCGCCAGCACGCGGCCCCACGGGTCGATGATGGCTGCGTGGCCGAAAGTCTCGCGCGGGCCCGGATGCATCCCGCCCTGGGCCGCCGCCAGCACATAGCACTGGGTCTCGATGGCCCGTGCGCGGATCAGCACATCCCAGTGCGCGGCGCCGGTCACCGCCGTGAAGGCCGACGGCGCGGTGATCAGCTCGGCGCCGGCGGCCCGCAGTTCGCTGTAGAGCTCCGGGAAGCGCAGGTCGTAGCACACCGTCAGCCCCAGCCGGCCCACCGGCGTGTCCGCCACCACCACGCCGCTGCCATAAGCATAGTCATCGGATTCGCGGTAACGGCCGCGATTGTCCGCCACATCGACATCGAACAGGTGCAGCTTGTCGTACCGCGCAACGATTTCGCCCTGGTCATCGACCAACAGCGAGCAGGCATGGGACTTCGCCGCAGGCTGGCCCACCGGTGGCAGCGGCAACGTGCCGGCCACGATCCATAACCTGAGGTCGCGCGCGGTCTGTTTCAACCACGGCAGGATCGGCCCCTCGCCCAGCGCTTCGGCACGGCCGATGTCGGCGATGTCGCGACGGCCCATGGCGGCGAAGTTCTCCGGCAGCACCGCCAGCTTCGCGCCCGCTTCGGCCGCCTGCTCAAGCAGGCGCCGGGCATCGCGCAGGTTGGCCGGCACATCGCTCTGGCTGACCATTTGAATCACCGCTAAAGACATGGCGCACTCCGCAAGAGGTTTGCGGCCATGCTACTCCATCGGTGCCGGGCCTGGCTGTTCAAAAGGGCTTGTCGAAGGTGATTTTCGGCTCTTTCCACGGCCCCTTGACCGTGTACTTGACGCTGGCGAACCGCGCCACGCGGTCGCCGATCAGCTTGTCGATCAGAAACAGCGCACCGCCGACCGCCGGCGCCCCCACGATCAGCGCCGCGATCGGCAGGTTGTTGGTCACCGGCAAGGTCACCAGCAGCCGGGCGTCCACCTGGTCGCCGACCAGGTCCAGGGTGCCGTTGAGCTCAATGTTGCTCGACGGCCCGGTCAGCAGGATCGGTTCGCGGGTCACGTAGACGCCGTTGGTCGCCACCAGCAGGCCCTTGACCCGGTCATAGCTCAGGCCTTTGCCGAACAGGTCGGAGAAGTCCAGGCGCAGGCGCCGGCCGATGGAGTTGAAGTTGAGCAGGCCGAACACCCGCAGCGCCTGGGCGCCCCCTTCCACCTCGACGAACTGGCCCTTGTTCAGCGACGCATCGAGGGTGCCGGAGAAGCGCTTGGTCGCCAGCCACGCCGGCGAACCCGGCCAGCGGCCGTCGACGTCCATGTGGAACTCTTCGCTGGTCACGCTCGGCGCGAACCCCCAGCCCTTGAGCACGTCGGCGAGGTTTTTGCCGCCGATCCGGCCCTTGTACCAACTGTTCGTGTTGCCCGGCGTGCCTTCCCAGCCGCCGCTGCCCTGCAGCAGGATGCCCTTGAGGCCCAGGTCCAGGTTGCTCAGGGCGATGCCCTTGGCGGTCGGCCGCACTTTGAGCGACCAGCCGCCCACCAGGTCCTGGCCCTGGAACAGCTGGTTGACGGTGATGTCCAGCGCCGGAATCTTGCTCGGATCGACCGAGGCCAGAGGATCGGGCGCGTTCTCGTCAGCCTGCACCGCCGGATCCGGCGCCGGCAGGCGCACGTATTGCAGGTTCACCGCGATCGGCGCGCCGTTGGCGTCGGGAATCGCGACCGTGCCCTTGGCCTGCCGGCTGTCCAGCGCCAGCGCCCAGGCGCCCGCCTTGCGATTGAGCTGCACCGACGCCTGATCCAGCGTGGTGCCGAACGCCGTGAGCCTGTCGACCTTGAAGTCGGCGCTGCTCAGCAGTTGCCTGGCGCTGCCGCCCGGATCCTTGCCGGCGTACTTGTCCACCAGGTCCTGCCACGGCTTGACGTCCAGCTCCGACAGCACGCCGCGCACCCGCAGGCCCTTGCCGCCGGGCAGCACCGCCTCGCCCGCGCCGAGGAACAGTTCACCGCGGCCGTCGGCGAAATTGCCCGGCGGCGCCGCGAAGGTGAAATTGGCCAACTGATCGTAATTGACCCAGTAGCGCCGCTCCGGCCCTTGCAGGGTCATGCGGAACACCGTGTCGCGTCCGGTGCTGGCCGGCAGGCCGAACGGCGCCGGCAGATCCACCGCCACGCCCTTGAGGCTGGAGCTGACAATCAACTGGCTGTCGGCGCCGTCCAGGTTCACCTGCAACTGATAGGGAACCGTGCCGGACACCGGCAGCGGCTGGGTCACGCCGAGCCAGTCGGTGAGTTTCTTCACCTCGACCTGTCCGGAGGCGGCCACGCGGGTCTTGAGCCGGCCCGGGCCGCCGTCGGCGAAGATCTGCGCGGTCACCGGTTTGTCGAACGCCCGTGCCGCGATGTTCTGCCCGCTCAGGCCCTTGGCGCTGTCGAACCGGAAATCGCCCTTGAGCTGGGTCAGCTCAAGCTTGGGCTCGGCCAGCTTCAGCCGCGCGTTGGCCGGCTTGAAGTCGACGAGGATCTTCGGCGCATCGCCCTTGTCCAGCGGCACGTCCAGCTTCAGCTTGCCGGTCAGTTCGCCCTCGCCCTCCCATCCCGCGAAGGTCTCGGCGGTGCCGATCGGCGCTTCCTGAAGGATCTTCAGACCGTCGCCCAGTCCGCCGGCGAACGCGCCGTCGAGGAGCAAATGGCTGTGTTCGCCTTCCGGCGCGTGGGGTATGTTGACGAACACGTCGCTGACCTGGGTGTCGAGCAACTGGCCCTTCTGCGCCACGATCCGGATGCCGCTGTCTTCGATGAACACGTCGCCGTTGACCTTGCTCACATGGGGCCAGCCCGGCTGGAACGCGAGTTCGGCGTCATGCACCTTGAAGAACAGGCTGATGCTGCGGTCCGCGTCGGCCGCGCCCTTGTTCAGCGAACCTTGGTACTGGAAGAAGCCCTGGTCCACCGCACCCTTGAGGATCGCGGTGCGCAGCCATTCGTCGACGGCGGGGTTCAGGACCTGCGGCAGGTACTTGGCGGTGTAGCGTCCGTCGCCGTCCACCAGGCCGACGCGCAAGTCCATGTAGTCTTCCTGGTCGTGGTCGAAATGCAGGCGGATCAGGAAGTCGCCGGCGATCTTGCCCTCTTCGCCGAGCACCTTCAGGTACGGCGCGATCAGGGTGAAGCCTTCCTTGTCGAGCTTCCAGGTCAAGCGGGCATTGGCCTGGATATACTGCCACGGCTTGGCGAAGATCGGGTCCAGGTGCAGGACAAAGTCCTTGCTGTCCATCCGCAGCTCGCCGCCGCCCAAGTTGCCGCTGAGGCTGCCGCTGACGTTCCGCGCCGCCGGGGCGCCGTGGTAGGCGTCGAAGCCGACCCGGTCGAGGTTGGCGGCGAAGCTGAACCGTGAGTCGTCGGTGGCGTTGGGGCGCACATCCAGCAGCACGTTGCGCAGTCCGCCGGTCACCTTCAGGCGCTCGACCACCGTGGCGAACCCTTGCGGCAACGGCCCCAAGGCATTGAGCAACGGCGTGATCGGCGTCAGGTCGATCCGGTCGGCCTGCAGGTGCCACAGCTCTTCGGCCTTGTCGCTGGCGGCGGTCTGCTTGATCTGCACCCGGGATTCCCAGCGGGTCTCGCCGAAGTTCATCGCCAGGGAATCGAGGGTGACGGTGGCGCCGTCGCGGTTGCGCTCGTAGTAAGCGTTGAGGGCCAGGTTGTCGATCCGGATCGGCTTGCGCTCGGCATAGGCGCCGGTCAGCTGCGGCGCGTTCAGACGCAGGGCGGCGCTCTGCAGCGTGCCTTCGCGCCAGTCGACCCACAGTTCGCCGCCGGCCTTGATCTCGGAGAAGTTCCACTGCTGGGTCAGGCGCTCGGGCAGCCATTTGGCCCAGTCGCTCTGCGGCAGGCTCAGGTAGCCTTCCACGGCGCTGTCCTGCCACTGGCCGGCGCGGATCCGCGTACGCAGGCTGGTGGCCACCGGCTGGCCGTCGGGCAGGGTCAGACGCACGTCCAGCCGCTGGCGGACGGCGCCGGTCTTGAGGTTGAGGCCGACGTAGGTGAAGGTCAGCGGCGCATGATCGAGCGGCTGCAAGGTCACCTGGCTGTCGAGCACGGACAGTTGCTGCACGATCTGCATGCGGTCGAACAGCTGCTGCGGATCCAGCGGCCGGTCCTGCTTGACCGGCAACCCTTCCAGTGCCCATTGGCCGTCTTCGCCTTCCTTGAGGCTGATCTTCAGGCCGTTGAGTTCGAGGTGGGCGATGCGCACTTCCCGGGCCAACAGGCTGGCCCACAGGTCCGGCACCGCACGCACCCGGTCCAGGCGCAGGGTGTTGGCGCCCTCGCCGACCGTCACGTCGTGGGCCAGCAGGATCGGCGCGAATCCGCTCCAGTCACCTTCAAGCTCGCCGATCTGCAGCGGCATGCCGAGGGCGGCGCCGGCCTTCTGCTCGACGTCGGCGCGGTACTCGGCCACCAGCGGCGCCAGTTCCCGGCCGAGGCTGACGTACAACGCCATCAACACCAGTGCCAGCGCGCACAGGCCCAACCCCCAGCGGGTGAGTGCGGCCAGAATGCGGGTCAGACGCTCCATGTCAGTTGGCTCCCATGGCAAAAAAACTGCGAAAAGCTGAGGCCAGCCGTTTCAGGACAAAGGCGACGCAGGGGATCAGAGCAGCACCACGTCATATTGTTCCTGGGAATACATGGTTTCTACCTGAAAGCGTATGGTGCGGCCAATGAACGCTTCAAGCTCGGCGACGTTGCCGGACTCTTCGTCGAGCAGCCGATCCACCACTTTCTGGTTCGCCAGCACGCGGTAGCCCTCGGCCTGATAGGCCCGGGCCTCGCGCAGGATCTCACGGAAAATCTCGTAACAGATGGTTTCCGGGGTCTTCAGCTTGCCGCGCCCCTGGCAACTGCTGCACGGCTCGCACAGCACCTGCTCAAGGCTCTCGCGGGTGCGCTTGCGGGTCATCTGCACCAGGCCCAGTTCGGTGATGCCGATGATGTTGGTCTTGGCGTGGTCGCGCTCCAGCTGTTTCTCCAGGGTGCGCAGCACCTGGCGCTGGTGCTCTTCGTCTTCCATGTCGATGAAGTCGATGATGATGATCCCGCCCAGGTTGCGCAGGCGCAGTTGCCGGGCGATCGCGGTGGCGGCTTCGAGGTTGGTCTTGAAGATGGTCTCTTCAAGGTTGCGGTGGCCGACGAAAGCCCCGGTGTTCACGTCGATGGTGGTCATGGCTTCCGCCGGATCCACCACCAGATAGCCGCCGGACTTGAGCGGCACCTTACGCTCCAGGGCCTTCTGGATCTCGTCCTCAACACCGTACAGGTCGAAGATCGGCCGCTCGCCCGGGTAATGCTCCAGGCGGTCGGCGATCTCCGGCATCAGTTCGGCGACGAACTGCGTGGTTTTCTGGAAGGTCTCCCGGGAGTCGATGCGGATCTTCTCGATCTTCGGGCTGACCAGGTCACGCAGCGTGCGCAGGGCCAGGCCGAGATCCTCGTAGATCACGTTCGGCGCGCCGATGGTCTTGATCTGGGCGCTGATCTGATCCCAGAGCCTGCGCAGGTAACGGATGTCCATCAGGATCTCGTCGGCCCCGGCGCCTTCGGCGGCGGTGCGCAGGATGAAGCCGCCGGCTTCCTTGATGTCTTCCTTGGCCACGCAGTCGCTGACCACCTGCTTGAGGCGTTCGCGCTCGGCTTCGTCCTCGATCTTCAGGGAAATGCCGACGTGGGCGGTGCGCGGCATGTAGACCAGGTAGCGCGACGGGATCGACAGCTGGGTGGTCAGGCGCGCGCCCTTCGAGCCGATGGGATCCTTGGTCACCTGCACCACCAGGCTCTGGCCTTCGTGCACCAGGGCGCCGATGCTCTCCACCGCCGGCCCTTCGCGCAGGGAGATTTCCGAGGCATGGATGAACGCGGCGCGGTCCAGGCCGATGTCGACGAACGCCGCCTGCATGCCCGGCAGCACGCGCACGACCTTGCCTTTGTAGATGTTGCCGACGATCCCGCGTTTTTGCGTGCGCTCGACATGCACTTCTTGCAGCACACCGTTTTCGACCACCGCCACGCGCGATTCCATCGGCGTGATGTTGATCAGGATCTCTTCACTCATGGCAGGGTCTCGTTCAGGCGTGTTCACGGTAATGGCCGCATCTTGATCCGCACGGCGCTCACTGCGCGTTCAGGGTTTGCCAACAGGGTATGCCGAAATGGCCCAGCAGTTCTGCGGTTTCGCACAACGGCAAACCGACGACCGCCGAATAGCTGCCGTCCAGGCCCGCCACGAACACCGCGCCGAGGCCCTGGATGCCGTAACCGCCGGCCTTGTCCCGGGGTTCGCCGCTGGCCCAGTAGGCGACGGCCTCCGCTTGGCCGATCGGGCGGAAACGCACCCGGCTGCGCACCACCCGCGACTCGCAGCGGCCGTCCTCGACCAAGGCGATCGCCGTCAGCACTTCATGCTCCCTGCCGGACAACATCATCAGCATGGCGCATGCATCGGCTTCGTCCACCGGTTTGCCGAGAATTTTGCCGTCCAGCACCACGGCGGTGTCGGCCCCCAGCACGCAGCCCCCGTCGCGGGAGCCGACGGCGCGGCGGCCGGCCTCGGCCTTGCCGCGGGCCAGGCGCTCGACATAGGCGGACGGGGTTTCATGGGGTGACGGGGTTTCGTCGATGTCCGCGCTGACGGCGGTGAACGGCACGCCGATCTGCGTGAGCAGTTCACGCCGGCGCGGTGAGCCGGAGGCGAGGTAAAGCGGCTTCATCAAGACATCTCCCTGTTGGGTGCCCTGCCTCGCACATGCCATTTCCGTTTGGCGAGGCAAGGCGCCGTCACGGGCGCATGCCTGGGCAGATCAATTGATTTTGTAGCGGCGGCGCAAGCCACGCAAAGCGAAGCTGACCCAAGGCCAGAGCAACGCGCTGACCAACGCCGGCAGCACCAGCGCCAGCGTCGGCTGACGGTTGCCGGTCAAGGCGCTGAGCCACAGCTGAACCAGTTGCGCGAGACCGAAGATCACCAGGATCACCAGGCTTTGCTGCCACATCGGGAACATCCGCAGGCGCTGCTGCAACGACAGCACCAGGAACGTGATCAGGGTCAGGATCAAGGCATTCTGCCCCAGCAGCGTGCCGTACAGCACGTCCTCGGCCAACCCCAGGCAAAACGCGGTGACCATGCCGACCTTCTGCGGCAAGGCCAGCGCCCAGAACGCCAGCAGCAGGGCCAGCCACAGCGGGCGCAGGATTTCCATGAACTGCGGCAACGGCGACACGCTGAGCAGCATGCCGATGAAGAACGTCAGCCAGACCATCCAGCCGTTACGGGAAGCGGTAGCCCCGACCATTATTCCTGTCTCCCGGTGGTGGCTGGCGCAGCGGCCGGCGGTTTGGCCGCCGGTCGCGCAGCAGGCTGGGCTGCCGGTGGCTTGGCGGCGGTGGCGGCTGGCGGTTTCGCGGCGGCCGGGGCGGACGCCGGCGGCTTGCCGGCCGCAGGCTTGGCCGGGGTCGCGGCAGCAGGGGCCGCAGCGGCCGGGCTCGTGGCCGCCGGAGTCGCGGCAGGCACCGTGACCGGCTTGGGCACGGTCGCCGGAATCACCGGGCCGCCGCCCAGGGCGTCGAGGTTTTCCTGGGCCTGGGCCGCGTCGTTCGCGCGCTCTTCGGCGGTGCGGTTGTCGCTGAACACCAACAGCATGTAGCGGCTGCGGTTCAGGGCGGCGGTCGGCACGGCACGAACGATGGCGAACGGCTGGCCGGAATCGTGGATCACTTCCTTGACCGTCGCCACCGGGTAACCGGCCGGGAAACGCTGGCCCAGGCCGGAGCTGACCAGCAGGTCGCCTTCCTTGATGTCGGCGGTGTCGGCCACGTGGCGCAGTTCCAGGCGTTCCGGGTTGCCGGTGCCGCTGGCGATGGCCCGCAGGCCGTTGCGGTTCACCTGCACCGGGATGCTATGGGTGGAGTCGGTCAGCAGCAGCACGCGGGAGGTGTACGGCATCAGTTCGACCACCTGGCCCATCAGGCCGCGGGCGTCGAGCACCGGCTGGCCGAGCACCACGCCGTCGCGCTCGCCCTTGTTGATGATGATGCGGTGGGTGAACGGGTTCGGGTCCATGCCGATCAGTTCGGCGACCTCGACCTTCTCGTTGACCAGCGCGGACGAGTTCAGCAACTCGCGCAGGCGCACGTTCTGCTCGGTGAGGGCGGCCAGCTTCTGCAGGCGGCCCTGCAGCAGCAGGTTCTCGGTCTTGAGTTTTTCGTTGTCGGCGATCAGCTCGGTGCGGCTGCCGAACTGGCTGGCGACACCGTCCCAGAGCCGTCCGGGCAGGTCGGTGATCCAGTAGGCGTCCATCAGCACCAGCGACATCTGGCTGCGCGCAGGCTTGAGCAGACTGAAGCGGGCATCGACCACCATCAGCGCGACCGACAGCACGGCCAGCACCAGCAGGCGCACGCCCAATGAGGGGCCCTTGGCGAAAAGCGGTTTAATAGGCCGCTCCTTCCGGACAGATGTTCTGTTTATTCATACGGCTTCAAACCGGCCTGGATGAAAACTGACAGAAGATAAACGCCGACAGGCAGCACTGCAAAGTGCTGCCTGTGCGTTCACCCACGTATTGCGCCCGGCGACTTATTCGCTGGAGAGCAGATCCATGGTGTGCTTGTCCATCATTTCCAAAGCACGGCCACCGCCACGGGCAACGCAGGTCAGCGGGTCTTCGGCGACGATCACCGGCAGACCGGTTTCCTGGGCCAGCAGCTTGTCCAGGTCTCGCAGCAGCGCGCCGCCGCCGGTCAGCACCAGGCCACGCTCGGCGATGTCGGAAGCCAGCTCCGGAGGCGATTGCTCCAGGGCGCTTTTCACGGCCTGAACGATGGTCGCCAGCGACTCCTGCAGAGCCTCCAGCACTTCGTTGGAGTTCAGGGTGAATGCGCGTGGAACGCCTTCGGCCAGGTTACGGCCGCGGACGTCGACTTCACGGACTTCGCCGCCCGGATAGGCGGTGCCGATTTCCTGCTTGATGCGCTCGGCGGTGGATTCGCCGATCAGGCTGCCGTAGTTGCGGCGAACGTAGGTGATGATCGCTTCGTCGAAGCGGTCGCCGCCGACGCGGACGGATTCGGCGTAGACCACACCGTTCAGGGAGATCAGCGCGATCTCGGTGGTGCCGCCGCCGATGTCGACGACCATCGAGCCGCGGGCCTCTTCGACCGGCAGGCCGGCACCGATGGCAGCGGCCATCGGCTCTTCGATCAGGAACACTTCGCGGGCACCGGCGCCGAGGGCCGATTCACGGATGGCACGACGCTCGACCTGGGTGGACTTGCACGGAACGCAGATCAGCACGCGAGGGCTGGGCTGCAGGAAGCTGTTTTCGTGAACCTTGTTGATAAAGTATTGCAGCATCTTTTCGCAGACGCTGAAGTCGGCGATCACGCCGTCCTTCATCGGACGAATGGCGGCAATGTTGCCCGGCGTACGGCCGAGCATGCGCTTGGCTTCGGTGCCGACAGCCACGACACTTTTCTGGTTACCGTGTGTCCGGATGGCCACAACCGATGGCTCGTTCAGGACGATACCGCGCTCGCGCACGTAAATAAGGGTGTTGGCAGTGCCCAGGTCAATGGAAAGATCGCTGGAAAACATGCCACGCAGTTTCTTGAACATGGGAAAGGGACCCTAGGCAACGCGTGGGTAAAAAAGTGCGGCAAACTCTAACAACGACAGGGATTTTGGGCAAGGCGCCAATATGTTAAATTGGCCGCTTTTCTGCGCACCAAGCCCCACAATCGCGGCCTTATGACCGTAGAAGTGCGGTAGTGTTCCGACAATCTAACACAGGGACGCCGTCCGTCCTGTTTTCCACTGGAGAATCCCGATGGCGCTAGAACGCTCCGACGTGGAAAAAATCGCTCATCTGGCCTGCCTGGGCCTCAATGAAGCCGATCTTCCGCACATCACCTCGGCCCTCAACAGCATCCTGGGGCTGGTCGACGAAATGCAGGCCGTCGACACCGACGGCATCGAGCCGCTGGCCCACCCGCTGGAAGCCAGCCAGCGCCTGCGCGCCGACGTCGTCACCGAAAGCAATCACCGCGAGGCCTATCAGTCCATCGCACCAGCGGTCGAAAACGGCCTGTACCTGGTTCCGAAAGTCATCGACTAAAGGGAAAGAGCCTGCAATGCATCACATGACTCTGGCCGAGATCGCCCGCGGTCTGGCCGACAAGAAGTTTTCCTCCGAAGAGCTGACCAAGGCCCTGCTGGCGCGCATCGCCCAGCTCGACCCTCAGATCAACAGTTTCATCAGCCTCACCGAAGAGCTGGCGCTGGGCCAGGCGAAAGCCGCCGACGCCCGCCGCGCCAACGGTGAGAGCGGCGCCCTGCTCGGCGCGCCGATCGCCCACAAGGATCTGTTCTGCACCCAGGGCATCCGCACCAGCTGCGGCTCGAAGATGCTCGACAACTTCAAGGCCCCGTACGACGCCACCGTGGTCGCCAAGCTGGCCGCCGCCGGCACCGTGACCCTGGGCAAGACCAACATGGACGAATTCGCCATGGGTTCGGCCAACGAGTCGAGCTGGTACGGCCCGGTGAAGAACCCGTGGAACCTGGAACACGTGCCGGGCGGTTCGTCCGGCGGTTCCGCCGCCGCCGTGGCCGCGCGCCTGCTGCCGGCCGCCACCGCCACCGACACCGGCGGCTCGATCCGCCAGCCTGCCGCGTTCACCAACCTGACCGGCCTGAAGCCGACCTACGGCCGCGTTTCGCGCTGGGGCATGATCGCCTACGCGTCGAGCCTCGACCAGGGCGGCCCGCTGGCCCGCACCGCCGAAGACTGCGCGATCCTGCTGCAGGGCATGGCCGGGTTCGACCCGAACGACTCCACCAGCATCGATGAGCCGGTGCCGGACTACACCGCCGGCCTCAACGGTTCGCTGCAGGGCCTGCGCATCGGCGTGCCGAAGGAATACTTCGGCGCCGGCCTCGATCCGCGCATCGCCGAACTGATCCAGAACAGCATCCAGCAGCTGCAGAAGCTCGGTGCCGTGATCAAGGAAATCAGCCTGCCGAACATGCAGCACGCGATTCCGGCGTACTACGTGATCGCCCCGGCCGAAGCCTCCTCCAACCTGTCGCGCTTCGACGGCGTGCGCTTCGGCCACCGCTGCGAAGCCCCGAAGAACCTGGAAGACCTGTACAAGCGCTCCCGCGGCGAAGGCTTCGGCGCGGAAGTGCAGCGCCGGATCATGGTCGGCGCCTACGCGCTGTCCGCCGGCTACTACGACGCCTACTACCTGAAGGCGCAGAAGATCCGCCGCCTGGTGAAGAACGATTTCATGGCCGCGTTCAATGAAGTCGACATCATCCTCGGCCCGACCACGCCGAACCCGGCCTGGAAGCTCGGCGCCAAGAACAACGATCCGGTCGCCGCCTACCTGGAAGACTTCTACACCATCACCGCCAACCTGGCAGGCCTGCCGGGCCTGTCGATGCCGGCCGGTTTCGCCGACGGCCTGCCGGTCGGCGTGCAGTTGCTCGCTCCGTACTTCCAGGAAGGTCGCCTGTTGAACGTCGCCCACCAGTATCAGCTCAACACTGACTGGCACACCCGCACCCCAACCGGCTTCTGAGGAGACGCACATGCAATGGGAAGTCGTGATCGGGCTGGAGATTCACACCCAGCTCACCACCCGGTCGAAAATCTTTTCCGGTAGTTCCACCACCTTCGGTTCCGAACCGAACACCCAGGCCAGCCTGATCGACCTGGGCATGCCCGGCGTGCTGCCGGTGCTCAACCAGGAAGCCGTGCGCATGGCCGTGATGTTCGGCCAGGCGATCGACGCCGAGATCGGCCGGCACAACGTGTTCGCCCGCAAGAACTACTTCTATCCGGACCTGCCCAAGGGCTACCAGATCAGCCAGATGGACCTGCCGATCGTCGGCAAGGGCCACCTGGACATCGCCCTGGAGGACGGCACGGTCAAGCGCGTCGGCATCACCCGCGCCCACCTTGAGGAAGACGCCGGCAAGAGCCTGCACGAGGAGTTCGGCGGCGCCACCGGCATCGACCTGAACCGCGCCGGCACGCCGCTGCTGGAGATCGTCTCCGAGCCGGACATGCGCAGCGCCAAGGAAGCCGTGGCCTACGTCAAGGCGATCCACGCGCTGGTGCGCTACCTGGGCATCTGCGACGGCAACATGGCCGAAGGCTCGCTGCGCTGCGACTGCAACGTGTCGATCCGCCCCAAAGGCCAGGCCGAGTTCGGCACCCGCTGCGAGATCAAGAACGTCAACTCGTTCCGCTTCATCGAGAAGGCGATCAACTCCGAGATCCAGCGCCAGATCGACCTGATCGAAGACGGCGGCAAGGTGATCCAGCAGACCCGCCTCTACGACCCGAACAAGGACGAGACCCGTCCGATGCGCAGCAAGGAGGAAGCCAACGACTACCGTTACTTCCCCGATCCGGACCTGCTGCCGGTGGTCATCGAGCAAGCCTACCTGGACGAGGTGCGCGCCACCCTGCCGGAACTGCCGCCGCAGAAGCGCGAGCGCTTCCAGAGCCAGTTCGGCCTGTCGGCCTACGACGCCAACGTGCTGGCCACCAGCCGCGAGCAGGCGGACTACTTCGAACAGGTCGCGGGCATCAGCGGCGACGCCAAGCTGGCGGCGAACTGGGTGATGGTCGAGCTGGGCAGCCTGCTCAACAAGCAAGGCCTGGACATCGAGCAGTCGCCGGTCTCGGCCGAGCTGCTGGGCGGCATGCTGCAGCGCATCAAGGACAACACCATCTCCGGCAAGATCGCCAAGGTGGTGTTCGAGGCGATGGCCAACGGTGAAGGCAGCGCGGACGA
Organism: Pseudomonas sp. B35(2017); assembly: GCF_002113645.1. Classification (NCBI taxonomy): domain Bacteria; kingdom Pseudomonadati; phylum Pseudomonadota; class Gammaproteobacteria; order Pseudomonadales; family Pseudomonadaceae; genus Pseudomonas; species Pseudomonas sp. B35(2017). Next base: position 171,104 of record NZ_NEIZ01000005.1, on the reverse strand, counting down.
GATCATCGACAAGCGCGGCCTCAAGCAAGTGACCGACACCGGCGCGATCTCCGCGGTGCTGGACGAAATGCTCGCCGCCAACGCCGAGCAGGTCGAGCAGTACCGTGCGGCGGACGAAGCCAAGCGCGGCAAGATGTTCGGCTTCTTCGTCGGCCAGGCCATGAAGGCGTCCAAGGGCAAGGCCAACCCGCAGCAAGTGAACGAACTGCTCAAAAGCAAGCTCGAAGGCTGACCACAATGGAGCCGGATTCCAATCTAGGCTCCAATCCCTGTGGGAGCCCGCCTGCTGGCGATGACGGTCTGACATTCAGCCTCCGGTTGTCTGTCGTTGCGCAATCGCCGGCGAGCGGGCTCCCGCAACTGTTTTCGGGAACCCTTCGAATGAAGCGCCTGCTCTTGAGTTGCGCCCTGCTTTCCCTGCTGGCCGGTTGCGCCAGCTCCGGCACCATCGACCCGCACGGGTACGACCAGACCGGCGTCGCCTCCTATTACGGCGCCAAGCACCACGGCAAACGCACCGCCAGCGGTGAGCCGTTCAACCAGAATGCCTTGACCGCCGCCCACCGCCAGTTGCCGTTCGGCACGCGGGTGAAGGTCACCAACCTGAAAAACGACAGATCCTGCGTCGTGCGCATCAACGACCGCGGCCCGCACACCCGCGGGCGCCTGATCGACCTCTCGCGCGAAGCCGCGCAGCGCCTGGGCATGATCGGCAGCGGCACCGCCCGGGTACGGGTGCAGGCCCTCGAAGACTGATGGAGCGCCGACCATTTTCGCCTTAGCCGAGCTGCCCCTGATCAGCGTGATCGAACTGCTCAGCGGACTGATCCTGCTGATCGCCGGCGCCGAACTGATGGTGCGCGCCGCCGTCCGCCTGGCCACGCGCCTGCACGTGCGCCCGCTGATCATCGGCCTGACCCTCGTCGCCCTCGGCAGCAGCGCTCCGCAGATGGCGGTCAGCCTGCAGGCCGCGCTGACGCACAACCCCGACATCGCCGTCGGCAGCGTGGTCGGCGCCAGCATCTTCAACATCCTCGTCACCCTGGGCCTGTCGGCGCTGATCATCCCGTTGCGGGTGTCGCGGCAACTGGTGCGCCTGGACATTCCGCTGATGATCGGCGCCAGCCTGCTGGTGTTCGCGCTGGCCTGGAACAAGGAACTGGGGCACATCGACGGCCTTGTGCTGCTGGGCGCCCTGGCGCTGTACCTCGGCCTGCTCAAGCGCCAGTCGCGGCACTCGGCGCGACCGCACGCCGAACACCCGCAGGATCCGCAGGCCTCATGGGCCGTCAGCGTGCTGATGATCGTCGGCGGCCTGACCCTGCTGGTGTTCGCCGGGCGCCTGTTGCTGGGCGCCGCCGTGGCGGTGGCCACCGACCTGGGGTTCTCCGAGCGGATCATCGGCCTGACCGTGGTGGCGGTCGGCACCTCGCTGCCGGAGCTCGCCACCTCGCTGATCGCGGCCCTGCGCGGGCAGCGCGACATCGCCGTGGGCAACGTGATCGGCGCCAACCTGTTCAACCTGCTGGGCGTGCTGGGCTTCACCGCGCTGGTGTCGCCGACGCCGCTGTCGGTGTCGCCCAATGCGCTGGATTTCGACCTGCCGGTGATGCTCGGCGTCGCCGTGCTGTGCCTGCCGGTGTTCTATTCCGGCTACCGGGTGACCCGCGCCGAGGGCCTGCTGCTGCTCGGCCTGTACCTGGCCTACGGGCTGCACCTGCTGTCGTTCACCACCGGCATGCCGCTGGCGGGCAAGCTGGAGCGGTTGATGCTGTTTTATGTGCTGCCGACGCTGCTGGCGTTTCTGTTTTTCACGTCCGTGCGCGCCTGGCGCCGCCAACACCACAAGAGGGATGTGCCATGACCGATTCGAAGAAGACCGGGGTAGAGATCCGCCGCCAGGTGATGGGCGATGCGTTCGTCGACCGCGCCCTGGGCAACGCCACCGAATTCACCCAGCCGCTGCAGGACTTCGTCAACGAACACGCCTGGGGCGGCGTGTGGAACCGCGAAGGCCTGCCGCTCAAGACCCGCAGCCTGATCACCCTCGCCGCGCTGACGGCGCTCAAGTGCCCGCAGGAACTGAAGGGCCACGTGCGCGGCGCGCTGAACAACGGCTGCACCGTGGAGGAAATCCGCGAGGCGCTGCTGCACTGCGCGGTGTATGCCGGCGTGCCGGCGGCGATCGATGCGTTCCGGGCGGCGCAGGAAGTGATCGACACTTACCAGAAACCTGAGTGAGTTTCCCGGCGCCTGATCGGGCGCCATCGCAGGCAAGTCGAATCGTCGCACCGCAGCTCCCACAGGGTTTTGTGTTGCCAATGTGATTGCATTCACACCGCAGAACCCTGTGGGAGCTGGCTTGCCAGCGATGAGGCCCCCGAGGACACCGTCAACCCGCAGGTCAGATCCACCCGCCCCACTGCAAAAAGAAGATCCCGATGTTGGTGGTCACCGCCGCCATCAAGGTGGTCATGACGATGATCGCCGCCGCCAGCTCATGGTTGCCCTGCGCCGCCCGGGCCATGACGAAACTGGCTGCGGCGGTGGGGCTGCCGAAGTACAGAAACAGAATCCCCAGCTCCGCCCCGCGAAAACCCCACAGCCAGGCGCCGAGCGTCGCCAGCACCGGCAGGCCGACCATCTTCACCAGGCTGGAGCTGAGCGCCATGTTGCCGCTCTTGCGCAGCGCCGCCAGCGACAGCGTGCCGCCGATGCAGATCAGCGCCAGCGGCAAGGTGGTCTGCGCCAGGTACTGGCCGGAGGTCTCCAGCCAGCCGGGCAAGGCAATCTTGAAGTAGGCGAACGGCGCCGCCGCGATCACGCTGATGATCAGCGGATTGCTGACCACGCTTTTGCAGATGCTCCACGGGTCGGACTTGATCACCGGGCTGTACACCGCCAGCACGATGGTCGAGAGGGTGTTGTAGAACAGGATCACCAGCGCCGCGAGAATCGCCCCGAGGGAGATGCCGTAGTCGCCGTACATGCTCGCCGCCAGCGCCAGGCCGATGACCCCGTTGTTGCCGCGGAACGCCCCCTGGGTGTAGATGCCGCGATCCTCGCGCGGGCACTTGAGGATCGCCCAGCCCCAGGCCGCCGCGAAGCTGGCCAGCGTGGCGATGGCGAAATAGATCAGCAGCGCCGGTTGCAGGGCGGCGTGCAGGTCGGCATGGAGGATGCCCAGAAACAGCAGCGCCGGCATGGTGACGTTGAACACCAGGGCCGACGCGGTGTGGATGAAGTTGTCGTTGATCCAGTCGATGCGCTTGAGCAGCACACCCAGAAACAGCATGGCAAACACCGGCGCGGTGATGTTCAGGGTTTCGAGGAAAATGGCCAGCATGCCGGGGAACCTTGGATGGGTGTCGTTAGGGGGCTAATGATAAGCCACAAGTCCTCCGGCGTCTGTCGGTCCGCTTCGCAGACAAGCCCGCTCCCACCCGTTTTGGCGCCAGAACACAAACGGTAGGAGCCAGCCTGCTGGCGATGACGCCAGCCCAGGCGCCGCTGGCCAGGAGCGGACCGCTGCCCCCAGCATCGCCATCCATGTCCCGGTGGAAGCTGGCCTGCCTGCAATGAACGATGACACGGCCTCAGGTGATCGGCGCCGGGTTGAACAGGGTGATGTCGTTGTGCAGCTTGTGCTTCTCCGCCCAGGTCTGCTGCTTGCCGCTCGCCACCTCCAGGTAGTAATGGAACAGCTCCCAGCCCAGCTCCTCGATGGACGCACGCCCGGTGGCGATCCGCCCGGCGTCGATGTCGATCAGGTCCGGCCAGCGCTGCGCCAGCTCGGTGCGGGTCGAGACCTTCACCACCGGCGCCATGGCCAGCCCGTAAGGCGTGCCCCGACCGGTGGTGAACACATGCAGGTTCATCCCCGCCGCCAGTTGCAGCGTGCCGCAGACGAAGTCGCTGGCCGGGGTCGCGCAGAAGATCAGCCCCTTGTGCTTGAACCGCTCGCCGGGGCCGAGCACGCCGCTGATCGCGCTGCCGCCGGACTTGACGATGGAGCCCAGGGACTTCTCGACGATGTTCGACAGCCCGCCCTTCTTGTTGCCCGGCGTGGTGTTGGCGCTGCGGTCCGCCTCGCCCTTGGCCAGGTAGCGGTCGTACCAGTCCATCTCGCGCACCAGTTCCTCGGCGACGGTCTTGGTCTGCGCCCGGGAGGTGAGCAGGTAGATCGCGTCGCGCACTTCGGTGACTTCGGAGAACATCACCGTCGCCCCGGCCCGCAGCAGCAAGTCCGAAGCGTACCCCAGCGCCGGGTTGGCGGTGATGCCGGAAAACGCATCGCTGCCGCCGCACTGCATGCCGAGGATCAGCTCCGAAGCCGGCACGGTTTCCCGGCGGCGCAGGTCGAGTTTCTTCAGGCGGGTCTCGGCCAGTTCCATGATCTGCTCGACCATTTCGGTGAAGCCGTGGCTGGAATCCTGCAAGCGGTACAGCCATGGCTCGCTGAGATCCACCGAGGCGTCGTCCTCGTGCATCACCTGCCCGGCCTGCAGTTTCTCGCAGCCCAGGCTGATCACCAGCGCTTCGCCGCCCAGGTTCGGGTTGCGCGCCAGGTTGCGCACGGTGCGGATCGGGATGTACGCGTCCGTGGCGGTGATGGCCACGCCGCAACCATAACTGTGGGTCAGCGCCACCACGTCATCGACGTGGGGGTACTTGGGCAGCAGTTCCTCTTTGATCTTCTTGACCGCGTGATCCAGCACCCCGGTGACGCACTGCACCGTGGTGGTGATGCCGAGGATGTTGCGCGTGCCGACGGTGCCGTCGGCGTTGCGGTAGCCCTCGAAGGTATAGCCTTCAAGCGGCGCCTGGGCGTCCGGCACGTCGGTGGACAGCGGCAGGCTGTCCAGCGGTGGCGCGGTCGGCATGCGCAGTTGATCTTCCTTGACCCAACTGCCGCGCGGGATCGGCTGCAACGCGTAGCCGATGATCTGACCGTAACGGATCACCTTACCGCCCTCGGGAATGTCCTCCACGGCGACCTTGTGGCTCTGCGGCACGAAATCCACCGTGACCAGGCCCTCGGCGAATTCGGTGCCGGCCGGCACGCCCTGGTCGTTGACCACGACCACGACGTTGTCCCGCTCGTGCAGGCGGATGTAGCGCGGCGAGTCGGAATGTTCAATCAACTGCATGGCGCCGCTCCTCAGGAATGCGCTTGGGACAATTTGCCGGTGGCTTCGGATCCGCCGTTGGTCGGCGGCTCCTTGAGCACCACACGCTTGATCGGGCCGACGATCACCAGGTAGCTGAACACCGCGACCAGTGCGTTGGCGCCGACGAACACCAGCGCCCACTTGAACGAGCCGGTGGAGCTGATGATGTAGCCGATGACGATCGGCGTGGTGATCGAGGCGATGTTGCCGAAGGTGTTGAACAGGCCGCCGCTCAGGCCGGCGATCTGCTTGGGCGAAGTGTCGGAGACCACCGCCCAGCCCAGCGCGCCGACGCCCTTGCCGAAGAATGCCAGGGCCATGAAGCCGACCACCATCCATTCCACCTCGACGTAGTTGCAGGCCACGATGCTGCTGGACACCAGCAGGCCGGCGATGATCGGCGCCTTGCGGGCGAAGGTCAGCGAATGGCCCTTGCGCAGCAGCCAGTCGGAGATCACCCCGCCGAGCACGCCGCCGATGAAGCCGCAGATCGCCGGCAACGAGGCGATGAAACCGGCCTTGAGGATGGTCATGCCGCGTTCCTGCACCAGGTACACCGGGAACCAGGTCAGGAAGAAGTAGGTGATGCCGTTGATGCAGTACTGGCCCAGGTACACGCCCAGCATCATGCGGTTGGTCAGCAACTGGCGGATGTAGTCCCATTTCGGCCCGTCGGCCCGCTTGCCCTGCTTCTGGTCCATGTCGACCATGCCGCCGTTGTCGGCGATGAACTTCACTTCCGCCTCGTTGGCCATAGGGTGCTGGCGCGGGCTGTGGATGATTTTCAGCCAGACCAGCGAGAACGCGATGCCCAGGATGCCCATGACGATGAACACGTGTTCCCAGCCGAAGGTGAACACGATCCAGCCCATCAGCGGCGCGAACAGCACGGTGGCGAAATACTGCGCCGAGTTGAAGATCGCCGACGCGGTGCCGCGCTCGGCCGTCGGGAACCACGCCGCGACGATGCGCGCGTTGCCGGGGAACGACGGCGCCTCGGCCAGCCCCACCAGAAAGCGCAGCATGAACAGCGCCACCACGGCGGTGGACAGGCCGAACTCACCGACGAAGCCTTGTAGCACGGTGAACAGCGACCAGGTGAAGATGCTCAGGGCGTAGACCTTTTTCGAGCCGAAGCGGTCGAGCAGCCAGCCGCCGGGAATCTGGCCGGCCACATAGGCCCAGCCGAACGCGGAGAAGATGTAGCCGAGGGTGACCGCGTCGATGCCCAGGTCCTTTTGCAGGCTGGAGCCGGCGATCGCGATGGTGGCCCGGTCGGCGTAGTTGATCGTGGTCACCAGAAACAGCATGAGCAGGATCAGATAGCGGACGTGAGTCGGCTTGGAGGATTGCATGCAGATGTACTCCCACTGATTGTTTTTATGCGCGGGTGAATCTTTTCTTTGGTCTGTCTTGTGGGAGCCGGCAAGCCGGCTCCCACCGGTATTGCCTGTATCAGGAACCGATGTAGCTGGTCTTCACGACCGTGTAGAACTCTTGCGCGTAACGGCCTTGCTCACGTGAGCCATAGGATGAACCCTTACGGCCCCCGAACGGAACGTGGTAGTCCACGCCGGCGGTCGGCAGGTTGACCATCACCATCCCGGCCTGGGAGTGGCGCTTGAAGTGGTTGGCGTACTTGAGCGAGGTGGTGGCGATGCCCGCCGAAAGGCCGAACTCGGTGTCGTTGGCCATGGCCAGCGCCGCCTCGTAGTCGGCCACGCGGACGATGTTGGCCACCGGGCCGAAGATCTCTTCGCGGCTGACGCGCATCGACGCGTCGCTGTCGGCGAACAGCGTCGGCGCCAGGAAGTAGCCCTCGGTGTCGCAGGTCACCAGGCCGCCGCCGCTGACCAGCCGAGCCCCTTCGGACTGGCCGATGTCGATGTACTTCAGGTCCTGCTCCAGCTGGGCCTGGGACACCACAGGACCGATGTCGGTGCCGGTCTTCAGCGCATGGCCGACCTTGATCGACTTCATGCGTTCGGCCATCGCCTCTACGAACTTGTCGTGGATGCCCTCGGTGACGATCAGGCGGCTGGAGGCCGTGCAGCGCTGGCCGGTGGAGTAGAACGCGCTCTGCACCGACAGCTCGACCGCCTGCTTGAGGTCGGCGTCGTCGAGGATGATCTGCGGGTTCTTGCCGCCCATCTCCAGTTGCACCTTGGCCTGGCGCGACACGCAGTTGACCGCGATCTGGCGGCCCACGCCCACGGAACCGGTGAAGCTGATGCCGTCGACCTTCGGGCTGTTGACCAGCGCTTCGCCGACGACGCGGCCGCTGCCCATCACCAGGTTGAACACCCCGGCGGGGAAACCTGCGCGGGAGATGATTTCGGCCAGGGCCCAGGCGCAGCCCGGCACCAGGTCGGCCGGCTTGAGCACCACGCAGTTGCCGTAGGCCAGGGCCGGGGCGATCTTCCAGGCCGGGATGGCGATCGGGAAGTTCCACGGAGTGATCAGGCCGACCACGCCCAGGGCTTCGCGGGTGACTTCGACGTTGACGCCCGGACGCACCGACGGCACATAGTCGCCGGACAGGCGCAGGCACTCGCCGGCGAAGAACTTGAAGATGTTGCCGGCGCGGCTGACTTCGCCGATGGCTTCGGGCAGGGTCTTGCCCTCTTCCCGGGCCAGCAGGATGCCCAGCTCTTCGCGGCGGGCGAGGATCTCGCTGCCGACCTTGTCCAGCGCATCGTGGCGGGCCTGGATGCCCGAGACCGACCAGGCCGGGAACGCGGCGCGGGCCGCGTCGATGGCGGCGTGGACCTGGGTCACGTCAGCCTTGGCGTAGTCGCCGATGGCGTCGCTCAGTTCGGACGGGTTGATGTTGACCGAGTAGTCGGTGCCGGCGACCCACTCGCCGTTGATGTAGTTGTCGTAGCGCTTTGTCACGAGTCGTTCTCCTCACGCAAAAGGCCGCTGATCGCTCAGCGGCCCCGATTCAGTCGCGGATGTTATTGCGCACCTTGCTTGTCGATCAGCGCGGCGAGCATTTCGTACTCTTCGCCGGTCAGGTCGGTCAGCGGCGCGCGCACAGGACCTGCGTCGTAGCCGGCGATCCTGGCGCCGGCCTTGACGATGCTCACGGCGTAGCCGGCCTTGCGGTTGCGGATGTCCAGGTACGGCAGGAAGAAATCGTCGATGAGCTTGCCGACGGTGGCGTGATCCTCACGGGCGATGGCGTGGTAGAAGTCCATCGCGGTCTTGGGGATGAAGTTGAACACCGCCGACGAGTAGACCGGCACGCCCAGTGCCTTGTAGGCCGCGGCATAGACTTCGGCGGTCGGCAGGCCGCCCAGGTAGCTGAAGCGGTCGCCGAGGCGGCGGCGGATCGACACCATCAGTTCGATGTCGCCCAGGCCGTCCTTGTAGCCGATCAGGTTCGGGCAGCGTTCGGCCAGGCGTTCCAGCAGCGGCGCGTTCAGGCGGCAGACGTTGCGGTTGTAGACCACCACGCCGATGTTCACGGATTTGCACACGGCCTCGACATGGGCGGCGACGCCGTCCTGGCTGGCTTCGGTCAGGTAGTGCGGCAGCAGCAGCAAGCCCTTGGCGCCCAGGCGCTCGGCCTCTTGCGCGTATTCGATGGCCTGGCGGGTCGAGCCGCCGACGCCGGCCAGGATCGGCACACTGCTCGAGCAGGTGTCGACGGCGGTCTTGATGATTTCCGAGTATTCGCTGGCGGCCAGGGAGAAGAACTCACCGGTGCCGCCGGCGGCGAACAGGGCCGAAGCGCCATACGGTGCCAGCCATTCCAGGCGTTTGATGTAGCCCGCGCGGTTGAAATCGCCCTGGGCGTTGAAATCGGTGACCGGGAACGACAGCAGGCCGGCGGAGAGGATGGACTTCAGTTCTTGTGGATTCATTGTTCGAACACCCTGTAGCAACGTTTTTTGTGAGTGGACTGTTCAGCCTTGGCCGAAGTTGTAGGTCATCGTACAACTTAAAAGACAACCGTCAACTGCATTTCATCGCTGTGGGGCATTTTTTGTCGGACAAGATCGTTTCTTGACGTGGGAGGTTTCTCGGCTAGGCTCGTTTTAACTGTATATCCATACAGCTAAATAAGAACCGACCGACGACATATCAAGGAGAAAGAAATGTCCGGACTCGTACCGAAACCCCAGGAAAGACCCACGCCGACCGTGGCCCGTCTCGACGACCTGTTCACCGAACACGGTATCCCCTTCCACCCTGACGAGCCGCACCTGCTGCTGCACATCGCCGATGCCCACAGCGACGTCGCAGCGTCCCCCGCCGCCGCAGGCAAAGCCCTCAAAGGCAAGCCACCGCTGAGGTTCGAGGGCGCCGAACACACCGCCATCGGCGACGGCACCCGGCTGCGCTTCTCGGAAAACGCCGAACCGGTGCCCGCTCACAGCGTGCCGCTGCACTTGCCCAACGGCCTGGCCCTCACCTACGGCCAGGTGATCTCGCTGGGCGGCGACTTCTACGGCGTGGCGGACCGGCCGATCAATGAAGGCGCCAGCGCAGCGGAGCGTCAGCAGCGCTTCAGCGCCGCGTTCGACACCCTCGCCGTGACCTCGGCCTCCCGGGCCGAGGCGGCGCAGATCCTGGCGGTGATGCAGAAGGAAATCGAGGCGGTCAAACAGGCGATCAAGGACGGCAAGCCGCCCCACGAAGCCTACGACGCATTGGGAGATACGTTGTCGGAAGAGTGGAACAAGATCACCGGCGGCGGCAGCTTCATTTCGGCGCTGATTCCGCTGGGACGCTACCTGAAACTGGCCGCGAACAACGCCGACCACTTCGCCGAATGGGCCAGGGCCGCCTACATCGCCGGGCACACCGTCGCGTTGCAGGCCGCTGCGGCGGCTCACGCAGGCCAAGATGAACGACAGCTGGAACGGGCCTACGCCATGAACGCGTTCGCCGACCATTACCTCACCGACCTGTTCTCCGCCGGCCACCTGCGGGTGCCGCGCAAGGCCATGGCCGCCGTGGTGACGCCGAGCGACCTGGGCTCGCTGGTCAGCCGCTTCATGCACGACGAAGACAGCCGGTTCGGCCTCAAGGTGCGCAACAGCCGCGGCGAGCAATGGCGCGCCTTCGGCGACAAGCGCTACTTCGCGGCCGCCGACAACGACAACCGTCAGCAGGTCAACCAGGCGGTGCAGGCGTCGGCGGACGAGGTCTTCGCCGCCTACGCCAGCGGCAGCGTGCCGGCCGCCTCCGGTTTCGCCGCGCTGCAACGGCTCCCCGACCTGACGGCGGTGCTGGACCTGAAGAGCAACTACTCGCCGCTGTTCCGCCTGGAGAACGGCAAGGTGCTGCGGCGCAAGGACGTGAACAACCTCAACGACACCGCCACCGTCGACGACTGGTGGGGCTGGAGCACTTACCTGCTGCTCAAGAACTATCAACCGACCGGCAACACGAATTGAGGCACGCTGCGATGACGATCAAATTGAAACTGGAACTGGCTTCGGGCCAATCGATGCAAGGGGCGCCGCTGGAACTGCTGGCCGATGGACGGCCGGTGGCCCGGGGGGTTGTGGATAAACAGGGGTATGCGGTGTTCGAGACCGGGCCTGTGAAAGGGGCATTGGCGGTCCGGGTGGACCGTTCGATCCTTTCTGCTGACTGATGCCCTTGCGCTGAAGACACCGGCCTATCGCGAGCAGGCTCGCTCCCACAGGGGTCGGTGTGCATCCAAAAACTGTAGGAGCCAGCCTGCTGGCGATGGCGGTCTGTCTGGCGCATCGAGGTCGGATGGGCCGCCGTCATCGCAAGCAAGCTTGCTCCCACAGGGTTCTGCAGTGACCACAGATTCTGCATCCACCCAAGCTTCACTGTCGGAGCCAGCCTGCTGGCGATGGCGGTGGGGCTGCCCCGTCAGTTGCCCTGCGCCTGCGCCTCCTCGTGGGCCTGGCGCAGCCGCTCGCGGCTGTTGGTCAGGTGCAGGCGCATGGCCGCCCGGGCGGCGTCGGCGTCCTGGCGGGCGATCGCTTCATAGATCTCTTCGTGCTCGCGGCTCAGGCGATTCATGTAGTGCTGCTGATCGTCGTGGGCCAGGCGCGCGGAGTTCAGGCGGGTGCGCGGAATGATGCTGGTGCCCAGGTGGGTCATGATGTCGGTGAAGTAGCGGTTGCCGGTGGCCAGTGCGATCTGCAGATGGAACTGGAAGTCCGAGGCCACCGCATCGCTGGCGTGGGCCACGCTTTCGTTCAGGGCATCGAGGGCGGCGCGCATGGCCGCCAGTTGCTCGGGATTGCGGCGCTGGGCGGCCAGGCCGGCGGATTCGACTTCCAGGCTGATGCGAAACTCCAGGATCGCCAGCACGTCACGCAAGGTGACCACCGTGGCCGGGTCGATGCGAAAGCCGCTCGGGCTCGGCGTGTCGAGCACGAAGGTGCCGATGCCGTGGCGGGTCTCCACCTGGCCTGCGGCCTGCAAGCGGGAAATCGCCTCGCGCACCACCGTGCGGCTGACGCCATGGGCCTCCATGATCGCCGACTCGGTGGGCAACTTGTCGCCGCGCTTGAGCAGGCCGTCGCGGATCTGCTCGGTCAGCACCGTCACCAGTTCCTGGGCCAGGCTGCGGCGCTTGCGCGGAAGGCGCGGGGTGTCGATCGGGGTTTGCATGGTCTGCGTCTGGTCTCGAAGGTCGGCTTGGCGGGCATCATAGCGCAAGCGGGTTGTACGATCACTGCTGGCTCGCATTGCCCCTGCGGGAGCCAGCCTGCCGGCGATGGCGTCGGCCGCTCCCACGGGGGCTTCGCTGCCTAGGCGGTGACGGCCTGCTCAACGAGATGGCCGCTGTCGATCCGCACATGCCTTGGGTGGAAACGCTTGAGGCTGCTGCGGTGACCGACGCTGACGATGCTCAGCCCCGGCAAGCGGTCGATCAGCGCCTGGTACAGGTTCGCTTCGTCTTCTTCGTCCATCGCCGACGTGGCCTCGTCCATATACAGCCACTGCGGCGCGTACAGCAGCGCACGGGCGAAGGCCAGGCGTTGCTGCTCGCCCGGCGAAAGCATGCGCTGCCAGTGGTTGGCCTCGTCCAGACGCGCCGCCAAGTGCGGCAAGCGGCAGATGTCCAGCACCTCCTGATAGCGCTCCGGCGCATAGGTGTCGCCCGGTTGCGGATAGCTCAGCGCATCGCGCAGGGTGCCGATCGGCAGGTAGGGTTTCTGCGGCAGGAACAGGTAGCGCGCCGCCGGCAGACGGATACTCCCGTGCCCCGCCGGCCAAAGGTGCCCCATCGCCCGCAGCAGGGTGGACTTGCCGCTGCCGGAGCGACCGCTGAGCATCACCCGCTCGCCGGCGTCGACCGTCATGTCGGCGCTGGTCAGCAGGTGACGGCCGTCGGCCAGGTCCAGCCCGAGGTTGTGCACTTTCAGTTCACTGCCCTGGTTCTGCACGTCGATGGCCGGCGCACGCTCTTCGTTGTCGGTCATCGCCTGACGGAAGCTCAGCAGACGGTCACAGGTGGCGCGCCAGGCGGCCAGCTCCGCATACGCGCTGATGAACCAACTGAAGTTCTCCTGCACGTTGCCGAAGGCCGAGTTGATCTGCATCAGCTCACCCAGCTCGATCTTGCCCGCCAGATAACGCGGCGCGGCGACGATGAACGGGAAGATGATCGCGATCTGGCCGTAGCCGGAGGTGAAGAACGTCAGGCGCTTGGACACCCGCATGATGTCCCAGAAGTTGTGCCAGACCAGACCGAAGCGGTTGCTCAACCGACGGTTCTCATTGGGCTCGCCGTTGTACAGGGCAATGCTCTCGGCGTTCTCGCGCACCCGCACCATGGAGAAACGCAGGTCGGCCTCGAAGCGTTGCTGTTGGTTGTTCAGGCCGATCAGGCGACGGCCGATCAGGTGCGTCAGCCAACTGCCGACGGCGGCGTACAGCAGTGCGCACCAGAACATGTAGCCGGGGATCTCGACGCCGAACACTTCGATGCTGCCGGACACGCCCCACAGAATGATCGAGAACGACACCAGGCTGACCACGGTGCGGATCAGCCCCAGGCCCAGGCTCAGGGTGTTGGCGGTGAAGGTATTGAGGTCTTCGGAAATCCGTTGGTCAGGGTTGTCGGTGTAGCCGCCCTGCTCCAAGTGGTAATAGTTCTTGTGGCCGAGCCAGCGCTTGAAGTGGTTTTCGGTCAGCCATGCCCGCCAGCGGATCGTCAGCATCTGCGTCAGGTACAGCCGATACACGGCGCCGAGGATCGCCACTGTGGCAATCCCGCAGAAATACAGGATCAACTGCCAGAACGCCGCCTCATCCTTTTTCTGCAGGGCGTTGTAGAAATCCTTGTACCAACTGTTGATCCACACCGAAATCGCCACGCTGAACAGCGACAGCGCGATCACGGCGATCAGCAGCGTCCACGCCTTGCCCTTCTCTTCGCTGCGCCAGTAAGGCGTGGTCATCGCCCACACTTTGCGGAAAAACTGCCCGCGCACGGCATCGTTGACCGCGGAATATTCAGCGTTCTGATTCATGGATAAGGCTCGATAGAGAAAAGAACAGACACGCACCGATCATAGTAGATCGGTGCGTTTCATCGCGAGCGGCGGCGATGGCCGTTCAGCGCAGGTTCAGCGACGGACCGGGCGCTTCTGCAGCTTGCGCTGCAAGGTGCGGCGGTGCATGCCCAGGGCGCGGGCGGTGGCGGAGATGTTGCCTTCGTGCTCGGTCAGCACGCGCTGGATGTGCTCCCATTGCAGGCGATCCACCGACATCGGGTTTTCCGGCACCAGGCTGTCGAGGTCGGCGTGTTCGGACAGCAGCGCCGCCAGCACGTCATCGGCGTCCGCCGGTTTGCACAGGTAGTTGCAGGCGCCGCGTTTGATCGCCTCGACCGCCGTGGCGATGCTCGAGTAGCCGGTGAGGATCACCACGCGCATCTCCGGATCCAGCTCCAGCAGCTTGGGCAGCAGCACCAGACCGGAGTCGCCGTCCATCTTCAGATCCAGCGCGGCGTAGTCCGGCAGGTCCTGCTGGGCGAGGGCCAGGCCCTCTTCGGCGGAGCCGGCGGTGCTGACGCGAAAGCCGCGGCGGGCCATGGCGCGGGCCATCACCCGGGTGAAGGTCGCGTCGTCGTCGACCAGCAGCAGATGCGGCAGCTCTTCGCCTTCGGTTTGGATTTCTTCGTCACTCATAGTTGGTCTCCTCGGGCGCCGTGGGGCAAGCGCAGCTCGGTGAGCGTGCCGCCTTCCTCATGACTATAGAGTTTCACGGAGCCGCCGGCGCGGGTCACGCTGGCCTTGCTCAAGAACAGGCCCAGGCCGAAGCCCTTGCCCTTGGTGGTAAAAAACGGTTTGCCGATCTGCTCGGCGATGGCCAGCGGCACGCCGGCGCCGTGGTCGCGGATACTGATGGTCAGGTCTTCGGCGGTCCAGTCCAGGGTCACCTGAAGGTTTTCCGGACAGGCGTCGGCGGCGTTGTTGAGCAGGTTCAGCAGCGCCTGGGTCAGGTCCGGCGGCGGCGCGATGCGCGGCAGCGTGCCCTGGCCCAGGCGCTGGAAACGGTAGCTGGCTTCGGGGCGCATCAGGTGCCAGCGGTTCAGGGCTTCGTCCAGCCAGTCGGTGACGTCCTGCATCTGCACCGCCATCCGCCGGTTGGCCTCGGCGGCGCGTACCAGTTGCTGCAGGGTCTCCTTGCACAGCTTGACCTGATCCTTGAGCACTTTCAGGTCGTCCTGAAGCATCGGGTCGTGATGGTCCTGCTGCATCTCGTTGAGCAGCACGCTCATGGTCGCCAGCGGCGTGCCCAGCTCATGGGCCGCGCCGGCCGCCTGGGTCGCGACGGCCAGCAGCTGCTGATCGCGCAGGCCTTCTTCGCGGCGGATCGCGCGCAGTTCTTCCTGGCGGCGCAGCTCTTCGGCCATCCGCGCGGCAAAGAACGTGATGACGGCGGCGGCCAGGGCGAAGCTCAGCCACATGCCGTAGATCTGCAGGTTCTCCCGGGCGACCGGCAGGGTCTCCAGCGGATAGAAATGGGTCAGCATCAAGGTGTACAGGGCCAGGGCGATGCCGGACAGGATCACCGAGTAGCGCCATGGCAGCGTCACCGCCGCGATGGTCAACGGCACCAGGTAATAGGACACGAACGGGTTGGTCGAACCGCCGGAGAAATACAGCAAGGCGCTGTGGATAAACAGGTCGCAGGCCAGCTGCAGCGCATACTCAAGCTCGGTGACCGGCCACGAGGTGCGCAGGCGCACGGCGGTGAACGTGCACAGCAGGATCGAACAGCCCAGGGTCATCACCAGTTGCACCCACGGCAACGGCAACAGTTGCAGCCAGTAGGCCAGGCCCACGGAGCCGGCCTGGGCGGCGAGCACCAGAATGCGGATGAACGTCAGGCGCCAGAGGTTCTGGCGGGTGGCGGAAGTCAGTTGTACGGGGGCGAGCATGAGCTCTCCTGATGAGCGCTCCAGGCGGATCGCACGGAGTATACCGAAGCGGCGCGCCTGAGAGTCGAAAGTGCGGCAAACGACCACATGGCGCAAACGGGAAATTGATCTAGGGCAAGTGGAGCGGGCCATCTGTATAGAAGTTGTAACTGGGCGAACCGCGCCGACAGGGCTAGAGTCTGATGGTTTCACGCAGGCCCCCGAACCATCGCCTGCGCCCCCATCAAGGAGCCTTCATGCACACATTCCGCCGCAGCGCCGCCCTTCTCGCCCTGACCGTCGGCAGCGTCGCCAGCCTTCCGGCCCTGGCCGCCGACGAGCTGCACTACAACCAGATTTCCCTGCGCGCCGAAGTCAGCCAGGAAGTGGCCCGCGACCTGATGATCGTGACCCTCTACACCGAAGAGCAGAACACCGACCCGGCCAAGCTCGCCGCCGACGTCAGCACCACCATGAACAAGGCGCTGGCCCAGGCCAAGCAGGTCAAGGACGTCACCCTGCGCCAGGGCAGCCGCAACAGCTACCCGATCTACGACACCAAGGGCCAGAAGATCACCGGCTGGCGCGAGCGCGCCGAACTGCGCCTGGAAAGCGCCGACTTCGCCGCCCTGTCCAAGCTCACCGGCGAACTGCTGGGCGAGCTGAAGATGGGCGGCATGGACTTCGCCATTGCCGACGCCACCCGCAAGGCCAGCGAAGACAAGCTGCTCAAGGAAGCCGTGAGCGCGTTCAAGGCCCGCGCCCAACTGGCCACCGATGCACTGGGCGGCAAGGGCTACAAGATCGTCAACCTGAACCTCAACAGCAACGGCTACCCGCAGCCGTACCTGCGCGCGCCGATGATGATGAAGGCGGCCGGCATGGACGCAGCGCCGGTGACCCCGGAAGTCGAAGCCGGCACCAGCCAGGTCGGCATGACGGCGGACGGGTCGATTGAAGTGCTGATGCAGTGATCTGATCCGTGAACGGAAACCGGCGATCGGCAGCGACCGCCGGTTTTTTTGTGCCTGCCGACCGTGCCAATGCGCACGGTCGGCAGTGTCTTCACTGACGCCATCGCCAGCAGGCTGGCTCCCACATGATCTGCATCGCGCACAAGTTCCCGTGGGAGCCAGCCTGCTGGCGATGGCGTCCGACAGGGCGCCCAATGACCCATACACCACCGAAACCCGGCGCTACCAAAAGAAGCACCAGTTGCACCTGGTGAAACTCCGCCCTTCCCTGCTATCCAGACGCCTTGCGTCCGATACGCGCCGGCCTGCCCCGAAGCGTCCCGCAAACCGCCGGTATAAATAGGTAACACCCGGCCCCATTGCGGAGCGGCTGCACCCGCCAATGCACCGTTTTAGAGCGCTCCGTGCACCGTAAAAACCACCCGCAAACGGTCAAATGCGTCAAAACTTACACCAATGCGACATTAAGGTACGTTCGTGCCACCGTTTGACGCCTGCCGTCGCTCTGCATCTTGCATTGGGTATGGGGCCTGCATAAGTATCCGCAGGCACGACTCACGAGGTCGTACCTCAATATCAAAAAATGACAACAAATCATGAGGCCAACATGCTTAAACACGCGGTCATTCCGTTTTTAGTCGGCGCAGGCATGCTTGCCTCCGCACCTTTCGCTTCCGCTGCGACTAACCTGGTGTTCTGCTCCGAAGGCAGCCCGGCCGGTTTCGACCCAGGCCAATACACCACCGGAACCGACTTCGACGCCTCGGCTGAGACCATGTTCAACCGCCTGACCCAGTTCGAGCGCGGCGGCACCGCCGTGATTCCTGGCCTGGCGACCAAATGGGACATTTCCGACGACGGCCTGACCTACACCTTCCACCTGCGTGAAGGCGTCAAGTTCCACACCACCCCGTATTTCAAGCCGACTCGTGAGTTCAACGCGGACGACGTGCTGTTCACCTTCAACCGCATGATCAACAAGGACGACCCTTTCCGTAAGGCGTATCCGACCGAATTCCCGTACTTCACCGACATGGGGATGGACACCAACATCACCAAGGTCGAGAAAGTCGACGACCACACCGTCAAGTTCACCCTCAAGGAAGTGGACGCCGCGTTCATCCAGAACCTGGCGATGAGCTTCGCCTCGATCCAGTCCGGCGAATACGCCGCCCAGCTGCTCAAGGAAGGCAAGGCCGCCGACATCAACCAGAAACCGGTCGGCACCGGCCCGTTCGTGTTCAAGAGCTACCAGAAAGACTCGAACATCCGCTACACCGGCAACAAGGACTACTGGAAACCGGATGACGTGAAGATCGACAACCTGATCTTCGCCATCACCACCGACCCGTCGGTGCGCATCCAGAAGCTGAAGAAGAACGAGTGCCAGATCACCCTCTTCCCACGTCCGGCCGACCTGGCCGCGCTGAAGGCCGATCCGGCGCTGAAGATGCCTGACCAGGCCGGCTTCAACCTGGGCTACATCGCCTACAACGTGATGGACAAGGTCAAGGGCAGCAACGACGCGAACCCGCTGGCCAACCTCAAGGTCCGTCAGGCGCTGGACATGGCGGTCAACAAGCCGCAGATCATCGACTCCGTTTACCAGGGCGCCGGCCAACTGGCCGTCAACGCCATGCCGCCGACCCAATGGTCCTACGACACCACCATCAAGGACGCCAAGTACGATCCAGAGAAAGCCAAGGAGCTGCTCAAGGAAGCCGGCGTCAAGGAAGGCACCGAGATCGTCCTGTGGGCGATGCCGGTACAGCGTCCGTACAACCCGAACGCCAAGCTGATGGCCGAAATGCTCCAGTCCGACTGGAAGAAGATCGGCCTGAACGTGAAGATCGTCAGCTACGAGTGGGGCGAGTACATCAAGCGCTCCAAGGGCGGCGAGAACCAGGCGATGATCATCGGCTGGAGCGGCGACAACGGTGACCCCGACAACTGGCTGAACGTGCTGTTCGGCTGCGACTCGCTCAGCGGCAACAACTTCTCCAAATGGTGCGACAAGAAGTTTGACGGCCTCGTGAAGGAAGCCAAGCGCACCACCGACCAGGCCAAGCGCACCGAACTGTACAAACAGGCGCAACACGTCCTCAAAGATGCTGTGCCAATGACACCTATCGCTCACTCGACGGTGTATCAACCCATGCGCGCCAACGTGCAGGACTTCAAGATCAGCCCATTCGGCTTGAACTCCTTCTACGGCGTCAGCGTCAGCAAGTAAGAAACGGCAGCGGCGACGTATTCAGCGTCGCCGCTGCTTTTTTCTGCCGAGAAGCCAGGAATTTGCCTACATCCGTTTCCACTGGGTCTGACCATAGTGGTTTAGGACGCGTTGCCTTTTCCTACGAGTCTTTAGGACTCAGCGCATTTACTGCCAGCCCCACGGCCCCTACCGTCGGGTGCTGACCAGTGATCGCGCGGGCCATCGGTTTGTTGCCCGTACTGGTTTGAGCCCGATGCGGCCGCCAGATCCCCGGACGGGATCGCGCGCATCGGAACACACGACAATAAGAGGGAGCGTCATGCGCCATTCCTTGGTTTTTTCCGCATTGCTGGGCGCCGGCCTGTTGGCCGCCTCATCCGCCAGCCTCGCCGCCGGCAACAGCCTGGTGTTCTGCTCCGAAGGCAGCCCGGCCGGCTTCGACACCGCGCAGTACACGACGGCCACCGACAACGACGCCGCCGAGCCGCTGTACAACCGCCTCGCCGAATTCGAGAAAGGCGCGACCAACGTCGTACCGGGCCTGGCGACCCGTTGGGAAATCTCCGAAGATGGCCTGAAATACACCTTCCACCTGCGTGAAGGCGTGAAATTTCATACAACGCCGTACTTCAAGCCCACCCGCAATTTCAACGCCGACGACGTGCTGTTCACCTTCAACCGCATGCTCGATCCGCAGCAGCCTTTCCGTAAGGCTTATCCGACAGAATTCCCGTACTTCAACGGGATGAGCCTGAACAAGAACATCGCCAAGGTCGAGAAGACCGGGCCGCTGACCGTGGTCATGACACTCAACACCGTCGACGCCGCGTTCATCCAGAACATCGCCATGAGCTTCGCCGCCATCCTGTCCGCCGAGTACGCCGACAAGCTGCTGGCCGAAGGCAAGCCGAGCGACATCAACCAGAAGCCGGTCGGCACCGGGCCGTACGTGTTCAAGAGCTACCAGAAAGACTCGAACATCCGCTACACCGGCAACAAGCACTACTGGGATCCGAGCCGGGTCAAGCTCGACAACCTGATCTTCGCGATCAACACCGATGCCTCGGTGCGGGTGCAGAAGCTCAAGGCCAACGAGTGCCAGGTCACCCTGCATCCGCGCCCGGCCGACGTCGAAGCGCTGAAGAACGATCCCAAGCTGCAACTGATCACCAAGCCGGGCTTCAACCTCGGCTACATCGCCTACAACACCCGCCACAAGCCGTTCGACCAGCTCGAAGTGCGCCAGGCGCTGGACATGGCAGTGAACAAGCCGGCGATCCTCAACGCCGTGTACCAGGGCGCCGGCCAACTGGCGGTCAACGCCATGCCGCCGACCCAGTGGTCCTACGACGATTCGATCAAGGACGCCGCCTACGACCCGGAAAAGGCCAAGGCACTGCTCAAGGCCGCCGGCGTCAAGGAAGGCACCGAGATCACCCTGTGGGCGATGCCCGTGCAGCGCCCCTACAACCCCAACGCCAAGCTGATGGCCGAGATGCTCCAGGCCGACTGGGCGAAGATCGGCCTGAAGGTCAAGATCGTCAGCTACGAATGGGGCGAGTACATCAAGCGCACCAAGAACGGCGAGCACGACATCAGCCTGATCGGCTGGACCGGCGACAACGGCGACCCCGACAACTGGCTCGGCACGCTGTACAGCTGCGACGCCATCGGCGGCAACAACTACTCCATGTGGTGCGATCCGGCCTACGACAAGCTGATCAAGGAAGCCAAGGTCGTCACCGACCGCGACCAGCGCACCGTGCTCTACAAACAGGCCCAGCAGTTGCTCAAGCAGCAAGTGCCGATCACACCTGTCGCCCACTCGACGGTCAACCAGCCGTTGAGCGCCAAAGTCGAAGGATTCAAGGTCAGCCCCTTCGGCCGCAACGTGTTCTCGGGTGTCAGCATCGATTAAACACAAAACCGAATAGCCGCAACGCTGGGGGGGCCGTCTACCCCCTCACGCAAGCGTTTTGCCGAAATTCGCCGTTCAGGCTTTCTGCAAACGTTTGCGATGTGTGAATGAGTTCTAAACCAATAACCGGCCAAACCAAAAAGGCCGGCATAAAAAGAAAGTAAAGGAGCTTCACCCATGAAACTGAGCAGCACCGCGATACTGGCCTTGGCCATCAGCAGCATCACCGCCACGGCTTATGCGGAAACCCAGAGCCAGGCGTTCACCCCGGTGACCGTCAACGAGAAGAGCGCCCAGGCCGAAGCCACCGGCTTCCTCGAAGGCCAGTCGATCAGCGGCACGACCCGCAACTGGTACGCCAACGAGCAACTCAAGCGCGGGGCGAAATTCCGCTACAACAAGGACGGCGCGCTGCAAGAGACCGACCGCCGCATCAACTGGGTCCAAGGCACCATCGTCAAGTACAACTCCGGCTTCACCGAAGGCACCGTGGGCTTCAGCACCGAACTCGCCGCCTACAACGCCATTGCCCTGGAACGTGACCGCAAGGATCTCGCCTCCGCCAACGGCGGCGCTCCGATCCCGGGCGTCGGCGGCCGCGGCAACAACCGTACCCTGACCAAGAACGGCGGCGACGCCGAAGGCCAGTGGAGCAAGCTGGGCCTGGCCAACGTCAAGGCACGCATCTCCAACACGACCCTGACCGCCGGTCGCCAGAACTTCAGCAGCCCGCAGGTCGATGTCATCGGCAACCGTCCGCTGCCTTCCAGCTTCCAGGGCGTGTCGATCCACAGCGAAGAACTGAACAACCTGACGTTCGACGCCGCGACCTTCGACCGCGTATCGCCGCGTAGCGAACAGAGCCTGAGCAAGTTCCGCACCGAATACGCCGATACCCTGGTCGAGATCGATCACGTCAACACCCTGGGCGTGTCCTACCAGCCATTCGCCAGCCTGAAGACCAGCCTCTGGGCGACCCAGGCTGAAGACATCTGGAAGCAGTACTACTTCGGCGCCACCCACGAGCTGGGCGACAGCTCCCTCCTGGCCCTGACCACCGGCCTGAACTACTACAAGACCGTGGACGAAGGCAAAGCCAAGCTGGGCGAGATCGACAACGACACCTACTCCCTGTCCCTGGGGCTGACTCACCAGGCCCACAGCCTGACGTTCTCCTACCAGCAAGTGAACGGCAACGAGTACTTCGACTACCTGCACGAAACCAACGGCATCTACCTGGCCAACTCCCTGCTCTCGGACTTCAACGGTCCGAACGAAAAATCGTTCCAGGTCGCCTACGGCCTGAACATGGCGGAGTACGGCGTACCGGGCCTGAAGTTCAACATCTACAGCGCCCGTGGCTGGGGCATCGACGGCACCCACTACAAGGGCGGCGCCTACGACAGCGTTCTGGCCATGAACGGCGAGACCCACTACGAATACGGCATCGGCGGTACCTACGCCGTGCAGAGCGGCCCGCTGAAGGCGACCACCGTCCGCGCGACCTACACCGCACACCGCGCCAGCGACAACCAACTGGACGGCAGCATCAACGAGTTCCGCCTGGTGACCACCGTTCCGTTCAACATCCTGTAAAACCGCACGCCGACGGCTGACTCATGAAGGGTCGGCCGTCCGGCTTTTTGTCTTCAACCGATTGCAGAGGGTTCTTGATGAAAATGCTTCCCCTACGTGCGGCCGTCGCGGCCGCGTTGCTGAGCGTCGCTGTCGGCGTGTCGGCCAAACCCTTGGTGGTCTGCACCGAAGCCAGTCCGGAAGGCTTCGATGTGGTTCAGTACACGACTGCAGTCACCGCGGATGCGGGGGCCGAGACCGTCTTCAACCGGCTGGCGGACTTCAAGCCGGGCACCACCGAGGTAGTGCCTGCCCTGGCCGAATCCTGGGACATCAGCGAGGACGGCCTGACCTACACGTTCCACCTGCGCAAAGGCGTCAAGTTCCACACCACCGAATACTTCAAGCCGACCCGCGACATGAACGCCGACGACGTGCTCTGGAGCTTCCAGCGTCAGCTGGACCCGAACCACCCGTGGCACAAACTGTCGAGCGTGGGCTTCCCGTACTTTGAAAGCATGGGCTTCAAAGAACTGCTCAAGAACGTCGAGAAAGTCGACGACAACACGGTCAAGTTCACCCTGACCCGCCGCGAAGCGCCGTTCCTGGCCGACCTGGCCATGGCGTTCGCCTCGATCTACCCGGCCGAATACGCCGACCAACTGCTCAAGTCCGGCAAGACCGGCGACCTGAACAGCAAACCGATCGGCACCGGCCCGTTCGTCTTCCAGCGCTACAACAAGGACGCGCAGGTGCGGTTCAAGGCCAACCCGGACTACTTCCGCGGCAAGCCGCCGGCCGATGCCCTGATCCTGGCCGTCACCACCGACAACAACGTGCGCCTGCAGAAGCTCAAGGCCAACGAATGCCAGGTCGCGCTGTATCCCAAGCCCGATGACATTCCGAGCATCAAGAAGGACGACAAGCTGAAAGTCTCCGAACTGGATGCGATGACCGTGTCGTACATCGCCTTGAACACCCAGCACAAATACATGAGCGACGTGCGGGTGCGCAAAGCGATCGACATCGCCTTCGACAAGGAAGCCTATGTCGATGCGCTGTTCGGCAAGGGCAACGCGACCGTGGCGGTCAACCCTTACCCGTCGACCCTGCTGGGCTACAACCATGAACTGAAGAACCCGCCCCGCGACCTCGACAAGGCCCGCGCCCTGCTCAAGGAAGCCGGCGTGCCGGAAGGCACCGTGTTCACCCTGTTCACCCGCAACGGCGGCGGCCCGACCAACCCGAACCCGATGCTCGGCGCGCAGATGATGCAGGCCGACCTTGCCAAGATCGGCCTCAAGATCGACATCCGCGTGATGGAATGGGGCGAAATGCTCAAACGCGCCAAAAGCGGCGAGCACGACATGGTCTCAGCCGGATGGGCGGGCGACAACGGCGACCCGGACAACTTCCTGACGCCTATGCTCAGTTGCGAGGCCGCCAAGAACGGCGAAAACTACTCGCGCTGGTGCAACGAAAAATTCCAGGCGCTGTTGGACGAAGCACGGGCTAAAGTAGATCCGGCCGAACGGGCCAAGCTGTACGAACAGGCCCAGGTGCTGTTCAACCAGGACCAACCCTGGATCAGCATGGCCCACACCCGGATGTTCACGGCGATGCGCAACAACGTAGAGGGCTACTACATCAGCCCTCTGACCACCAATAACTTCGCCACCACCCAGGTGAAGTAGATAAGAGACTCCCGGCCTCCCTGAACCCAGGGTCGCCGGGCACGCCTAACCGGCTGATGAGGTACCACACAAGATGTTTAGTTTTATTGCCCGCCGACTGGGATTGCTGATCCCCACGTTTTTCGGCATCACCTTACTGACGTTCGCGTTGATCCGCATGATTCCCGGCGACCCCGTGGAAGTGATGATGGGCGAACGTCGGGTCGACCCCGAAATGCACGCTCAGGCAATGGAACGCCTCGGTCTGAACAAGCCGCTGTACGTCCAGTACCTGGACTACGTCGGCAAGCTCGCCCACGGCGACCTCGGTGAATCCCTGCGCACCCGGGAAAGCGTCTGGACCGAGTTCACGCAGCTGTTTCCGGCCACCTTCGAACTGTCGATGGCGGCCCTGCTCTTCGCCGGCGTCTTCGGCCTGCTGGCCGGCGTGATCGCCGCGCTCAAGCGAGGCTCCCTGTTCGACCACGGCGTGATGGGCATCTCCCTGACGGGCTACTCGATGCCCATCTTCTGGTGGGGCCTGATCCTCATCATGTTCTTCTCGGTCAGCCTGGGCTGGACACCGGTCTCCGGCCAGAACGACCTGCTGATCGACGTGGAGCGCAAGACCCACTTCATGCTGATCGACACCTGGCTCAGCGATGAACCGGGCGCCCTGCTCGACTACCTGCATCACCTGATCCTGCCCGCCATCGTGCTGGGCACCATTCCGCTGGCGGTGATCGCCCGGATGACCCGTTCGTCGATGCTCGAAGTGCTGCGCGAAGACTACATCCGCACCGCCAAGGCCAAGGGCCTGTCGCCGGCGCGCGTGGTGTTCGTCCACGGCCTGCGCAACGCGCTGATCCCGGTGCTGACCGTGGTCGGCCTGCAAGTCGGCACCCTGCTGGCCGGCGCCGTGCTGACCGAGACGATCTTCTCCTGGCCCGGCATCGGCAAATGGCTGATCGAAGCCATCGGCGCCCGGGACTACCCGGTCGTGCAGAACGGCATCCTGCTGATTGCCTGCATTGTGATTCTGGTCAACTTCGTGGTGGACATCCTCTACGGCTTCGCCAACCCACGCATCCGTCACCAGCGCTGAGGACATACCCATGAGCACTCAAACTTCCTCAGTCGCCACCGCCGCTTCCGCCGTGGACCAAAGCCTGCTGTACCCGTCGCCCTACAAGGAATTCTGGCAAGCGTTCGCCAAGAACAAGGGCGCGGTCGCCGGCCTGATGTTCTTCGCCCTGATCGTGTTCTGCGCGATCTTTGCCCCGTGGGTGGCGCCGCACAACCCGAGCGAACAGTACCGCGACTTCCTGCTGACCCCGCCGGTCTGGCTCGAAGGCGGGCAATGGCAATTCCTGCTCGGCACCGACGAGCTGGGCCGCGACCTGCTCTCGCGCCTGATCCAGGGCTCGCGCCTGTCGCTGCTGATCGGCCTGTCCTCGGTGGTGATGTCGCTGATCCCGGGCATCCTCATGGGGCTGCTGGCCGGTTTCTTCCCCAAGATCCTCGGCCCGACCATCATGCGCCTGATGGACATCATGCTGGCCCTGCCGTCGCTGCTGCTGGCCGTGGCCATCGTCGCCATCCTCGGCCCAGGCCTGATCAACACCGTGATCGCCATCGCCGTGGTGTCCCTGCCGTCCTACGTGCGCCTGACCCGCGCCGCCGTGATGGGCGAGCTGAACCGCGACTACGTGACCGCCGCGCGCCTGGCCGGCGCCGGCCTGCCGCGCCTGATGTTCATCACCGTGCTGCCCAACTGCATGGCACCGCTGATCGTCCAGGCGACCCTGAGCTTCTCCTCGGCGATCCTCGACGCCGCCGCCCTGGGCTTCCTGGGCCTGGGCGTACAGCCGCCGACCCCTGAGTGGGGCACCATGCTGGCTTCGGCCCGCGACTACATCGAACGCGCCTGGTGGGTAGTGAGTCTGCCTGGCTTGACCATTTTGCTCAGCGTGCTGGCAATCAACTTGATGGGCGACGGCCTGCGCGACGCGCTGGACCCGAAACTCAAGAACGCCGCCTGAGGAGATTCCCATGTCACTGTTAGAAATCAAGAATCTCAACGTCCGTTTCGGCGACAAGAACGCCACCCCGGTGGTCGACGGCCTGGACCTGAAAGTGGACAAGGGCGAAGTGCTGGCCATCGTCGGCGAGTCCGGTTCCGGCAAGTCCGTGACCATGATGGCGCTGATGGGCCTGATCGAGCACCCGGGGATCGTCACCGCCGACGCCCTGAGCTTCGACGGCAAGGACATGCTCAAGCTGAGCAACCGCCAGCGCCGGCAGATCGTCGGCAAGGACCTGTCGATGGTCTTCCAGGATCCGATGACCGCGCTCAACCCGAGCTACACCGTCGGCTTCCAGATCGAGGAAGTGCTGCGCCTGCACCTGAAGATGTCCGGCAAGGCCGCCCGCAAGCGCGCCATCGAACTGCTGGAAAAGGTCGAGATCCCGGCCGCCGCCAGCCGCATGGACGCCTACCCGCACCAGCTGTCCGGCGGCATGAGCCAGCGGGTGGCCATCGCCATGGCGATCGCCGGCGAACCCAAGCTGCTGATCGCCGACGAACCGACCACCGCGCTGGACGTGACGATCCAGGCGCAGATCATGGACCTGCTGCTGGCCTTGCAGAAAGAGCAGAACATGGGCCTGGTGCTGATCACCCACGACCTCGCCGTCGTGGCCGAAACCGCCCAGCGCGTGTGCGTGATGTACGCCGGGCAAGCGGTGGAGGTCGGCCAGGTGCCGCAGCTGTTCGACATCCCGGCGCACCCGTACAGCGAAGCGCTGCTCAAGGCGATCCCGGAGCACAGCCTGGGCGCCGAGCGCCTGGCGACCCTGCCGGGCATCGTGCCGGGCCGCTACGACCGTCCGCAGGGCTGCCTGCTGTCGCCGCGCTGCCCTTACGTGCAAGAGAGCTGCCGCGCGCAGCGCCCTGCCCTTGACCCGAAAACCCACAGCCTCGCCCGCTGCTTCTACCCGCTGAACCAGGAGGTGGCGTAATGGCCGTCGTACTTACCGCCCGTGACCTGACCCGTCACTACGAGGTCTCCCGCGGCCTGTTCAAGGGCCATGCGACCGTGCGCGCCCTCAACGGCGTGTCGTTCGAGCTGGAGGCCGGCAAGACCCTCGCCGTGGTGGGCGAGTCGGGCTGCGGCAAATCCACCCTGGCCCGGGCCCTGACCCTGATCGAGGAGCCGTCGTCCGGTTCCCTGAAGATCGCCGGCCAAGAAGTCGCCGGCGCCGACAAGGCCCAGCGCAAGCAACTGCGCAAAGACGTGCAGATGGTGTTCCAGAGCCCCTACGCGTCGCTGAACCCGCGCCAGAAGATCGGCGACCAGCTGGCCGAGCCGCTGCTGATCAACACCAACCTGTCGGCCACCGAACGTCGCGAGAAAGTCCAGGCGATGATGAAACAGGTCGGCCTGCGCCCCGAGCACTACCAGCGCTATCCGCACATGTTCTCCGGCGGCCAGCGCCAGCGGATCGCTCTGGCCCGGGCGATGATGCTGCAACCGAAGGTGCTGGTGGCGGACGAACCGACGTCGGCGCTGGACGTGTCGATCCAGGCCCAGGTGCTGAACCTGTTCATGGACCTGCAGCAGGAATTCAACACCGCCTACGTGTTCATCTCCCACAACCTGGCGGTGGTGCGCCACGTCGCCGACCAGGTGCTGGTGATGTACCTCGGCCGTCCGGTGGAGATGGGCCCGAAAGAGGACATCTACACCCGTCCCCTGCACCCGTACACCCAGGCGCTGCTGTCGGCGACCCCGGCCATCCACCCGGATCCGGACAAGCCGAAGATCAAGATCGCCGGCGAACTGCCCAACCCGCTGAACCCGCCGCCCGGCTGCGCGTTCCACAAGCGCTGCCCGTACGCCACCGAGCGTTGCGGCAGCGAAGTGCCGGAACTGCGCAAGCTCGACACCCGGCAGGTGGCCTGCCACTACGCCGAACAGTTCCTCGACGGCGCGGCCTGAGCCAAACGAACTGAGGGAACGGGCCGGCCCGCTCCCTCAGGGGATCAAGCGTTCAACAAACCCCTCTTCCCCCGATTGCGCATCAGTCGGGGGACAAGGGGTTTTCTTTTGCCGGCGACCTACGTCTGGCTGTCACCGTCATCCGGATCATCGGTGTCCGGCTCGTCGGTGGTCGAGTCATCGTCATCGGCACTACCGCCCTGGCCCTGGTCACCCGGTTCGGATTCGGACTTGGCCAGCATCAGGCCGCTGTGCCCCACCTGCCCGCTGAACGCCTGGGTATCGTGATCCTCGCATTCGGCCCAGGCCGTCGCCGTGCCGAGGGACAGCATCACCATCACTTTCAACAGCAGCAATACGCGTAGCAACCTGCTCTTCATAGCCGATTCCATCCCTTTTCAGGTGAAACAACAGTGCCGGACTGGCGCTCTGTGAAATCTAGTTCCGGTCAGCCGGGTTCTCCATATGGGACGCTGACGGCCCGGCTAAATTGCCCTGATGCCGAAGACCGCTTTGAAATAAGCGTTATGCCAAATGGCTCTTATCCCCGCGCATGTGGGAGCGAGCCTGCTCGCGATGGCGGTCATCCCGTCGCTCAAGGGGCGCCTGACATACCGTTATCGCGAGCAGGCTCGCTACCACAGGGAACCGGCAGGCAACAAAAAACCCCGCTGCTTTCGCAACGGGGTTTCGGGTGCATCGCTCAGCGCTTAGTGGTGCTCACGGGTAGCGCGGAATTTCACGTCTGGCCAGCGCTCTTCCATCAGCGCCAGGTTGACCCGGGTCGGGGCGAGGTAGGTCAGGTGACCGCCGCCGTCTATGGCCAGGTTTTCCACCGCCTTGTTGGAGAATTCCTCCAGCTTCTTCTTGTCGCTGCAATCGATCCAGCGCGCGGAGTACACGGTGATCGGCTCGTAGGAGCACTCGACCTTGTATTCCTCTTTCAGGCGGCTGGCGACCACATCGAACTGCAGCACACCCACGGCGCCGAGGATGATGTCGTTGGTGCGCTCCGGGAAGAACACCTGTGTCGCGCCTTCTTCGGCCAGTTGCTGCAGACCTTGGCGCAGCTGCTTGGATTTCAGCGGATCGCGCAGGCGCACGCGGCGGAACAGTTCCGGGGCGAAGTGCGGGATGCCGGTGAAGCCCAGCGCTTCACCTTCGCTGAAGGTGTCGCCGATCTGGATGGTGCCGTGGTTGTGCAGGCCGATGATGTCGCCGGCGTAGGCCTCTTCCAGTTGCTCGCGCTCGGAGGAGAAGAACGTCAGGGCGTCGCCGATGCGCACGTCCTTGCTGGTGCGCACGTGGCGCATCTTCATGCCTTTTTCGTACTTGCCCGAGCAGATGCGCATGAACGCGATGCGGTCGCGGTGCTTGGGATCCATGTTCGCCTGGATCTTGAAGATGAAGCCCGAGAACTTCTCTTCGACCGGCTCCACGGTGCGCTCGTTGGCGACCCGGGCCAGCGGGCGCGGCGCCCAGTCGACCACGGCATCGAGGACGTGGTCGACGCCGAAGTTGCCCAGGGCCGTACCGAAGAACACCGGGGTCAGCTGGCCGTCGAGGAATTCCTGCTGGTCGAACTCGTGGCAGGCGCCCTGCACCAGTTCGAGCTGCTCCAGGAAACGGTCGTACTCGTCGCCCAGGTGCGCGCGGGCTTCC
Source organism: Pseudomonas sp. B35(2017) (assembly GCF_002113645.1). Lineage (NCBI taxonomy): Bacteria > Pseudomonadati > Pseudomonadota > Gammaproteobacteria > Pseudomonadales > Pseudomonadaceae > Pseudomonas > Pseudomonas sp. B35(2017). The sequence goes on along the minus strand of NZ_NEIZ01000005.1, from coordinate 141,543 downwards.
GGCGAGTCGAGCTTCTCGATGATCTTGGTTTCGGTGCGCTCGTGGCCGTGGCCCGGGGTGTAGACGATGATGTAGTCGCCGGCCAGGTGGTACACGCCCTTGAAGTCGCGGTAGCAGCCGATCGGCCAGGTGATCGGCGCGGCCTTGATCTTGAGGACGGCTTCGATCTCGTCGAGCAGTTCGATCGGGTCGCGGATGTCACGGTCGAGTTTGTTGATGAAACTGACGATCGGCGTGTCGCGCAGACGGCAGACGTCCATCAGGGCGATGGTGCGCGGCTCCACGCCCTTGCCGCCGTCGAGCACCATCAACGCCGAGTCCACCGCGGTCAGGGTGCGGTAGGTGTCTTCGGAGAAGTCTTCGTGTCCCGGGGTGTCGAGCAGGTTGATCATGTGTTCGCGGTACGGGAACTGCATGACCGACGTGGTGATGGAAATGCCCCGCTGCTTCTCCATCTCCATCCAGTCGGATGTCGCATGGCGATCGGATTTGCGGGACTTCACCGTACCGGCCACCGCAATCGCCTTGCCCATCAGCAAGAGCTTTTCGGTGATGGTGGTTTTACCGGCATCGGGGTGGGAAATAATGGCGAAAGTGCGGCGTTTCGCGACTTCGGCGGCCTGTCTGGTCATGGGAAATCGCCTGGCGGTGATTCAAAAAGGGCGGCGATTATAGCCCAACTCGCTTCAATATCCGAACCGTTGAGCGCATCCGAAATGGCCAAATGCTGTCTCGCCGGGGAACCTTTCAAAGCGCGCGCACGTCCACTCCCCTGTCACGCCCTCTCGCGAGGGCCTGAGAATCCGGCAAGTCGGCCCTGCGGGGCCGCGCTCATGGCTCGCTTGCGGTACGTCTAGGCGTACCGGAAAACAGCCGCTTCTCGCGACCGCCGCTCCGGCAGCCAGGTATGGCATTGCCGCACGGGACAGCGGTCGCCGACTGGAAAAGGAGTCCGCCTGTGGCTATCCGCTATGGCAAAGGGCTGACGGGAGGTGCGGTGGTGATCGCCCTCCTGGCCCTGCTGATCCACTGGATCGGCACCGACACGATCCAACGCTACCGCGACGATCTGCTGTTCTACCTGCAAGCCCACCTGGTGCTTGTCCTCGCGTCCATGCTGGCCGCCCTGGCCGTGGGCATACCCTCCGGCATCCTCCTCAGCCGCCCGGCCATGCTCGGCCGCGCCGAACGTTTCATGCAAGGCTTCAACATCGGCAACACCGTGCCGCCGCTGGCCGTGCTCGCCATCGCCCTGGGCATCCTGGGCATCGGCAGCGGCCCGGCGATCTTCGCCCTGTTCCTGGCCTCCCTGCTGCCCATCGTGCGCAACACCTACGAAGGCCTGAAAAACGTCCAGGGCTCATTGAAGGAAGCAGCGATCGGCATCGGCATGACTCCGCGCCAGGTGCTGTGGCAGGTCGAGCTGCCCAACGCCGTGCCGATCATCGTCGGCGGCGTACGGGTGGCGCTGGCGATCAACGTCGGCACCGCGCCGCTGGCGTTCCTGATCGGCGCCAACAGCCTCGGCAGCCTGATCTTCCCCGGCATCGCCCTGAACAATCAGCCGCAACTGCTGCTCGGCGCCGCGTGCACCGCGCTGCTGGCCCTGCTGCTCGACGGCGCGGTCACCCTCGCCAGCCGCCTCTGGCTGGAACGTGGTCTGCGCCCGTCCTAAGGCTCCCGGAAGGAAAACCCATGAAACGACTTAGCTTTTTCCTAGGCTGTGCCCTGCTGTTCGCAGGATTTGCCCAAGCCGCCGACAAACCGGCGATCCGCATCGGCGCCCGGGTGTTCACCGAACAGACCCTGCTGGCGGAAATCACTTCGCAATACCTGCGCAGCAAAGGCTACGACGCGCAGATCACCGGCGGCCTGGGCAGCAACCTGGCCCGCAGCGCCCACGAAAGCGGGCAACTGGACCTGCTCTGGGAGTACACCGGTGTGTCGCTGGTGGCCTACAACCATGTCACCGAAACACTCGACAGCGAACAGTCCTACGCACGGGTGAAAGAACTCGACGCGAAAAAAGGACTGGTCTGGCTCGCGCCGTCGAAATTCAGCAACACCTACGCCCTCGCCCTGCCGAAAAAAGTGGCCGAGGAATATCCGCAGATCAGCAACATCAGTCAGTTGAACGAGGTGCTGCGCAGCGAGGCCAAGACCCATCATCTGGTGGCGTTGGACACCGAGTTCGCCAACCGCTCCGACGGCCTGGCGGGCATGGTCAAACGCTACGGCATGAACCTGACGCGGCAAAACATCCGGCAGATGGATGCCGGCCTCGTCTACACGGCGTTGCGCAACGGCCAGGTGTTCGCCGGGCTGGTCTACACCACCGACGGGCGCCTCAACGCGTTCGGCCTGAAGCTGCTGGAAGACGACAAGCATTACTTCCCGGACTACACCGCCGCCCCTGTGGTGCGTCAAGCCTACCTCGACGCCCATCCGCAACTGGCGGAACAACTCAAGCCGCTGGCCGAACTGTTCGACGACGAAACCATGCGCCAGCTCAACGCGCGGGTCGATGTCGATCACGAGAGCCCATCGAAAGTGGCCGCCGATTTCCTGCGCCGGCACCCACTGAACTGAAGGAGGAAAAGCCATGGAATTCTTCAACGCCTTTTCCCATCTCGACTGGCAGCAGGTGCTGCACCTGACCTGGCAGCACATCACCCTGGTCGGGGTCGCCGTCAGCCTGGCGATTCTGTTCGGCGTGCCGCTGGGCATCCTGATGACGCGCTTTCCGAGCCTCGCCGGCCCCCTGCAGGCCAGCGCCACGGTGCTGCTGACCGTGCCGTCGATTGCGCTGTTCGGCCTGCTGCTGCCGTTCTATTCGAAGTTCGGCCAGGGCCTCGGGCCGCTGCCCGCCATCACCGCCGTGTTCCTTTATTCACTGCTGCCGATCATGCGCAACACCTACCTGGCCCTGACCGGCGTGGAGCCCGGCATCCGCGAAGCCGCACGGGGCATCGGCATGACCTTCGGCCAGCGCCTGCGCATGGTCGAACTGCCGATCGCGGTGCCGGTGATCCTCGCCGGCGTACGCACCGCCGTGGTGATGAACATCGGCGTGATGACCATCGCCGCCACCATCGGCGCCGGCGGCCTCGGCGTGCTGATCCTCGCCTCCATCAGCCGCAGCGACATGCCGATGCTGATCGTCGGCGCGCTGCTGGTCAGCCTGCTGGCGATTTTCGCCGACCTCATTCTGCAGTGGCTGCAACGTTCGCTGACTCCAAAAGGACTCCTCAAATGATCGAACTTCAAAACCTCAGCAAGACCTTCCAAAGCAACGGCAAAGATGTGAAAGCCGTGGACTCGGTAAGCCTGACCGTCAATGAAGGTGAAATCTGCGTGTTCCTCGGGCCATCGGGTTGCGGCAAAAGCACCACCCTGAAAATGATCAACCGCCTGATCAAACCGACCTCGGGCAAGATCCTGATCAACGGCGAGGACACCACCGCCCTCGATGAAGTGACCCTGCGCCGCAACATCGGCTACGTGATCCAGCAGATCGGCCTGTTCCCGAACATGACCATCGAGGAAAACATCGTGGTGGTACCGAAGCTGCTCGGCTGGGACAAACAGAAATGCCACGACCGCGCCCGCGAACTGATGAACATGATCAAGCTGGAACCCAAGCAGTACCTGCACCGCTACCCCCGCGAGCTGTCCGGCGGGCAGCAGCAGCGGATCGGCGTGATCCGCGCGCTGGCGGCGGATGCGCCGGTGCTGCTGATGGACGAGCCGTTCGGCGCGGTCGACCCGATCAACCGGGAGATGATCCAGAACGAGTTCTTCGAGATGCAGCGGGCGCTGAACAAGACCGTGATCATGGTCAGCCACGACATCGACGAAGCGATCAAGCTGGGCGACAAGATCGCCATCTTCCGTGCCGGCAAGCTGTTGCAGATCGACCATCCCGACACGTTGCTCGCGCACCCGGCGGACGACTTCGTCAGCCACTTCGTCGGCCAGGACAGCACCCTCAAGCGCCTGCTGCTGGTGAAGGCCGAAGACGCCGCGGACAACGCGCCGTCGGTGAGCCCCGAGACCCCGGTGGCCGAGGCGCTGGAACTGATGGACGAACTCGACCGCCGCTACGTCGTGGTCACCTGCGCCCAGAACAAGGCGCTGGGCTATGTGCGCCGCCGCGACCTGCACCGCCAGGCCGGCGCCTGCGGGCAGTTCCTGCGCGAGTTCAACGCCACGGCGGCCTACGACGAGCACCTGCGGATCCTGCTGTCGCGCATGTACGAGTTCAACCGTGCATGGCTGCCGGTGCTCGACGCCGAGCGGGTGTTCCTCGGCGAGGTGACGCAGGAGTCGATTGCGGCGTACCTGAGCTCGGGCCGTTCGCGGGGGATGAAGACCCACATCGTGTCGCCGGCCGAAGCGCTCGCCTGACCCGGCCATCACCGGGAAACCTGCCCGCGAAGGTGTCCGTGAGGACGCCTTCGCGGGCAAGCCCGCTCCCGCAGGGCTATTCGGTGGCCAGAGATTCTCCCTTCACCCTGGTTCTCTTTGGGAACCAGCGTGCTGATGGTGGGGTGAGTCAAGGCGCCGCAGGGCCGGATCAGCCCCGTCGCCCCTAGGCCCTGTACATTTTTCGACCAGCACAGCGACCGGAAAGAAATATCAACACCACGTCCTCGAAGTCCCCCTAAAGAATCCCTCCCGAACCGACCAAATCCCCTTTCGGAAAACCTTCTCGCGGCCAACGTCGCCGAAGTTGCAGCCATCGTACTTATCGACGATCTGGCGCGCAAAAGCTTCGAACATGCAGGTATTTTTAACACTTCGATATTTTCATGGAACATCTGGCCGTCATCTCGGTCGGCTACAAAGAGTGCTGCGGACGACGTACGTCAGAAGCGTGCAAAAACGCGACATTTTTAGTTGATCTCAGGCCCCCCACGCCCTAAAGTTCGCGCCGAACGTCCATGCTGGAAACGATCCATCCGGCTCAAGTACTGACGACGAGACAGCAAGGCCAAGGGAAAGAAAGCTGCATTTCCCATGGCCTTTTTGCTTTCGGCGACATGCCTTGGGAAGTAGGCGAACCAAAGTGGGGATACGGAGGACGTTCATTGCACCCATTGTTTTCACGAGTTTGCCCATAGGAGCTCCCAGGTATGTCGATCCAGGTCGAAGACTATTTCGCGCGCGAAACCTTTCAGAAGATGAAGGCGTTCGCCGACAAGCAGGAAACCCCGTTCGTGGTGATCGACACCGCGATGATCGCCCAGGCCTACGATGACCTGCGCGCCGGTTTCGAATTCGCCAAGGTCTACTACGCGGTCAAGGCCAACCCGGCCGTCGAGATCATCGACGTGCTCAAGGAAAAGGGTTCGAGCTTCGACATCGCCTCCATCTACGAGCTGGACAAGGTGCTGGGCCGCGGCGTGCGCCCGGACCAGATCAGCTACGGCAACACCATCAAGAAGTCCAAGGACATCCGCTACTTCTATGAGAAGGGCGTGCGTCTGTTCGCCACCGACTCGGAAGCCGACCTGCGCAACATCGCCAAGGCCGCGCCGGGCGCCAAAGTGTACGTACGCATCCTGACCGAAGGCTCGACCACCGCCGACTGGCCGCTGTCGCGCAAGTTCGGCTGCCAGACCGACATGGCCATGGACCTGCTGATCCTCGCCCGCGACCTGGGCCTGGTGCCTTACGGCATCTCGTTCCACGTCGGCTCGCAGCAGCGCGACATCAGCGTGTGGGACGCCGCCATCGCCAAGGTCAAGGTGATCTTCGAACGCCTGAAGGAAGAAGACGGCATCCACCTGAAGCTGATCAACATGGGCGGCGGCTTCCCGGCCAACTACATCACCCGCACCAACAGCCTGGAGACCTACGCCGAGGAAATCATCCGCTTCCTCAAGGAAGACTTCGGCGACGACCTGCCGGAAATCATCCTGGAGCCGGGCCGCTCGCTGATCGCCAACGCCGGCATCCTGGTCAGTGAAGTGGTGCTGGTGGCGCGCAAGTCGCGCACCGCCGTCGAGCGCTGGGTGTACACCGACGTGGGCAAGTTCTCCGGCCTGATCGAAACCATGGACGAAGCCATCAAGTTCCCGATCTGGACCGAAAAGAAAGGCGAGATGGAAGAAGTGGTCATTGCAGGCCCGACCTGCGACAGCGCCGACATCATGTACGAGAACTACAAGTACGGCCTGCCGCTGAACCTGGCCATCGGCGACCGCCTGTACTGGCTGTCGACCGGCGCGTACACCACCAGCTACAGCGCGGTGGAGTTCAACGGCTTCCCGCCGCTGAAGTCGTTCTACGTGTAAAGGCAGCGGTCCGTATCAAGCTGCAAGCGCCAAGCGAAAGCCCATGACACGTCATGGGCTTTTTTGTTTGGCACTTCTCCGGTAGGCGCGAGCCAGCTCGCGATGGCGTCGTGTCAGGCTCCAGCATCTGCAATGACCCACCGTTTTCGCGAGCAGGCTCGCTCCCACAGGGTCAGGCAGTCAGTTCGTTTTGGCGCGTCCGGTAGGTGTCTGCGATGGCTTGAATCCGGGGATCACTCGCCCCGGCCAGCGCTTCGCTCGCCACCCGCAGAAATTTCAGATTGCCGCCGACCCGCGCTTTTTCCAGCCAGACCAGTGCCTCCTCGACTCGCCCCTGATCCGCCAGCACTGCTGCATGACTGAACTGCCCACGAAAATCCCCGGCCTCGGCCGAGCGGCGATACCACTCATGCGCCGCCGCCACATCCTGCGCACATGCCTGCCCTTGCTCCAGATAGCGTCCCAACAGGTTCATGGATTTGGCATGCCCCCGTTCAGCGGCGCACCGATACAGTTCCAGCGCTTGCCCCTGGTCCTCGTCCATGCCGCGTCCGGTGGCGAGCAGATTGGCGAGGTTGTACATCGCCCAGTCCAGTCCGGCGTCCGCCGCGATCCGGTAATGCCGTGCAGCCAGCGCAGCGTCCGCCGCGCAACCCCAACCGTGCTCATGGCAACGGCCGACCATATTGCGCGCCATCGCATGGCCTTGCCCTGCCGCGATCCCGAACCAACGCAGTGCCAGCGGCAGGTCCTGGGCGATACCGTGGCCGTCGAGCAGGATCTGCCCGAGCAATGCCTGCGCCTCCAGCACGCCTTCGCCCGCCGCCAGCAGAATCGCCTGGGCGGCGCGGGCCGGGCTCTCTTCGAGCATGGCGTTGAGCCGGTCGCCGTCGAGGGCTTCCTCGCGGCGCAAGCGGAAGTCCGTCACTTACACCTCGACCCAACGGCGCAGCAGGTTGTGGTAGGTGCCGGTGAGGCGGATCAGCGAAGGGTGGTCGGGCATGTCCTGGGTGAGCTGGCGGATCGCGCCGTCCATCTCGAACAGCAAGGCGCGCTGGCTGTCCTCGCGCACCAGGCTCTGCGTCCAGAAGAACGACGCATAGCGCGCGCCGCGGGTGACGGCGTTGACCTTGTGCAGGCTGGTGCCGGGGTACAGCACCATATCGCCGGCGGGCAGCTTGACCCGCTGGGTGCCGTAGGTGTCCTGGACCTCCAGTTCGCCGCCGTCGTAGTCCTCAGGCTCGCTGAAGAACAGCGTGGCCGACAGGTCCGTGCGCACCCGCTCGATGCTGCCCTTGGGCTGGCGCACCGCATTGTCGATGTGGAAGCCGAAGCTGCCGCCGGCGGTGTAGCAGTTGAGCAACGGCGGGAACACCTTGTGCGGCAGCGCGGCGGACATGAACAGCGGGTTCTTCCACAACCGGTCGAGCATGGCCGCGCCGATTTCCTTGGCCAGCGGATGGCCTTCGGGCAGTTGCAGGTTGTGCTTGGCCTTGGCCGATTGGTAGCCGGCGGTGATCTTGCCGTCGGCCCAGTCGGCCTGCTCCAACGCCTCGCGGATGCGCTGCACTTCGTCCTTTTCGAACAGTCCGGGGATGTGCAGCAGCATGGCGATGTCACCTGATGGCAAAGAGGCGGCAATGGTATTGATTCTTATTGGCTGTGTAAAACCCGCGTGACGAATGAACCGGCAAAAACCGTAAGGCTAAATTGTAAAGAATGTAAATTCAGTGCGAATGGCAATGTTTCGCAATTGATACGAATACTTGTTTACCCTATATTCCGCGACCTCAAATCCTTGGGGAGGGGAATCTTCAATGTCACGTCGACAAGTACAAATGCCGGTCAGCTCACCACGTTTGCTCGCTTCTGCCATTGGCGTGGCGATCACCGCCAGCTCCGCAGGCCACGTGGCATTCGCCGCCGAAAAGACCGACAGCAAGCCTTCCGGCAATGCCATCGCCCTGGACGCCACGTCCATCACCGGCGAAAACCAGAGTTCGACTTCCTACCAGGTCGAGAAAGCCTCCTCGCCCAAGTACACCGCGCCGCTGGTCGACACACCGCGCTCGGTGACCGTGATTCCGCAACAAGTCCTCAAGGACACCGGCGCCCTGAACATGCAGGACGCGCTGCGCACCGTGCCGGGCATCACCTTCGGCGCCGGTGAAGGCGGCAACCCTCAGGGCGACCGTCCGTTCATCCGCGGCTTCGACGCCCAGGGCGACACCTACCTGGACGGCGTGCGCGACACCGGCTCCCAGAGCCGCGAAATCTTCGCCGTGGAAAACATCGAAGTCAGCAAGGGCCCGAACTCGGCCATCGGCGGGCGCGGCGCCGCCGGCGGCAGCATCAACCTGGTGAGCAAGAAGGCGCACCTGGGCAACTCGTTCGACGGCGGCTTCACCTGGGGCTCCGACCAGACCCAGCGCTACACCCTGGACGGCAACTACCAGTTCAGCGACACCGCCGCCGGCCGCCTGAACCTGATGAGCCACGAAAGCAACGTCGCCGGCCGCGACAAGGTCGACTACGACCGTTGGGGCATCGCGCCGTCCCTGGCCTTCGGCCTGGGCACCGACACCCGCGTCAACCTCGACTACTACCACCTCGAGAGCAACGACACCCCGGATTCGGGCATCCCGTACACCATCCCGAAAGCCGGTTCCGCCGCACGCACCAAGTCCGATCCGGACAAGCCCTACGCCGGCGGCGACCACAGCAACTTCTACGGTCTGGACCGCGATTTCCGCAAGGGCCGCACCGACACCGCGACCTTCGCCATCGAGCATGACCTGAACGACTCGCTGACGATCAAGAACACCCTGCGCCACGGCACCAGCATGCAGGACTACATCCTGACCCAGCCGGACGACAGCAAGGGCAACGTCAACAACGGCAGCGTCTGGCGCCGCGCCAACACCCGCGTGAGCAACACCGAGACCACCACCAACCAGACCGACCTGTTCGGCACGTTCTACCTGGGCGGCTTCAAGAACAGCTTCTCCACCGGCGTCGAGTACACCCGCGAGGAAAGCAGCAAGTCCTCGTACAACGTCAACACCGACACCACGCCGCGCACCACCAACGTGCCGTCCAGCACCAACTGCACCCCGGCGATGATCGGCGCACCGAGCGGCTACAACTGCACCTCGCTGTCCAACCCGAACCCGAACGACCCGTGGAACGGCGCCATCTCGCGCAACTACGCCGGCACCGACACCCAGTCCGACACCTACGCGCTGTACGTGTTCGACACCCTGGAGCTGCACGAGCAGTGGCTGGTGAACATGGGCCTGCGCTACGACCACTTCGAGACCGGCTACAAGACCTACACCAACGCGGGCACCACCACCGCCAAAGGTTCCGACACCAGCGAGTTCGTCACCGGCCAGTTCGGCGTCGTCTACAAGCCGGCCGAGAACGGCAGCATCTATGCGTCCTACGCCACCTCCGCCACGCCGCCGGGCAACACCCTGGGCGAAGGCATGGAAGGCAACCCGCTGGCCGGCACGCCGGACCGCAACGGCAACCTGCTCAAGAGCGACATGGAGCCGGAAACCACCAAGAACTACGAAATCGGCACCAAGTGGGACCTGCTGAACGATCGCCTGTCGCTGACCGCCGACATCTTCCGCACCGAGAAGGAGAACGCCCGCGTCCAGGTCGACACCACCTCGTACGAAAACGCCGGCAAGACCCGCGTGCAGGGCATCGAACTGTCGGCCAGCGGCAAGATCACCGACAAGTGGCAAGTGTTCGCCGGCTACGCCTACATGGACAGCGAGCAGATCGACGGCGGCCCGATGGGCAAGGCCAACGACGGCAACGAACTGCCCAACACGCCGAAGAACAGCGCCAGCCTGTGGACCACCTATCAGGTCACGCCGAAGCTGACCGTCGGTGGCGGGGCGTTCTATGTGGACGACGTGTTCGGCAGCGTGGCCAACACCACCATGGTCGATTCCTACGTGCGCTACGACGCGATGGCCGCCTACAAGCTGAGCAAGAACGTCGACCTGCAGCTGAACGTGCAGAACCTGACCAACGAGACCTACTACGACAAGGCCTTCTCGACCCACTTCGCCAACCAGGCGGCGGGCCGTACGGCACTGTTGAGCACCAACTTCCACTTCTGACGGCTGCAAGACCTGTAGGAGCGAGCCTGCTCGCGATGGCGATCGATCAGCGACATCGATGCTGACTGACCCACCGCTTTCGCGAGCAGGCTCGCTCCCACAAGGAAGACGTGGAAACGCAAATGCCCCGTTCATTCGATTGAACGGGGCATTTGTGCGTAATCAAAGAACGCTTCTCGAAGCCCACGGCATAATGCGCGCCGTGACGACATTTTCGAACGGACAAGGCGAATGACGTGTTGAAGAAGACCCTGTTCCAGGTGCACTGGTTTTTTGGCATCAGCGCAGGCCTGGTGCTGGCCCTGATGGGCATCACCGGTGCGGCCTATTCCTTTCAGGACGAAATCCTGCGGGCGCTGAACCCTTCGGTGCTGCAGGTGGAAAAACAGGTGGCCGGCGTCCTTCCGCCCGCCGAGCTGGTGGAACGCATCGAGGGCGCGTCGGGCAAGAAGGTCTCGATGCTGTGGGTCGAGACCGACAGCGGCACCGCCGCCCGCGTGTACTTCACCCCGCCCAAGGGCGAGCGCCGCGGCGAAATGCGCTACTTCAACCCCTACACCGCCGAGTTCATGGGCGATGCCGTCGGCCAGGACTTCTTCGACCTGATGCTGCAGCTGCACCGCTTTCTGGCCATGGGCGACACCGGCCGCAACATCACCGGCGCCTGCACCCTGATCCTGGTGTTCTTCTGCCTGTCCGGCCTGTACCTGCGCTGGCCGCGCCAGTGGAACAGCTGGCGCGTGTGGCTGACCCTGGACTGGAACAAGAAAGGCCGCAACTTCAACTGGGACCTGCACTCGGTGGCCGGCACCTGGTGCCTGCTGGTGTACCTGCTGCTGGCGCTGACCGGGCTGTCCTGGTCCTACGAGTGGTACAACAAAGGCCTGACCCGCCTGCTGTCGGACGCCCCGCAGAACGAGCGCGTGCGCGGCGGCCGCGGCCCGGCCCCCGAAGGCCCGGCGCCGACCGCCGACTACGCGGCGATGTGGAGCAGCATCTACAGCGCCGCCGGCCCCGGCCTGGCCGCCTACAACATCCGCATGCCGCCGGTGGCCGGTCAACCGGCCACCGTGTTCTACCTGCTGGAGAGCTCACCCCATGAGCGCGCCCTCAACCAGATCACCCTCGACCCGGCCACCGGCATCGTCAAACGGGTCGACCGCTACGCGGACAAGAGCTTCAAGGCACAGCTGCTGACCAGCATCTACGCCCTGCACGTGGGCAGCTATTTCGGCCTCGCCGGGCGGATCATCGTGACCGTCGCCGCCGTGCTCATGCCGCTGTTCTTCATCACCGGCTGGCTGCTGTACCTGGACCGCCGGCGCAAGAAAAAGCAGGTCAGGGACGCCCGCCAAGGCATCGGGCAACCGACCGGCGACGCGCCGGCGTGGCTGATCGGCTTCGCCAGCCAGAGCGGATTCGCCGAACAGCTGGCCTGGCAGACCGCCGGCCAGTTGCAGGCCGCCGGGCTGCCGGTGAAGGTGCAGCCGCTGGCGCACGTCAGCGAACAGGACCTGCGCGAGTCGGACAACGCCCTGTTCGTGGTCAGCACCTTCGGCGACGGCCAGGCGCCGGACAGCGCCCGGGGCTTCGAACGCAAGGTGCTGGGCAACGCCCCGGCCCTCGACCGCCTGAACTACGCCGTGCTCGGCCTCGGCGACCGCCAGTACGAACACTTCTGCGGCTTCGCCCGGCGCCTGCACCGCTGGCTGGGCGAGCACGGCGGCAAGACCTTGTTCGCCCCGGTGGAAGTCGACGGCGGCGACCCCTACGCCCTGCGCCACTGGCAGACGCAGCTGGGCCTGATCACCGGGCAGGCCCCGGTCGACACCTGGCAGGCCCCGGACTATGAGAACTGGACGCTGGCGCGCCGCGAGCTGATGAACGCCGACAGCAGCGGCGCCCCGGTCTTCCTGCTGGGCCTGACAGCACCGGGCATCGGCAGTTGGCTGGCCGGTGACCTGGTGGAAGTGCTGCCGCGCAACTGCCCGTGGGCCATCGAGCACTTCCTCGACGGCCTGGGCATCCGCGGCGAAAGCACCGTCAAGGTCAACGGCCTCGAAGAACCGCTGGAGCTGGCCCTGGCCAGCCGCCAGTTGCCCGAACACCGGGCGCACCTGGTGGGCCTGCATGCCCAGGCGCTGATCGATGCGACGGTGCCGCTGCCGATGCGCGAGTACTCGATCGCCTCGATCGCCGCCGACGGCGTGCTGGAGCTGATCGTGCGCCAGGAACTGCGCAGCGACGGCAGCCTGGGCATCGGCTCCGGCTGGCTGACCGAGCATGCCCCGGTGGGCGGCAGCATCAGCCTGCGGGTGCGGCGCAACAGCGGTTTCCACCTGCCCAATGCGCCGGTGCCGATGATTCTGCTGGGCAACGGCACCGGGCTGGCCGGGCTGCGCAGCCTGCTCAAGGCCAGGATCGCCGATGGCCAGCAACGCCAGTGGCTGCTGTTCGGCGAGCGTAACCGCGCGCACGATTTCCTCTGCCGCGCGGAGCTGGAGGAGTGGTTGGTCAACGGCGATCTGGCGCGGCTGGATCTGGCCTTCTCGCGGGATCAGGCCGAAAAGATTTACGTGCAGGATCGCCTGCGCGAATCGGCCGGCGAGCTGAAGAAATGGCTGGCGGACGGCGCGGTGATCTACATCTGCGGCAGCCTCAAGGGCATGGCCTCGGGCGTCGACGAAGCGCTCAACGACATCCTCGGCGCCGCCGAAGTCGAACGCCTGATCGAACAGGGCCGCTATCGCCGCGACGTCTACTGACACATCCCCACTGTGGGAGCGAGCCTGCTGGCGATGGCGCCGGGCCTGTCGACTCACCGTTGACTGCCCCATCGCCAGCAGGCTCGCTTCTACAGGTGCCGCAGGGGTCAGGCCGGCTGCAGCTTCTGCTCGAACACCGCCACCCCGTTCAGATCCCGCAGCACCACGCTCATCTCGCCGCTGCGGCCGTCGATGTTCACCTCACCGAAAAACTGGAAGCCGGCGAACGGCGAGGCGTTCTGCGTCGGCGGCGCCTTCTGGAACACCACTTCGGGACCGAAGGTCTTGTCCAGCGCATTGGGCCCGAAGCTGCCGGCGTTCAACGGCCCCGCGACAAACTCCCAGAACGGCTCGAAGTCCTGGAACGCGGCGCGGTCCGGGTGGTAGTGATGGGCGGCGCAATAATGCACGTCCGCCGTCAGGAACACGAAGTTGCGCACCTGCTGCGCCCGCAGGAAACCGAGCAGTTCGGCGATCTCCAGCTCGCGCCCCTGGGCCGGGCCGGGGTCGCCGTTGGCCACCGCTTCCCAGCGCGGCACGCCGGGGCTGACTTCGCCGTCCGGCACGCCGAGGCCGATAGGCATGTCGGCGGCGATCACCTTCCACTGGGCCTTGGAACTCTTGAGCCCGCGCTTGAGCCAGTCCAACTGCTCACGCCCCAGGAACGGCTTGGCCGCGCCGAGGTTGTCGTCGTTGCCCCCGCGGTAACTGCGCATGTCGAGCACGAACACCTCCAGCATCGGCCCGTATCTCAGCCGGCGGTAGATCCGCCCGCCGCCGTCGGCAGCCTGCAGGCGCATCGGCGCGTACTCGAGCCAGGCGCGGCGGGCGCGGCCCACCAGCGTGTGGATGTCCTTTTCCTGGTAGCGCTCGTCGAGCTGCTTGCCCGGCGACCAGTTGTTCACCACTTCATGGTCGTCCCACTGCCAGATCTGCGGCACCTCGGCGTTGAACCGGCGGACGTTCTCATCCATCAGGTTGTAGCGGTAGTTGCCGCGGTATTCGTCGAGGGTTTCGGCGACCTTGCTCTTGGCTTCGCTGGTGAGGTTGCGCCAGAGGCGGCCGCCTTCGACGGTCAGTTGCGCCGGCACCGGGCCGTCGGCGTAGATGGTGTCGCCGCTGTGGATGAAGAAGTCCGGCAGGCGCAGGCGCATGGCTTCGTAGATGCGCATGCCGCCGATGTCCGGGTTGATGCCGAAGCCCTGGCCGACGGTGTCGCCGCTCCAGACGAAACGAATGTCACGCCGGCCCGACGGTGCGCTGCGCAGGTGGCCCAGCCACGGTTCGCTGGCGACCCCGGTGCGGGCGTCTTCGAAGTGCACGCGATAGAAGATCGCCTGGTGGGCGGGCAGGCCGGTGAGCTCGACCCGGGCGGTGAAGTCGGTGCCGGCATCGGCCAGCGCCGATACGACGCGGCGCGGATTGGCGAAGCGGCTGCGGGTGTCCCATTCCACCACCATCTTCGCCGGGCGGTCGGTGCGGCTCCAGATCATGGCCCGGTCGCCCAGCAGATCGCCGGACTGCACGCCGTCGGTGAGTTTCGGCCGGTCCTTGACCGAGGCGATCACGGCCGGCGCCATCCCCGGCACCAGCAATCCGGCGCCGACGACCTGCATGACCCGTCGGCGACCGAGGTCGAATTCGCTCATGGTGTTCTCCCTGAAAAAGGAAAACTAAAGCACGGCTTCATGACCCCGGAGTGACACCCGATGCCTTTCGGCAGGCGATCAGGCCTGTGGGAGCTCGCCTGCTGGCGATGAAGGCAGGTACCGCTATCACAGCCAGCCCCGCTCCCCGGGCGATCACGCGGCGCTGGGCTCCACGGCCAGCTCCACCGACTCCGGCCGCTTGACCAGCGCGTACGCCAACGCCGTCAGCACACTCCCCGCGACAATCGCCAGCAGATACAGCAACGCATGGTTGATCGCGTTCGGAATCGCCATCACGAACAGCCCCCCGTGGGGCGCCATCAGCTTGCAGCCGAAGTACATCGACAACGCACCGGTCAGCGCGCCGCCGGCGATGCTCGCGGGGATGACCCGCAGCGGATCCTTGGCCGCGAACGGGATCGCCCCCTCGGAAATGAAGCACAGCCCCAGCACCAGCGCCGCCTTGCCGGCCTCGCGTTCGGTCTGGGCGAACTTGCGCCGGGCGAGGAACGTCGCGAGGCCGAGGCCGATCGGCGGCACCATGCCGGCGGCCATGGTCGCGGCCATCGGCGCGTAGCTCTGAGACGCCAGCAGCCCCACCGAAAACGCATACGCGGCCTTGTTGATCGGCCCGCCGAGGTCGACGCACATCATGCCGCCCAGCAGCACGCCGAGCAGGATCGCGTTGGTGGTGCCCATGCTGTCGAGAAAGTGCGTGAGCGCCGCCAGCATGCCCGCCACCGGTTTGCCGACCACGTAGATCATCACCAGCCCGGTGAACAGGCTGGCGAACAACGGGATGATCAGGATCGGCTTCAAGGCCTCGAGGCTTTGCGGCAACGCCACATAGCGGCTGATCGCTTTGGCCGTGTAGCCGGCGATGAACCCGGCGACGATCCCGCCGATGAACCCGGCCCCGAGGGTGCTCGCCAGCAGACCGCCGATCATCCCCGGCGCCAGGCCCGGACGGTCGGCGATGGAATAGGCGATATAGCCGGCCAGCAACGGCACCATCAGCTTGAACGCCGTCTCGCCGCCGATCTGCATCAGCGCCGCCGCCAGCGTGCCCTCCTCCTTGAACGCGGTGATGCCGAACACGAACGACAGCGCGATCATCAGGCCGCCCGCCACCACCATCGGCAGCATGAACGACACACCGGTCAGCAGGTGTTTGTAGACGCCGGTCTTCTCTTGTTTCGGCGCAGCCTTTGCGTCGCCCGCGGCGCTCTCCTGCTTGCCCTCGGCCAAGGCTTTCTTCAGCGTGGCTTCGGACTGCTTGAGGGCGATGCCGGTGCCGCAGCGGTAGATCCGCTTGCCGGCGAAACGCTCGGTGGCGACTTCGATGTCCGCCGCGAGCAGCACCACGTCCGCCTCGGCGATGGCCGCTGCGCTGAGCGGGTTGCGGGCGCCGACCGAGCCCTGGGTCTCGACCTGCAGCTCATAGCCCAGGCGCTTGGCGGCCTGCTGCAAGGCTTCGGCGGCCATGAACGTGTGGGCGACGCCGGTCGGGCATGCCGTGACGGCCACCAGGCGCGGAGCGCCCGCTGCCGCAGGCACGGCTTCGGCGTGATCGGCGACGTGCACGGCGGCCTCGACGGCCCCGCGCCGCAGCACCGCTTCGACATCCTGCAACGCCTGCGACGGCGCGATGCGGAACACCCGCTTGCCGATGAACCGGGTCATGTCCACCGGCCCCGTGGCGACCAGCAGCACCCACTCGGCCGCCTCGAGGGTGGTGGCCGACATCCGGCGTTCCGGGTGCGCGGCATCCACCACCTCGACACTGGTGCTCCAGCCCTGGCGCTGGGCCGCCGCCTCCAGCAGGCGGGCGCACAGCACGCTGGTGACCATGCCGTTCGGGCAGGCCGTGACAATGGCTAACTTCATGACAAACCCTCTTATTGTTCTGTCAGGGGACGCACGCGCACGCCCTGTTCGAGCGGCGCCAGGCGCGCCGCATCGTGGATGCCGAAACCGATCTGGGTCACCGCCAGCGCGGCGATCGCCGTGGCGGTGCGCAGGGTCTGCTCGGGCGTATCGGCGCTGAGCAGGCCGTGAAGCATGCCGGCCAGCAGCGAGTCGCCCGCCCCCACCGTGCTGGCCACGCGGACCTTCGGCGGCGTGGCGTGCAGGGCCGCACCGACCGCGAACCAGCTCACGCCCTCGGCCCCGTGGGAAATCACCACATGCTCGACGCCCTGGGCGTGCAGGCGGTTGGCCGCCTGCGCCTGGGCCTCGTGGGACAGCACATCGCAACCCAGCGCATCGGCCAACTCTTCGGCGTTGGGCTTGATCAGCCACGGGTTGGCCTTGAGCGCCGTGCGCAACGCTTCGCCGCTGGTGTCCAGCGCGACCTTCAGGCCCAAACCGTTCAGGCGCTCGATCAGCTCGCGCAACCACTGTGCGCTCACCCCGCGCGGCAGGCTGCCGGCCACCACCACCGCATCGTGCCCCGGCGCAATCTGCACCAGACGGTCGAGCAAGGCTTGCTGCGCCACGGCGCCGACCACCGGCCCCGGCCCGTTGATGTCCGTGATGCGACCGTCGTGCTCGGCCAGTTTGAGGTTGCTGCGGGTCTCGCCCGGCACGCGGATGAAGGCGTCGACGAACCCGCGCCGGGCGAACAGGTTCTCGAACGCTTGCAGGTTCTCCTCGCCGAGGAACCCGCTGACCGTCAGCTGATGCCCAAGGTCCGCCAGCACTTGGGCGACGTTCACCCCTTTGCCGGCGGCGTGGCTGTGCATCTCGTCGCTGCGGTTGACTTGGCCGGCCTCAAGGCGCGGCAAGCGCACCGTCAAGTCGAGGGCCGGGTTGAGGGTCAGGGTCAGGATCTTGGCCATTTACAGAGCCTCCACTAATGCGCGCACATCCTGTGCGCTGCCCACGGCAAGCGCTTGCCGGGCGACGGTTTGCGCCTGGGTCAGGGTCAGTTCACGGATGCGCGCCTTGACTTCGGCGACGCTGCGGGCGGCCACGCTCAGTTCATCCACACCGAGGCCGACCAGCACCGGCACCGCCAGCGGATCGGCCGCCAGCTCGCCGCACACGCCGACCCATTTGCCGTGGGCATGGGCGGCGCGCACGGTGATGTCGATCAGGTGCAGCACCGCCGGGTGCAGGCCGTCGGCCTGGGCCGAAAGGGTCGGGTGGCCACGGTCGATGGCCAGGGTGTACTGGGTCAGGTCGTTGGTGCCGACGCTGAAGAAGTCCACCTCGCGGGCCAGCACCGGCGCCAGCAGCGCGGCGGAGGGCACTTCGATCATGATCCCCAGTTGCAGGTCGGCCACCGGGATTTCCCGGCGCAGACGCTCGGTCATGTCCCGGGCCTGACGCCACTCCTCGACGCTGCCGACCATGGGGAACATGATCCGCAGCGGACGGTTGTCGGCCGAACGCAGCAAGGCGCGCAACTGCGCTTCCATGATCTGCGGACGCTGGAGGGTCAGGCGGATGCCGCGCACGCCGAGGAACGGGTTTTCCTCTTTGGCGATCGGCCAATAGGGCAACGGCTTGTCACCGCCCACGTCCAGGGTGCGCACCACCAGCGGCCGACCGGCGAGGCCGTCGAGGACGCGGCGGTATTCGGCTTCCTGGGTGGCCTCGTCCGGCGCTTGCGGGTGGGCCATGAAGATCAGCTCGGTACGCAGCAGGCCGATGCCTTCGGCGCCCTGCTCCACCGCGCTGGCGACGCCGGCGCTTTCGCCGATGTTGGCGAACACCTCCACTGCGTGGCCGTCGGCGGTGAGCGCCGGTTGATGGCGCTGTTCGGCGGCGGCCTTCAGACGTTGCTCGCGGCTGTCGCGCTCTTCGGCGGCCCGTTGCAGGGTCGCGGCGTCGGCGTCCACGTGCAGGCGGCCGCGCTGCCCGTCGAGCAGCAGCGGCGTGCCCGGCGCCAGCAACAGCACCGCAGCGCCGGCGCCGACCAGCGCCGGAATGCCCAGCGCCCGGGCCACGATGGCGCTGTGGGCGGTGGCCCCACCGCGCGTGGTGAGGATCCCCGCCACCCGCGCCGGATCGAGCCGCGCCACATCGGAGGGGCCGACCTCTTCCATCACCAGAATGTAAGGTTGCGCGGGCTCGCTCAGGGTCTGCACGCCGCACAGTTGCGCCAGCACCCGCCGACCGATGTCGCGCAGGTCGGCGGCGCGCTCGGCGAGCAAGGCGTCCTGCAGCGACTCCTGTTGCTTCGCCGCCGCCTCGATCACCGCCATCCACGCCGCCTCGGCGCTTTCGCCCTGCTTGAGGCGGGTGTCGACTTCGTCGGTGAGCTCCGGGTCGTCGAGCATTTCCAGGTGGGTGATGAAGATCTCGCGGATGGCCTTGGCCTGGCTGCGCTCGATCAAGCCCTGGATGTCGTGGCGCACTTCGCTCAGCGCTTGCTGGAGACGCTCGCGCTCGACGGCGGCGGACTCGCCGCGCAGCGGGTAATCGATGGCCTGTTGCACCTGAATGTGCGCCGGCCCCATGGCGATGCCGGGGGCGGCGGCGATGGCTTGCAGCAGGCTGCCGGAGGCCGGCGCGACAAGCACCTCGGCCACCTCGGCGAGCGCCTCCTGCGCAGGGGCGACCGCCGGCAGCGGCTCGACCTCTTCGCCCAGCCCTTCTTCAATGGCCGCCAGCAGCGCCGGCAAGGCATCGGCGGCGATGGCCGGTTCGGCGATCAGTTCCAGCACCTGGCCGCGACGGGCGCCGAGGCTGAGCAGCTTGCTCAGGCTTTTCACCGACACGGCGCTGTCCTGGCCGTCGACGAGACGGATGCGGATCTCGCCCTCAAAATTCTTCGCCAGTTGCGCCAGCACCTTCGCCGGCCGTGCATGCAGGCCATGGGCATTGGCCAGGGCGATGCGCGCGCTCGGCCAGTCGACCGGCAGCTCGCCGCCCAGCACCTCCAACACTTTGCGGCTGCTGGTGGCGCGGCCCAGCTCATGGCCGCGCCCCTCGATCAGCAGCGCGCACAGGCGTTCGAGCAGCGCCTGGTGGGCCTCGCCCAGGCTGGCCAGGCAGAACAGCCCGTTGAGGGGCTGGCCGAGGTAGCGCATCGGCTTGTCCGGGGTGACGAAGGACAGGCCCGGGCGCTTCACGGTCTGCTCGCTGTGCAACCACCACAGGCCGTCGCCCAGCGGCAGCGCTTCGACCTGCTGCAGCACGCCGGAGAAACCGTTGCTCACGCAATCGGCCTGGCGCAGCAAGCGCGCACCGCGCCAGACCAGTTCTTCGAAATCGTCGGCGGACACGCTAAGGCCGATCATCTGCGCATCCAGCGCCAGCTCCTGGGGCGCGCCCTGCAGCAGCTTCAGCAACGCCTCGGGCGAGCCGGCGCGGCGCAGCGCCTGGCCCAGGTCGGTCTCGCCCAGGGCGCGGGTCAAAAGTTGCAGCAGACGCAGGTGCTCATCGGACTTGGCCGCGATGCCGATGGCCAGGTAGACGATCTGGCCGTCGCCCCAATCCACGCCGTCGGGGAACTGCATCAGCCGCACGCCGGTGGCGAACACTTGATCGCGGGTCTCCGGGGTGCCGTGGGGAATGGCGATGCCTTGCCCGAGAAAGGTCGAGCCCTGGGCCTCCCGCGCCTGCAGCCCGGCCAGGTAACCGTCGGCCACCAATCCATCGGCCACCAGGCGGTCAGCCAGCAGTTGCAGGGCGGCGGACTTATCCACAGCCGACCGGCCCATGGAAATCTGCTCTACAGTGAGCTCGAGCATGCGTTCTCCTTTTTGGCATCGGGAGGTGCCAGGTATTGTTGTGGATAGTTTCAGCTTAGCGCCTGCACTTTTCAGGGGCAGTTTTGGCGGATTCGCGGCAGCTGCGGCCAAAGGCGACTAAAGTGCAGAAAATACGCCTGCTGAAACGTTTAATCTAGATTGATCGGCACGTTACTCGATAATGTCCCATCCTTGAAGGCCAACCGTCGGCTGCGCTGCGACAATGGTCGCCTCCCCGAATCGGGTAGGATTGGCGAAAATGTCGGGGCACGCTGGAAAAAACAAGGAAATCCCGGGTGAAACTCAGTGATATCGCGCGGCTGGCCGGAGTGTCCGTGACCACCGCCAGCTACGTCATCAACGGCAAGGCCGAACAGCAACGCATCAGCAACGCCACCGTCGAGCGGGTGCGGGCGGTGGTCGATCAGCACGGCTTTACCCCCAACCCCCAGGCGGCCGGGCTGCGCAGCCGGCACACCCGCACCTTGGGCTTCATCCTGCCGGACCTGGAAAACCCCAGTTACGCGCGGATCGCCAAGCTGCTGGAACAAGGCGCCCGGGCCCGGGGCTACCAATTGCTGATCGCCAGCTCCGACGATGCGCCGGACAGCGAACGGCAACTGCTGCAACTGTTCCGCGCCCGCCGCTGCGATGCGCTGATCGTCGCCAGTTGCCTGCCGGCCGGCGACGACAGCTATCGCCAATTGCAGGCCAAGGGCCTGCCGATCATTGCCATCGACCGGGTGATGGATCCTGCGCACTTCTGCTCGGTGATCAGCGACGACCGCGAGGCCAGCCTGCACCTGACCCAAAGCCTGCTCGAACCGCAACCCAAGCAGATCGTCCTGCTCGGCGCCCGTCCCGAACTGAGCATCAGCCAAGAGCGGGCCGCCGGGTTCAGGCAGGCGCTGGCCGGGTTCAAGGGCGACATCCTCATCGAGCATGCCGAGTCGTTCAGCCGCGACTGCGGCAAGCAACTGATGGAAGAACTCCTGCAACGGCTGGGGCATTTGCCGGACGCACTGGTGACTACGTCCTACGTGCTGCTGCAGGGCGTGTTCGATGCGCTGCACGACTTCCCGCTCAAGAACCGCCCGCTGCGCCTGGGCACCTTCGGCGACACGCAACTGCTGGACTTCCTGCCGCTGCCGGTCAACGCCATGGCCCAGCAGCACCAGCTGATCGCCGACAAGGCCCTGGCCCTGGCGTTGGCCGCCGTCGAGCAATCGGACTACGAGCCCGGCGTGCAGGCCATCGCCCGCACCTTCAAGCAGCGCATCCGCCTGGACTGAACCGTGGAGCTGATCGACAGCCACACCCATCTGGACTTTCCCGACTTCGACGCCGACCGCACGGCGTTGATGGCCGAGAGCCGCGCCCTCGG
The DNA here is from genome assembly GCF_002113645.1 of Pseudomonas sp. B35(2017). Lineage (NCBI taxonomy): Bacteria > Pseudomonadati > Pseudomonadota > Gammaproteobacteria > Pseudomonadales > Pseudomonadaceae > Pseudomonas > Pseudomonas sp. B35(2017). The sequence continues at coordinate 119,605 of NZ_NEIZ01000005.1, read as the reverse complement.
AGTGCGGCGGATGGTGGTGCTGGGGGTATATGAAGGCAATTGGCAACGGGTGTGGGACCTGGTGCAGGGCGACGCCGACCTGTACGCGGCGTTCGGCCTGCATCCGGTGTATCTCGACCGACACCGCCCGCAAGACGTGCAGGCCCTCGGCGACTGGCTGACCCGGCTGCGCGGCCATCGGCAATTGTGCGCGGTGGGCGAGATCGGCCTGGACTACTTCATCGAAACCCTCGACCGCGAGCGCCAGCAGGCGCTGTTCGAGGCTCAGCTGCAACTGGCGGCGGACTTCGGGCTGCCCGCGCTGATCCACGTGCGGCGCAGCCATGCGGCGGTGATCGCCACGCTCAAGCGCTTCAGGCTCAAGCGCGCCGGCATCATCCACGCCTTCGCCGGCAGCCGCGAAGAGGCGCGGGAGTACATCAAGCTGGGGTTCCGGCTGGGCCTGGGCGGCGCGCCGACCTGGCCCCAGGCGCTGCGCCTGCACCGGGTGCTGGCGGATCTGCCGCTCGATTCGGTGGTGCTGGAGACCGACTCGCCGGACATGGCCCCCGCCATGTTCCCCGGCGTGCGCAACACCCCCGCGCATCTGCCGGCGATCTGCGCGGCGCTGGCCGCCCTGATGGCCGTCAGCCCCGAACGACTGGCCGCCGCCAGCACGGCCAATGCCTGCGAGGTGTTCGGCTGGTGATCAGTCGCCGTGGGCCTTGGCGGCGTCGAGGATCAGCGTCAGGTGCTGCCGGTGGCGGAAGTAACGCGTGACGGCGAAGTACACGAACACCGTGATCAAAGACGCGTTCAACTGTTCGGTGACGCTGAGCAGCCCCACCCACTCCATCACCAGCGCCACCAGCAGCGCGGTGCACACCGTCACCCGCGCGCTGGCGCGCAACAGCCCCAGCGAGTCGAGGGACCTGAAGCGTTTGATCTGCTGCGGGCAACGCAGCTCCAACCGTTGCTCGCAATGGGGGCAGGTGAAGGCTTCGTTGATCGAAAGGGCATTGAGCTGCCAGGGCTTCAGCACCAAGGTGGTCTGACAATGGGCGCAACGGCCTTGGACTCCCAAGGTGGCGACGGACATTAACGGGCTCCTCCAAGCGGTCAAGTCGGGTGATCTTGATTGATTGAAGACGAAAAAACAGAGCGCGGAGAAAAACAGGATTTGGCTTACAAATGTAAGCAAAAAAGTACTACAAAAAATTCCACAACCTCAGCCGTGGGAGCACGACCGCTCCCACGAAGGCCGGATCGAACCCAACGTCAGACCCGGAACGCGTTGATCAACTGCTTGAGCTCCACCACCTGCGCCGACAGGGCGCGACTGGCGTTCTCGGTCTGGTGCGCGCCTTGCGCCGTACGCTCGCCGGCACGGTTGATCTCGACGATGTTCTGGTCGATGTCGTGGGCCACGGCAGTCTGCTGCTCCACGGCGGCGGCGATCTGCTGGTTCTGGTCGACGATCATTCCGACCGCGCCGAGGATGTTTTCCAGCGCCTGCTGTACCTTTTCCGACTGCCCCACGGTGCCGTTGGCCATCTGATGGCTGACGCCCATGGCCTTCACCGCCGCGCCCACGCCGCCGTGGAGCTTGGCGATCATCTGCTCGATTTCCTCGGTCGATTGCTGGGTGCGCTTGGCCAACGTGCGCACCTCGTCCGCCACCACCGCAAAACCCCGCCCCTGCTCGCCCGCCCGCGCCGCTTCGATGGCGGCGTTGAGCGCCAGCAGGTTGGTCTGCTCGGCGATGCTCTTGATCACTTCCAGCACGCTGCTGATCGACTGGCTGTCGCTGGCCAACTGGTTGATCACCAGCACTGACTGATCGATCTCGCTGGCCAGCGCCGCGATGCTGCCCTGCTGGGACTCCACCAGGCCGCGCCCGCTGACGGTCTCGTCGTTCACGCTGTGGGCGCTGCTGACCGCCGCCGCAGCGCTGCGCGCCACTTCCTGGGAGGTGGCCGACATCTGGTTCATGGCCGTCGCCACCTGCTCGATCTGGGTACGCTGGCCGGCCACCGCCTGGTTGCTCTGGGCCGACACGCTCTGCACCTGACCGGCCTGGCGCTCGACCTCGCTGACGGTCTGCCCGACCCGTTCGATCAGGTCGTGGATCTTCTTCACGGTGCCGTTGAACACCTCGCCCAGCTCGCCCAGTTCATCCCGGCTGTTGGCGCGGAAATTCACCGTCATGTCGCCGGCCGCCACTTTGTCCATCATGGCGCCCAGACGTTTCAGGGTGGTGCGGGTCGACGCGTAGAAACCGCCGTAGAGGTAGAAAATCAACACGAACACCACCGCCAGCGCCACCGCCTGCAGCACCATGTGCGTGCGGTTCTGGGCCAGGCGTTGCTGCAATTGGCTGTCGAGGAACTTCAGGGTCGCTTCGTTGAGCTGGTAAGTGCGCTCCATCAGCCCGCTGACCTGATCGTAGAACGCCTGCCAGGGCGCATCGAGGGTGTCGGCCATCACCACTTGCTCCTCGAACAGCTCGCTGGCCTGCTTGAGCGAGGCCTTGCTGGCGTCCGCCGGGGCGCTGAGGAACTCCCGCGCCGCCTTGCTCGAACCGAGGGCATCCTGCAGCTTCAGGCCGTACTCGGCCTGGAGTTTTTCGATCTGCGCCAACAGCTCGTCGAAGCGGGTGCTGGATGAACTGTTGAGAAAACCTTGGCCCAACGAGTACGAGCCCATGGCCCGGCCTTCGCCGAGGGTCTGGGTGACGGCCGGGGTGATGGCGGTGACCAGCTCGCTGAGCTGGCGCATGTCGCTTTGGCCGTCGCGGCTCAGGCCGGCCTGGCTGGCGACGATCTGGCTGAAGATCTGCGCACTGCCCAGCAGCTTGCCGATCAGCGCGCTTTTGCTTTGCAGGGAGTTCTCCGCTTGCTGGGCCTTGAACGCGGCGATCATCTCATCGCGCTTGGCGTCGAACACCGCGGTCTGCTCCGGATCGTCGGTCATCGCCTTCAGCCCTTGCAGGCGCGTCAGCACGTTCTGCTCAAGGGTGGTGATGTTCGCTTCGACATTGCCCGCCTTGCCCGACTGGCCGAGGGTCACGTTGATCTGCACCAGGTTGTTGAGGGTCTCCAGATCCCGCCGCAGGCTCAGGCTGCTGCCCAGCAGGTCGAGGCTTTGCAGTTCCACCCGGGTGCCCTGGAACTCGCGGTACGAATCGCGCACCAGATAGAAGTTGGTCACCAGCATCGGCACCAGGAACAGGACGCTGATCAGGCTGAACTTCATGCCGAAGCTCAGGCGGTTCATCAGCGAGACGGCGGGATAGAGCAAGCTCTTCACTGGAAGTCTCCCTAGGTTTGTTCTTGTTTTTATTGGCAGGCGCGGGGCGAAAGCAGATAGCCACTATCGAGCGCCATCTCTGTATAGCTCAAATCGGAGGGAGGTTTTGTAACTTAAGGTTAACGGCCGAGGCGAGGGCGCTAGCTCCCGCCGGGAAGCGGAGCGCCCCATTCGCAGCGGGCGTGTTGCGCAGTCCGACGGGAGCAAGCGCCCTCGCCTCAGGCTATGCGGGTCAGCGGACCAGGACGGTCCACAAGGCAAACCCGGCGTACCACAGCACGGCGGCGCGCAGCAGCAGTTCCCACAGGCAATCCAGGGTGTTGATGCCTTCCGGGCCGGTCACCGGCGGCGGGATCTCCCCGGCGGCCAGGCCTGCCTTGTCGATCAGGCGGGCGGCGCTGATGTGCCAGTTCAGCAGTTCATGCAGCATCACCCGGCTGACCGCGACGAAGTTGCCCACCAAGGCCAGGCTCGCCGCCAGCAGGCGCACCGGCACCCAGTCGAACGCGTGCCGCAGCTGCGCCGCCCGTTCGGCCACCGCCGGGTTCGCGGCGTTCTCCTCGGCCAGCGCCAGCAAGCGGTAACTCAAGGCCGCCACCGGGCCCAGCAGGAAATACCAGAAGATCACCGCAAAGAAGCTCTGGTAGGCCTGCCACAGCAGATGCCCCTGCACCCGCGCCAGCAACTGCTCGCCACGGTCGGCGCAGATGCCCAGGTCGCGCTTGGCCACGTGGGCCGCCGCTTGCAGGTCTTCCCGGCGCCAGGCGTCGCGGAACGGCCCCAGGCCGCCGAGCAGGTCGTTGCGCCCCAGACTGTAGATCACCACCAGCAGATGCACCGGCAGGGCCAGCAGGCCGTAGGCCACCGGTTCCAGCACCACCAGCAGCAACGCCAGCAGCGCCACCGGCAGCAGCACCAGCACCGTCAGCACCAGCCAAGGGCGCTTGGCCAGGCCGCCGCTTTCGAGCTTGTGCAGTTCGCGGATCCATCCGCCGTCGCGCTGGACCCGATGGCGCAGGGCCGAGAATTTCTCGATCCAGACCGCCAACAGCAACACCAGAAAACTCATTGTCCTTCCTCTTGTGCCAGGGCCGCCCGGTAGCGTGCCCAGTCGAATGCCGGCCCCGGGTCGGTCTTGCGGCCGGGGGCGATGTCGCTGTGCCCGCAGATGCGTTGTCCGGTGATGGCCGGAAACCTCGCCTGCAACTGCCGGGTCAGCGCGGTCAGCGCCTGGTACTGCGCGTCGGTGAACGGTAGATCATCGGTGCCCTCGAGCTCGATGCCCACGGAAAAATCGTTACAGGTCTCGCGTCCCTCGAAACGGGAGACGCCGGCGTGCCAGGCGCGCTCAAGACAGGAGACAAACTGAGTGACCTTGCCGTCACGCTCGATCAGAAAGTGCGCAGACACCCGCAGGTCGGCGATACCCGCAAAGTAGGGATGTTCGGTGACATCCAGACGGTTCTGGAAAAATTCCTGCACCTTGCCGGTGGCGAACTGCGCCGGCGGCAGGCTGATGTTGTGGATGACCAGCAGGGAGACTTCGCCCGTCGGGCGTTCATTGAAGTTGGGCGACGGACAGACCTGCACCCCGTGACACCACCCGCTTGCGGGATCCAACTGCATACCGATTCCTTCAACGCCATCTGTGTTGGCGCCCAGTATGCCGTGATCGGCGTGCCGGACGCGATCACTTGGCGCGATTGCGCCGCCGCAGATTGCCCAGCACCGACTCCAGCGCGCGGTCGAACAGCAAGGTGTCGTCCAGCCGCCACGCCGCGCCGCGACGCAGCTCCAGGGCGAGCCCGGTGCGGTCGCGCTCCAGCACTTTCATGCCGGTGCGGTCGACGAACACGTATTTGCCGGTGGTCTCGTTGATGGCCGCCAGCTTGCAGCGCAAGGTGTGCTCTTCGTCTTCGCGAAACACCACCCAACTGCCCAGCCGCAACTGCTCGACCTGCCGCAGGCCGGCATCGTCCTGCGGCAGGCGCAAAGGCATGCCCTCGTCCGCCGCGCGCAGGGCCACCGGCAACGCCACCTCGACTAAGACCAGCGCCTCGGTGGGGCCGGACTCATCGGCACGCTCGAACAGGCGCACGTGCAGCGCTTCCAGCTCGCTGAAAAACTCGCTGGTGGCGAACGGGTCGAACGCCGAACTGCTCAGGCCGTCGCGCAACGACTTGAGCAGCCCCGGCACCATCGCCAGCAGGCGCATGCCGGACTCCGGCCCATCGTGACGCTGCACGCTCCAGACCAATTGCTCCATGGTCTGCACGTCCGCCCGCCATTCGGCGCTCTGGTCGCCGTGCTTCAGGCAGGTCAGCAGCAGCACCTTGCTCCAGGCATCCTGGACGAACGCCACCACTTTGGGCGGCAGCACCTTGCCCGGCAACGCCTGGTTGAGCGCCTGCTCCACCCGGCGGCGAGCCAGTTCGGTCCTCGCCCGCCCCTCCTCGGCATCGCGCAGGCGCTGCTCGAGCAATTCGCTGCGGCGGCGCTCGTCGCCGGTGAAGGCCAGGAAATCCGCCAGCAGCTCGGAGAAGATCGCCGGATCGTCATTGAAATCGGTCAGCAAGCGCTGCACCACCTGCTCGATGCGCAGGTACAGGCTGTCCCGCGCATGGCCGTCGCACTCGCCCCAGCCCATGGCGGCGTCCGCGATTTCGTTGAGCAGGCGCCGCGCCGGATGACTGCTGCGGCTGAAGAAACTCTTGTCGAGCACCGCGACCTTGAGCATCGGGATCTGCAGCCGAGCGATCAGCGCCTTGAGCGAATCCGGCAGGTTGCGGTCGTCGAGGATGCACTCGAACAGCATGGCGATCAGGTTGATCACGTCCTCGTCGGCGCCGCCGACGATGCGCGACTTGCCACTGCGCACACTCACCTGGGTCAGCAATTGCTCGAGCTGGTTGCGCAGGTCGAAATCGTCCAACGCCGCCAGCGTCGGCACGTACTGCTGCAAGTGCGAAAGCAGGCGCAGCAGGTCGCGGGTGGAGATCGGCTGAACCGCCGAACTGGGCTCCAGGATCGGCGCCACGCTGCCGCGCAGGTGCGACAGCAGTGCCTGCAACGCCGAGAAGACTTCCTGCACGCCGTCCTCCAGCGGAGGCGGTTCGCTGTGCGTCGGCTCACTGCTGGCACGGGTGACGGCCTGGTCGATGGCACGGCGCGCGGGCGCCGGTTTCAGCTCGGGCAGCACGCCGGTGGCGGCCAGCAACTGATTGGCTTCGGCATACAGCTGATCGGTGTCGGCCAGCACGTAACGCTCGAACAGCTTGAGCAGAATCAGCTTGACCTTGATCCCCACCCCCAGGTTGCGCCCGGCCAGCAGGAAATATTCGCACAACATCGAAGGACCCAGCGGGTTGTGCCGATCCTCCAGGGTCTTGCCGAGCAGGGCATTGAGCCGCGCCGTCAATTGATCGAGGGCGAAACCGTCGCGGCTCAGCACACGGCCGACCATGGTCTCGATGGCGACGCTGCGCTCCCGGTCGTCGGTGCGTTCAGAGGTTTCGTCCGGCAGCAGCGAGGACGGCAAGGCGTTTTGCGCGGGATCGTACTGGGTGAGGCCGACGAACGCCTCGAAGAGATGTTCGAGAAAGCCGCGCTCGATGTTCTTGCGCTTCAGGCGCAGGTCGCGCATGGCCTCGAAAAAGAGGTTCTGCTCGACGTCGCTGCGGGCTCGGTCGGCCATTTCGAACAGGGTGTCGTCGGCATTGTCGAACAGCGCCTGCAGGCCGTGGCGCAGTTGCTGGGTGGCCTTGTCGCGCACCTGAAGCAGAATCACAGGCAGGCGGGCGAGCGGCGAAGGGTTCGCCGGATCGGTAGCGGCCTTGCGCAAAGGCACTACATTCCCGTCGTTGTGCATCCAAGCCTCCTGAAACGGTGATTCTTCAAGTGCGCGGGCCTGCCGATCCCTGTCGGGGAACGGCCGGAAAGCGGGCTCAAAGACAAACGTCAAAGCCATGACGTCAAATGCAAGGCGGATTATCTTGCAAAAAATGTCCCCGGCGCCAGAGCCCTCAGGGATTCCCCTAGGCCCCGGCGCTGTTCCAGTGACCGCTCCCGGCGCGCATTTGCTCAAGGAAATCGACCGGCTGCGCTCAAGTCCCTGCGCACCCGCCTTGGGTTGGGCCCTGCCATGCCCCTATAATCGGGCCACTTTGTCTGTGGAGCCCGTTATGCCGAACCTACGTCTCGCCGATTTGACCGCCGAAATCGAAGCCAACGTCCGCCGTGCGTTGCGCGAAGACATCGGCAGCGGCGACATCACCGCACAACTGATCCCGGCCGAACGCCTGGCCAAGGCGACCATCATCACCCGCGACGCCGCCGTCATCTGCGGCACCGCCTGGGTCGACGCCGTGTTCCGTCAGCTCGACCCGCGGGTGGCGGTGCACTGGCAGGTGCGCGACGGCGACCGGGTGAGCCCCAACCAGCCGCTGTTCCACCTGGAAGGCCCGGCCCGTTCGCTGCTGACCGGCGAACGCAGCGCGCTGAACTTCCTGCAGATGCTCTCCGGTGTCGCGACCCGCGCCCGACAACTGGCGGATTTCGTCGCCGAGACCGGCGTGAAGCTGCTCGACACCCGCAAGACCCTGCCGGGCCTGCGCCTGGCGCAGAAGTACGCGGTGACCTGCGGCGGCTGCCACAACCACCGCATCGGCCTGTACGACGCGTTCCTGATCAAGGAAAACCACATCGCCGCCAGCGGCGGCATCCCCCAGGCCATCGCCGCCGCGCACCGGATCGCGCCGGGCAAGCCGGTGGAGGTCGAAGTGGAAAGCCTGGATGAACTGAAGGAGGCGCTGGACGCCGGCGCCGACATCATCATGCTCGACGAGCTGAGCCTGGACGACATGCGCGAAGCCGTACGCCTGAACGGCGGCAAGGCGAAGCTGGAGGCCAGCGGCGGCATCAACGAAAGCACGCTGCTGCCGATCGCCCGCACCGGCGTGGACTACATTTCCATCGGCGCCATGACCAAGGACGTGAAGGCGGTGGACCTGTCGATGCGCCTGAGCCTCTGAAGCCGCCGCGCAACGAAAAACGCCAGCTCCGTCGGGGCTGGCGTTTTTGTTTCAATCGTCGATTTCGTTGAGTTCAAGATAGGCCTGCAGCTTCATGCCCAAGGCTTCGGCCACTTCCTGATGCACTTCCAGGCGCATGGCCTTGAGCTCCTGCGGCGTCTCGGCCACCAGCTCCAGCACCAGTTCCCAAGGCTCCAGCCCGCGGGACTCGGCTTCGTCCTCGAACGCCCACTGCGCCTGCTGCTTTTGCTCGGTGGCGTCCAGGGCGCTGATCTCTTCCTGAAGGGAAGGCGTCGCCGCCAGGTATTTCTCCAGCGCTACATCGATTCGTTGTTCTTTTGGGATCATGGCGTTCTCGCTGATCAGGGGAATGGGTGATGGATCTGGATCTTCTGGGATCTCTCTGCCGCGGATTGTCCGGCCTCGGAACCATTCGGGATCATCTGAACACTGCAGGGCGATGCTTGTGCTGGCGCCGAATATAGGACGTTTGGATGACGAATGACACGGGTCTTTACATCTCTCGCACAAAAAGCTGACCGGGGGAACATAAATCCGGATTCCGAGTCATAGCGATGTGCCATATCGGCACGCCTCTCCGCTGTCCACAAGGAAACCCAGTGATGCGCAGCCTTTCGAAGTTGTCGTCTGTTGTGTCCACTACCGCAATGACCGCCCTGCTCGGGGCGCTGGCCCTGCCGGGCAATGCAATGGCCATCGAGCTGAGCGACCGGCTCCCCGGCTACGGCGACTCGGTTCCCGCCATCCACAACGACAACGGCAAGACCGTGATCGTCAGAACCGACATCAGCCTCGATGAACTGAAGAAGATGCGCGACACCCTCGGCGACCAGACGCGCCAGCTCGAAGAGCTCAAACGCAGCAGCGGCTCCAGCGCCAGCGCCGGCAGCCGGGAGACTGACCAGCTCAAGGAACAGGTCAAGAAACAGGACGGTGAACTGGACACCCTGCGCCGGCAGATGGAAGAACTCAAACGCAGCAGCGGTTCCAGCTCAAGCGCCGGCAGCCGCGACACCGACGAACTGAGGAACAAGGTCAAGGAGCAGGACCGGGAACTGGACAACCTGCGCCGGCAGGTCGAGGAACTCAAACGCAGCAGCGGTTCCAGCTCCAGCTCAAGCGAGCTGTCGAGCCTCAAGCGGGACGTCAGCGATCAGGACCGTGCGATGGATCAGCTCAAGCGCACCGTGGAGGAGCTGAGCCGCAAGGTGAAATGAGGGGAATGGTGCCCGAGACAGGAATCGAACCTGCGACCTTCGCGTTACGAGTGCGCTGCTCTACCGGCTGAGCTACACGGGCGGTGGGCTAAACCTAGCATCGGTCTCGGCGCCCGGCAACCCATCTCGCGCCGCAATCATTTTTGACAGGAAAAAAAATGCCCCGCCGTTTTCACGGCGGGGCATTTTCATTGCGCGAAAGCCTGGGGTCGATTAAACGCCCGAAGCCTTGGCAGCCGCCACGTCTTTGATGGACAGCTTGATGCGGCCGCGGTTGTCCACGTCCAGCACCAGCACTTCCACTTCCTGGCCTTCTTTCAGGATGTCGGTGACTTTCTCTACGCGAGCGTCGCTCAGCATCGAGATGTGCACCAGACCGTCCTTGCCCGGCAGGATGTTGACGAACGCGCCGAAGTCGACGATGCGCTCAACCTTGCCCACGTAGATTTTGCCGATCTCGGCTTCGGCGGTGATGCCCAGAACGCGCTGACGGGCAGCTTCTGCGGCTTCCTTGGTTTCGCCGAAGATCTTGATCGAGCCGTCGTCTTCGATGTCGATCGACGCCTTGGTCTCTTCGCAGATTGCACGGATGGTCGCGCCACCTTTGCCGATCACGTCGCGGATCTTGTCGGTGTCGATCTTCATCGCGATCATGGTCGGTGCGTTGGCCGACAGTTCGGTACGCGACTGGCCGATCACTTGGTTCATCTGGCCGAGGATGTTCAGGCGAGCTTCCAGGGCCTGGCCCAGGGCGATCTCCATGATCTCTTCGGTGATGCCCTTGATCTTGATGTCCATCTGCAGCGCGGTGACGCCCTTGGCGGTACCGGCCACTTTGAAGTCCATGTCGCCCAGGTGGTCTTCGTCACCCAGGATGTCGGTCAGGACGGCGAACTTCTCGCCTTCCTTCACCAGGCCCATGGCGATACCGGCCACCGGTGCCTTCATCGGCACACCGGCGTCCATCAGGGCCAGGGAAGCGCCGCACACGGAAGCCATCGAGCTGGAGCCGTTGGATTCGGTGATTTCCGACACCACGCGAACGGTGTACGGGAATTCGTCGGCGGCAGGCAGCATGGCCTGGACCGAACGGCGGGCCAGACGGCCGTGACCGATTTCGCGACGACCGGCACCGCCCATGCGACCGCACTCGCCCACCGAGAACGGAGGGAAGTTGTAGTGCAGCATGAACGAGTCTTTCTTCTCGCCTTCCAGGGTGTCCAGCAGTTGCGCGTCACGGGCGGTGCCCAGGGTCGCGACCACCAGGGCCTGGGTTTCGCCACGGGTGAACAGCGCCGAACCGTGGGTCTTCGGCAGCACGCCGACTTCGATGTTCAGCGGACGCACGGTGCGGGTGTCGCGGCCGTCGATGCGTGGCTTGCCGTTGACGATGTTCTCGCGAACGGTGCGGTATTCGATTTCGCCGAAAGCGGCTTTGACGTCGCCGGCCGAAGGCTGGCCTTCTTCACCGGACAGCTTGGCGACCGCCTGGTCGCGCAGCTCGCCCAGACGGGCGTAGCGGTCGGCCTTGACGGTGATGGTGTAGCCTTGGGAGATCGCTTCGCCGAACTCGGCACGGATCGCGCCCAGCAGTTCGGTGGCCTCGGCGGCAGGCGCCCAGTCCCAGGTCGGCTTGGCGGCTTCGGCGGCCAGTTCCTTGACGGCCTTGATGACCGACTGGAATTCGTCGTGGGCGAACAGCACGGCGCCCAGCATCTGGTCTTCGGTCAGTTCCTTGGCTTCCGACTCGACCATCAGCACGGCTTCTTCGGTACCGGCCACGACCATGTCCAGGCTCGATGCGGCCAGTTGCTCGTAGGTCGGGTTCAGCAGGTAGCCGGTGCTTTCGTGGAAAGCGACGCGGGCGGCGCCGATCGGGCCGTCGAACGGAATGCCGGAGATGGCCAGGGCAGCCGAGGTGCCGATCATCGCAGCGATGTCCGGATCGGTCTTCTTGCTGGTGGAGACGACGGTGCAGACGACCTGCACTTCGTTCATGAAGCCTTCAGGGAACAGCGGACGGATCGGACGGTCGATCAGTCGGGAAGTCAGGGTTTCCTTCTCGGAAGGACGGCCTTCGCGCTTGAAGAAACCGCCAGGGATCTTGCCTGCGGCGTAGGTCTTTTCCTGGTAGTGAACGGACAGGGGGAAGAAACCCTTGCCCGGATCGGCTTGCTTGGCGCCGACCACGGTCACCAATACGCTGACGTCGTCGTCAACGGTGACCAGCACTGCGCCGGTGGCCTGACGGGCGATGCGGCCTGTCTCGAGGGTGACGGTCGACTGACCGAACTGGAACTTCTTGATTACCGGGTTCACGGTGTCCTACCTTCTTTGTGGCTCTTGGGGGAACTGGTTTCTTGCGAAATTCTTGGGCAATGTCGGGAATCGGCCCGATGCGGATTGTCCGGGGTGCTGCCGGGATGAAACAGGTGCCTCAGATAAAACTTGAGGCTGGAAGCCTGCCGCCTGCCGGCGGAAAACCGCAGACAGCCGACAGGCAACCAACCTCATAGCGCAATCGCTGATTAGCGACGCAGGCCCAGGCGGCCGATCAGAGCGCTGTAGCGGCTCAGATCTTTGCCTTTCAGGTAGTCCAGCAGCTTGCGACGCTGGTTAACCATGCGGATCAGACCACGACGGGAGTGGTGGTCTTTGCCGTTGGCCTTGAAGTGACCTTGCAGCTTGTTGATGTTGGCGGTCAGCAGTGCAACTTGCACTTCTGGCGAGCCGGTATCACCAACGGCTTGCTGGTAGTCGGTAACGATTTGAGCTTTTTCTGCTGCGCTGAGAGCCATGAGGCAATCCTTTTATCAGGAAACCGTCCAGGGACGGTTTCAACAGGCCAGGGACAAATCCCTGTATCAATAAAAGAGCAGTGACCGTGCCTGTTGACAGCCACCCTCGCCGGCCCGCTGTTACGCGGACCGGTTCCGGTCATTCCGACCGAATCAAGCGACGCGGCGCGATGCGCCCGTCTTCGCTCACTTCACCGATGCCGATGAAGCGACCGTTGTGATCCTGTACCCGCACCATGCCGAACTTCGGCGCATCCGGAGCGCGCACCGGCTGGCCGTTGAGCCAGTAGAACGCGCTGTGCTCCGAGAACTTCAGCAGCGGCCAATCCTGCAGGCCGCTGTCCGCCGGCATCAGGAAGCGGTCGAGCGCTTCGTTGCCGCCTTCGGCATGGGCCGCTTCGAGCTCTTCAAGGGTCACGGTCTGCGCCAGGGTGAAAGGCCCGGCCTGGGTACGCCGCAATTCAGCGACGTACGCACCGCAACCGAGCTGCTCACCGATATCCTCCACCAGGGTACGGATATAGGTGCCCTTGCTGCAATCCACCGCCAGTCGCGCAGTATCGCCTTCGAAGGCCAGCAATTCCAAGCGCGCAATAGTAACAGAACGCGGTTCGCGCTCCACTACTTCACCTGCACGGGCCAACTTGTAGAGCGGCTGGCCATCACGCTTGAGCGCCGAGTACATCGGCGGTATCTGATTGATTTGCCCACGGAATTTCGGCAGGACGGCTTCTATGTCGGCGCGACCAACGGTCACCGGACGCTCCTGCAGAACCTCGCCCTCGGCATCGGCCGTGGTAGTGGTCTTGCCCAGTTGCGCCAGCGTCTCATAGCCCTTGTCGGAATCGAGCAGGTACTGCGAGAACTTGGTCGCCTCGCCGAAGCACAGCGGCAGCACGCCGGTGGCCAGCGGGTCGAGGCTGCCGGTGTGCCCGGCCTTCTCGGCGTTGAGCAGCCAGCGAACCTTTTGCAGCGCCGCGTTGGAGGTGAACCCCAGCGGCTTGTCGAGCAGGATGATGCCGCTGACGTTACGACGGATACGTTTGACCTGGGCCACCGGATTACTCCTTGGTGTCTTCGGGTTCGGCCGCCGTCTCGTGCAGGCTGTCTTCAGCCACCGCACGGTCGATCAGGGCCGACAGGTGCGCGCCGCGGGCGACGCTTTCGTCGTAGTGGAAATGCAGTTGCGGCACGCTGCGCAGCTTCATTTCGCGGGCCAGCTGCATGCGCAGGAAACCGGCGGCGGCGTTCAGCACCTTGATGCTCTGCGCGATGTCGGCAGCGTTGTCCTGCCCCATCACAGTGATGAAGATCTTGGCGTGACCGACGTCACGGCTGACATCCACCGCAGTGATGGTGACCAGGCCGACGCGCGGGTCTTTGACTTCACGACGGATCAGCTGGGCCAGCTCACGCTGCATCTGATCGCCGATACGTTGGGTACGGCTGTATTCTTTTGCCATGGTTTGTTACCTGTAACTGCCCCACGGCGAAACCCGTGAGGTCTGAAAGCGGCAAACGCCCGGCCTGGCGGAGGCCAGACCGGGCGTTGCGTTTAGAGTCCGCCGGACGGGCTGCGCAGATCGCTGCGGCGGCCCGTTGCGGCTCCCGAAGTGCGCGAGTCAGAGGCTGCGAGCAACCTGAACCTTCTCGAAGACTTCGATCTTGTCGCCGACCTTGACGTCGTTGTAGCTCTTCACGCCGATGCCGCATTCCATGCCGGCACGGACTTCGGAAGCGTCATCCTTGAAGCGGCGCAGGGATTCCAGCTCGCCTTCGAAGATCACGATGTCTTCACGCAGTACGCGGATCGGACGGTTACGGTGCACGACACCCTCGACCACCATGCAACCGGCGATCGCGCCGAACTTCGGCGAACGGAACACGTCACGCACTTCGGCGATACCCAGGATGTTCTCGCGGACATCGCTGCCGAGCATGCCGGTCAGGGCCTTCTTGACGTCTTCGATGATGTCGTAGATCACGTTGTAGTAACGCATGTCCAGACCTTCCTGCTCGACGATCTTCCGTGCGCCCGCATCGGCACGCACGTTGAAGCCGAACAGCACGGCGTTGGAAGCCAGTGCCAGGTTGGCGTCGGATTCGGTGATGCCACCGACGCCGCCACCGACCACACGCACTTGCACTTCGTCGTTGCCCAGGCCGTTGAGGGCGCCTTGCAGGGCCTCCAGCGAGCCGCGGACGTCGGACTTGAGGACGATGTTGAGCGTCTTCTTCTCTTCCTGGCCCATGCTTTCGAAGATGTTTTCCAGCTTGCCGGCGTGGGCGCGGGCCAGCTTGACTTCGCGGAACTTGCCTTGACGGAACAGGGCCACTTCACGGGCCTTCTTCTCGTCGGCCACCACGCTCATCTCGTCACCGGCGTCAGGCGTGCCGTCCAGGCCGAGGATCTCGACCGGAATGGCCGGGCCCGCTTCCTTGATCGGCTTGCCGTTCTCGTCGAGCATGGCGCGCACGCGGCCATAGTTCGAACCGACCAGCACCATGTCGCCTTGACGCAGGGTACCGTCCTGAACCAGCACGGTGGCCACCGGGCCGCGGCCCTTGTCCAGACGCGACTCGACCACGACACCACGGCCAGGGGCCGACGGAGTGGCGGTGAGCTCAAGCACTTCGGCCTGCAGCAGCACGGCTTCGAGCAGTTCGTCGACGCCGGTACCCATCTTCGCCGAAACCGGAACGAACGGCGTGTCGCCACCCCAGTCTTCCGGCGTCACGCCGTGGGTCGCCAGCTCGCTGCGGATGCGATCGAGGTCGGCACCCGGCTTGTCGATCTTGTTCACCGCCACCACCAGCGGCACGCCAGCAGCCTGGGCGTGCTGAACGGCTTCGATGGTTTGCGGCATCACGCCGTCGTCGGCCGCGACCACCAGGATCACGATGTCGGTCGCCTTGGCGCCGCGGGCACGCATCGCGGTGAACGCCGCGTGACCCGGGGTGTCGAGGAAGGTGACCATGCCGCGTTCGGTTTCGACGTGGTACGCACCGATGTGCTGGGTGATGCCGCCGGCTTCGCCCGCAGCGACCTTGGCGCGACGGATGTAGTCGAGCAGCGAGGTCTTGCCGTGGTCAACGTGACCCATGACGGTCACGACCGGAGCACGAGGCACCGCCTCGCCTTCGAACTTCAGGGACTCGGCCAGGGAATCTTCCAGGGCGGTGTCGCTGATCAGGGTCACTTTGTGGCCCAGTTCTTCGGCGACCAGCTGGGCAGTTTCCTGGTCCAGAACCTGGTTGATGGTGGCCGGGGTGCCCAGCTTGAACATGAACTTGATGATTTCAGCAGCCTTGACCGACATCTGCTGGGCCAGATCGCCCACAGTGATGGTCTCGCCGATCTTCACGTCACGCACCACCGGCCCGGTAGGGCTCTGGAAACCGTGGGCGTTGCGTTTCTTCAGCTTGGACTTGCTGCTGCGACCGCCGCGGCGGAAGCCATCGCTTTCTTCGTCGGTAGTGCGGGGCGCCACGCGAGGGGCCGGCGCCTTTTCCTTGACCGATGCGCGGTGCGGAGCGTTCTTGCGCTCGCCGTCACCGCCGCCGCGACGGCTGTTCTCGTCGGCGCGTGGCTTGTCCGGACGACGCTGGTCGTCACGCTTGCGCACTTCGACGACCGGAGCGGCCGGCGCTGCGGATACCGCTTCGCGCACAGGCTCGGCAACCGGAGCCGGGGCTGCAACAGGCTCGGCCGCAGCGGCCGGGGCAGCAGGAGGCTGACGGCGCGCTTCTTCTTCGGCGCGCAGGCGGGCTTCCTCTTCTGCCTTTTGACGGGCGGCGTTTTCCACGGCGCGGCGCTCGTCCAGCTCACGCTGACGCTCGGCCTCGATCTCTTCCGGGCTGCGCTGCACGAAAACTTTCTTCTTGCGCACTTCTACGCTGATGCTCTTGCTGCCGGCCACCCGCAGGGTGCTGGTGGTTTTACGCTGCAGCGTGATCTTGCGTGGCTCTTCCACTTTCGCCTTGTGGCTGCTCTTCAAGTGAGTCAGCAGGGACTGCTTTTCACTGTCAGTCACATGTTCTTCGGCGGCGGTGTGCGGCAGACCTGCCTCACGCATCTGCTGCAACAGGCGCTCTACCGGTGTTTTGACCTCATCGGCCAGTTGTTTCACCGTGACTTGCGTCATGCACTTCTCTCCTCAGGCCGCGCCTAATTACTCGAACCAGTGGGCTCGGGCGGCCATGATCAACTTGCCGGCACGCTCTTCGTCGATACCGTCGATGTCGAGCAGGTCATCAATCGACTGCTCGGCCAGGTCTTCGCGGTTAACTACGCCGCGCACCGCCAGTTCCGCCGCCAGATCCTTGTCCATGCCCTCAAGCGAGAGCAGGTCTTCGGCCGGATGGGCGTCTGCCAGCTTTTCCTCAGTAGCGATGGCCTTGGTCAACAACCGGTCCTTGGCGCGAGCGCGAAGCTCGTTGACGATTTCCTCGTCGAAGCCGTCGATGTTGAGCATCTCTTCCAGCGGTACGTAGGCAATCTCTTCCAGGCTGGTGAAGCCTTCGTCGACCAGCACCTGGGCCAGCTCTTCGTCGACTTCCAGCTCGTCGATGAAGTTGCGCAGGATGTCGCCGGTCTCCGCCTGTTGCTTGGCCTGGATGTCCGATTCGGTCATCACGTTCAGGGTCCAACCGGTCAGCTGACTGGCCAGACGCACGTTCTGGCCGCCGCGGCCGATGGCCTGAGCGAGGTTGTCGGCACCCACCGCGATGTCCATGGCGTGGGCGTCTTCGTCAACGATGATCGCCGCCACTTCGGCAGGCGACATGGCATTGATCACGAACTGCGCCGGGTTGTCGTCCCACAGGACGATGTCCACACGCTCGCCACCCAATTCGCCCGACACGGCCTGGACGCGCGAACCGCGCATGCCGATGCACGCGCCCTGCGGGTCGATGCGCTTGTCCTTGGAGCGGACGGCGATCTTGGCGCGCGAACCCGGATCCCGGGAGGCGGCCATCACTTCGATCAGGCCTTCGGCGATTTCCGGCACTTCGATGCGGAACAGCTCGATCAGCATTTCCGGCGCGGTGCGCGACAGGATCAGCTGAGGGCCGCGGTTCTCGGTGCGGATTTCCTTGAGCAGCGCACGCAGGCGCACGCCGACACGGAAGGTCTCGCGGGAGATGATGTCTTCACGGGCCAGCAACGCTTCGGCGTTGTTGCCCAGGTCGACGATCACGTTGTCGCGGGTCACTTTCTTCACGGTGCCGGAGATGATCTCTCCCAGGCGCTCGCGGTACGCGTCCACGACTTGGGCGCGCTCGGCTTCACGAACCTTCTGTACGATGACCTGCTTGGCGGTCTGCGCCGCGATGCGGCCGAACTCGATGGACTCGATCTTCTCTTCGACGACGTCGCCGACCTTGGCGCCCGGGTGCGTTTCGGCAACCTTGCTCGGCCAGGTCTCGATGGCCGGATCGTCCAGATCGGCTTCCTCGACCACCGTCCAGCGACGGAAAGTCTCGTAGGAACCGGTGTGGCGGTTGATTTCCACACGCAGGTCCACTTCGTCTTCAAAACGTTTTTTGGTTGCAGTGGCCAGAGCCAGCTCCAGCGCTTCAAAAATCACGCCTGCCGGTACACCCTTTTCATTGGATACCGACTCAACAACCAGCAGTACTTCTTTGCTCATCGTACGCCTCGCCTTTCGCAAGCCATTGGATCCGCGGGATCCGCAGTATCTGGCAGGTCTCAGTCAAAACTGGGAATAATGTTGGCCTTGTCGATCATATCGATCGGCAACAGGAACTCATGGTCATCCACCTGCACCACGACATCCTGTTCTTCCACTCCGCGCAGAAGGCCCTGAAAGTTGCGCCGGCCTTCAAAAGGCGAACGCAATTTGATCTTCACTTGTTCGCCGGCATGCGAAGCAAACTGTTCCAGAGTGAACAGCGGGCGATCCATGCCAGGAGAGGACACCTCAAGGGTGTATTCGGAACTGATCGGGTCTTCCACATCGAGGACCGCGCTGGCCTGACGACTCACTGCCGTGCAGTCGTCGATCAGGATGCCGCCCTCTTTATCGATGTAGATCCGCAAAACCGAATGTTTGCCTTGAGAGATGAATTCGATCCCCCAGCATTGATAGCCAAGAGCCTCGACCACCGGGGCCAACAAGGCCTGCAACTGTTCTAGCTTGCTCGACACCTGAACCCCCTCGTGCATGCTGTGCAAATAAAAAATGGGCAAGAAGCCCACCATGAGATTGCCGCGCGACAGCGGCATTGAAAGTGTCCAGCTAACAAAAAGCCCCTGAAGAAGGGGCTCCTTAAACTGGTTGCGGGGGCCGGATTTGAACCGACGACCTTCGGGTTATGAGCCCGACGAGCTACCAGACTGCTCCACCCCGCGACAAAGCTGGGGCGAAAGTATACGACCGAACCCTAACGAGGGTCAATGCAACCTTCCACCTGCAAGAAAGCCCGCAACAGCGGGCTCTCCTGACTAATTGGTACCGAGAAGGGGACTCGAACCCCTACACCCTATGGGCACAACCACCTCAAGGTTGCGTGTCTACCAATTCCACCACCTCGGCAAAACTACGTTTGAAACCCTTCTTACTTCTGCTCTTGAGCTGGAGGTACGTCAGTCGCCGAGTTGGCCGACTTTTGCTCTTGAAGCACCGGGACATCATCAGAAGCCGGCTGTTGCTTTGGAACTTCCAACACCGCTGGATCTGGCAGACCTGCTTGAGTCAGCTGATGAGCCTTCTCTTTAGCAAAGTATCCTAACCCTAAGCTGGTTATGAAGAAACCGGCGGCGAGTATAGCAGTAAACTTACTAAGAAAGGTAGAGGAACCTTGGCTTCCGAACACAGTATTTGAAGCACCTGCTCCGAAAGACGCACCAGCGTCCGCTCCCTTACCCTGCTGCAGCAAAACCAGAGCAACTACGCCCAATGCACCCAGCAGATGAAAAACGACTACGACTGTTTCCAGCATTTTTTCAGTTTCCCGCGGCGCGGCAAATCGCACCGAACTCATCTGCATTCAGGGAAGCTCCACCAATGAGCCCCCCATCGATATCCGGCATGCCGAACAGTTCAGCCGCATTGGCCGCCTTCACGCTGCCGCCGTACAGAAGCCGCACACCTCGTGCCACTTCAGGATTCTCTGCCGCCAATTGCTCGCGGATGGCCTTGTGCACATCCTGAGCCTGCTGCGGCGTCGCAGTCAGCCCGGTGCCAATGGCCCAGACCGGCTCGTAAGCGATGACCGCCTTTGCAAAGGCACCCACCCCCAACTCTTCGATGATGCTGCCCAGCTGACGCCCGACAACCTCAAGGGTCTGTCCAGCTTCGCGCTGCTCAAGGGTTTCCCCTATGCAGAGCACCGGAACCAGACCGCAGGCCTGTGCCGCCGCGAACTTGCGGTTCAGCATCCCGTCACGCTCACCCATGATCTGGCGACGCTCGGAGTGCCCGACAAGCACCAGGGAACAACCTGCGTCCACCAACTGACTCGGAGCGATCTCACCCGTCAAGGCACCTTGCATGGATTCCACCGCAGAATTCTGCGCACCGACCGAAATCGATTTTCCTTTCAGGCCATCAATCACTTGATTGATGAACAGGCAAGGCGGGAATACCGCGACATCAATGCCGCTTGGCAATGCCAGATGACGGAGGCCGTTGATCAGCTCAGCGACGCTGGCGCGGGTACCGTGCATTTTCCAGTTACCAGCTACCATAGGGCGACGCATGCTTTACCTCGTCGGTCAAAGTGGGCGCAGATGTTACCCAACACAATCATGGCTGGCAAGCCGAATCATGCAGAAACTTCAGTCACCAGTTTTGCCAGCTCTTCGGCGTAGCCGCGAACCTGGGCCTCGTCCTCGCCTTCGACCATGACACGCACCAAAGGCTCTGTCCCGGACTTGCGCAGCAGAACGCGGCCACGACCGGCCATCGCCTGGGTGACACGGGCACTGGCTTCTTTGACAGCAGGATGCTCAAGCGGACTTTCGCCGCCGCCGAAACGCACGTTGATCAGCACCTGCGGACACTTGCGCAGCGCCTGGCGGGTCTGGGCCAGCCCTTCGTTGCGGGTCTTCAGCGCCATCAGCACCTGCAGCGCCGCGATGATCGCATCCCCGGTTGTGGTGTGGTTGAAGCACACGACATGCCCTGAGTTCTCACCGCCCACCAACCAGTTGCGTTCCAGCAGTTCGGCGATGACATAACGGTCGCCGACATTGGCGCGCACGAACGGGATGCCCAGATCGGCCAGCGCCAGTTCCAGCCCGAGATTGCTCATCAAGGTGCCGACCACACCGCCCTGAAGCTTGCCGCGCTCGTGCAGGTCCCGCGCGATGATGAACAGCAGCTCGTCGCCGTCGACCACGGCGCCGGTGTGATCCACCATCTGCACCCGGTCGCCGTCACCGTCGAAGGCGATGCCCAGGTCGGCGTGCTCCGCCAGCACCGCGGCCTGCAACGGCCCCATGTGGGTCGAGCCGCAGTTGTCGTTGATGTTCAGGCCATTCGGCTGGGCCGACAGCACCACGACCTCGGCGCCCAGCTCACGGAACACGCTCGGCGCCACCTTGTAGGTCGCACCGTGGGCGCAGTCGATCACGATCTTGAGGCCCGAGAAGCTGGTGCCGGACGGCACGCTGCTCTTGCAGAATTCGATGTAGCGGCCCGAGGCATCGTTGATCCGCGAGACCTTGCCGATCTTGCTCGACTCGACCACGGTCATCGGCGTGTCGAGAAGCTCTTCGATCATCAGCTCCAGCTCGTCCGGGAGCTTGGTGCCCTTGCCGGAGAAGAACTTGATGCCGTTGTCGTCGTGCGGGTTGTGCGAAGCGCTGATCACGATCCCGGCCTCGGCCTGGAACGTGCGCGACAGGTAGGCGATGGCCGGCGTCGGCATAGGGCCGAGCAGCATCACATCGGCCCCGGCGGAGGTCAGGCCGGCCTCAAGCGCCGATTCGAACATGTACCCCGAAATCCGGGTGTCCTTGCCGACCAGCACCTTGCAGGCGCCCATCTTGCGGAATGCCATGCCGGCCGCCCAGCCGAGCTTGAGCATGAAGTCTGGAGTGATCGGATACTCACCGACCCGGCCGCGAATACCGTCGGTGCCAAAATATTTCTTGCTCATAAGTGCTCCATATTCCTATTCGGCCGAATCCACGGCTTCGATCATCCGCACGACATCCACCGTTTGCGCCACGTCATGCACGCGCAGTATGCGCGCACCCTTGACCGACGCCAGCGCCGCCAGTGCCAGACCACCGCTCAAACGTTCATCCACGGGGCGATTCAAGGTCTGCCCGATCATGCTCTTGCGGGACACGCCCACAAGCAGCGGCCGCCCAAGCGCATGCAGGGACTCCATGTGCTTGAACAAGCTTAGATTGTGCTGCAGGGTTTTGGCGAAACCGAAACCGGGGTCGAGAATGATCCTCTCGGCAGGAATGCCCGCCGCGGCGCACGCCGACATCCGCTCGACCAGAAACTCGCCCACTTCACGGGTGACGTCCTGGTACCGCGGATTGTCCTGCATGTCGCCAGGCTCGCCCAGCATGTGCATGAGGCACACCGGCAAACCCGTGGCCGCCGCCGCATCCAATGCACCGTCCCGGCGCAACGAGCGCACGTCGTTGATCAACCCCGCCCCCAGCCGAGCCGTCTCGCGCATCACCGACGGGGTCGACGTGTCGACCGAAATGATCACATCCAGCTCCCGGGCGATCCGCTCCACGGCCGGGGCCACGCGCTCGAGCTCCTCCAGCGGAGAAACCGCCCGCGCACCGGGCCGGGTGGATTCGCCACCGACATCGATCAACGTCGCGCCGGCCTGCACCATCGCTTCGGCATGGCGCAACGCAGCATCGAGCTGACCGTACCGGCCGCCATCGGAGAAAGAATCGGGAGTGACATTGAGAATGCCCATGACATGCGTCCGGGCCAAATCAAGAACCCGGTTGCCGCAAGGCAACCGGGTCAGGGACTGAGCAGAAGTCATTTCAAACCTTAAACGTCAGCTGCCGGGCCGCCGATCGGAGTTTCCGGACGCTCATCCCGCACCACGGGCGGAGGCGTACCGGTGCCGCCCGACCAGTCGCGAGGCTCGCGCGGTTCGCGTCCGGCCATGATGTCGTCGATCTGCTCGGCATCGATCGTTTCGTATTTCATCAGCGCATCGGCCATGGCGTCGAGCTTGTCACGGTTGTCCGTGAGGATCTGCTTGGCGGTGCCGTAGCACTGGTCGATGATGCTGCGCACCTCGGAGTCGATCAGTTTGGCCGTCTCGCCGGAGAAGCTCGCGTTCTGACCGCCACCACCGCGTCCGAGGAAAACTTCGCCCTCTTCTTCGGCATACATCAGCGGACCGAGTTTTTCCGACAGGCCCCACTTGGTCACCATGTTCCGGGCAATCTGACTTGCACGCATGATGTCGTTGGAAGCACCGGTGGTGACGCCGTCGAAGCCCAAGGTCATCTCCTCGGCGATACGGCCACCGTACAGCGAGCAGATCTGGCTGATCAGCGCGCGCTTGGACAGGCTGTAGCGATCCTCTTCCGGCAGGAACATGGTCACGCCCAGCGCACGGCCACGCGGGATGATCGACACCTTGTAGACCGGGTCATGCTCTGGCACGACGCGACCGACGATGGCGTGACCGGCCTCGTGGTAAGCGGTGTTCTGTTTCTCTTTCTCGGACATGACCATGGTCTTGCGCTCGGCGCCCATCATGATCTTGTCTTTTGCCAGTTCGAATTCCTTCATCTCGACGATGCGCTTGCCGGCGCGGGCCGCGAACAGGGAGGCCTCGTTGACCAAGTTGGCCAGGTCGGCGCCGGAGAAGCCCGGAGTACCGCGGGCGATGACGGCCGGAGCGACATCGTCGCCCACCGGCACCTTGCGCATGTGCACCTTGAGGATCTGCTCGCGGCCGCGGATGTCCGGCAGGCCGACCACCACCTGACGGTCGAAACGCCCCGGACGCAGCAGCGCCGGGTCGAGCACGTCAGGACGGTTGGTCGCGGCGATGACGATGATGCCGTCATTCATCTCGAAGCCATCCATCTCGACCAACAGTTGGTTGAGGGTCTGTTCGCGCTCGTCATGACCGCCGCCCATGCCGGCGCCACGATGGCGACCCACGGCGTCGATCTCGTCGATGAAGATGATGCACGGCGCGTGCTTCTTGGCCTGTTCGAACATGTCGCGAACACGGCTGGCACCGACACCGACGAACATCTCGACGAAGTCGGAACCGGAAATGGTGAAGAACGGCACCTTGGCTTCGCCGGCGATCGCCTTGGCCAGCAGGGTCTTACCGGTACCCGGAGGGCCGACCATCAGAACGCCGCGAGGGATGCGACCGCCCAGACGCTGGAACTTGCCCGGGTCGCGGAGGAACTCGACGAGCTCGCCGACTTCTTCCTTGGCTTCGTCGCAGCCGGCGACGTCAGCCAGGGTGGTCTTCACCTGATCCTCGGAAAGCAGGCGCGCCTTGCTCTTGCCGAAGCTCATCGGGCCGCCCTTACCGCCGGCACCGCCTTGCATCTGGCGCATGAAGAACATGAACACCGCGATGATCACCAGGATCGGGAAGCTGGCCACCAGCAACTGGGTCCAGATGCTCTGCTGCTCAGGCTGCTTGCCTTCGATCACCACATGGTTGTCGACCAGGTCGCCGATCAGCCCGTTGTCCTGGATGGCCGGACGAATGGTCTTGAAGCTGTCGCCGTCATTGCGCTTGCCGGTGATCACATAGCCGTCGACGGCCACGCGCTCGACCTTGCCGTCCTTGACCTGTTGGATGAAGTCGGAATAGTTGAGGGTCTGCGGCTCGTTCGGACTGGAGAAGTTGTTCATCACAGTCACGAGGACCGCCGCGATGATCAACCACAAAATCAGGTTCTTTGCCATATCGTTCAATTCGTTACCCTCTGAAGCAGGCCAGGCGCAGCCGTGCCTCGCATGATAATCACCGGCTTAACTTACTACATTACCCGCACGACTGCAGGCGCCGTCTGTAACCCTTTGTGAAACCTAGACTACACGATGTTGTTCCAGGCCAGGTTCCGTGTCCCATTGCAAAAAACTATGGGACGCCTCTGAAAGCCCCGGCCTGACGCCTTTCACTCGCCGCGATAGCCCCAAGCCAGCAGGTATTGCTCGCGGGAACTGTCGCGGGAAGAGTCCGGTTTGATCATCTGGACCTTGTCGAATTTCTGACGAGTGTCCTTCAGATAGGCATCGAACCCCTCGCCCTGGAAAATCTTGATTAGGAAATTGCCGCCAGGCTTGAGGATCCGGGCCGCCAGATCAAGGGCCAGCTCACAGAGGAACATGGCCTTGGGCATGTCCACGGCAGGCGTACCACTCATATTGGGGGCCATATCGGAAATCACAAGATCCACCTGCGAATTGCCTACGGCTTCAAGAATGCGGGCGAGCACTTCGTCCTGGGTGAAGTCGCCGTGGACGAAGGTCACGTCCGGGATGCTGTCCATCTCCAGGATGTCCGAGGCGATCAGCCGGCCCTGGCCGCCGATCAGCCGGCTAGTGACCTGCGACCAGCCGCCGGGCGCGGCGCCCAGGTCGACCACGCTCATGCCCGGACGGATCAGCTTGTACTTCTCCTGGACCTCCAGAAGCTTGTAGCTCGCGCGCGAGCGGTAACCATCCTTCTGCGCTTGTTTCACATAAGGATCGTTGACATGTCGTTTCAGCCAACCAAGGCTTGTCTTGGAACGCGCCATTGGGCACCTCGATGATAAGGGTCGTGATTTATCGGGCGGATCCACGAGCCCTCGGGTAAAATGGCCGCCATTTTTACAGAATCCAGACGAAAGGGTCAGATTATGCCGCTCAGCAACGAGCAGAAGAAACAATTCAAATCCATTGGTCACGACCTGAAGCCGGTTCTGATGGTGGCCGGCAACGGCCTGACCGAAGGTGTTCTCGCCGAGCTGGAGCGTGCGTTGACCGATCATGAACTGATCAAGGTGCAGGTCAAGCTCGAAGACCGCGACGACCGTCGCGCCGTCATGGACGAGCTGGCCAAGGCCGGCCGCGCCGAGCAGGTGCAGATCATCGGCAAGATGGTGCTGCTGTACCGCAAGAACCCGCAGCCGAACAAGCAGCTGTCGAACATCCACCGCTACAAATGACGGTGGCCCCGGTCAGCGGTGCGGCTTGCGCACCCTGACCGGCACGGACTGGGCCACCAGCACGATGCCGCTGATCCCCAGCACCACGAAACAGTACATCTGCCAGCGCTGATCGACCGACACGCCGTAGCGCAGCGTGTAATAGCCGAAGCAGGCGGCCAGGCCGACCAGCAGCACCCGGCCACTGAACACCCGCCACCATGCCGCGACACCGGCAACCCTCGCCAGCAGCGTCAGCTGAACCAGCATTCCCACCGCCGCCACACCGATCAACCAACGGTCGATCTGCGTCGCGACGTCGTCGATCAGCAACGGCGCCAGCCCGCTGACCTTCAGCGCCGGAATCAATCCGACATGAAACACCCAAAGGCCGCCGACCCAGAAGACCTGGGACAGCTGCCAAAGGATGGCCTCAAGGGTGGGCGCCCGGAACATCGCGTCAGATGTGCTTGACTTCGACAATCTCGTACTCGACCGTGCCGCTCGGAGTCTTGACCACGACCGTATCGCCTTCTTCCTTGCCGATGATCGCACGGGCGATCGGCGCTGCCGCCGAAAGCCTGCCTTTCTTGATGTCGGCTTCGTCCTCGCCGACGATCTGGTAGGTCACCTGATCGCCGGTCTCGGTGTTTTCCAGATCCACGGTGGTGCCGAAAATCACCTTGCCGGTATGGGCGATGGTGGTGACATCGATCACCACCGAGTTCTGCAGACGGCCTTCGATGTCGCGGATCCGCGCCTCGACCATGCCCTGCTCCTCGCGGGCGGCATGGTACTCGGCGTTTTCCTTGAGGTCACCGAGCTCGCGGGCCTCGCCGATGGCCTGGCTCAAGCGCGGACGCTCGACCTTGCTCAGGAACGTGTGCTCTTCCTCCAGGGCCTTGGCGCCCCGGACGGTCATTGGGTATTTGTTCATGCCTTCAATCCTGCGTGTAGATCCTGCAAGCGGCGCACGGTCTTCTCGGGACCGAACTTCAGCGCTTCGCAAATGGCTTCGCCCGCAGCAATGGTAGTGGTGCAGTAGATCTTGTGCTGCAGGGCATTGCGGCGGATGGAGTAGGAATCAGCGATCGACTGCCGACCCTCGGTGGTGTTGATGATCAGGGTGACTTCGTCGTTCTTGATCATGTCGACCACGTGCGGACGACCTTCGGTCACCTTGTTCACGCGGCGTACCTTCAGGCCTGCGGCCTCGATCACCTTGGCTGTGCCGGCGGTGGCCACCACTTCGAAGCCCAGGCCGATCAGGTCACGGGCCACGCCCGCCACCAGCGGCTTGTCGTCGTCGCGGACGCTGATGAATGCGGTGCCGCCGTTCGGCAGCACTTCGCTGGCGCCCATCTGGGCCTTGGCGAACGCTTCGCCGAAGGTGTCGCCGACGCCCATCACTTCACCGGTGGACTTCATTTCTGGGCCGAGGATCGGGTCGACGCCAGGGAACTTGGCGAACGGGAACACCGCCTCTTTCACGCTGTAGAAGTTCGGGATGATTTCCTTGGTGAAACCCAGTTCTTTCAGCGTTTTGCCGGCCATTACGCGGGCCGCGATCATCGCCAGGGAAACGCCGATGCACTTGGACACGAACGGCACGGTACGGGACGCGCGCGGGTTGACTTCGATGACGTAGATGTCTTCGCCCTGCAGCGCCAGCTGCACGTTCATCAGACCGACCACGCCCAGTTCCAGGGCCATTTTCTTGACCTGTTCGCGCATCTCGTCCTGGATGTGCGCCGGCAGCGAGTACGGCGGCAGCGAGCATGCGGAGTCACCGGAGTGAACGCCGGCCTGCTCGATGTGCTGCATGATCGCGCCGATCACTACGTCCTTGCCGTCGCTGACCGCATCCACGTCCATCTCGATGGCGCAGTTGAGGAAGTGGTCCAGCAGCACCGGGCTGTCGTTGGACACCTGCACCGCTTCGCGCAGGTAACGCTTGAGCTCTTCTTCCTTGTAGACGATTTCCATCGCCCGGCCGCCCAGCACGTAGGACGGACGCACCACCAGCGGGTAGCCGATCTTGGCGGCGGCGCGGACGGCTTCGTCTTCGCTGCGCACGGTGGCGTTCGGCGGCTGACGCAGGTTCAGGCGCTCGACCATCTGCTGGAAGCGCTCGCGGTCTTCGGCGCGGTCGATGGCGTCAGGGCTGGTGCCGATGATCGGCACGCCGGCCGCTTCGAGGGCACGGGCCAGTTTCAGCGGAGTCTGGCCGCCGTACTGGACGATCACGCCTTTCGGCTTCTCGACGCGGACGATTTCCAGCACGTCTTCCAGGGTCACCGGCTCGAAGTACAGGCGGTCGGAGGTGTCGTAGTCGGTGGAGACGGTTTCCGGGTTGCAGTTGACCATGATGGTCTCGTAGCCGTCATCGCGCAGCGCCAGTGCCGCGTGCACGCAGCAGTAGTCGAACTCGATGCCCTGGCCGATGCGGTTCGGGCCGCCACCGAGGATGATGATCTTGTCGCGGCCGGACGGCGCCGCTTCGCACTCTTCCTCGTAGGTGGAGTACAGGTAGGCGGTGTCGGTGGCGAACTCGGCGGCGCAGGTGTCGACGCGCTTGTAGACCGGGAACACTTCCAGCTTCTGGCGGTGGGTGCGCAGGTTCTTCTCGGTGACGCCCAGCAGCTTGGCCAGACGCTGGTCGGAGAAGCCCTTGCGCTTGAGGCGGAACATCAGATCGCGGTCGATGGCCGACAGACCGAGGGTCTTGACCTTCTCTTCTTCCTTGACCAGGTCCTCGATCTGCACCAGGAACCATGGGTCGATCATGTTCATGCCGAAGATGTCTTCGACGGTCAGGCCGGCACGGAACGCGTCCGCCACGTACCAGATGCGCTCGGCGCCCGGCACGGTCAGTTCGCGCTTGAGGACACTCATGCTTTCCGGGTTGCTCAGGTCGAGCTTCTCGTCCAGGCCGCAGACGCCCACTTCCAGGCCGCGCAGGGCTTTCTGCAGGGATTCCTGGAAGGTACGGCCGATGGCCATGACTTCACCCACCGATTTCATCTGGGTGGTCAGGCGTGCGTCGGCCTTGGCGAACTTCTCGAAGGCGAAGCGTGGCAGCTTGGTGACGACGTAGTCGATGGACGGCTCGAAGGACGCCGGGGTCTTGCCGCCGGTGATGTCGTTCGACAGCTCGTCGAGGGTGTAGCCGACGGCCAGTTTCGCGGCGACCTTGGCGATCGGGAAACCGGTGGCCTTCGAGGCCAGGGCCGACGAACGGGACACCCGCGGGTTCATCTCGATCACGACCATGCGGCCGGTGTTCGGGCAGATGCCGAACTGCACGTTGGAGCCGCCGGTCTCGACGCCGATCTCACGCAGCACCGCCAGGGAGGCATTGCGCAGGATCTGGTATTCCTTGTCGGTCAGGGTCTGGGCCGGGGCCACGGTGATCGAGTCGCCGGTGTGCACGCCCATCGGGTCGAAGTTCTCGATCGAGCAGACGATGATGCAGTTGTCCTTTTTGTCGCGGACAACTTCCATCTCATATTCTTTCCAGCCGATCAGGGATTCGTCGATCAGCAGTTCCTTGGTCGGCGACAGGTCCAGGCCGCGGGCGCAGATCTCTTCGAACTCTTCACGGTTGTAGGCGATGCCGCCGCCGGTGCCGCCCATGGTGAAGGACGGACGGATGATGCACGGGAAGCCCAGGCGCTCAAGCACCGCATTTGCTTCTTCCATGCTGTGGGCGATGCCGGAGCGCGGGCATTCCAGGCCGATGGCCTTCATGGCCTTGTCGAAGCGCGAGCGGTCTTCGGCCTTGTCGATGGTGTCGGCGTTGGCGCCGATCATTTCCACGCCGAACTTTTCCAGTACGCCTTCGCGCTCCAGGTCCAGGGCGCAGTTCAGCGCGGTCTGGCCACCCATGGTCGGCAGCAGCGCGTCCGGACGCTCTTTCTCGATGATCTTGGCGACGGTCTGCCACTTGATCGGCTCGATGTAGGTGGCGTCGGCCATGGCCGGGTCGGTCATGATGGTGGCCGGGTTGGAGTTCACCAGGATGACGCGGTAACCCTCTTCGCGCAGGGCCTTGCAGGCCTGGGCGCCGGAGTAGTCGAATTCGCAGGCCTGGCCGATCACGATCGGGCCGGCGCCGAGAATCAGGATGCTTTTAATGTCTGTACGTTTTGGCATGGGTTTGTCACTCAAATCCGCAGGTCAGTCGGCAAGCCGTCCTG
Source organism: Pseudomonas sp. B35(2017) (assembly GCF_002113645.1). Taxonomy (NCBI): domain Bacteria; kingdom Pseudomonadati; phylum Pseudomonadota; class Gammaproteobacteria; order Pseudomonadales; family Pseudomonadaceae; genus Pseudomonas; species Pseudomonas sp. B35(2017). The sequence continues at coordinate 89,917 of NZ_NEIZ01000005.1, read as the reverse complement.
ATCGATTTCTGAAGTATCGAGGGGGCCGCCGGTCGCGGGGCCGCCCTCGAAGGGCTTCTCGCTACAGTCTCAAGGCAACGCTCAGCGTCGCTTGGCCATCTCGTTGATGAAGCGGTCGAACAGTGGCGCCACGTCGTTCGGGCCCGGGCTCGCTTCAGGGTGGCCCTGGAAGCTGAACGCGCTCTTGTCGGTGCGCTCGATGCCTTGCAGGGTGCCGTCGAACAGCGATTTGTGGATCGCACGGACGTTGGCCGGCAGGGTCGCTTCGTCTACCGCGAAACCGTGGTTCTGGCTGGTGATCATCACGACACCGGTGTCCAGGTCCTGCACCGGGTGGTTCGCGCCGTGGTGGCCGTGGCCCATCTTCAGGGTCTTGGCGCCGGAGGCCAGGGCCAGCAGCTGGTGGCCGAGGCAGATGCCGAACACCGGGATCTCGGTTTCCAGCACATCCTTGATCGCCTGGATCGCGTAGTCGCACGGCTCCGGATCGCCAGGGCCGTTGGACAGGAACACGCCGTCCGGCTTGAGGGCCAGCACGTCGGCGGCCGGGGTCTGGGCCGGCACCACGGTGACGCGGCAGCCGCGCTCGACCAGCATGCGCAGGATGTTGACCTTGACGCCGTAGTCGTAGGCGACGACGTGGTAAGGCAGCTCGGAGGCTTCGAGGGTGGCGTGGCTGTCGGTCTTCAGATCCCAGACAGTGGAGCGCCATTCGTATTGGGTCTTGGTGCTGACGACTTTGGCCAGGTCCATGCCCTTCAGGCCCGGGAAGCCTTGCGCGGCGGCGATGGCGGCTTCTTCGGAAATGTTGTCGCCGGCCATGATGCAGCCGTTCTGCGCGCCTTTCTCACGCAGGATACGGGTCAGGCGACGGGTGTCGATACCGGCGATGGCCACGACGTTGTTGGCCTTCAGGTAGTCGGACAGGGACATCGTGTTGCGCCAGTTGCTCGCCACCAGCGGCAGGTCGCGGATGACCAGGCCGGCCGACCACACGCGGTTGGACTCGGCGTCTTCCGGCGTGGTGCCGGTGTTGCCGATGTGCGGGTAGGTCAGGGTAACGATCTGCTGGGCGTAGGAAGGATCGGTAAGGATTTCCTGATAGCCGGTCATTGCGGTGTTGAACACCACCTCACCAACGGTCTGACCGTCGGCTCCAATGGCTTCGCCGCGAAAAATGCTGCCATCAGCAAGGGCGAGTATGGCTGGCTTAGTCAAGAAGACCTCCCGTAAATAACGCATGAAGGGGCAATCGCAGGTTGTAAAAAAGCGGAGTGACGTATGGACACGTCACCCCGCTTCTTCACTGAATTATTCTGCGCGCTTTTAGTGGACACACTAAAGCTGTAGCTTACAGGAATGCCTTCAAAATCGAAAGGGTAGGTTCGCACAAACTCGACAGGACGCCGGCAGGGCAAATTGAGATTAAACCGTCCCTGCGGTTGACACCCCTTTGCCCCTCTCTAGAATGGGTACCCATCTCAAGTTTCGAGAAAGAAACCCGCGATGAGTACCCATCTCAGCATCGCCGACGCCGCCGCACTGCTGAACGTCAGCACGCAGCGGGTCAGAACCTTATGCCGCTGCGGCGAGCTCCAGTCCGAGAAGATCGGCAACACCTGGATCGTCGAGCAAGCCAGCCTGAAAAACTACGGCCTTCGAACCGCACACATGATCGCACAAGACCACCCTGCCTACGCCGTCCAGACGTCGTCCGACTCACGCAAACCGATCGCCCTGAGCTTCTTCTCCGGCGCCATGGGCCTGGACCTGGGCCTGGAAAAGGCTGGCTTCGACATCCGCCTGGCGTGCGAGTCGAACAAGCACTGCCGCCAGACCATCGCCCTGAACCGCCCCAACACCGCCCTGCTCGGCGACATCAACGACTGCACCGCCGAGCGGATCCTGGAAGCTGCCCAAGTGCGCGCCGAAGACGTCGACCTGATCGTCGGCGGCCCGCCCTGCCAGGCGTTCAGCACCGCCGGCAAGCGCAAGGCGTTCAATGACGACCGCGGCAACGCCTTCCTCAAGTACATCGACCTCGCCCTGGAGATCCGCCCGCGCTTCATCGTCATCGAGAACGTGCGCGGCCTGCTGTCGTGTCCGATGGATCACCGCCCGCACAACCAGCGCGGCAGCGAATTCCCGGACCTGTCCCTCGACGAAATGAAGGGCGGCGCGCTGAACTTCGTCATCAGCGTGCTCAAGCGGGCGGGCTACACCTGCACGTTCAACCTCTACAACTCGGCCAACTTCGGCACGCCGCAGATCCGCGAGCGGGTGATCATCATCTGCTCCCGCGACGGCAAGGAAGCGCCTTTCCTGACGCCTACGCATTCCGAGGACGGCTCCCACGGCCTGCCGGTCTGGAACAAACTGCGCGGCGCCCTGCAGGGCATCGGCCAGCACACGCACCTGAACTTCCCGGAAAAACGCCTCAAGTACTACCGCATGCTCAAGGCCGGACAGAACTGGCGCAGCCTGACGCCAGAGCTGCAACAGGAAGCCCTCGGCAAATCGTACTTTTCCGGCGGCGGCAAAACCGGTTTCCTGCGACGCCTGCATTGGGACAAGCCGTCCCCGACCCTGGTGACCCATCCGGCCATGCCGGCCACCGACCTGGCCCACCCCGAGGAAGACCGTCCGCTGTCGATCCAGGAGTACAAACGCATCCAGGAGTTTCCGGACGACTGGCAACTGGCGGGCCCGCTGATCGAGCAGTACAAGCAGGTCGGCAACGCCGTGCCGGTGAGCCTCGGCCATGCGGTCGGCAGGCTGATCCGCCAACTGCTGGCCGGCACCGACACCGTCCCTCCGCAGAACTTTCCGTTTTCGCGCTACCAGGCCACGTCCCACACCGAGTGGCTTAATCTGTTCGAACAGCAGAAGCAGAAGCACCAGTTCAACCTCGAACTGGCCTGACCCGAGGCAAACACCGGGCAAAACAAAAGGCGCCTTAGGCGCCTTTTGTTTGTTTGCTTGCTGATCCCTTACTTCAGGTCCAGCACGTCCTGCATGTCGTACAGACCCGGCTCGCGGGCATCCAGCCAAAGCGCGGCACGCACCGCGCCCTTGGCGAAGGTCATGCGGCTCGAGGCCTTGTGGGTGATCTCCAGGCGCTCGCCCTCGCAGGCGAACAGCACGGTGTGATCGCCCACCACATCGCCGCCGCGCACGGTGGCGAAACCGATGGTCTCCCGCTCGCGGGCGCCGGTATGTCCTTCACGGCCGTACACCGCCACCTTCTGCAGATCGCGATCCAGCGCATCGGCGATCACTTCGCCCATGCGCAGCGCGGTGCCCGACGGCGCGTCGATCTTGTGCCGGTGGTGAGCCTCGATGATCTCGATGTCCGCCTCGTCGCCCAGCACCCGCGCCGCCATGTCGAGCAGCTTCAGGGACAGGTTGACGCCGACGCTGAAGTTGGCGGCGAACACGATCGGGATCTCCCGGCCGGCCTCGGCCAGGATCTGCTTCTGGGCAGCATCCAGACCGGTGGTGCCGATCACCATGGCCTTGCCAGCCTTGCGGCAGAACGCCAGGTTCTTCAGCATCACTTCCGGCAGCGTGAAGTCGATCAGCACGTCGAATTCCTGCGCCACCGACTCCAGGTTGCCGGACAGCGGCACGCCGATGCGGCCCAGCGAAGCCAGCTCACCGGCATCCACCCCGATCAGCGTGCTGCCGGGACGAACGATGGCGGCCGTCAGGCCGGTCAGCGGTGCGCGTTGCTGCACCGCCTCGACCAGGATCTTGCCCATGCGCCCGGCAGCGCCCATCACAGCTATACGTCGCATGCCGACTCCTTACAGATCGCCGAAGAAGCGTTTCACGCCGTCGAACCAACCGGCGGTTTTCGGGGAATGGCTGTTGTCGCCCGCCAGCGAACTGCGGAACTCCTCCAGCAGCTCACGCTGACGACGGTCAAGGTTGACCGGCGTCTCGACCGCCACCCGGCACATCAGGTCGCCCGCACCGCCGCCGCGCACCGGCGCCACGCCCTTGCCGCGCACGCGGAACTGCTTGCCGGTCTGGGTGCCTTCCGGGATCTTCAGCTTGACCCGGCCATCAAGGGTCGGGATCTCCAGCTCGCCGCCCAGCGCCGCATCGACGAAGCTGATCGGCACTTCGCAGAACAGGTGCTTGCCGTCGCGCTGGAAGATCGCGTGCTCGCGCACGTTGATCACCACGTAGAGATCGCCGGTCGGCCCGCCCTGGGTGCCCGCCTCACCCTCGCCGGACAGACGGATGCGGTCGCCGGTGTCGACGCCGGCCGGCACTTTCACCGACAGGGTCTTGTACTCTTCGACACGGCCTTCGCCGTGGCAGGAGTCGCACGGGTCGGTGATGATCTTGCCCTGGCCATGGCAGCGCGGGCAGGTCTGCTGCACCGAGAAGAAGCCCTGCTGCATGCGCACCTGGCCGATGCCGCCGCAGGTCGGGCACGTGGACGGCGAGGAACCCTTCTTGGCGCCCGAGCCGTCGCAAGGCTTGCAGTTCACCAGCGTCGGAACGCGGATGTTCACGGTCGTGCCGCGCACCGCCTCTTCCAGGTTCAGCTCCAGGGTGTAGCGCAGGTCGCTGCCGCGCTGTGCGCCGCCGCGGGAACCGCCGCGGCCGCCGCCGAAGAAGTCGCTGAACACGTCGCCGAAGATGTCGGAGAAGTTCTGGCCGCCGAAGCCAGCACCGCCGCCGCCCATGCTCGGGTCGACGCCGGCGTGGCCGTACTGGTCGTAGGCGGCGCGCTTGCTGGAGTCGGACAGCACTTCGTAGGCCTCGTTGGCCTCCTTGAACAGTTCTTCCGACGCCTTGTCATCAGGATTACGGTCCGGGTGATGCTTCATCGCCAGGCGGCGGTAAGCCTTCTTCAGCTCGGCTTCGCTTGAGCCGCGCTCCACACCCAACACTTCGTAATAGTCACGCTTTGCCATAAGTCTTCGCACTCTTAAGGACGTTCGGCAAACCCCTCCTGAGCTTCGCCGAACTCGTTGAGCCCCCAAACAGGCCCGGACCCAACTCACGTCAATTTCAACGATCCTGGTCTTTGATCCGATGCGGCACTTGCGGCGCGAAAAGCAGGAGCATTTCCGGCCATGCCGCCAGCATCCGAACGTTGTCGCATGCTGTAAAAATTCGCGTATTCCAGATACGCCAACGCGGGAGCAAGCTCCCGCGCGGCGACATCCTACCAGTCACCGCCCAACGGCAGTCAACCGGCCGACCAACAACTTACTTGTGGTCTTTGACTTCTTCGAACTCGGCATCGACGACATCGTCAGCCTTTTCGGCTTTCTCGTCGTGCGGTGCCGCGCCTTCGGCAGGCTGGGCCTGTTCGGCGTACATCTTCTGGGCAACCGGAGCGGAGACCTTGGACAGCTCTTCGACCTTCGCGTCGATGGCAGCCTTGTCGTCGCCCTTGACGGCGGCTTCCAGGGCAACCACAGCCGCTTCGATCGCAGTCTTCTCTTCGGCGGTGACCTTGTCGCCCGCGTCGGCAATCATCTTGCGGGTCGAGTGAACCAGTGCGTCACCCTGGTTACGGGCAGCGGCCAGCTCTTCGAACTTGCGGTCTTCCTCGGCGTTGGCCTCGGCGTCACGCACCATGCGCTCGATCTCTTCGTCGGACAGGCCGGAGTTGGCCTTGATCACGATCGACTGGGTCTTGCCGGTGGCCTTGTCTTTCGCGCCGACGTGCAGGATGCCGTTGGCGTCGATGTCGAAGGTCACTTCGATCTGAGGCACGCCGCGCGGAGCCGGCGGAATGTCGGCCAGGTCGAACTTGCCCAGGGACTTGTTCTGTGCGGCTTGCTTGCGCTCGCCCTGCAGGACGTGAATGGTCACGGCGCCCTGGTTGTCGTCGGCGGTCGAGAACACTTGCGATTTCTTGGTCGGAATCGTGGTGTTCTTCTCGATCAGCGCGGTCATCACGCCGCCCATGGTCTCGATGCCCAGGGTCAGCGGGCTGACGTCGAGCAGCAGGACGTCTTTCACGTCACCAGCCAGAACGGCGCCCTGGATCGCAGCACCCATGGCAACAGCTTCGTCAGGGTTGACGTCTTTACGTGCTTCTTTACCGAAGAAATCGGTCACTGCCTTCTGCACCAGCGGCATACGGGTCTGACCGCCGACCAGGATCACGTCGTTGATCTGGCTGGCGTCGATGCCGGCATCTTTCAGGGCGATGCGGCATGGCTCGATGGTACGGTTCACCAGATCTTCGACCAGCGATTCCAGCTTGGCACGGGAGATCTTCACGTTCATGTGCTTCGGACCGGACGCGTCTGCAGTGATGTACGGCAGGTTGACGTCGGTCGACTGAGAAGAAGACAGTTCGATCTTGGCCTTCTCGGCGGCTTCTTTCAGACGCTGCAGCGCCAGCGGATCGTTCTTCAGATCCATGCCCGACTCTTTCTTGAACTCGTCGACGAGGTAGTCGATCAGGCGCATGTCGAAGTCTTCACCACCCAGGAACGTATCGCCGTTGGTGGCCAATACTTCGAACTGGTGCTCACCGTCGACTTCGGCGATCTCGATGACCGACACGTCGAAAGTACCGCCACCCAGGTCATAAACGATGACCGTGTGATCGCCCTTGGCCTTGTCCATACCGTAGGCCAGCGCAGCGGCCGTCGGTTCGTTGATGATGCGCTTGACGTCCAGACCGGCGATGCGACCGGCGTCCTTGGTGGCCTGACGCTGGCTGTCGTTGAAGTAGGCCGGAACGGTGATGACCGCTTCGGTAACCGCTTCGCCCAGATAGTCTTCGGCGGTCTTCTTCATCTTTTTCAGGACTTCGGCGCTGATTTGCGGCGGAGCCATTTGCTTGTCGGCGGCCTCGACCCATGCATCACCGTTGCTGGCCTTGACGATTTTGTAAGGCACCAGCTTGATGTCTTTCTGCACGACTTCTTCGTCGAAACGACGACCGATCAGACGCTTCACCGCGAACAGTGTGTTGTGCGGGTTGGTCACCGCCTGACGCTTGGCGGACTGGCCGACCAGGATTTCGCCGTCGTTGGCGTAAGCGATGATCGAAGGCGTGGTGCGCGCGCCTTCGGCGTTCTCAATCACTTTGGCCTTGCCGTTTTCCAGCACGGAGACGCAGGAGTTGGTAGTCCCCAGGTCGATACCGATAATTTTGCCCATGTTCACTCTCCCGAAACTTTGGATTTGGTTGCCGCAGCGGTCTTGGCCAACTGCGGTAGCACTTAAACGCTTGACTTCTAAATGGGGGCCTTACGGCAGATTTCAAGCCTTCTCGTCGATCGAAGGCGAAATCGGCGCCGGCGCCTTGCTGACCACGACCATCGCCGGACGCAGCAGGCGGCCGTTGAGCTGGTAGCCCTTCTGGAACACTTTCAGGACGCTGTTCGGCTCGACATCGTCGCTCTCCTGCATGGCCATCGCCTGATGGTGAACGGCGTTGAACGGTTCGCCATGCGGGTCGATCGCTTCGAGCTGGTAGCGCTTGAGGGTGTCGTGGAACATCTTCAGGGTCAGTTCGATGCCTTCGCGCATCGGACGGATGCTTTCGTCGTCCGGGCTCGACAGCTCGAGGCCGCGCTCCAGGCTGTCGACGATCGGCAGCAGGTCGCCGGCGAACTTCTCCAGCGCGAACTTGTGCGCCTTCTCGACGTCCTGCTCGGCACGGCGGCGGACGTTCTGCAGATCGGCGGCTACGCGCAGAGATTGATCCTGCGCGGCGGCCAGTTGCTCTTCGAGCACTTGCACACGGGTCGCCAGGTCATCACCCGACGCCTCGGGCGCCTGATTGGCTTCTGGATTTTGCGTATCCACTGTCTGTTCGTCAGCCATAGAATTCTCCTCTCAATTTCGTCCGCGGGCTCTACCCGCGCTTCTGCCCCGTATATGGGGCCGCAAAATCAGGCTTCAAGGGCCTGGCGCGATTAACCCTACAAAAAAGTGCCGCATTGTCATTCCCGCACGCGATAACCGCCGATCGCATCCAAGCCAATCGAGCTAAGGGAAGGCATTGTCAGCCCAAAACAAAACACTGTATAAATAACCAGACCTCAAGCCTGGGAGCGGCCCACATGCTGGTGCACCTGTCCGTACACAACTACGCCATCGTCGAACACCTCGATCTCGAGCTGGATCGCGGGATGAGCGTGATCACCGGTGAAACCGGCGCCGGCAAGTCGATCATGCTCGACGCCCTGGGCCTGACCCTCGGCGACCGCGCCGACAGCGGCGTGGTGCGCCCCGGCGCCGACAAGGCCGACATCCTGGCGACCTTCGACCTGGGCGACATCCCCGAGGCCGGCGCCTGGCTGGCCGAACGGGACCTGGAAACCGATGGCCCGTGCATCCTGCGCCGGGTCATCACCAGCGAGGGCCGCTCCCGCGGCTACATCAACGGCACCCCCTGCCCCTTGGGCGACCTCAAGGCCCTCGGCGAACTGCTGATCGACATCCACAGCCAGCACGAACACCAATCGCTGCTCAAGACCGACACCCACAGACGCCTGCTCGACGAATACGCCGGCGCCACCGACCTCGCCCGCCAGGTGCAGTTGGCCGCCCAGCGTTGGCGCCAGACCCGCCAGGAACTGGAGCGTCTCTCCAATTCCGGCGACGAGCAGCGGGCACGCCACCAATTGCTCAGCTATCAGCTCGAAGAGCTGGAAAACCTCGGGCTCGGCGAAAACGAGCTGGAAGAGCTGGAGCAGGAACACAAGAACCTGACCAACGCTGAGGCCCTGCTCGGCATTTGCCGACAAGTGGTTGACCATTGCAGCGAAAGCGATTCCGGCAACGTGCTGAGCGCCCTGACCGCTTGCCTCAATCGCCTGACCAGCGTCAACAGCACCATCGGCGCCCTGAACGAGGCCAGCAGCCTGCTGACCAGCGCGCAGATCCAGGTCGAAGAGGCCGTGGGCGAACTCAACCGGTTCCTCGACAACTTCGACGCCGATCCGGCACGCCTGCAGTATCTGGAAGAACGTTTGGACACCATCTATACCCTGGCGCGCAAACACCGGATCCAACCCACCGAGGTCGCCGAACTGCAGCAGAGGCTGCTGGACGAAATCGAAACCCTGAACGCCAATGACGAATCCATCGAGCGGCTGGGCGAGGAGCTCAACGCTTTCGCCCGTCATTATCAGGAGAAGGCCCGGGAGCTGAGTGACTTGCGGCATCAGGCCGCCGGCAGCCTGGCCGGCGCGGTGAAGCAGGAGATTCAACGCCTGGGCATGCCGGGCGGCCGCTTCACCATCGAGCTTCGCCCCAACGACAGCGACGAGCTGCAGCCCAACGGCCTGGAGCACGTAGAACTGCTGGTCAGCGCGAACCCGGGCCAACCGCTCAAGGCGCTGGCCAAGGTGGCGTCCGGCGGCGAACTCTCCCGGATCAGCCTGGCGATCCAGGTCATCACCGCCCAGACCTCCCGCGTGCCGACGCTGGTGTTCGACGAAGTGGACGTGGGGATCGGCGGGCCGACGGCAGAGATTGTCGGCCAGTTGCTGCGGCGCCTCGGCGAACGGGGCCAAGTGCTGACCGTGACCCACCTACCGCAGGTGGCGGCCCAAGGTCACCAGCACCTGTTCGTGCACAAGGTGCGTGGCGAACAGGCCACCCACACGGCCGTGTCCCGGCTGGGCAAGAACGACCGCATAGAAGAGGTGGCGCGGATGCTCGGCGGCATCGACCTGACCAAGGAGTCCCTGGCACACGCCAAAAAGATGGTCGTCGCCGCAAAGGCCTGACCCCTGCACAAAGCACGAAGGCGACCCTCGGGTCGCCTTCGTTCGTTTCGCGAACCTGACGCTCGCGCGACAGGCTTACTTTTTCTTGCGGATGTACAGCACCAGATTGTGGTCGACCAACTCGACACCGTGCTCTTCGGCGATCGCCTTCTGGAGCTTTTCGATTTCCGGGCTGACGAACTCGACCACCTCACCGGTTTCCACGTTGACCATATGGTCGTGGTGTCCGCTGTCGGCCAGTTCGAATACCGCGTGGCCGCCGTCGAAATTGTGACGGACCACGAGGCCGGCCGCTTCGAACTGGGTCAGGACACGGTAGACCGTGGCCAGACCGACGTCCTCGCCAGCCTCCATCAACGCCTTGTAGACGTCTTCGGCACTCATGTGGCGCTGCTCGGTGGAGTCCAGCATTTGCAGGATCTTGACCCGAGGCAGGGTCACTTTGAGGCCGGCTTTGCGTAGTTCGCTATTTTCAACCATGGTCAGCTTTCTCGCGATGCTGCTTCGCAGCTTCTCTTAATGCGGGTATGATCGGCGTTTACGTTGTCCCAGCCAAGATAGTGGAAGTCGCCCACCGATGCAAAACACCAAGCTCTTGCTAACCAGTTTCACCTTCGTGGGACTGCTCGCACTCGCCGGTTGTTCATTCCCCGGGGTTTACAAAATCGACATCCAGCAGGGCAATGTCGTCACGCAGGACATGATAGACCAGTTGCGTCCGGGAATGACCCGGCGGCAAGTGCGGTTTATCATGGGCAACCCCCTGATCGCCGACACATTCCACCCCGACCGCTGGGATTACCTGTACAGCCTGCAGCCGGGCGGCGGTGAACGCCAACAGGAACGCATCAGCGTCAACTTCAACGCGAACGACCAGCTCGTCAGCCTCTCCGGTGACTTCATGCCCGGCGTAAGCCGTGACGAAGCCATCCTCGGCAAGGACACCGGCACCACCGTGACCGCCCCTGCCACAGAAAACGGCGAGAAGCCGAAACCGGAAAAACCGGTCAAGCCGGGTTCCCTGCTGGATCAGATCCAGAAGGACGTGGATGGCGTGGAAACCGTTCCGGTGCCGACGCCGGAGCCGCTGGAAACCTCGCCGCAATAATTTGCGACGCAATAAAAAACCCGGAGATTCCGGGTTTTTTATTGCCTGGCCACCGGCCGACTCACTGGTTTCGCGCTTTCGCCTCGGCGGCCCTGGCCGCACGCAGACGCCGCACTTCCTTCGGATCGGCCAGCAACGGGCGATAGACCTCGATGCGATCCCCTGCCTGAACCACACGCACTTGCGGGTCGGCGATCACCTTGCCGAAAATGCCCAACGGGCAGCCGGCCAGATCCAGCTCCGGACACTCGCTGCCCAAGCCCGAGGCCATGAGCGCAGCGCGCACCGTCGTGCCCTCGCCCACGCTCACCGAACGCAGGATCTGACGGTCGACGGCGGCATACACCACTTCGATCTCGATCACCGGATCAACCATGCTTCTGCTTGGCGCGCTGGCAGAACGCATCCACCAGGGTGTTGGCCGCCTGATTGAACAGCGGGCCGAGGGTGGCGCGCACCAGCGGTCCTGCGTAGTCGAAGGACAAGTCCAGGCTGATCTTGCACGCCTTCTCGCCCAACGGCTTGAACACCCAGATGCCGTGCAGTTGCGTGAACGGCCCCTCTTCCAGGTTCATCTCGATCGACTGCCCCGGCACCAGCGTGTTGCGGGTGACGAAATGCTGGCTGAGGCCGCCCTTGGCCACGCCGACGCTGGCGCGCATGTAGACGTCCGAGCTTTCCAGCACCTCGGCGGACGAACACCAAGGCAGGAACTCCGGGTAGCGCGCCACGTCGTTGACCAGGTCGTAGAGAAACTGCGCCGGATAAGGCAACAGCGCCGAACGTTGAATATGTGTCGTCATGTCAGCGTCACTTCCAGAGCTGGGCGGCAAACACCACAAGAATGCCGATAGGCGCCACATAGCGCATCAAGAACAGAGACAAGGCGAACAGCGCCGGGCTGCGGATCGACAGCTCGTCACGCACCGCCTCACGCCCCATCACCCAACCGGCAAACATCACGAAACACAACCCGCCGAGCGGCAGCATGATCCGCGAAGTGAAGAAATCGATCACGCCGAAGAAATCCAGACCGCCCGCCGCGCCCCACTGGTAGAGGTGGAACAGGCCACCTTCGTTCACGAAGAATTTGGCCTCCTTCCAGATGTTGAAGGAGAACACCGTGCCCAGGCCGACGAACCAGCAAATGAAGGCCAGCCAGAACGTCACCCACGCACGGCTGATTTTAGTCCGCTCCACCAGATAGGCGACCATCGGCTCCAGCAAGGAAATGGCCGAGCTCCAGGCGGCGATGGCCACCAGGACGAAGAACACCACGCCCATCAGCTGACCGAACGCGACGTTGCCGAAGGCGAACGGCAGGCTGACGAACATCAGCCCCGGCCCTTCGCTGGGGTTCAGGCCACCGGCGAACACGATCGGAAACAGCGCCAGCCCCGCCAGCAGCGACACGAACGTGTCGAGCAGCGCGACACCCACGACGGTGCCGGACAGCGAGGTGTGTTTCGGCATGTAAGCGCCGTAGATCATGATCGAACCGACGCCCACGCTGAGCGAGAAGAACGCATGCCCCATCGCCGGCAGCAGGCCGTCGAGCACCTTGTCCGGATGGAAGTCGAACATGAAATGCACGCCTTCCATGAAATGCCCGGTGGTCATGCTGTAGCCGAGCAGCACCAGCACCATCACGAACAGCAGCGGCATCATGATCCGCAGGCTGCGCTCAAGACCGGCGACCACGCCCTTGGCGATCACGACGGCCGACAGCAGCATGAACACGGTGTGCCACAGCGTCAGGCGCCACGGGTCGGCGATCACGTTGCCGAAGTAGGCGCCCACCTGATCGGCGCTGGCGCCCTGGAAGTCGCCGCGCCCCATGTCGACGATGTAGTCCAGCGACCAGCCGCCCACCACACTATAGAAAGACAGGATCAGCAGCGCCGTGATCATCCCGGCGAACGCGCCCCACGACCACTTGGCCGTGTGCCCCGCCTCCAGCGCCAGCACCTTCAGGGCGTTGGCCGGGCTCTGCCGGGCGCGCCGGCCGATCAGGGTTTCGGCGAGCATCACCGGGATCCCGATCAGGGCGATGCACGCCAGGAACATCAGCACAAAGGCGCCGCCGCCGTAGACCCCGACCATGTAGGGGAACTTCCAGATGCTGCCCAAGCCCACGGCCGAGCCCGTCGCCGCCAATATGAAAACCCAGCGGCTAGCCCAACTGCCGTGGACAGAAACCTTGTCTGTCGACATCGTTTATCACGCCCAAGCGTTCGAAAAAGAGGCCGCATTGTCCGGGATTCACTCAACCTGCTCAAGCGCGCGCATCACCGTAGCCGCCAGCCGTTTATCTCCATATAATGCCGCCCCTATGGCCAAACAGAAAAAACACCCAACAGGAACCATCGCGCAGAACAAAAAGGCGCGACACGATTACTTCATCGAGCACAAGTTCGAGGCCGGTCTGGTTCTGGCCGGTTGGGAAGTAAAGAGTCTGCGGGCAAGCAAGCTGCAGCTGGTCGACAGCTACGTGCTGCTCAAGGATGGCGAAGCCTGGCTGCTCGGCAGCCACATCACGCCCTTGATGACCGCCAGCACCCACGTCATCGCCGACCCGGTGCGCACCCGCAAGCTGCTGCTCAACCGCCGCGAGCTGGACAAGCTGTCCGCCGCCGTTCAGCAGAAGGGCTACGCCTGCGTATGCCTGTCCTTCTACTGGAGCAAGCACATGGTCAAATGCGAGATCGCATTGGGCAAGGGCAAGAAGGAATACGACAAGCGCGACACCGAGCGCGAACGCGACGCCGGCCGCGAGCTGCAGCGCGCCGTGCGCAACAAGGGCAAGGAAGACTGACGCCAGTCCAGTCAAGTGCCGTGCGAGGGAGCAAGCTCCCTCGCCACAGATCAAGCCAGGCAAACCACCGTCACATCCCCTTGCGCCGCTCCGCCCGGGCCACGCGCTGAACTTCCTGACGCACTTCCTCCAGCACTTCCTGCACATACAGAATGTGCCGGCTGGACACCTCACGCGCCTGTTCCGCCCGCCCCTCGACAATCGCCAGATACAGCTCCCGGTGCTGGGTGATCAGCATGTCGCGGGTTTCCGCGCGCTGCTTGTACATGCCGCCGATGTTGGTCACCACGTTGCGCTTGAGCAGGTCGAACAGCCCGCGGATGGTGTGCAGCAACACGGCGTTGTGGCTGGCTTCGGCAATCGCCAGATGAAATTTCGCGTCCGCCGCACCCTCTTCCGCCCGACTCACTTCGTCGTGCCGTGAATAGCAATCCTGCAGTTCCTCGAACGCCGCCGTCAGCCGCTCGCGATCCACGTCGGTCGCGCGCAATGCCGCGTAATAGGCGCACGATGCCTCCAGGGTGTGCCGAAACTCCAGCAGATCGCGCTGGGCCTCAGGATTGCTCTCCAGCAGTTGCAGCAGCGGATCGCTGAAGGTCGAACCGAGGCTTTCCACCACATAGTTGCCGCCGCCCTGGCGGCTGACCAACAGGCCCTTGGCCGTCAGCTTCTGAATCGCTTCGCGCAGCGACGGCCGGGACACCCCGAACTGTTCGGCCAGCGTACGTTCGGCCGGCAAGCGTTCGCCGGACTTCAGCGTGCCCTCGAGAATCATCCCCTCAAGCCGCTCGACAATATCGTCAGACAAACGGCGCTGACGTATCTGATCAAACCCCATCACTCAATTCTCCACGACCCCGACCGCTCGCCGGGCTCTCTATTCTGGCCTATCGCCGCGTTGCCGGCACCTCTCAGATCCCATCGATTCGACCGGTTCAACCGGCCCGGTCGTCCGGTTGTTCGACAAAAGTTTTAGGGCGGCAAATTGACACACCGATACCGAGGCTTTTACCCTAGCCGACAGCGATTGTAAATTGGTCTTACCAATTACCCAAATTGCTGACAGTGCCTGACCAACAACAATTAGGGGCCACCCCATATGCAAACCTGGCAACAGCTCTACAGCCCGCTCGGCAGCCTCGGCGTGTCCGCCCTCGCGGCCGTCATCCCCATCGTCTTCTTCTTCCTCGCCCTGGCGGTGTTCCGCCTCAAGGGCCATGTCGCCGGCAGCATCACCCTGGCGCTGGCCATCGCCGTGGCGATCTTCGCGTTCCACATGCCGGTGGACATGGCCTTCGCCGCCGCCGGCTACGGTTTCGCCTACGGTCTGTGGCCGATTGCCTGGATCATCGTGGCGGCCGTGTTCCTCTACAAACTGACGGTCAAGAGCGGCCAGTTCGAAGTCATCCGCAGCTCGGTGCTGTCGATCACCGACGACCAACGTCTGCAGGTTCTGCTGATCGGTTTCTGCTTCGGCGCATTCCTGGAAGGTGCCGCCGGGTTCGGCGCACCGGTGGCCATCACCGCCGCGCTGCTGGTGGGGCTCGGCTTCAACCCGCTGTACGCCGCCGGCCTGTGCCTGATCGCCAACACCGCGCCGGTCGCCTTTGGTGCGCTGGGGATCCCGATCATCGTCGCCGGCCAAGTGACCGGCATCGACGCGTTCAAGATCGGCGCCATGACCGGCCGCCAACTGCCGCTGCTGTCGCTGTTCGTGCCGTTCTGGCTGGTGTTCATGATGGACGGCCTGCGCGGCGTGCGTGAGACCTGGCCGGCCGCGCTGGTGGCGGGCCTGAGCTTCGCCGTGACCCAGTACTTCACCTCGAACTTCATCGGCCCGGAGCTGCCGGACATCACCTCGGCCCTGGCCAGCCTGATTTCGCTGACCCTGTTCCTGAAGGTCTGGCAGCCAAAACGCGCCGCCGGCCAACACATCGCCGGCGC
This sequence comes from Pseudomonas sp. B35(2017), assembly GCF_002113645.1. Classification (NCBI taxonomy): domain Bacteria; kingdom Pseudomonadati; phylum Pseudomonadota; class Gammaproteobacteria; order Pseudomonadales; family Pseudomonadaceae; genus Pseudomonas; species Pseudomonas sp. B35(2017). The sequence goes on along the minus strand of NZ_NEIZ01000005.1, from coordinate 74,322 downwards.
CGTTTCCGCCTCGGTGGTGACGGCCAGCGCAGGCGGTTTCGGCCAGAAGCGCACGACCGTCGAATCGCCCTACAGCCTGGGCGAAATCTTCAAGGCCTGGTCGCCGTTCCTGATCCTCACCGTGCTGGTGACCATTTGGACCCTCAAGCCGTTCAAGGCCATGTTCGCCGCCGGCGGCTCGATGTACGCCTGGGTGTTCAACTTCGCGATCCCGCACCTCGATCAATTGGTGATCAAGACCGCGCCCATCGTCGCCACGCCGACCGCAATCCCGGCGGTGTTCAAGCTCGACCCGATCTCCGCCACCGGCACGGCGATCTTCTTCTCCGCGCTGATCTCGATGGCGGTGCTGAAGATCGACTTCAAAACTGGTCTGACCACTTTGAAAGAGACCTTCTACGAGCTGCGCTGGCCGATCCTGTCGATCGGCATGGTGCTGGCGTTCGCCTTCGTCACCAACTACTCGGGCATGTCCTCGACCCTGGCCCTGGTGCTGGCCGCGACCGGTGCGGCGTTCCCGTTCTTCTCGCCGTTCCTCGGTTGGCTGGGCGTGTTCCTGACCGGCTCGGACACTTCGTCCAATGCCCTGTTCAGCTCGCTGCAAGCGACCACCGCGCACCAGATCGGCGTCAACGACACCCTGCTGGTGGCCGCCAACACCAGCGGCGGCGTGACCGGCAAGATGATCTCGCCGCAATCGATCGCCGTGGCCTGCGCCGCGACCGGCCTGGTGGGCAAGGAATCGGATCTGTTCCGGTTCACCCTCAAGCACAGCCTATTCTTTGCAACGATCGTCGGCCTGATCACCCTGGCCCAGGCCTACTGGTTCACCGGCCTGCTGGTGCACTGAGACGACGAGCCATAAGGAAAAAACCGACGCCGGTCCGTGATTCCGGCGTCAGCAATTCACACCCCGGTCTGTAAGGCTGCTGAAAGCAACGCGCTCTATATTCGGCAGCCGCACAGACGGATAACCGGGCCCACCCGGAGACACGCCTGATGAGCGAGCTTTTCTACAACGCCGTGCCCAACGCTACCCGCGTCGCACCGCCCCTGCCCGAACCCCGGCAATACCCCGGCGAGAAACCGTCGCGGGTCTACCTGTTCGGGACCTGCGTGGTGGATCTGTTCTACCCCGAAGCCGGGATGGACGCGATCCGCCTGCTGGAGCGCGAAGACATCCGGGTCGACTACCCGCAAGGGCAGACCTGCTGCGGACAACCGGCCTACACCTCCGGTTACACCGAACAGGCCCGGACTGTGGCGCGCTCGCAACTGGCGCTGTTCGCCGGGGACTGGCCGGTGGTGGTGCCGTCGGGCTCGTGCGCGGGGATGATCCGCGAGCATTACGCCGACTTGTTCAAGGACGAGCCGGACACGCTGCAACAGGTGCAGGCCCTCGCGGCCCGCACCTATGAACTGGCCGAGTTCCTGCTGTTCGTCTGCAAGGTGCAGCTTGAGGACAGCGGTGAGCCGGTGAAGGTCGCCTTGCACACCTCGTGCTCGGCGCGCCGGGAGATGAACACCCACCTGCACGGCCGCGAGCTGTTGGCGCAGTTGAGCAACGTGGAACGGGTCAACCATGACCATGAAAGCGAATGCTGTGGCTTCGGTGGGACATTCAGCGTCCGTATGCCAGACATTTCCGGCGCGATGGTAGCCGACAAGACCCGCGCGCTGAAGGAATCCGGCGCGCACCAGGTGCTGAGCGCCGACTGCGGCTGTTTGATGAACATCAACGGTTCGCTGGAGAAACAAAAGGAAGCGCTGCGCGGCCAACACTTGGCCAGCTTCCTGTGGCAGCGGACCGGAGGTGCGAAGTGAGCGCCTCGACAATCATTCCTACGGTTGCCGTAGAAGAAGATTTCCGCGCCCGGGCCCACAACGCCCTGGGCGACAAGCAGTTGCGGAACAACTTCCGCACCGCGATGGACTCACTGATGGCCAAGCGAGCGGCGGCCTTCAGCGATGCCCATGAACGAGAACACCTGCGCGCTTTGGGCAATGCGATCAAGGCCCGCGCGCTGTCCAAGCTGCCCGACCTGCTCGAGCGACTGGAACAGAACCTGACCCGCAACGGTGTGACTGTGCACTGGGCGGAAACGGTGGACGAGGCCAATGGCATCGTTCTTTCGATCATCCGCGCTCACGAGGCGCGGCAAGTGATCAAAGGCAAATCGATGGTCAGCGAAGAGATGGAGATGAACCATTTCCTTGAGGCTCGGGACATTGAATGTCTGGAGTCCGACATGGGGGAATACATCGTCCAGCTCGACCACGAGAAGCCCTCTCACATCATTATGCCGGCCATCCACAAGAACGCCGGTCAGGTCGCGTCCTTGTTCCACGACAAACTCGGCGTGGAGTACACCAAGGACGTCGACCAACTCATTCAGATCGGTCGCAGGGTGCTGCGGCAGAAATTCTTCGAGGCGGACATCGGCGTCTCCGGTGTCAACTTCGCCGTGGCCGAAACCGGCACCCTGCTGCTGGTGGAGAACGAAGGCAACGGCCGCATGACCACCACGGTGCCGCCGGTGCACATTGCCGTCACCGGCATCGAGAAGGTGGTGGAAAACCTGCGCGACGTGGTGCCGCTGCTGTCCCTGCTGACCCGCTCGGCCCTGGGCATCCCGATCACCACCTACGTCAACATGATCTCCGGCCCGCGCAAGGCACACGAACTCGACGGCCCTCAGGAAGTGCACCTGGTGCTGCTCGACAACGGCCGCAGCCAGGCCTTCGCCGACAGCGAACTGCGCCAGACCCTCAACTGCATCCGCTGCGGCGCGTGCATGAACCATTGCCCGGTCTACACCCGCGTCGGCGGCCACACCTACGGCGAGGTCTACCCAGGCCCCATCGGCAAGATCATCACCCCGCACATGGTCGGCCTGGCGAAAGTTCCGGACCATCCGAGCGCGTCGTCCCTGTGCGGTGCTTGCGGCGAGGTGTGCCCGGTGAAGATTCCGATCCCGTCGCTGCTGCGCCGCCTGCGCGAAGAGAACGTCAAGGCGCCGGACGCGCCGAACCCGGTGATGCGCGGCCAGGGCAGCAAGTATTCGCGCAAGGAGCGCTTCATCTGGAACGCCTGGGCCAAGCTCAACAGCTCGCCGGCGCTGTACCGGCTGTTCACGTTCGCAGCCACACGCCTGCGCGCACTGACGCCGAACAACGTCGGCCCATGGACACAGAACCACAGCGCGCCGAAACCCGCCGCCCGCTCGCTGCACGACATGGCCCGGGAACATCTGGGCAAAGAGGGAGACCGCTGATGAGCGCCAAGCAAAACATCCTCGGCAAGTTGCGCAAGAGCCTGACCGGCACCACACCGATTGCCGACAACTTCGATGTCGATCTGGTGACGCAGCCTTACACCTACGCGGCCGAACAACGCATCCCGCAACTGCGAAAACTGATGGAAGCGGTGCACACCGAGATCCATCTGACCACCGGCGACGGCTGGCCTGCCCTGCTCGCCCAACTGCTGAGCGACCGTCAGTTGCCCAGCCTGCTGGTCGCACCGACCACCGATCATGGCCGACAGATCGCACAACACTGGTCGAACAATCCCGCCCTGCCGGTGCTCAAGGCCTACGACCGGCCGATGGAAGAATGGAAAGCCGAGTTGTTCAACGACACCCCGGCGAGCCTCACCGGCACCCTCGGCGCCATCGCCGCCACCGGCAGCCTGATCCTCTGGCCGACCCGGGAAGAGCCGCGCCTGATGAGCCTGGTGCCGACCGTGCACTTCGCCCTGCTCAAGGCCAGCCAGATCCGCGACAACTTCTACCAGGTGCAGCAGGAATTCGAATGGGCCCAGGGCATGCCGACCAACGCGTTGCTGGTGTCCGGCCCGTCGAAGACCGCCGACATCGAGCAAGTGCTGGCCTACGGCGCCCACGGCCCGAAAGACCTGGTGGTGTTGATCCTGGAGGACCAATGACGTTACCGGCGGCTTTCCTGCGCGATGCGCAGCAACTGATTCCGGCCGAACGCCGCTTCGACGATCCCCTGTCGACCCTGGCGTTCGGCACCGACGCGAGCTTCTACCGGCTGATCCCGAAACTGGTGGTCCGCGTCGAATCCGAAGACGAAGTGGTGGCGCTGCTGAAACTGGCCCGCCGCAACCGGGTGCCGGTGACCTTCCGCGCCGCCGGCACCAGCCTGTCCGGCCAGGCGATCAGCGACTCGGTGCTGATCGTGTTGGGCGACAACTGGAACGGCCGCGAGATCCGCGGCCAGGGCGCGCAGATCCGTCTGCAGCCGGGCGTGATCGGCGCACATGCCAACGCCTGGCTGGCGCCGTTCGGGCGCAAGATCGGGCCGGATCCGGCGTCGATCAACGCCTGCAAGATCGGCGGCATCGTCGCCAACAACGCCAGCGGCATGTGCTGCGGCACTGCGCAGAACACCTATCACACCCTGGCCGGCATCCGTTTGGTGCTGGCCGACGGCACGCGCCTGGACACCGAAGATGCCGCCAGCGTCGCGGCGTTTCGCGCAAGCCACGGCGAACTGCTGGAGTGTCTGGCGACACTGGGCCGCGAGACCCGCGCCAATGCCGAACTGGCTGCGCGAATCCGCCACAAGTACCGTCTGAAAAACACCACCGGCCTGTCGCTCAACGCCCTGGTGGATTTCGACGAGCCTGTGGATATCTTGAGCCACCTGCTGGTCGGCTCCGAAGGTACCCTCGGCTTCATCAGCGCGGTGACCTACGACACCGTGGTCGACCACCCGAACAAGGCCTCGGCGCTGATCGTGTTCCCGGATGTGGAAACCTGCTGCAACGCCGTCACGGTGCTCAAGCGCCAACCAGTGTCCGCCGTGGAACTGCTCGACCGACGCAGCCTGCGCTCGGTGCAGGACAAACCCGGCATGCCGGATTTCGTACAGCACCTGTCGAACAATGCCTGCGCCTTGCTGATCGAATCCCGCGCCGCCTCTTCCACATTGCTGCAGGAACAGCTGGCGCAGATCATGGCGTCGCTCAGTGGATTCCCGGTGGAAAAGCAGGTCGACTTCACCGAAGACCCGACCGAGAACGCCCGGCTCTGGGCGATCCGCAAGGACACCTTTCCCGCCGTCGGCGCGGTGCGCAAGACCGGCACCACGGTGATCATCGAAGACGTGACCTTCCCGGTGGAACAACTGGCCATCGGTGTGAACCGTCTGATCGAACTGTTCGACAAACACCGCTACGACGAAGCGATCCTTTTCGGACACGCTTTGGAAGGCAATCTGCACTTCGTCTTCACCCAAGGCTTCAACAGCGCAGAAGAAGTCGCACGCTACCAGGCGTTCATGGACGACGTGGCGCAATTGGTGGCAGTGGAGTTCGGCGGTTCGCTGAAGGCCGAGCACGGCACCGGCCGCAACATGGCGCCGTTCGTCGAACTGGAATGGGGCAGCGACGCCTACCAGTTGATGTGGCAACTCAAGCGCCTCCTCGACCCCGATGGCATCCTCAATCCGGACGTTGTGCTCAGCGAAGACCCGCAGATCCACCTCAAGCACCTCAAACCGCTGCCGGCGGCGGACGAGATCGTCGACAAGTGCATCGAATGCGGCTTCTGCGAACCGGTTTGCCCGTCGAAGGGCCTGACCCTGAGCCCGCGCCAGCGCATCGTGATCTGGCGTGACATTCAGGCGAGGAAGCGCGCCGGGGTCGACACCACCGAGCTGGAAAAGGCCTACGACTACCAAGGCATCGACACCTGCGCCGCCACCGGCCTGTGCGCGCAACGCTGCCCGGTCGGAATCAATACCGGCGAGCTGGTGAAAAAGCTCCGGGGCCGACACGCGACGCATACGAAAACCGCTAACTGGATCGAAGGAAATTTCGCCACGACGCTGCAAGGCGCACGCTTCACCCTGCACGTGGCCAACGGCGCCCGCATGCTGTTGGGAGCCCCGCGCTTGGCGAAGCTGTCGGCGACGCTGACGCGCCTGTCCAAGGGACAAGTGCCGCAATGGACCAATGCGATGCCGCAACCGGAGCGCGCCGTGCGCTTCAGCCCAACCGTCAACGACGAGCGCCCGCGCGTGGTGTACCTGGCGGCGTGCGTGTCGCGGGTGATGGGGCCCGCGGCGGGTGACCGGGAGCAGATGTCGCTGTACGACAAAACCCGTCAACTGCTGGAAAAGGCCGGGTATCAAGTAGTCTTCCCGGAGAATCAGGACAGCCTCTGCTGCGGCCAGCCGTTCGCTTCCAAGGGCTATGCCGAGCAGGCCGAACACAAGCGCCAGGAACTGATCGGCGCCCTGCTCCAGGCCAGCCGCGGCGGGCTCGACCCGATCTACTGCGACACCAGCCCCTGCACCCTGCGGCTGGTGCAGGATGTCGGCGATGTTCGCCTGGATCTGTACGACCCCGTGCGCTTCATCCGTACGCATCTTCTCGACCGGCTGGAGTTCACGCCCCAGGACGCACCGATTGCGGTGCACGTGACCTGCAGCACCCAACACCTGGGCGAAAGCCAGGCGCTGATCGACCTGGCGCGCAAGTGCAGCAAGAACGTGGTCATCCCGGAAGGCATCCACTGCTGCGGTTTCGCCGGCGACAAGGGCTTCACCACGCCGGAACTCAACCGCCATTCGCTGCGTACCCTCAAGGACGCGGTGCAGCAGTGCAGCGAGGGGATCTCCACCAGCCGCACCTGTGAGATCGGCCTGACGCAGCACGGCGGCATCGACTACCACGGACTGGTCTACCTGGTGGATCGCGTGACCCGGGCCAAACGCAGCGAAACGCTCGCCTGAAAAAAAACAGAACCCTGACGAACACCCGCAGTCCACCGAACAAGCCCCGCCGAACGGGGCTGTTCCTTCATCCGGTTGCCCGTCCTGACGGCCAGCGAAGTCTGGATCCTCAGTTCAAGGAGATTGCCCATGAAACGTTCTGTGCTGTTCGGTCTGTTCGTCACCGCCTCGATGCTGACCTCCGCCGCGTTCGCCGCCGGCGACCTATGCGAGACCAACCTGCAATCCATCGCCAACGCCAAGGCCCAGATTCCTGCGGACAAGAGCGCCCAGGTGGACGCCAGCGTCCAGCAGGCCAAAGCCTACCAGGCGCAAAACACTGACGATGGCACCAAGAAATGCATCACCGAAACCACCAAGACCCTCCAGGACATCCGCAACACGAACAAGGACGGCAAGGACGGCAAGAGCTGATCCGTGAACGGGCCAACCTTCGGGTTGGCCTCGCCAGCGGTTTGGCGTACACTGCACGTGCCTGTTGCTCAAAGAGAAATGCCGAGCAACAGGTTCGGGGCCGATTAGGATTCGACGCCGGTGGCGAAACTTTAGGTGCATGCCGAGTTGGTAACAGAACTCGTAAATCCACTGTTGCAACTTCTTATAGTTGCCAATGACGACCAATACGGTGCTGCTCTCGCTGCTTAATTGCAGCTGACATGCACTCCTGGTGCCTTCGGGCCCAGCAATCATCAGGGGATGTCTGTAAACCCGAAATGATTGTCATATAGAACAGAATCGCCGTGCAGTACGTTGTGGACGAAGCGGCTAAAACTTACACAACTCGCCCAAAGCACCCTGCCCGTCGGGTCGCTGAGGGTTAACTCAATAGACACGGCTACGCATGTAGTACCGACAGCGGAGCACTGGCGGACGGGGGTTCAAATCCCCCCGGCTCCACCAAATGATCAAAAAAAGACGTCCACGGACGTCTTTTTTTGTGCCTGCGATCCAGTAAATACGCGGCCTCCAGCGCTTTTGCGGTCTTTTGAGAGTTTTTGAGTTCCAGCCATTCTGGTATTCCAGACGGTATTCCAGTCCATCCGGTGCTAATCTTTGGAATACCGAATCAGTGCCTGAGGACAATCTCATGCCTGCTCAAACCCTCCGCCTCTCCGATCGACAGCTCAAGGGAGTCAAACCCGCGTCCAAGGATTACGTCCTTACTGACGGTGACGGTTTGCAGCTCCGAGTACGCAGCAACGGCTCGTTGCTGTGGAATTTCAACTACCGCGAACCGGTGACCAAGAAGCGCATCAACATCGGCTTCGGGACCTACCCCGAACTGTCACTGGCGAACGCACGAAAGATGGCAGTAGATGCGCGTGAGCTACTCGCCCAGGGCATCGATCCGAAGGTGCAGCGCAACACGCTGAATGAAGCCAAGCGCGCTGAGACAGAACATACCTTCGAGAACGTGGCCACCGCCTGGTTCGAGCTCAAGAAAGACTCGGTCACCCCGGCCTACGCCGAGGACATCTGGCGGTCGCTCTCGTTGCATGTATTCCCCGACTTGAGGACGACACCACTCACGAAAATCACCGCGCCGATGGTGATCGGATTGCTTCGTCCCATCGAAGCGAAAGGCAGTCTGGAGACGGTCAAACGTCTTAGCCAGCGGCTAAACGAGATCATGACCTACGGCGTAAACTCCGGCCTGATCTTCGCCAACCCGCTCAGCGGCATCAGGGCGGTATTCAAGAAACCCAAGAAAGAGAACATGGCTGCGCTCCCACCTGAGGAGCTCCCCGAGCTCATGCTGGAGATTGCGAACGCCAGTATCAAACGCACGACCCGCTGCTTGATCGAATGGCAGTTACACACGATGACTCGCCCCGCCGAGGCGGCAACTACTCGCTGGGCAGACATCGACTTTGAAAGGCGTGTCTGGACTATCCCACCGGAGCGGATGAAGAAGCGCCGCCCACACAGCATCCCGTTGAGTGATCACGCTGTCGCACTATTGGAGTCACTGAAGGCTCACAGCGGCCATCGCGAATACGTCTTCCCAGCAGACAGAAATCCGCGCACACACGCCAATAGCCAGACCGCCAACATGGCGTTGAAACGTATGGGCTTCCAGGATCGGTTAGTCAGCCACGGCATGCGCTCGATGGCCAGCACCATCTTGAATGAACATGGGTGGGACCCGGAGCTCATCGAAGTGGCACTGGCGCATGTCGACAAGGATGAGGTACGCAGCGCCTACAACCGAGCCGACTACATTGAGCGCCGACGACCGATGATGGCCTGGTGGAGTGAGTACATCCAGAAAGCCGCCACCGGCAGCCTGCTCGCCTCAGCGTACGGCCAAGTCATAGACAAGAACGTGGTGCCGATACGCTAGCGCTATACAGGCGCAAAAACGGCAGCAACTGAGCGTTCAAGATTCAGGGCAAGCAGCCTCGCTTATCCGCTTCTCAGCGCGGGTCCATCCAAACAGGGCTGCAAAGCCGCCCTGTTTGGATGGACCTTACTTTGAAGAGCTAAAAGCAACCACGTTGTCCGGGGTTTGCCACTCAATTCCATCGGTGGATAACCGCTTTTCACCTCCCAAGTAGCGCTGAGTTTCGACCCTTGACCGGGTTTATCCACAGGCGTAAAACTGATCGTGCAAGCGCTGTCGATGACAGCAACCCAGGTGACCCGAACCTTGAAGGTCACGCCGCTCTCGCGGTGGTTCTCCCCCCAAATGGCGATTCGCATCCGGCAGCTCGCCCGGTCACCTCCCCGGTGATGGATGCCTACTTCAAATCATGGCCCTCGTGCGCCAGGCAACACCTCCTACTTCGCTGCCCTGCAGCAACCTATCCGCTTGGCCGAATCTTGCGCCAACTTGCGCCCGTCTCTTTCTCTGGAAAGAGACGGGCGCTTCTAACACTGCTGCAGCCCTCATCGCTCTTGGCTTTGCGGCAACTTCCCCTGTGACAATTGGCGTGACAAACGCCGATGTCACCAGCAACAGCGCTGTAGATGATGGTGCCGCAGGCCAGGGAATGGACTGCACCTGACTGACAGTCAGGCATGCCCCGGTCATCGCATCGCTGTGTTCACCCGGCTCAGGATCTCGCGGCACTGGACTCGTCAGCCAATGCAGCCTCCGCCCGCCCACCGGTAACGGTGTTCAGGAGGCCAGATCATGAGATGCCCTTGCTCCCGGTCGTAAGGAGCCGCCAGTCCCGCGTTAGAGGACATCCCCACAGGTCGCAGGGGCCTTGATCCCTGATAACACTCAGCATTCTTGGCGGGATGACGTGGGGCGAGGATCGGAGAACAGGCGATGAGGTGATCGACATGGCATTGGTAGGTAGGCGGGATGGTCGCAATTTCGGCTATGGCAGGCAACTGAGCTATGCAGGCCCGCAGGCGTTGAAAGACATGTTCGGCGGCGGCCATTACGGCACGGTGAAGGCACACTGTGATCGGTGGCAGGCATTCGTGAAGTGGTGCCGCTCAGAACAGGGGCCGGGTATCAATGATGCGCGGCAGATTGATCGGAAGGTGTTGGCGGACTATGCGGCGTATCTACGCGACATGGTTAGGCGCGGTGACCTTGCTGTCAGCACCGCACAAAACCGCCTATCCAGCGTTAACAGCACCATGGCAGCGCTTCGCGGTGATCAGTACGTGAAGTTGCCGAGTCCGAGCAAGGCATTGGGCATACAGCGCAGCGGGGTTCGCCAGTCGGTGCCGCAGGGTCAAGACCGCGAGCGGGTTAGGCAGATCGTCGATGCGCTTTTGAATCGTGATCAGCTGCGAGCCGCTGCGATCGTTCTGTTGGCGCGAGCCACCGGCATGCGCTTGCGTGAGGCTATCTTGGCTGACCTGCCACGGCTAAGCCGTGAGGCTAACGACCTAGGCAGGATAAACATTCAGGATGGCACTAAAGGCGGCCGCGCCGGCGCATCGGCGCCACGTTGGATTGCGGTGGACGACCATGTTCGAGGTGCACTTGGGTTTGCATGGCAGGTGTCACCTGCGGGTAGCCGCAACCTGATTGCACCACTCGAAAGCTACCTGACTGTTCTGCAAGAAATCATCCGCCCTGCGCGGGACATCCTGCATGCACACAACCTTAAAGGCTTCCATGAGCTACGAGCGGCTTACGCATGTGAGCGCTATGAGCAAATCACCCAACACCGCGCGCCTGTCAACGGTGGCCAATGCTGCCAGGTAGATCGACGCCTTGATCGCGAGGCCCGGAGGCTAATCAGCAATGAGCTGGGGCACGGACGAATTGACGTAGTTGCCGCGTACATTGGAGGTCGGTCATGAGTAAGCCATTCGACATGGAGCTGTTCTTGGCAGGAGTGCTGACCGGCTCGCACACAACCCGGCAACGTCATGTGCGACAGGCGAAAATCATCCAGGCTGAGATTGCAGAGCGTTGGCAACGAGAGACTCCATGGGCTTGGCAGAGAAAGCATGTGGCTTGGTTCCTCGAGCATCACCTGGATCGGCGCAGCGCCGCGACGTGGTACTACTATTTGCTAACCGTGCGGTTGCTCACTCGTCGCTTAGAAAAACCATGGACGTTCAACCTCAGAGCGAGGGTCTGATTCTCGTTCGTCACAATCAACTTACAGACGATCCAAACTGGTCGCTCATGAAAGACAGCGATCGGCCATGTCTCCAACGGTTTAGAACCCGCTGTGGCTGCATCGAAAGGTATCTGGCCAGAATCATGGCGAATCCCTGAGCCCAAATTTACGAAACCAGGGGCGATTCAGGCTGGGCGAAAAGCGCCAGCAAGTTCTTCAACGAAACGCCCGGAGGCTATTTGGTTCAGGCCGGAGTCCATCAGTCTCACGATGGTAAAAGCCTCTATTCCTTCCGACATACACTAGAGACAAACCTAAGCCACGCGAAGCGTAACGGAGAACAGTTAGATCGCTCAATCATTGACGCTATCACTGGTCATGCCCCTCAATCAATTGCCGGCAAACACTACGATAATGGGGCTACTATCCAACAGATGCTAAATGCACTGAAGCTTTTACCGCCCCCCTGCTATCCAACGATTCACAAGCTATCAAATAAACTTTGTTGAACGCTTTGGCGAGATTTTGCACAGAAGCATTCTGAGCCATCGAAGGAGAGGCAGAAAAGCTTGAGCTTCGGAAGCACACCCCCATTAACGTGAAAGCCCGGCATTTGCCGGGCTAAAACATGCTCCACACATGGATTCTTGGAGAGTTCCTGACCAACCCCGAAATTACAAAGCCAAAGACTTATATTTAAATCCAGTCAACACATCACGAAAACTTAAAAAATAAACTCAAATCCCCCACAGTTCAGCAATTGTTATTGCTTGAGCATGATCGAACGGCCTATCAGACTTCAAACACATTCTTGCAGTATCAGCCGAAATCAAATTATTTAAAAAAGCTCTCGCCACGACAGCAGAAAACATCCCACGCCTTGATATCGGAACGTTTTCACCAAGCCCCGGCATAAAGTCAACCGTGAGATTTTCAGCTGGAATCCAAGCACTCAAATCCACATCACCAACTGCAACATTCGTGTCTTTCTTACAGACGTTAGCTATATGGTATTTAGCAGCTGACACACTGATCCCATAGAGAGATGAGATTTCTTCAATGGCAGAGGCAATCGATGCGCTACGATCCACAATACGTCTTACGCCAGCTCTAGGTGCTAGAAATGCGACCGCAAAAGAATTAGCCCTCATTTCCACATAGTCTGTTGCCGCAGCACGACCTTCAATGTTCGCGTACTCGTCAACAAGCAGCTTATCGAGCTTCTCATCTGGATCCCAAAGGAGATGAGCCATTTCATGACACATTGTCATTCTTCGGACCGCAACATCAGAGTTCCGACCGCGCTCATTGACCACTATACCCCGATATGATCCATTAGCTATGGTTGCTCCAGCAAAACGGTGCTCCAAGTTGGTTTGGATCAATGGAATATTTAGCGTCTCTTCCACCAGAGCTCTGACACTAAATATCGGTTCCTCATCATCCAAACCTAGCAAAGATCGTGTTTTTTCAGCTAGCAAGTAACCTTTTTCATACGTCGGATATGAATAATTGGCGTCCTTGCGACTTGCACTCGAAGCTAGATCATGCAACTTACGACCAAGGGAATCCGCTAAGTCAGATTGCTTGGCAACCACCCAAGCGGCCTCGCCGAGCTTGGCAACGGACGCAGCAGAAAATGACTTCTCATCTCGTATCTCCGTCAGCATACGCAGCCTGACGCCCAATCCGGCATCACCTCCAGCTGCTGGCGAATAACCAAGGATCCTTTCGTCCAAGGCAAGGACTTGACAGAGTTCGTTCAGTGACTGAATTGGTACAACCTTACCAGGGCTCTCAGCATCAACCACCAAGCTCGCAGGAAGACGGGCTGCCTGAGCTAGTTCTTCGACTCTCAACCCCATATGCTCACGACGAGCTCTCAATGTTTGGGCTGGCTCTTGGATGCTAGGCACCAAACTGACAACGCACTCATCCAGGACACGCTCAACCATATCCGAGCCAAACGCGCGCTCAGCTTGATGGCGAGTTAAACGGAATCCTTTTGCTGCCGGGTTGTCCAGCGCTAGCTGAGACTGGCTTCGAACAAACATTATCTCCCCATCCCGGGCGTTATCCGAGTTTTCAGGGTGCGAGCCAACTCGCGTAGGCGTGGTCATTTGGGATGCACCTCTACAGGGACACTGGCGCCGAACCTAAAGCAATAGCCCGTGCCTTCATCATAGCCTGTCAACCATACCCGGTAGCCCGCATACGTGAAAGCCTCTCCGGCCGACTCGATTTCCAGCGCACTCTGCGGCTTGTAACGGCCTGAGCAGCCATTGATGATTATTTCTTGCTCACCGAGCCAGATCAGCTCTCCGCCGATGTAAGCGGCCTCACCTCCAGTGAGGTTTGTGTGCTTGATCTTCCCAAGGGCTAGCGACCTGCCGAAATCACAGTTTTCTGCTGCATGAACAGCGTCATTCTGACGGACTGCCCAGAGGTGGGCTTTTTCCTTCATCTCAACAGTGACATCCGGGCAGCACGAGCTCGGGCGGGGGTCAGACGGAGCCTTGGCGTCTATCAAAAAAAGACCTTGTTCAAAAGGCATTTGATTGAGCTCGTCGTCGTGTACCTTGGTAAGAAGATTCGGCAGCCTAGGCTCACCGATCAATGACCGCAACGGGGTAAAAACGTCATCCATGTGAGCAGCCAAGTGTTAAAAAAGGTCGATTCTAAAGGTCTTGACAGCCTCAATCTAGTGGCTTTTTAGCATCCCAACTCCTTGCCTGGCTCTGCTCTCCCACAGGATCATCAAACGACCGCTTTCGGGGATCAGGTGTTGCAGCAGATCCAGCATGGTGGTGTATCCAGTGAGACAAAGGTTAAGAAAAGTGCCTGGCAGGGCCCCGCGCTACTGGGCGAAGCGCTCCTTGAGCCGCTCCACCGTCCAGCGCCATTTTGGCGTGGTCGGCCGGCAGATGGTGTTCTGGTTGCCGAACAGGCCGACTTCCCGCACGGCCTCATTGAGCGGCAGGCTGTACAGCCACTCGACGGGCACGAAGTATTCGCAGCGCTGTGGGTCATCGACATAGGCGCGGTGGTAGTCGGCTTGCAGCAGCTCCAGCGCCGGGCGCTCGACGCCGCCCTCGCTGAGGCAGAAGTCCTTGGCCGCCGTGGCATGGCCGGTTACGCGGGCGACGCCGACATAGCCCGCGCCGGGCACATTGACCCACAGGCGGTCGCCGGGGCCGACCAGTTTCAGGCTATTGCTGTACCAACTGCCGCCGCCACCGCAGACAAAACCGTAACGCCGCGCCTCGGCCCAGTCGCGCGTGCTGCTGTGGCCGAACGAGGCGTAGAACTCGCCATTCCAGGGTTCGGCGGGTGTGCCCGATTTGCTCACACTGCTGGCCTGTGGCGCCTCGCTGGGGTCGAGCAGCCAGGCGCGGCTGATCAGTTGCTGCTCACCCAGTTGGAACACCTGGAAGCACAGCACGTTGATGGCAATATCGCGTTCGCTCAGGTAGCCGACAATGCGCTCGCTGCTGGCATCCAGCTCGGCAGCGACGATAACGATCTGATGGCTCTGGTTCAGCGCCTCGGGCTCCAGCGGCGCGTCGAAGCGCGCCTGAAAGTCCGCCGCCAAGTCGGCACCCGGCTTGAAGCGTTGGTAGATGGCCTCAATCTCGTTGGCCTGCAAGCGCTCCACCCACACCGCATAGTCCAGCGCCTGCGCCACCACCTCACGCGGGGTGCGCTCGCGTTTGAGCTCGATCAGCACCAGCGAAGCATCCGGCGCCAGCGCCAGCAGGTCGATACGCCCGCCCTGGCCAGTGCTTTCCTGCCGGCCAATCAACAGCCAGTCCTCGGAGAGCAGCGCCGGAGCACTGACGATCATGTCTTCGAGGAACTGCTCGCTGGCCAGCACGGCACTTTTCAGCGGCGCGGGCTGTGCGCCGACGGTCCAGATCTGGGTGCGAATGGGCATCCGTGCGCTCCTGTTGCCTAGGCCACGGCCTGCTCGACCAGCGCACTGGCCAGATGCTCATGCACCTGCCGAGCCTGGTTTAGGCGGGCTTTGAGTTGGTCGCAGAGCGCCATTAGCTGATCTAGGCGGCTAACAATATTGCTTTGTTCATTCAGAGTGGGCAGGCGTAGTTTTATCGTTTTGAGATTCTTGGCACTGATGCCGATATTTCCGACGGTGGTCGCGCAAAACGACTCTATCTGCGCTCGTGCAGGAGCTGCATTCAATATGTATTTGAGGTAATGAGGCGAAGCTTTATTACGATCAGCCCGAAAACGGATGAGTTTGTCGGGAAAAATTTGCGGCACACCTCTACTTCCGCAGTAAAGAGAGAATGCCCCGACATAGTGAAGATTTCCATTGAACCGGCAGGCTAGAAGATCGTCTCTAGCCAAAAGGAATTTTTGTATTTCCGCCTCTGAAACGTCCGCCCACTTGTGCTCAAGCTCGTCAGTGACATAGCCAGCAACTCCGGTTCCCGCACTAATTCTCAGAATTTCCACAGCGCCTGGTGAGTCCTGAGGTTTCTTCGAAGAACCGTTCAGTGAGTCACCTTCAAGTACATCTGAAAGAGCCAGGTAGTCAGCAGGAATATATGACCTTACGAGACGTCCATCCGCAGCTAAACAAAGAAATGCTTGCTCGAGGGCGTCGATGCTGGATTCGGTGGTAAACAGGGTATGGAAGTGCTCGGCCAGGCGCTGCCAGCTTTGCGCAAAGCCTTCGGCATCGGAGGCCTGAGTCAGGCTGCTCAGCAGTGCCTGCACCAGTTGGGCATGGGCGCTGTCGGCATCGGTCTGCCGGGCTTCCAGCCGGTCGCACAGGGCCATCAGCTCACCGACTTTGGAGACGATGCGGTGTTGTTCGACTTCAGGAGGGAACGGAATTAAGAATTGGGCCAACTTCCCAATGCTGAGCCCTTCACGCGAAACACCTACCTGCACATCCATTACGGTCTGCTGAACCAACTGTGAGATAAGCGCTGTGTGAAGGAATGGCTGGGTTGCCGCCGAAACTGGTCGAATAATGGTTACGTGCTGACTTACGTTACCCGTATCAAAGTCAGCTGGAACGGCAGCGCATCTCCCAATAGATGCTCCTGTGATGTTGAACAGTAAGTCGCCTGCTTCAACATGTGTGCCCGACATTTTTTGGTGGGTTTCTTCTGGAATGAAAGCGACCTCATTGAGCCGAAGTCCTTCACTCCACACGTTCTGAGACCGAAGAAATTTGACTCCATTTGCGACGTAGGCCTGCTTCCCGCCCAATGGCGTACTTCCGGCCCCAATTTTCTTCAGCAAAGAGTCCAGGCGTACCCACTCCCAGCCAGTTGGGAGCTGAAATGGCTTTTCTTCGTCTGTAATTTCAGGCTGCGGCTTCTGCTTCTTAATCTTCCCCTGCGCCACCAACCGCGCCTTTTCCTCGGTAATCTGTTTCAGCAATTCACTTGCAGGCCCATCACTCGGATCTTGCGGCACTAGCTTGCCGCGCACCGCCAGCTCCAGAATCAGCTCACGCAGTTTTTTTATCCCATTGGGCGCGCCGGCCACTAGTGACAGGTTATCGGTCAGCACTGCGCTCATGCGTCACGCTCCGCCGACTGTGCGGCAAAGGCCCCGGCCAGCACGGCCTTGAGCTGGTCGCGCAGCTCGCAAATCTCGCCTTGCCGCGCGGCGTAGTCACGCAGCAGTTCGTCCGGGTCATGGCTGATCTGTTCGCCGACGTGAGGGTTCTTGCAGTCGAGGTTCCAGTTGCGGTTTTGCAGCTCGTCGAAGCTGACCTTCCAGGCAAACTCATTATCCTGCCGTGCGGCAAAGCCATCGACCTCGCTGCCCCACCAGGCTTCCTCGACAGCAAACTCTTCGACTCGCATGGGTTTGGTCTTGGAGTAGCTTTTGTAACCGACTGGGTACTGGTGCTCGTAGAACCACACGTCCTTGGTGGGCGTGCCCTTGGTGAAGAACAGCAGGTTAGTCTTGATGCCGGTGTAAGGGTTGAACACGCCGTTGGGCAGGCGAACGATGGTGTGCAGGTTGCATTCGGTCAGCAGCTTTTCCTTGATGCGACTCTTGATGCCTTCACCAAAGAGGAAACCGTCGGGCAGCACCACGGCGGCGCGGCCACCGTCCTTGAGCAGGTGCATGATCAGCACCAGGAACAGGTCGGCGGTTTCGCGGGTGCGGAAGGCCGTGGGGAAGTTGGTTTCGATGCCGTCTTCTTCCATGCCGCCGAAAGGCGGGTTGGCGACGATGCAATCGACCCGCTCAGCCGGTCCCCAACTGATCAACGGACGTCCCAGGGTGTTGTCGTGCTTGATCTGGTTGGGCACCTCGATGCCGTGCAGGATCATGTTGGTGGTGGCCAGCAGGTGCGGCAGCGGCTTTTTCTCCACGCCGAAGATGCTCGACTGCAGGGTACGCTCGTCCTCGGCGGTTTGCACATAGCGCTTGCGCTTGTGCTCGATGCTGCAGGTGAGGAAGCCGCCGGTGCCGCAGGCCGGGTCCATGACCTTTTCGTCCAGCTTGGGATCGACCATACGCACCATGAATTCGGTGACCGGGCGCGGGGTATAGAACTCACCGGCATTGCCGGCGTTCTGCAGGTCGCGCAGCAGTTGCTCGTACATGTCGCCGAAGGCGTGGCGCTCCTGCGCCTTGTTGAAGTCCACCCCTTCCTGAATCTTGTTGATCACCTGGCGGATCAACTGGCCGGACTTCATGTAGTTGTAGGCATCCTCGAACACGCCACGCACCACGTAGGTAGCCGGCGTGGTGCTGTATTCATGGAGGTTCTGCAACTGCGGGAACAGGTTGTTGTCGATGAAATCCTTCAGGGCATCGCCGGTGATGCCCTCCGGGTTGGCCGCCCAGGTGCGCCAGCGGCAGCTCTCCGGAATCGGAGAACGGTAGTTGTCATCGAGCAGCTCCCACTCCTGCTCGCGGTCGTCGAAGATTTTCAGGAACAAGATCCACACAAGCTGGCCAATACGCTGCGCATCGCCGTCGACGCCGACGTCCTTGCGCATGATGTCCTGGATGGATTTGATGGTGCTGCTGATGGACATGCTTACTTCCTGAAAAGGTGTTCACGGTGCCAGGCCAGATAGCCGCGATGCTGCGGCTTGATCTGGCGCAAGCGCAGACAAGGGGTGATGTTGAGCGCACGGGCGCTGTCGGAGTCGAGATCGTCGCCAAGGAGAATCTGCCCCTGATCGTCAAAGCTGATCAGGCCACGGTCGAAGGCAAGATCAAGATTGGGGGTGAGCAACAGCCCGTTGAACGGATCAAGCCGCTCGGCCGGGCTGGCAGCGCGCCAGGGTTTGATATGCGAGGCCCGCAACAACTCCGGTACGCAGCAGTCGGTAATCGCACAGCCGCCCCAGTAGGCCAGCAGGTCGTCGCGGTAGCCGCTCTGGCCGATGCGCGCTTTGATCAGGGCATCGCGTTCGGTGTCGGTGAGGTTGGGTTCGTTTAGAAACTCCTCTGTTGAGACCGAAGATTTAGCAGTCGCGGACTGGAGGACAGAAACAGAGGATTTATAACCGAGTAGATCAAGCAGTTGATTAAGATCGACCTCTGTAGCGATATCCAATGCAATTGCTAATTTACTGTCAGAGCCAGCTACGGCGGGATAACCCGTCATGTTAGTGTTTCGATACCCGGTATTTGGCAACGAAGGGGAAAGTACCTTGATTGAGTCCCATTTACCTGCGGTGGCATGTTCTGGATGAATGAGGAAGGGCTGCTTGGCAACAGGAGCACCCGTTTTGCTCATTTTGACGAATACACGACCGTTAAAATCAGGTTGCTCATACCCGTTAGCATGTTGATTTTTGACGGTCAGAACAAAGCCCTTACGGATGAGCGCAGCTGCGATCTCAAATGAATTAAGTTTGGGCATCGGTTATCCGTAGAGCTGTCGCTCAAGCTCCTGAATGGCCTGCTGATAGCCCGGTTTGCCTCCAAAGGCCTTGACCAGCTCAATCGGCGCACCGATCTGGCTGAATGGCGCCAGCTGAAGAATCTTGATGTCTTCGATGTGCTCGACGCCGGTGTCGGCGTACTTGTCGAGCAGGGCTTCCAGTACCTGGCGGGCGGCGCCGGAGTATTTGGCGAAGTAGTTGCGCTTTTTCACCTGCTCGGCGCGCTCCTTGCGGGTGAGCGGCGGCTGGTCGAAGGCGATATGGCAGATCAGGTCGAACGGATCGAGCGGCTGGCCGCGCTTGGCTGAGACTTCGTCGTCCAGGGCTTCCCACATTACACCTTGAGCGGCCAGCTCATCGATGATGACCTTCTTCTGCTCGGCATCGCTCCAGCGACGCAGGAAGTCATCCAGCGAGGCAAACTGTTTCTTAACGCAGGTGCGGGTGTAGTCGCGTAGCGATTCGGTGATCAGCTTGCCGTCCGGGCCGTAGTACTGCACGCGCTCGGCAATGACGTGCACGGCGACGTTGTTGATCACGTATTTGACGCGCTTCTTGCCGCCATCGTCGTCAGCGCCACCGGTGGTTTCGTCACCTTCGGTTGCCCCAGCACCACCGTCGATCACGTCACCCTCTTCGCCCTCGGTTTCTTCCGGCGGCACCGGTGAGGAGTCGCCCTCGGGGTTGTAGATCACCACCGGCTCACCGTCGAAGGCCGGGTCGGCAAAGAGTTCGGTGGCTTTCTTGAAGTCCATGATGGTGAACCAGTACTTGCCGTAATCCTCGTTGATACGGGTGCCACGACCGATGATCTGCTTGAACTCGGTCATGGATTTGATGTGCTGGTCGAGCACCACCAGTTTGCAGGTCTGGGCATCAACTCCTGTGGTCATGAGTTTGCTGGTGGTGGCGATCACCGGGTAGCGCGACTCGGGGTTGATGAAGTTGTCCAGCTCGGCCTTGCCTTCCTTGTCGTCGCCGGTAATGCGCATCACGTATTTGCGGTTTTCCTCAACGCGCTTGGGGTTGAGGTTGACCAGGGCCTGGCGCATGCGCTCGGCGTGGTCAATGTCGTCGCAGAAGATGATGGTTTTCTGGAAGGGGTCGGTGGCGGTCAGGTATTCGGTGACCTTGCGGGCGACCAACTGGGTGCGCGCTTCGATCACCAGTTCGCGGTCCATATCTTTGAGGTCATAGACGCGGTCTTCGATCAGCTCACCGTTCTTGTCGCGCGTGCCCTTGGGCGGGCGCCAGCCTTGCAGGTCTTTGTCGAAGTCGATGCGCACCACTTTGTACGGGGCGAGGAAGCCATCTTCGATGCCTTGCTTGAGGGTGTAGCTGTACACCGGCTCACCGAAGTAGGTGATGCTGGAAACCTCTTTGGTCTCCTTCGGCGTAGCGGTCAGGCCGATGTGGGTGGCACCGGAGAAGTAGTCGAGAATCTCGCGCCAGGCCGAGTCTTCGGAGGCGCTGCCTCGGTGGCATTCGTCGATCACCACGAGGTCGAAGAAGTCGCGGGAAAACTGCTTGTAGACATTCTTCTCTTCTTCGTTGCCGGTCACGGCCTGATACAGCGACAGGTAAATTTCGTAGGACTTTTCGATCTGCCGTTTGGCAATCTTGGTCATCGCCTGGCCGAAGGGCTTGAAGTCGTTGTTCTTGGTCTGGTCGACGAGGATGTTGCGATCGGCGAGGAAGAGGATGCGTTTCTTCTGCCCGGACTTCCACAAGCGCCAGATGATCTGGAAGGCGGTGTAGGTCTTGCCGGTGCCGGTGGCCATGACCAGCAGGATGCGATCCTGCCCGCGCGCCACGGCCTCAACGGTACGGTTGACGGCGTTCATCTGGTAGTAGCGCGGCATGCGCCCGGAGCCGTCGTCGTAATACGGGGCTTCGGCCTTCTGCTGGCTTTCGCCGCTGAGGCCCTTCCACTGACAGTAGCGCTGCCACAGCTCCTCGGGGCTGGGGAACTGCCCCAGGCTCAGCTCGGTTTCCTTCTGCACGCCGGTACCACTGCGATCATGGAAGAGAAAACCATCACCGTTGCTGGAGAACACGAACGGCACATCCAGCGCCTCGGCATAACCGAGCGCCTGCTGCATACCGGCGCCGAGCGCGTGCTTGTTGTCCTTGGCCTCGATAACCGCCAGCGGCAGGTTGGCCTGGTGATAAAGGATGTAGTCGGCGCGGCGCGATTCGCCTCGGCTGTGCAGCTTGCCACGGACGATGATGCGCCCCTTGGTAAAGCTGACTTCCTCACGAACCTGCTTGTGCAAATCCCAGCCCGCCGCGGTGATGGCCGGTGTGATGTATTTGCTGCAGATGTCACGCTCAGTCAGTGAATTCTTGTCCATGTATCCGTCCCGTTGAACTGCCTTGACCTCGCATATCTGGTTGGCGAGGCGATTATTGGGACGGCGTAAAAGTGTACGCTAGAACCCTTGATTACGTCCCTGATGGCTCTTTGACCTAACTGTGTGCGAACGACGTCACAATATCTATCCAGCCAGCATGGGTAAAGCTCGCGTCCCATCAAAACGCGGCTTTTTTTGCACAGAGGTAGCACCAGTATTCCACTCAAGCTATTCGCGCGGCGTTGTGACGTCAGCGCATGGCGAAATGAACATCCCACGTGCTATTGGATCACGCCGCTGGATCATCCCTATCCCCCGCCCGTCTGTCCTGAAGCTGCCGGAGGCTGCCCACGGTGAGAAAGCAAAGGCAGTTGCGCTTACAGAACAGCGGATGCGAGTAATCCAATAGGCCATCGATGCTGCCGTCACGAAGCATGCGATGCTGAGTCCGAGGTCGATCTGAGCAAATTGCGATTCTGAAGTCTAAACGCGAGCGCTCGTGCCCCCCTCAATGCTCCGGAGTCCCGAGTTCAAATTTCGTGACGCAGTATTCCAAAAGGTATTCCATAGAAAAAGACAAACCGAATTTTTATGTTGTTTTTAAATAAGATAAAAAGTCATTTCAGATCCCCCCGGCTCATCCAAGAAAGTCTTTAATTTTTCTTGGAATTCAGTAATGCCAGATATTATCTCACCCGAATCCTCCACCTCTCCAATCACCAACTCAAGACAGGCAACCTTCACGCAGGCACATAAAAGTAACTCAACGGCACCAATCGCTTAGTCTCCGGATCGGTAGCTGGATAATGCGCCATCAACGTGCGCGCCCGTTCATCCAACGTCCACATCGTCAGATGTACGTTGGCCCGCTCTCCTTCATACAGGGCCTCTTTAGTAAACCCGCCAGTGCTCACATATAACCCTCGATCATCCTTGTGCCTTCCACCAAGAAAGCTGCGGATTTCGTTGCTCCCCATCCGGGCATTCCGATGCTTGACCTCTACAACAATTCGCGGTGGCTCAAATCCAAAACCATCGGGCGATGCAATGATGTCCTTGCCGCGGTCAGCACCGGCCGGTGAAACAAGCGTTTTGTATCCCATGGCTCGCAAAATGCCCGCCACCAACTCCTGCATCTCAGCCCAGTCCAGACTGTTGATTTGATCCTTGATGCGCTCGAAGGCGATCTCCTGAACGCCCTTAAGCGGATCCTCAAGAGCTTCTGGTTCTTCAATCAAATCCTTTGGTGCAGTGGTCACGTTCTTCCCAGTGGCCAGGGCCAGCAATTCCTTCTGGGCATCCTCAGCAACATTGAACACGGTAAGCGTAGATCCCAGACTGTTTCTGCTGGCACCGGTGAGTTTGTCGCGGTCGACCTCCTGCGCAAACCACTCAACCGGCCTGGTCAAAGACATACCCACCTCTGCCAGGTCGGGACGATGCTGGCACGCACCAGTGAAGCGGCCCACCAAGTAGGTCCGGTTCGCAGGAGAATAGGTAACGACCGTATCGCCGATGTTGATTTCGTTAACGAAACGGAACACCTGGGAAGCACCCGATACGGCACTTGCATCCTTGATCCCTGGCTGTAGATCTTTATAGGCTTGGATCAACGCCTTTCGGGTAACGCCAGGCTTGGCCTCAAGCGCCAGTTGAGTCCACCCAATGGCTGCGAGATTGCGATCTCTGAAATCGTCATAGAGACGGCCGCCGTCACCTCGAATCATCCACATCGTGGGCATGTTGATACTCATTCTTTCCATGGAGTTGAGGCGAAACTGTAGCAATGGTGATTCTTTGTGTGAATGAAAAAAGCACGACACGTAGCTCTGCTTACCTGCAGGCAAAAATCAGGTTTCACAAGGCCGCGATCAGCTCGACGGCGAAGCAACATACTTGTCCACAAGTTGGTACTGCTGCCCTACAGTCGATCACGCGCGACGGTCGAAAAAAGTCTCTGCGCCTACCTGGATACCCCCAGCATCAGTCAACGCCGTATTGCAGCCAACATTGCTCACCGACCTGACCGTGAGTTCGTCACTGAATCGCTCCGGTGGGCTAGGCATTTAACTGTGGGGACATCACTTCAGACACACGCCAACTTCAGCCGAGCTCCGTGCTTCGCTAAGCACGTCCTAGGAAGTTTCCCGCAACACGCGTCGACTTCCATGAACTGTTTCAAGCATCACCGACACGATAGGCTCCTGGCTTCGCTTTCACCCGGCCATCAAATGCCTGGAGCCCCGTCATGAAGAAAGACAACCAGACCCCACCAGCCCAGTCCTCAGCGCCCGATTCGGAAACCCACGAGTCCCGCCCGCAGCCCAGCGAACGTGTGCGCAAGCGTCGGCAAGCGCCCCCCTTCAAGGAGCTGTTCAGCGTCCGCACCGATGTGGACACGCTGACCCTACTCACGCACGCCACCCAAACCCTGGCCGCGCTCACCACCGTGACGGCCAATTTCGCCGACGGTTTCGAGGGGGCGCAGCGCAGTCGGATGCTGGCGATTCAGCAGTTGGCGACCATGACGGAGATGCTGGTGTGTCGGGCGCTGGAAACTGTCGATCCGCAGCAGGTCGTCGTGCCACCGCCGGCGCCCGTTGTCCACTGAGGCGGCAGGCTTGGCGCCGAGGGTGCAAGTCATTCATCGACATGAACTTTTCTTCACCCCCCGTTAATCGACGGCCGTGTACATTGCCCTCGCTCATTCAAGAAACTACGGTTCGCCCGCGCTCTCCCGCGGGCTTTTTTTTGCCTGGGATTTGGCATCGAGGCGGTAGGCCAGTGTGTCTTGCACGCCGTGCTGCGGCGAGTTGCGGGCCGCGCGGTGCACGCGGATCAGCTCGAATCCGACGGATTCTGCCAGGCGTTGGCTGCGGGTGTTGGCCGAAGACGCGCTCAGATAGAAGGCCGCGTCAGGAAAACCACAAAGCAATCGCCTCAATGCAGCACGCATGTAGCCCTTGCCCGAATGCTCGGTGTTGGCCCAATACCCCACGACGTAACGATTGCGTCGCCGAGGCTTCAGGCCAATGCAGCCCAGGACGGTCTGGCCGTCGTCGGTGACGATGAACCAGCGGCGTTCGCCGGTTTCGCTGCTGAAGTCGTCACGGGACATGAGCAGGAACTCAAGCGCCTGTTCCTCGGTGGTGTGGGGACGGGCCCAGGGCAGGAATTCGGCGTGGGCGACATGGCTGGTGTTGAGCGCGTGGGCTAGCGCGGTGCACAGCGTCGGGTCGGGGGGCAGCAGGCGCAATGATTGCTGGCCGGTGGTGAACGCAAACTCCATTTCCTTTTCCTTGATCGGATTCCATGGGGCTCGACGATATACGAAGCCGCCTCGTGAATCTTCAGACCCTGCGCAAACTCAAGCGAGCGGTTTGTGTTTTCGTCCCTATCGGTCAATTCTTCCAGTAAGTCCCGCCAACGGAGCGCCCGATGCCGCTGTTCACCTTGCCCTGCCAACGCCTGACGCTCGCCGTGCTCGATCCGGAGCAGGCGGGTCTGGAACACGATTTCTACCGACGCAACCAGCGGCACCTCGCCCCGTGGTCGCCGATCCGCACCGACGACTACTTCTCCACCGAACAGATCCGCCGGCGCCTTGAGGTGCAGGGCAGCGCTTTCGAGGCCGGGCTGGCGGTGCATTTGGCGCTGCTGACGCCGGACGGCGGACAGATGATCGGCGCGTGCAATTTCAGCGGGATCATCCGCGGCGCGTTCCAGGCCTGCTTCCTGGGCTATCACATCGATGAGGCCCATCAGGGCCAGGGTTTGATGCATGAAGCGCTGGAGGCCGGCATCGCCTACATGTTCGAGGGCCAGAACCTGCACCGGATCATGGCCAACTACATTCCCGGCAACGAGCGCAGTGCGCGGTTGCTGGAGCGCCTGGGGTTCGAGCGTGAGGGCTACGCCAAGGCGTACCTGAACATCGCCGGACGCTGGCAGGACCATGTGCTGACGGCGCGGGTGAACGAGCGGTTCGAGGCGGAAGAGCAGCGTTGGTCGCGACGTCTTTCCTGACGTTCACAATTTGTTAAGCATTGGCCGGGTAAGCTCGGGTTTCCTGCTCAACTCCGGTTGCCTGAATCCATGTCGCGTGCCGCCTCGTCCCTGTTCCTGCTTGCCGCCCTGCTGTTCTTCTTCGCGTTGGGCAACCATCAACTGCAAGGCTCCACCGAGGCCCGGGTCGCCGGGATCGCCATGGAGATGCACCTGGACAACGACTGGGTGACGCCGCGCCTGTTCGGCGAGCCGTTCCTGGAGAAACCGCCCCTGAGCCTGTGGCTGGACGCCGGCGCCCTGCGCGTGTTCGGCGTGTCACCGTGGGCGGTGCGGCTGGCGTCGGCGTTTGCCGGGCTGTTCAGCGTGATGGTGCTGTACACGATGCTGCGCCGTCTCGGGCGGCCACGGGCCATCGCCTGGACGGCGGGGATTCTGCTGGCGACCATGGCCAGTTACTGGAGCAACGTGCGCGGCGTCGGAGAAGACGCGTTGCTGGCGCTCGGCGTGACCACCGCGCTGCTGGCGTTTTTCCAGGGCCTGCGTTCGCCGACGGCGGGCAACGGCCTGTTGTTCGCCGCCGGGATCGCCGTCGCCACCCTGAGCAAAGGCGTGCTGGGCCTGGCCATGCCGGGGGTGGTGATCTTCGCGTACCTTTTGGCGGACAACCTGATGGACCGGCGCCTGAAGCTCGGCGCCTGGCTGCGTCCGGGCCTGCTGACGGCGTTGGGGCTGGTGCCGCTGCTGATCTGGCTGGCGGTGCTGTACCAGCGCGGCGGCGCGCAGGCCGTGGGCGAAGTGCTGCTGACCAACAGCGTCGGGCGCTTCAGCGGCTCCTTCGTGGAGGCCGGCCACTACGAACCGTTCTACTACTACCTGGCCAAACTGCCGGAAGCGTTCCTGCCGTGGAACATTCTGGTGTACCTGGGGCTGTGGCACTTTCGCAAAAGCCTGCGGGCCAACCGTTACCTGTTGTTTTTCAGCCTGTGGATCATTGCCCAGTTCATCATGCTGACCCTGGCCTCCAGCAAACGCACGGTGTACCTGATGTCGATGACCCCGGCCGCCGCTGTGATCGCAGCGGAGTACGCGGCGGTGCTGTTCGAACGGCTGA
The DNA here is from genome assembly GCF_002113645.1 of Pseudomonas sp. B35(2017). Classification (NCBI taxonomy): domain Bacteria; kingdom Pseudomonadati; phylum Pseudomonadota; class Gammaproteobacteria; order Pseudomonadales; family Pseudomonadaceae; genus Pseudomonas; species Pseudomonas sp. B35(2017). The sequence goes on along the minus strand of NZ_NEIZ01000005.1, from coordinate 47,651 downwards.
AGGGCCGCGAACACGGCTTCACCGGCTGGCTCGCTCGGCACCGCCGGGCCTTGGCATCCGGCCTGCTGGCGCTGGTGATCGCCAGTTACCTGGGCGCAGCGCAGTGGGCGATGCCCCGGGCCGACCGCCAGTTGTCGTTCCTGCCGCTGACCGAGCAGATCCAGTCGATGCAGGCCAACGGCCAACAGGTGGCGCTGTTCCAGGCCAACGAGCGGCTGGGTGGCGCCAGCGTGTTCTACACCCAGAGCATCCTCAAGGGCCTGGACACCCCCGCCCAACTGGACGCCTACCTGCGCGCCTCGCCGGCCCACGTGGCGGTGATGTCCGGCGACAGCGAGCCCGCCGCGCCGCTCAAAGTGCTCAAGACCATGATGGTCGGGCGCCAGGCCTATTATTTCGTCGGCTACTGAGGGATTCACGCCCATGAAAAAACCGCCAGTGACGGCGGTTTTTTCATGCACGACGCAGAAGGGTCAGGCAGTGCCGGCCTGGGCGGCGAACACCGGCCGCCGGCGCTCTTGCAGCACCGGCAATGCCAGCCGGGCCTGGCCGTAGAAGGCCAGCGCCGTCAGCAGGCAGGTCAGCCAGACGAAGATCCCGGCCCAGAACGTGTGGGACATGTAGTGCCAGCCTTGCAGCACCCGCGTGGTGCCGTAGACCAGGCCGAGCAGCAGCGATCCGTACAGCACGGCGCTGGAGAAACGCCACTGGTGGCGGCGCGCCACAAAGTACAGCGCCAGCATGGTGAACCCGCCCGACGCGTGGCCGCCCGGCCAGCACCGGCCGTCGCCGGCCTCGCGGAACAGCTGGAAATTGCTGAACCAGTCGACGTGCGCCATCTTGCCGCCGTACAGCGTGGTTTCGATCGGGCAATACACGCTGGTGTGGGCCTTGAGGAAATGGATCACGCCGGTGCACAGCGCGAACGCCACGACGACGAACAGCCAGTCGCGCCGATGCTCAGCGGCGAAGCGCAGAACCGGCGCCACCTGGCTGCGCTCCAGGAACGCACCCAGGCGCGGGCGCCGGTCGGTGCCCAACAATGGCCAGACGAACGACAGCATCAACGCGATCAACGCCCCTTCGGCCGTCCAGTTCGGAATGATTCGCGCCCATTTGTGGGTGAACTGTTCGAACAGGTGGTTCTGCTCGATGGGGAACAACTGGCTCACCGGGTCGAACAGCAGGTTGCTGAAGGCGACATCGAGGTGGGTCATGTCGAACACCGCAAACACCAGCGCCGCGCAGGCCAGGGGAATGCCGAAGTTGAACAGGTAGTAGCGGCTGGGCGTCATGGAGTGTCCTGAGGTGAGGGAGGCAGTCATTGGGCGGTCACCGAGCGCCAGTCCGAGGCTTCGATGAGGCCGAGCATTTTCGGCGCCGATGGGTTGGCGGCGGAGATGAACAGGGAGGCGCCGTAGCCGGGCGTCGAGGCGGAGACCTTCAGATCCTTTTCCAGCTGCGCCATGCATTCGCTGTGGGTCACCAGGATCAGGTTGCGCCCCGGCACCTTGTGCGCGAGGGCGTCCTGCAGCATCCGGCCCTTGCAGTTGATCAGCCAGTCCTCGCCGGTCGCCGCCCGGTTGAACATGTAGCCGGCGGTCTGCACGGTGCGCAGCATCGGGCTGTTGTAGATGTCGGCGTGGGCCAGGCCCAGGCGCTCGAACTGCGCGCCGACGCCCACGGCGACGCTGCGCGAGCGGTCGGTGATGCCATCGTTGCCGATCAGGCAAGGCGCCTTGGAGTGGTCGCAGCGCTCGACATGGCGCACCAGCACGATCATGTCGCCCTTGGCCCACCCCGCCGCCAGCGCCTTTGCGCCGGCCACGTTGCCGTGGGCCAGGTCCGGCACCGCCGCAGGCGCCAGCAGCCACAGGGTCAAGGGAACCGCCAGCAGCGTGGCCGCCAGGATCACCCAGGCATTGCGGTAGCGGGCCAGGCCGCCCAGCGACAGCGAGCGTTTGACCCCGAACAGACTCAGTCTCAATTCCACAGCAGGCCGCCTCACCGGCATACAGCACGCGACATTCAAAGCGGCGAGGTTAAGGACAGCGGCGTGGGCGACCGGTGAAACGCGTGTGAAAAAAACCTTGGGAGGACGTGCGGACGCGCCGGAAAGCTTTGTTACAGATTCCGTCCGACAAAATCCTTTCAGCTCTCGGGATTGCGGCCGATACAGTCCTGCTAACACCCTTGCTGGCTCAAAAGAACAACAATCTTCCAGCCCAACCGACGATCAAGCAGCACAACGTTTCTGGAGGAATTGTGATGAATAGCTGGTTCGGCAACATCAGCGTGAACCTCAAACTGGGGCTGGGCTTCGGCCTTGTCCTGGCACTGACCTGCATCCTGGCGCTGACCGGCTGGACCAGCCTGGGCGGCCTGATTGACCGCAGCAACTGGATGAGCGACATCACCCAGCTCAACGCCGGCCTGACCAAGCTGCGCGTGGTGCGCCTGCAATACATGCTGACCAACGGCGACGAGACCGCCGCGCAGAACGTGCAGACCACCCTCGACGGCTTCGCCGCTCAGCAGCAGGCGCTGATCAGCAAGTTCAAAAGCCCGGAAAACGTCAAACTGCTCAAGGAGCAGGCGCAGACCATCGCCGAGTACCAGACGTCGCTGAACAAGATGCGCAACGCCTACCGCACCGGCAACAGCGCACGCGACACCATGTCCGCCAACGCCGAGACCGCCTACACCCAGCTTGAGACCATCAGCGACTTCGTCCGCCAACTGCCGATGAGCGAGCAGCGCTTCGAGCAGTTCCAGGCCATCACCGAAGCCAAGGAAGCGTTCATCCTGGCGCGCTACGAAGTGCGCGGCTATACCGCCACCACCAACGCTGACACCGAACAGAAAGCCGTCGCCCAGCTGAATGTCGCGATCGCCAGCCTCAAGCAGCTGAACGCGCACTTCGCCAGCTCCCACCAGAGCGCCCTGCGCCAGCTGGAAGACGCGCTGGTCAGCTACCGCAGCGCCTTGCAGGCCTACAAGGCCGCCAACACCGACGCCGTGCAGGCGCGCAAGGAAATGACCGACCAGGGCGCCACCATCGTGACCCTGAGCGAGCAGCTGTACCAGATCCAGCTTGACCGCCGCGACGTGGAAAGCGCCCAGGCCCGCACCCTGCAACTGATCAGCACCCTGCTGGCGCTGCTGGTGGGCGTGATCGCCGCCGTGATCATCACCCGTCAGATCACCCGTCCGCTGCAGGAAACCCTGACCGTGGTCGAGCGCATCGCCAGCGGCGACCTGACCCAGAACGTCAAGGTCACCCGCCGCGATGAACTCGGCGTGCTGCAGCAAGGCATCGCCCGCATGGGCGTGACCCTGCGCGACCTGATCAGCGGCATCCGCGACGGCGTCACCCAGATCGCCAGCGCCGCCGAAGAGCTGTCGGCCGTCACCGAGCAGACCAGCGCCGGGGTCAACAGCCAGAAGGTCGAGACCGATCAGGTCGCCACCGCCATGCATGAAATGACCGCCACCGTGCAGGAAGTCGCGCGCAACGCCGAAGAGGCCTCCCAGGCCGCTGCGGCCGCCGACGGCGAAGCCCGCGACGGCGACAAGGTGGTCAACGAAGCCATCGCCCAGATCGAGCGTCTGGCCAGCGAAGTGGTGCGCTCCACCGAAGCCATGACCGTGCTGCAGCAGGAAAGCGACAAGATCGGCAGCGTCATGGACGTGATCAAGGCCGTGGCCGAACAGACCAACCTGCTGGCCCTCAACGCCGCCATCGAAGCGGCCCGAGCCGGTGAGGCGGGCCGTGGCTTCGCCGTGGTCGCCGACGAAGTCCGCGGCCTGGCCCAGCGCACGCAGAAGTCCACCGAGGAAATCGAAGGACTGGTGGCGGGCCTGCAGAATGGCACCCAGCAAGTGGCCGCCGTGATGAACAACAGCCGCGCCCTGACCGACAGCAGCGTGGCCCTGACCCGCAAGGCCGGCGACTCCCTGGAGAACATCACCCGCACGGTGTCGAACATCCAGTCGATGAACCAGCAGATCGCCGCCGCCGCCGAGCAGCAGAGCGCCGTGGCCGAAGAGATCAGCCGCAGCATCATCAACGTGCGCGACGTGTCCGAACAGACCGCCGCCGCAAGCGACGAGACCGCCGCGTCCAGCGTCGAACTGGCCCGCCTGGGCGGTCAGCTGCAGCAGATGGTGAGTCACTTCCGCGTCTGACACCCGTCAGCGGGCAAGCCTGCTCCCGCAGGGACGCAACGAACCTGCGGGAGCAACTGTCTTGATCTTTTCCTGGGGCGCCTTCTCTGGCGCCATCGCCAGCAGGCTGGCTCCCACAGAGGATTGGGGTGGATGCAGAATCTGCGCCCACCGCAAAGCCATGTGGGAACGGCGATGCGACTTGCCCGCGAAAGCGGTCAGAAGGGTTGCCGAAAACGTTCGGCCGTTACCGCAGACGCTCTGCTACGCCAGCGAACGCCTCAAACACAAATCGCATTGGTGAACACCAACCGGTTCCCGAACGGATCGGTCACGGTCATGTCCTGGCTGCCCCACGGCATGGCCTGGATGTCCGGGCGGGCGAATTTGTAGGCCTTGGCGATCAGTTGCTGCTGAAACGCCTCCAGTTCGTCGGTCTCGATGCGCAGGGCCGAGCCCGGCGTGGCGTCGCCGTGGTGTTCGGACAGGTGCAGCACGCAATCACCCCGGGAGATTTGCAGGTACAGCGGGAAGCCTTCTTCGAAGCGGTGCTGCCAATCGATCGTGAAGCCGAGGAAACCGACGTAGAACTCGATCGCCTTGGCCTCATCGAAAATCCGCAGGATCGGAGTGGTTTTGCCGAAGCTCATGGGTTGCTCCCTGACTGATTGGCCCCAATTGTAGACGGGCTGGATGTCAGCGCTTCGGCCTGCGCCCGGCATTCTTTAATTGCAATGTGCCACTACTGTGACGCACTGCTCGGAATCCTCAGCGAAATCCCTCCCGCAGGTCGCCCCGGCGCGCCAGAAACCGTCCTTCCCGGCACCCTGTAGCTTGCCCGTCGCGGTAGCTCAAAGCGCCGTTGACCCACACGCCGTCGATCCCCTGCGCCGGCCGTTGCGGGTCGTTGAAGTCCGCCACGTCGCGCACGGTGGCCGGATCGAACAGCACCAGATCCGCCCAATGCCCTTCGCGGATTTCCCCGCGTTCCGCCAGGCCGAAGCGCTTGGCCGACAGCCCGGTCATCTTGTGCACGGCGGTGTGCAGCGGAAACAGCCCGACATCGCGGCTGAAATGCCCCAGCACCCGAGGGAACGCGCCCCACAGGCGAGGATGCGGGAACGGGTCTTCCGGCAGGCCGTCGGAGCCGACCATCGTCAGCGGATGCGCGAGGATCCGCCGCACGTCGTTCTCGTCCATGCCGTAATACACCGCGCCCGCCGGTTGCAGGCGCCGCGCCGCCTCCAGCAGCGGCACCTGCCATTCGGCGGCGATGTCGGCCAGGTCGCGGCCGCCCATCTGCGGGTGGGGCGTGGACCAGGTGACGGTGATGCGGTGGGCGTCGGTGACCTGCTTGAGATCCAGGGTCGAGGAACTGGCCGCGTAGGGATAGCAGTCGCAGCCCACCGGATGGTTTTTCGCCGCCGCCTCCAACGAGGCCAACAGTTGCGGGCTGCGCCCCCAGTTGCCGACGCCGGCGCACTTGAGGTGGGAGACGATCACCGGCGATTGCGCGTGGCGGCCGATGCGGAACGCTTCGTCCATGGCCTCCAGCACCGGTTCGAATTCGCTGCGCAGGTGGGTGGTGTACACCGCGCCGAAGGCGTTCAGCTCTTCGGTCAGTTGCATCACTTCCTCGGTGGACGCCGAGAACGCGCTCGCATAGGCCAGGCCTGTGGATAACCCCAAGGCCCCTGCTTCGAGGCTTTCGCGCAACTGCTCGCGCATGGCGGCGATCTCTTCGGCGCTGGCGGTGCGGAACAGGTCATCGAGGTGATTGCTGCGCAGCGCCGTATGCCCGACCAGCGCCGCCACGTTCAGCGTCGTGTTCGCCGATTCGACCGCGGCGCGGTAATCGCGAAAGCGCGGATAGACGAACGCCGCCGCACTGCCCAGCAGGTTCATCGGATCCGGCGGATCGCCCCGCAGGCTGACCGGTGCGGCGCTGATCCCGCAGTTGCCGACGATCACCGTGGTCACGCCCTGGCTGAGCTTGGGCAGCATCTGCGGCTGGCGGATCACCACGGTGTCGTCGTGGGTGTGCACGTCGATGAACCCCGGTGCCAGCACCCGACCGGCCGCGTCGATCTCATCGCCGGCGCGGGCGTCCGGCAGGTCGCCGATGCGCTCGATGCGGCCGGCTCGGATCGCCACGTCGGCGGTGTAGCCGGGGGCATTGCTGCCGTCGATGACGTGGGCGTTGCGGATCAGTGTGTCGTAGCGCATGGGGTCTCCGGCATCAGGCCAGCGTCAGTCCCTTCCCTTGATCAGATGATGATCGAATCCCTGCTCGATCAGGTAGCGCCAGGCCACCTGGACATCTTCCGGGATTTCCTGCCCGACCTGAAAGCCCAGCGACGGATAAACCTTGATCCGGTGCACATCCCCGACCATTTCGTCGATCAGCCCCAGCACGCCGATCAAGTGACTGACCCCGTCGGGAAAGCCGAACGCCGGCGCATCCACCCACGCGTCGAGCTCCGGCCACTGCACGGGCAAGGTCAACGCCACGCGCCGGATCGAGTTGGGTTTGGTCAGGAAGGTCGCCCGGCGCACGTCCGGAAACAGCGCCTTGGCGAAGGCGATGTTCTCGGCGAAATTGGTGGCGTGTCGCTCCAGGGTGAACCGCTCCGCCGGCACCCCCAGCATAAGGGCCCGTTGCGCAAAGACTTCGGCTTCGGGACGTTCCCACAAATGCTTCGTCCAGTTGCCGGTGTTGCCGGTGAACAGCAGGTGCGGGGCGACGCCGCGCTTGAGCAGCTCGCAGGCGTAGTCGCAGACCCGCAGATCATAGGAGCCGCAGACCACGATCAGCTCGCAGGACTCGTGCCCGCGCCCCGACCCGAGAAAGTCCCACAGGACGTTGGCGTGCTTGAGGGTCGGCGTCATGAGAGGACCGCCTCCCGGGCACCGAGGACCAGACCGCCGTCGACGTAGCCATGGGCCGATTCCGCCGCCAGCGAGACCGGCAGCCGGGTGAAGTCGGCGTACGCGCACGCGGCGCCGTGCCCGGTCAGAGTCGGGTCGTCGCCGATGCCGATGCACAGCGCGCCGCTGCCGGTGGCCGACTGCACGCCGCTGACGGAGTCTTCGAAGACCAGGCATTCATCGCTTCGGCAACCCAGCCGCGCCGCCGCCAGGTGATAGGGATCGGGCGCGGGCTTGCCGTGGCGCACATCGTCACGGCAGATGATGGTGTCGAAGGCCGAGGCCAGGTCATGTTGCTGCAGGACATGCTCGACCCGCGCCCGCCAACTGCTGGTCACCAGGGCCATGGGCACGCGGCCCCTGAGCCGGCCGATCAGTTCGGCGACGCCCGGCACCAGCGAGCACGCGGAACGTTCCTCGATGGCGTCGACTTCCTGCTTGATCGCCGCCCGCTTACGCTCGTCGAAGCGGCCGAACAGGGCCTGCAAGGTGTAGCCACCGGGGCGGCCGTGAATGTGCTCGTCGATGAACGCCTGGTCGACGGCGATTGCGTACTGGCGCGCCACGGTCGTCCAGGCGAGTTCGATGACCTCGCGGGACTGGATCAGCACGCCGTCCATGTCAAAGCAGACGGCTGTAAACGTTCTTGGTGTCATCCGTTGAACTTCGCATTTTCTGGTGGGCGATGAAGGCCAGCGCCGTGCCGGCCAGGGCGAACAGGGCCATGACGCGATAGGACCACTGCGGCAGCGTCTCGTACAGGTAGCCGGCGAACGGCGTGGCCAGCCCCATGGGCAACGCGACAGCCAGCGAATAGTAGACGCCTTGGGTGAAGACCTGGATGTCCTGCGGCGCGTGATCACGGATCAGGCGCATGATCGCCGAATGGTAGGCGGCGAAGCTCAGGGCGTGCAGGCATTGCCCCAGCACGATCAGCGCCAGCGCGTCGCTGTCGGAGAAGAACGCCCAGCGCACGGCGGCGCAGACGCTGGAGACCATCACCACCGGCAGCGCCGGCCAGTGCGCCAGGACCTTGTTGGAGAACGCGAAGTAGGTGATTTCCGCCAGCACCGCCAACGCCCAGAACGCGCCGATCCAGCTCGCGGAATACCCCTTCACGCCCCAGCCGATCGAGGCGGTGGAAAAGTACAGGGTGTGGCTCAATTGAATGCAGCTGGCCGCCGCAATCGCGATCAGCAGCGGCTTGTGGGCGAACAGCGCTGTCCAGTCCGGACGCTTGGGGGGGCGCCCGGCCGGCGCCGGCGGCGTGCGCGGCACCCGATGCTTGAGCCACAGGCAGGCCACCCCGGTGAAGGCCATGCTCGCCGCGATCACCAGCGGCACCCAGGACTGGCCTTGGTGCGCGAACAGCAGGCCGCCGAGGGTCGACGTCAGGATGAACGCCGACGACCCCACCGCCCGCACCCAGCCGTAGTTCTGCAACGCCTGCTTGTCGCGCTTGAGCAGGTAGGACTCGGACAGCGGCAGCACCACCATCCACAGGCCGCCGAACAGGATGCTCAGGCACACGAATCCCCACAGGTGCGCCGGCATGAAATGGAACAGCAGCGTGCACAGCGCCGCCGAGAAACCGAGCGCGGCGGCCAGGCGCAGTTGATCCACGCGCCAATCGGCCACGTAGGTGATCAGCACGCCGGTCACCACCTGCGGCCAGTACACCGCCGCGATCAGCAGGCCGATCTGGCTGGCGCTGAAGCCCAGCGAGTCCAGCCAAGTCGGCCAGAACGGATAGATGATCCCTTCCGCCGCAAAGAAACCGAAAAAGATCAGATACATTCGTCATCCATAGGACTTGCCTCCGGTCAGGGCTCCGGCGGAGCCCTGCTGTCGGTCTTGCGTCTATTCGAAACGGTGCTGGGTGAAAGGGTTCTTGCCCTTGCGCCAGACGATCAGCGATTCGCTCATCACCACCAGGTCCACCATCCCCTCCTTCAACGCATCCAGGGCATCCCGGGACGTGCAGACGATGGGTTCCTCATGGCGGTTGAACGAGGTGTTGATCAACGCGGCCTGGCCGGTCTTTTCGTGCCAGGCGGTCAGCAGGCGATGCATGAACGGATCAGCCTGCGGACGGATGACCTGCGGCCGGGCGGTGCCGTCGATGTGCACCACCGCCGGGCTCGCCTCGCGAAACGTCGGGTGGCAATCGTAGGTCATGGTCATGGTGTCCGCCGCCACCTGGCTTTCCTCCCAGCCGACGTAGCAGGCCGCCGCCTGTTCGATGGCGGTGACCGGGCCGAACGGCATGAACTCGGTGCGGTGCATGCGTTTGTTCAGCCAGTCGTTCACCTCGGCATCCTGGGCGTGGTAGACAATGCTGCGGTTGCACAGCGAACGCGGGCCGAACTCCATCTTGCCCTTGAACATGCCCAGCACCTGGTTTTCCTGCAACGCCTCGGTGAGCACCTCGATGAGGTTCGACGGCGTGTGGTAGCCGAGCTCGGGGTAGTCGCGGTGGATCAGGTTGATGTTCTGCGACACGCTGCGCGAATCCGGCCCGAGCATCATCGACGGGGCCTTGAAGCGGGTGCCGTTCTCCAGGTACGCCGCGCCGACCGCCGCCGCCAGGGCCAGGCCGCCGTCGCCCATGCACGGCAGCACGTAGACGTCCTTCACGCCGGGGATCTCGCGCAGGCGCTGGTTGAGCTTCACGTTGCCGAACACGCCGCCGGCCAGGCACAGGGCGGCGCTGCCCCGTTGCGCCAGGTGATGGCTGACGGTCGCCACCAGCAGGTCTTCGGTGTGGCGCTGGGCGGCCGCCGCGATGTCCTCGGGGGTCTCATCGGCCAGCAGGGCCTGCAGGCTGTCGGCGTAGTGGTCGTAGGACGGCAGGAACAGGTCGCCGCACACCGCCTTGATGCGCCCGTCTTCGAACCGGATCATCTGCTGCATCACGCCCAGCAGCTTCTGCGGATCGCCGAATGCGGCAAGGCCAGTGATCTTGCCCTCGTGCCGGTTGGGCTTGTAACCCAGCAGGCGGGTGATGCGCCCGTAGAAATAGCCCAGGCTGTCGATGCTGGTCTCGCGCTGCAGCACGGTGGTTTCGTTGGGGCCGTACCAGCTCACGGTGAGGGACTGGAAGTCGCCGCGCCCGTCGCAGGTCAGGGTCAGCGCCTCGTCGAACGGCGAGCAGACATAGGCACCCAGGGCATGGCATTCATGGTGGTCAATGAAGTAGGCCTTGCCGGCCAGGCCGTTGTCTGCGATGAACCGGTCGAACTCGGCGCGCTTTTCCTTATCGTTGCGGATCTCGTCGGTGACGCGCTTGCGGAACTGTGCAAGGCCCTCGGGATTGTTCCGCGCCTCCTCGACGATGCGGTCGAAGTACAGCTCCATGTGCTTGTCGGCGTTGAAGCCGGCGTTCCATCCGTACGCCACATGGTCGAGATCCTCCAGCGAGACCCCGGCCTGGCTCAGCACGAATTCGATGGACTGGGCGGGCCAGACCTTGTGGTCCTTGATCCGGGTGAAGCGTTCTTCGCTGACCGCAGACAGAATCTGACCGTCGCGCACCAGGCAAGCGCCCGACAGATCGTTGTTGGTGATCCCTAGAATGAGCATGACTGTTCCCTGTTATTGCCGACTTCATGGATGAGCGCGCCCGTGCGCCAGGCATCTGTTGCCCGGGCCCATGGCGGATTCCGGCCGTCAGTGGCCGTGGGTCGTTAACAAGTGAGGCGGCGAAGCGGTTACGTTCGCCGGGACATGCCTTTAGGGGAGGGCATCATGAGTGCGCATGGTCATCGCCAATTCCTTTTGTAGAAAAAACTCCACGGGAGGTAACCCACTCACACGGCCTCATGCCTGACATCAAGTGGGTGCCGAACCTGCAGTATCGAATCTGCGTGTCCGGGAATCAGCCTAGCCGCAATTGTGCGGAGCGCCCGCAAAACGCGACCTAAAATTTAAATGCAGCCCGAAGTCTTTTGTTTCCAAAGGTTTGCGCGATTCAAGACACACAAAAACGTGTAGGAGCGAGCCTGCTCGCGATTGCGGTCTGTCATTCGACATTGGCATCGACTGACACTACGTAATCGCGAGCAGGCTCGCTCCTACAGGTCTGTTTTGTGTGCGCAAGCGTGATCAGCCCTTGAAGTCCGCATTGGCGTAGGTCGCCAGCTTGCCCTGGATGAAATCCAGGAAGCACTGGATCCGCAGCGCCAGCTGCGAGTTGCGGTAGTACACGGCGTTGATCGGCTGCCGGTATCCGCTGTTGAATTGCGCCAGCACCACCTTGAGGCGCCCGGAGCGGATGTCGTCGATGGTCATGAAGTGCGAGAGGCAAGCGATGCCCTGCCCTTCCAACGCCAGGTGACGCACGGTCTCGCCGCTGGAGGCGCCGATGGCCGGGGTGACCGGCCATCGGTCGCCGTGCACGTGGCGCAGCGGCCACTGGTTGAGGCCTTCGTTCTGGGTGAAGCCGAGCAAGACGTGCCGGCTCAGGTCGGCCACTTCGGCGGGGGTGCCGTGGGCGGCCAGGTATGCCGGGCTGGCGACGATCAGCAGCGGGCTGCAGCCGAGCGACCGGGCGTGCAGTGTCGAGTCGGCCAGGGTGCCGATGCGGATGGCGATGTCGGTGCTTTGCTCCAGCAGGTCGATGATCAGGTCGTTGCTGTTGAGCTCCAGCAGGATGTCCGGGTAGAGACGGCGGAACTCGTCGACGTACGGCACCACCGCGTGCAGCATGAACGGCGAGGCGGCGTTGATCCGCAGCCGTCCGGACGGGGTCTGGTGGCGGGAAATGAGCCGCTCTTCCAGCTCGTCCATCTGGTCGAGGATGCGCTTGGCCTGCGCGAAGAAGTACTTGCCCTCTTCGGTCAGGTCCATACGCCGGGTGGTGCGGTTGATCAGCGTCGTTTCGAGCTTGGCCTCCAGCCGCGACAGGGTGCGGCTGACCGCCGACGGCGTCTGGCCGACCTGCTCGGCGGCGGCGGAGATCGAACCGCACTCGATCACACAGACGAAAATCTGCAACTCATCGGATCTGGCTTTCACGGGTGTCCTCGAATCGGCAGGCCTGCACCTCAGGCTCAGGCCTGCGATAGTAGCCGAGCCTCAAGCCTTGAGGCCAAACACCTCTTTCAGGTGCTGCTCGTAGCGCACCACGTCGGCCTCGATGTTCGGGCGCTTCATCACGTCCACGCACAGGAACGTCGGCAGGCCGGTCATGCCCAGGAACTGGTTGGCCTTGTGGAACGGGAAGTAGACGGCGTCCACGCCCTTGGCCTCGAAGAAGTCGGTCGGATCCTCGAAGGCCTGCTGCGGCGCGTTCCAGGTCAGCGACAGCATGTACTGCTTGCCGTGGATCAGGCCGCCGCTGCCGTACTTCTGCGAGGCGTCGGAACGGGTGCGGCCGTCGCTGGCGTAGAGGCTGCCGTGGCCGGCGGTGAACACTTCGTCGACGTACTTCTTCACCGTCCACGGCGCGCCCATCCACCAGCCCGGCATCTGATAGATGATCACGTCGGCCCAGAGGAACTTGGCCACCTCTTCGGCCACGTCGTAGCCCTCGTCGATGAAGGTGGTCTTGACGTCGAGACCGCCGCGGTCGAGCACGGCGAGCGCCGCCTCGTGCAGGGTGGCGTTGTAGCGGCCGTCGGAGTGGGCGAATTTTTTGCCGCCGTTGAGCAACAGTACTTTTTTCATGGGTCAGCCTCGAATGGATTCCAATGCCCGGCGCACTCGCCGGATGGAGAAGGGAAGTGAAGGAATGGCGGCAGGTTAACGGTCCGCCCCGCGCGGAATAAGCAGCGGTTGCGCAAATGACATTTGAATGAAAATCACGAATCACCCAACGATTCGTGCCGTAGCATTGGCCGCCACTTCAACTTGAGGAACCGAACGATGAGCGAACGCCAAGGCTTCATCCTGCACGCCAAGACCCGCCCGGAAAAAGCCGAGGCCTTCGAGGCGTTCTTCCGCGCCCACGTCGAGCCGAGCCGCGCCGAACCGGGCTGCATCGAGTACCACATGCTGCGCGACAAGCACGATCCGACCCTGTTCATCTTCTACGAGATCTGGGAATCCCAGGCGCACCTGGACGTGCACTCGAACCTGCCGCACATGCAGCAGTTCCTGGCGCAGCGCATGGAATACCTGGAGCGCGATTTCGACATCCGCCCGATCGAGATGCTCAGCGCCTCGTCGGCTAGCCGCTGACCAGCAGATGGGCGCCGAGCGCGCCCAGACCGATGAAGAACACCCGCTTGAACAAGGTGGCGCTGATCCGTCGGCGCAGCCATTGGCCGAACCCCATGCCGAGCATCGCCGGCACCAGCGCCAGCCAAGAGGCGCCGAATTCCGCACCGCCCAGGGCGCCGCGCCACAGCAGGCCGCCGGCCAGGGCCAGGGTCGACACGGTGAAGGACAGGCCCAGCGCCTGCACCAGCTCATCACGGCTCAAGCCCAACGCTTGCAGGTAAGGCACCGCCGGGATCACGAACACGCCGGTGGCCGAGGTGATGACCCCAGTCACGGCGCCGCACACCGGACCAAGCCAGGGCTCATACCGACGATTGACCCGCAAGGCCGGCAGCCACAACCCGTACAGCGCATACAGCAGCAACGCCGCGCCGAGCCCGCGCACGACCCAATGCCCGCCCGCCATGCCGAGCCACAGGGTGCCGACGCCGGTGCCGAGGAAAATCGACAGCAGCATCGGCCACAGGCGCTTCACAAGCCCAGGCAAGTGGCCGCCGAAGGCCAGTTGCCAGAGGTTGGTCAGGGTCGCCGGGACGATCAGCAGCGCCGCTGCCTGCGCCGGCGCCATAGCCAGACCCAGCAGCCCCATGGCGACCGTGGGCAGGCCGAGGCCGATCACGCCCTTGACCGAGCCGGCGAGGAAGAAAGTGGCGATAACCAGCAAAGACAGGACAATGCCGAGGTTCTGGTAGAAATCGAGGTAGGCGTTCATGGCGCCACTGTGCGCCTGGCCGGACGTTTTGGAAATCTGCCATATACTGAGGCAGCCTATTGCAAACCAAGAGGCTGAGAATAATGCTGAGGCCACTGGCCCCATCGCGGGCAAGCCCGCTCCCACAGGGGGATGCGGTAGACAGGACGACCTCACAGGCCCCATCGCCAGCAGGCCGGCTCCCACCGTTCCGGGGGACACCACAATCCCTGTGGGAGCCAGCCTGCTGGCGATAAGGCCAGTGCAAACGACACACTGCCCGAGACTCTCCGATGCACTTCGACTTCACCGACCTGCGCCTCTTCCTGCACACCCTCGACGCCGGCAACATCACCGCAGGCGCCGACCGCAGCCACCTGTCGCTGGCCGCCGCCAGCGCGCGGATCCGCGCCATGGAAGCGTCGCTGGGCACCGATCTGCTGCAGCGCGGCCGCCGTGGCGTCACCCCGACGCCGGCCGGCCAGGCCTTGGCGCACCACGCCCGGATCCTGCTGCAGCAGGCCGAACGCCTGCAGCAGGACCTGGCCGACTACGCCCATGGGGTCAAAGGCCGGATCCGCCTGCTGTGCAACACCACGGCCATCACCGAATACCTGCCCGAAGCCCTGGCGGATTTCCTGGGCCGCCACCCCAACCTCGACATCGACCTGCAGGAACTGCCCAGCGCGCGCATCACCCACGCCCTGCGCGAGGGGGCGGCGGACCTGGGGATCGTCTCGGATGCGGTGGACCGCGAAGGCTTGCAGACCCGCTTCTTCCGCGACGATCCGCTGGTGCTGATCCTGCCGCCGGGGCATGCCCTGGCCGAGCGGCCTTCGCTCACCTTCGCCCAGACCCTGAGCCACGACTACGTGGCCCTGGGCGCCGCCAGCGCACTGGCGATCCACCTGGAGGAACAGGCGCTGCACATCGGCCAGCGCATGGCGATCCGGATGCGCGCCGAGGGTTTCGACGCCGTCATCCGCATGGTCGCCCACGGCGCCGGCCTGGCCATCGTGCCGCTGGCGGCGCTGGAGCGCTCCGCGCAAAAACCACGGATCGCCCACCGCACCCTGTCCGAGGACTGGGCCAACCGCCAGCTCCACCTCTGCGCCCGCGACTTCGCCCACCTGCCCGCCTACGCCCGCGCCCTGCTGGCCGCGCTGACGCCGGGAACGCCTTGACTCTACCGTTAGGGGCAGACTCTATCCTGAGGGCTTCATTTCAGGAGTACACATGATGCGCAAACGAATGCTCGTGATTCTGGGGCATCCTTCCACCGACAGCTTTTGCGGCGCCCTGACCGAAACCTACGTCCAGGCCGCCAAGGAGGCCGGCCACGACGTGCGCCTGCTGCGCCTGGACACGCTGGACTTCGACCCGGTGCTGCACGAAGGCTACAACAAGCCCCAGCCCCTGGAGCCGGATCTGCTCCAGGCCCAGGCCGACATCACCTGGGCCGAGCACCTGACCTTCGTGTACCCGATCTGGTGGGGCGGGATCCCGGCGCTGTTCAAAGGCTTCCTCGACCGGATCCTGCTGTCCGGCTTCGCCTTCAAGTACCGCAAAGGCAAGGCCTTCCCGGACAAGCTGCTGAAGGGCCGCACCGCGCACCTGTTGGTGACCATGGACACGCCGCCCTGGTACTACAAGTGGATCTACCGCATGCCGGGCCTGCACCAGATGCGCAAGACCACCCTGGAGTTCTGCGGCATCAAACCGATCAAGACCCTGACGTTCGGCCCGATCCTCGGCTCGAAGCCGGAACAGCGCGACATCTGGCTGGAGCAGGCGCGCGTGACCGCCGCCGCCAGCTGAGGCATTTCCCTTCATTGCGCTGACGGCACACCGCCGTCAGCGCTTCTGCGGTCCCTTGCGGTTCTTAGCAGCAAGGGGCCGTCGGTCGGCTGCGCGCGTCATAAGCACGCAGCCGCAACCTCTCCATGTTATCCACGGTATGATCGCCCCCGGTCAGGCATGAGGCCTGGTCGCGCATCAGCCCTGTTTGATCATCGAGACGGACCTTTATGTATATCGGCAAAGCCGCCCAGCTGTCGGGCACCACAGTCAAAAGCATTCGCCACTACGAAGAGATCGGCCTGTTGCCGGAGCCCAGGCGTGAGGGCAAATACCGGATCTACAGCCAGGAGAGCGTCGAGGTGCTGACGTTCATCAAGTGCGCCCAGCAATTGGGCTTCAAGCTCAAGGAACTTCAGGTGATCCTCAACAGCTACCGCGGCGACGTGTTCCCCTGGGACATGGCGCAGCAGGCGATCGCCGAAAAAAAAGCCGATCTGGTGGCCCGGATCGGCGAATTGCGGCAGTTGCACGATGGCCTGGAAGCCTTTGAGAACAACCTCAGCGATGCGCGCCAAGAGTGTCAGTTCGAGCGCATCGCCCGCCAAGGCGAAAAAAACTCCGGCAACACACTGAACTGAATGTCCTGCTGCACCGGGTGACCGCTCCCGCAGGCCGTACCAGGGCCGGTGGAAGCGGTTTTCGCCGAATCAGTTCATGGCCGGTTCCCCACCGGCAGAGTGTGTGTCGGCCACCTGCGCCAGCGGAACGACCGCCCCGAAGAACAACGGCGACACCAGCGTCACCAGCACGATGGTCATGACCCCGCTGGAGAACAGCGCCATGGCTACCAGCGCCCCCAGGTCGACGATCGGCTTGAAGTCGGAGAACAGCAGGGCCATGAAGCCGACGGAGAAGATCACCACGTTGATCACCGTCGAACGGCCGACGCTGTGCATCGCCTGCAGAATCGCCGCATCGACTTCGACGCCCTCCTGCACCAGCAGCTTGATCCGCGACAGCAGGTGCACCGCGTAGTCGACCACGCCGACCACCAGGAACGTCACCAGCGTCGTGCCGATGTTCAGCTCGATGTGGAACAGGAACATGAAGCCGTAGACCGTCACCGACGTGGTCAGCAGCGTGAGCATGCCGAGCAGGCCCAGACGCACGGACTTGAGCCAGTACATCATCATCAGCGTGACCACCACCAGCGCCAGGGAAAAGCTCAGCACCTGCCCCTGGGTGATCTCCTGCAGCACGCCGGTCCAGATCAGCGGCGTGCCGGCGTGGGTCACTTCCAGGTTGGCCGGCTTGTTCACCAGCAGCCAGGCGTCGAGGCGGTCCAGCATGCCCTGGTAGTCGCTGGCCACGGACGAGGTCATGGTGTACAGGGTCAACGCCTTGGAGAAGTCGGCGTTGAGCACGTTGTTCAGGTCCGAGCCACCGCCGTTCTCGAACAGCATCACGTGCTGCTCGATCAGTGAGTTGCCCGTCACCTCGAACTGCTCGACCTGCCCGTCGTCGTTGACCGAGGACACCTTCTCGACCGCCTCCGGCACCCGCAGGTACGCGGGGTCCATGTCGTTGAGCACCAGGTTCATGCGCTTGACGTAGGTGGCCAGCGAATAGCCGTAGCTCACGTTCGGCTGCTGCTTGATGAAGCGGTCGAGCCGGTCGATGAACTGCACCGTCTCGGTGGTCAGCACGCCACGGGGTTCCTTGCTGTCGATGGCGATCCAGCCCGGCGCGGTGCCCGCCACCTTGGCGTGGTTGATGAACTGGTCGGAGATGCGGATGTGGCTGTCCGGCTTGAAGTAGGCGATGCCGGAGTCTTCGATGTCGACGCGGAACGTGAACACCGTCGCCAGCGCCAGCAACGGCACGAGCACCACCAGGATCGGTTTGCGGAAGCGGATCATCCACGCGCAGAACGCCACCAGATAGCGCGAGATGACCGATTCCTTGTGCACCGCCACCTTGGCCTGCGCCGTCGGGTCCTTGCCCCAGATCGAGATCCAGGCCGGAATCAGCAGCAGCGAAATGATCAGCGCCGCCGTCAGGCCGATGGACATGAACACCCCGAAGTTGCGGATGCTGACGATGTTGTTGGTGGTGGAGATCAGGAACGTGGCGATGGTCGTCACGGTCGTCAGCACCACCGGCACCACCATCAGCCGCTGCGTGCGGCGGTTGGCCTCGCGGTTGCTCTTGCCCGCGTTCTTCTGCTCGTAGTACTCGGCCATGACGTGGATCGCGTCCGAGCAGCAGATGGTGAACAGGAACACCGGCAACACGCTGGTGAGCAGGTCGAACGGCACCCGCCACAGGGCCATCAGCCCCAGCGTCCAGATGGTGCAGAACAGGATGTTGAACAGCGGCAGCAGCACGCCCAGCGGTTTGCGGAAGAAGAAGATCAGCAGCAGCGTGATCAGCAGGAACACGATCGGGAACAGCACCGCCAGGTCGTGGTCGATGATTTCCTGCTGGGCCGCGATGAAGATCGGCATCCCGGCGATGAAGATCTCGTCCTTGTACGCCGGGTGCTCGGCCTGGTACTGCGCGACCAGGCCGCGCACGATCTGGTAGGCGCGCAGCTGGGCCTGGGCGTCGTCCTGCTTGGTGCCGAGCTCGGCCACCAGCATCGCGACTTTCTTGTCCTTGGACACCACCCCGTCGACCATCAGCTCGTTGCCCATGATCTGCGATTCGACCAGCGCCGGATCCATGTCATAGGCGTTGAGCGTCTTGTGGATCAGTAGCTCGCCGCCGTCGGTCAGGACGATGTTCTCCAGGTCACCCATGGACGCCATTTCGCGGATCGGGTTGATCCGCTCGGCCAGGAAGGTCAGGAACAGCTGGTCGTGGGGATCCCAGCCCTCGCTCTGGGCATGGTCGCGAAGGGCCTTGGCCTGGGCGTAGTCGTTCTGGGAAAAGCCGTCCTCCAGAATGTCTCGGGTCAGCAGTTGCGCGCGGCTGTCGTCGGGATGGCCGGCGACGATCTGCGCCAGCTGTTCCTTGTCGGCGTCGTTGGCCAGGATCATCTTGCGCACCGACTGCGACAGCGAGAACAGCGCGTTGAGGGTGTCCTTGTTGAACACCGTCTGCGGGTTGTTCAGCGCCACCATCACCGAGTCGAACGTGCCGGTGAACTCACCTTGCAGGTCGATGATGGTCTTGCGCGCCGGGTGGGTGTCCTTGAGCAGGTAAGGGTTGGTGTCGGACACCAGCGCACCCAGCGTATAGGTGAAATACGCGGTGATCGCCACCAGCAGGAAAACGATCGCCCGCGCATGGCGCTCGACGAAGTTCAGGTATCTTTCCATGATCATGCGTTCCAGGGTCTTCGGGGCGGCGCCCGGTTAGCGGGCGGACACGGCGAACTCGGGCAGGTCGCCGGTCTTCAGGCCGCGCTTGATGGCGGTCTGGGTGAACAGGCGGTCTTCCAGCGGCACGTTGTACTGCAGCTGGTTGAAGCGCATTTCCGAACGGGTGCCGTCGATGAAGTGCTCGGTCTCGCTCAGCACGATGCTGTCGATCGAATCGATGGTCTCGACCTTCTGGGTGCGCATCTGCTTGATCAGCACGCCCTTGATGTCGAAGAAGTCCTGGCGCATGACCAGGAAGTTGCCCTTGTCGATCCACACCTTGAGCTTGTTGTAGCCGGTCTTGGCCAGCACCTCCGGGGAGGCCGGTTCGCGCTCGATCACGTAGCAGTCGCGGCCCTTGACCTGCTCTTCGCCGACCAGCACCTGCGAGTAGTCCTTGACCCGAATCTTGTCCAGGTCGGCATAGGAGTACTCGCTGCCCATGAACGAGCCGCGCTTGTCGGTGGTGGAGATGCGCCGGGTCTGGCGGCTGACCGGCAGGTACATCCACTGGCTGTCCTCCAGGCCCAGGGGTTCGTGGGGGTTCTCGATGTGGAACGCCACGTCGCGCACGTCGGTGGGCGCGGAGAAGTACATGCTGAATTTGTCGCTGTCCGGGTAATCCTTCTGCAGGTAGGTGAACTCCCGCACCCGGGTGTTGCCCTTCTTGTCGTGCAGGATCAGCGAGACCTGGGACATGAAGCTGGTGCCGTCGTTGCGGTCGCGCACCTTCTGGATGATGTCGTCGGCGTTCTGGCCGGCGGCGTTCGCGCAGGCGGCACCGAGGATCAGCGCGGCGGCGGTCATGGTTTTCAGTAACGGCAACATGTGAGCTTCCCTTTTCGTTGTTTGAGTCGTTTCAGGCCTGTACGCCGGGGCACGCAGGCGTCATGGGGTCAAAACAGATAACCGGCGGACAGCCGCACCTGATCGCGGTCGCTGTACTCGCCGAACGAGCGGTCCGGCTTGCCGAAGAACACGTCGACTTCCAGCCCGAGCTTGATCCAGTCCACCGGCTTGTAGGTGAAGATGCCCTGCAGCAGCGCATCGTCGTGGAACGGTGGCGACGCGGCGACCACCAGCCGGCTCTTGAGGCGGTCCTGCCAGTGGGTGCCTTCGGCCGACAGGGTGAACAGGTGGTCGAGCTTGTCCTGCACCATGCCGGCCTGCCAGTCGACCAATTGCTGACGCTGCCACTGCGCGGAGATCAGCCAGTCGCGCAACAGGTAGTCGACGCCCAGCAGCGACTTGACCATCGGCGTGCTGTCGGCGCCGTAGCCGCGGGTCGGGTTGGTGACCCGCCAGCGGTCGAACCAGGCGATTTCGCTGCGCACCACGATGCTGTGGCCGGCATCGATCGCCAGCCCCGCACCGCCCATGGTGTAGCGCGGGAACCGCCGTTCCAGACGCGTGCGGCCGTCCTCGGCCAGGCCTTCGACGGCGTACACCGGATCCTGCTGGCGCGCGTTGAGGGCGACGAAACTGGTGTCCACCGCACCGATCCGGCCGTTGGCGCTCAGGCCGTAGGAAAAGCCTTGGTCACCGTCATAGCCGGGCTTGGAGTCGACCAGGAAATACTGCGGGTCCGGCACGGCGAACAGCGGCGCGTCGAACTCGCTGCCGGCCACCGGCGGCCGGTTCTTTTCGAAACCGGTGATCCACAGCGCCTCCAGTTCCCACTCGCCCACCGGCTGGGCGAAACGCACCATCGGCACAGCGATGCGGCTGTCCTCCAGCAGCGGCGTCAGGCCGTCGCGGTAGTCCAGCGGGTTGATCTGGTCGAGCACCCGCAGTTCATCGGCACGGCCCCAGACCACCTGCTGCCAGCCGACGGTCACCTCGCCGTCGCCCAACGAATGGCCGACGTACAGGTGCCGCCAGTCGGCGTCGAAGCGGTACTTGTCCCGCGCCCGCTCGCCGTAGGGGTTGCTGCCGTCGTAGCGGGCGTCATAGCGCACGCGGCCCTTGGCCTTGTAGTAGCCGCCGTCCCAGTTGTCCTCCAGGTTGGCCTTGAAATACACGGCCTTCTGGGTGACCCGGTCATCGCCGTGCAACCGCACGGCGGTGGCCACGCCGACCTCGGCGTCGGCGTAGTCCGGCTGCAGGTCCTGCGCCGTGAGGCCGGCCAGCGCCGGCCCCGCGTTCAGGCAGGCCACGGCGGCCCAGGCGGCCCGGCTGATGTGAAGTCTGGGCATCGCTACATTCCCAACCCGACGCCGCCGTCGATCACCAGGCTCTGGGCCGTCACGCCCCCCGCCTGCGGGCTCGCCAGGTAGCTCACCATGGCCGCCACCTCTTCGCTCTCGATGAAACGGCGCATCGGCAGTTTCTTCTTCGCGTTGCGCAGGATCTGCTCCTGGGTCAGCCCGGCCATCGCCGCCTGCGTCGCCAGCTCGCCCTGCAGCATCGGCGTGTCGATCCACGCCGGCAGGATCGCGTTGACCGTGATCCGGCGCGACGCCAGATCCAGCGCCAGCGCCTTGGTCATGCCGACGATGCCGTGCTTGGAGGCACAGTACGCGGTGTTGCGCACCTTGCCGGCGCGGCCGAGGATCGACGACATGTTGATGATCCGGCCGCCGTCGGGCATCAGCGGCAGGCACAACGACGTGACGTAGAACGTGCCGTTGAGGTTGACCGAAATCACCCGGTGCCAGTTGAGCAGGTCATCGGGTTCGTTCTCGTTGCAGATGCCCGCGCTGTTGACCAGCACATCGACCTGCGCGACCTGTTTGCCGAGGGCCTTGAACAGCGTTTCCATGGCCGGCAGGTCGGCGATGTCCGCCCGGTGGGTCTCGACCTGTGCCCGGATCCGCTGCGGCTGCGCATCGAGCCAGCCTTGCAACTGCGGCAGATCCAGATCCAGCAGGATCAGACGGTTGCCGGCGTCGGCGGCAAAGGCCTCGGCCACGGCACGGCCGATGCCCTTGGCGGCACCGGTGATCAGGATGGTGCGGTTCATGGCATCTTCAGCCCGCCGTTGACCGGCAGGACCTCCCCGGTCAAATAGAGGCCGCGCTCGGCGAGGTACAGCACCGCCTCGGCGATCTCCTCAGGTTCGGCGTAACGCTTGATCAGCAGCCGCGACTGGATTTCCTCCTCTTGGCTGCCGATCAGCGCGGTGCTCATTTCGGTCTTGACGATGCCCGGCGCCACCGCGTTCACCCGGATGTTGCGCGGCGACAGCTCCACCGCCAGGGCGCGGGTCAGCGCTTCGACCCCGCCCTTGGCGGCGGCGTAGTTGCTCTGGCCCTTGCCGGGCTTCTGCGCCGCCACCGAACCGATGTTGACGATGCAGCCGCCGCGCTGGCGCATCATGCCCGGCACCACCTGTTGACAGCACAGCAGGGTGCCGACGAGGTTGGTCTGGATCACCTCGACGATGTCCTTGACCGGCATCGTCGCCAGCAGGCCGTCGCGGGTGATGCCGGCGTTGTTCACCAACAGGTCGATGCGCTGGAAATGCGCCTCGACCCGCTCGAAGAAGGCGCGGATGCTGTCGGCGCTGGCGACATCGCATTGCAGCGCCAGGCACTCGACGCCCTGGGCCTGGAGCTGCCCGCGCAGCTCCATCGCCGCCGTTTCGTCACGTACGTAACTGAACGCGACCTGATAACCCGCGCCGGCCAGGGCCAGGACGATCGCCCGGCCGATGCCGCGGCTGCCGCCGGTCACCACTGCTGTTTTGTTCGGCATGACCGTTCCTTAAAGCGAGTTGGCGGTTTTGAATTGGGCGAGGCTGAAACCGTGGGTCGCGGCCAGCGCACGGATCTGCTGCACCTGCTCGCGGCTGATGTCGCCGTAGGAGTAGTGCTGCTTCATTCCGGACAGGCCCATCAACACCGATTCGGCCATGCACGCATACAGCTGCCCCTGCTTGAGGTAGGCCCGCACGTTCGGCGCCAGCCCGTCGCCCATCGGCGTCTGCACGATCCCGCCGTGCATGTAAAGCACGTCGGCACGCTCGCTGGAGAGGTTCTGGTCCACGTTCAGCGGCACGGCGATGTCGCAGATCACGCTGCTTTCGGCGAAATGCCGGGCGTCGAGGAACGGCTGCGGAGCGTTCGCCGCGCACAGCACGATGCGCGCTTGCTTGAGCACTTCCAGATCGTTGCTGACGGTGATGAACGCGTTCGCGCCCAGACGTTCTTCGACCAGTTTCGCCACGCGCTGACCGAGGTCGGCGCCGGCGCCGTGGGCCTGCAGCAAGGCGTCCATGCCGTCGAGCCCTTGCAGGCGGCTGGCGAGGCGGTCATCGGCGGCGACACCCTTGAGGATCGCCCGGGCGGCGTCGGCGTAGATCTGCTGCGCGGTCTTCTCCAGGCGGCGCAGGGAGCCGTCGCGGCCACTGCCGATCAGGATCAGGTGCTCGACGCCGGCGGACAGCAGCGAGGCATAGGTCGAGGCGATGTTGCCGGCGGCGCCGACCACCGCCGCGGTCTGCCGGGCCAGTTCCAGGCCCTGCTGTTTGCAGCCCTGCTCGATGGCTTCCAGGCCCATGCCGATGGTCAGCGCGTTGCCGGAGGTCAGCGCCATGTCGGGAATCTTCAGCGCCTGGCAGTTGTTGGTGACGATCGAGGTGTACATGCCCAGCCCGGCCACGCTGTAGCCGTCGGCGCGGGCATCGCGGATGCGGTTGCCGATTTCGTCGCGGATGGTCTCCAGGTCGCCGTTGGCGATGTACTCCGCCATGGCGTCGGAGTGCATGCACAGCGGGTACAGGGTGAACTCCACCGCCGTGCCGAGCTTCGAACGGATCTGCACCGGGCCGATGGGCGCCGCGCGGCGCTCGGGGGCCATGCGCTTGATGAACTCGCGCTTCTGCTCGGGGCTGAGGGTGGCCAGCGACGGGTCGACATCGCTGAGCATGTCGGCGTCGATCAGGTGGTTGATGAACGCCACGCGCGCGACCACGCGGACGTTCGCGTCAGGCTTTGGGAGGCTTTCGTCCCCCTTGAAGCTGGTGTCCCGGGCCGGCACGCCGGGGACGGTGCCGGCCAGCACGCCGGCGGCCAGCGGGAAGGCGTCGCGGCGGCGCAGCATGTCGCAGACCTTCTGCAACGAACCGATCAGGCCGTCGATCTCCTCGAAGGTGATGCACACCGGCGGCTCCAGGCGGATCACGTTGGCGTTGCTGCCCGACGGCGCCACGCGCAGCGATTCGAACTGCAGCAGGTAGCCGGCGATGATGTAGCCCAGCGCGTCGTTGTACTGCGCCGAGGCCTGCACCAGCGAACTGCTGCCGGTCAGGTCATGCAGCTCGAAGCCCAGCAGCAGGCCGCGCCCGCGCACATCGGCGATCACGTCCGGGTACGCCGCCTTGAGCTCCAGCAGCGAAGACTTGAGGTATTCGCCCTTGCGCTCCACGTCCTTGAGCATCGCGCTGTCGTTCTCGAACAGACGGCGCAGGGCAGACAGGGCGATGTGGCAGGAGACATCGTCCTCGGCGAAGGTCGAACTGTGGATGTAGCTGAAATCGACTTCGTAGTGGCTGGCGCGGATCACGGTCGCGGCGATTTTCATCAGGCCGCCGCCCAGGGCCTTCGACAGGCAGTAGTAGTCGCCCTGCAGGTTGAAGTGGCTGGCGCCGAGCAAGGTGCCGGTGCGGCCGAAACCGGACTGCACTTCGTCGATGATCAGCGGGCACTGCTGCTCGTTGCACAGTTTGCGCAGGCCCAGGTAGAACGCACCGGCGAACTCGTTGATCCCGCCCTCGCCCTGGATCGGCTCCAGCAGCACGGCAGTGATCGCGCTGAACGCGTCGCGGCGCACCTGCAAGGTCTCGCCGCTCCACTCAAGGTTCAGCCAGTGGCGCTGATGGCGGGCCGGCAGTTCCTGAAGCTGCTGCGGCTGATGCGGATCGATGAACTCCACGTTCAGGCCGAACCGGGCGAACGGCTTGCGGTACTGCTTGCCGTAGGTCAGCTGGACGGTGTTCACCAGTTTGCCGTGGAAACTGCCGCGCACGGCCAGGAACACCGGCTCGACGTGCAGTTGCGCCAGGTTGTGCTGACGCACCGCCTCCACCACCTGACGCACGGTCACGGTGGTCAGGTGGGCCGGCAGCAGGCCTGGCGGCAGGTCCAGGTCATCGACCTCAAGCTCCACATAGGCCTTGTCGCTGGCGGTCAGTTCGGCCAGGGCGAAGTCGCGCTCGTCGAACGCCTTCTGCAGGTTTTTCTGGCGACGGTACTCGGCGTGCTTGACCGCGATCTCCACCGACTCGGCGCCGCTGTTGGAGAAGGTCGAAATGTAGCGCTCGGTGTTGTTCAGTTCGCGGTTGAACGCCTCGCTCAACTCACGGCCCAACTGCCCCGCCGCGCCGCGCACGGACATCTGTGCGTTGAACGGCACGTCGGCGCGCAACAGGCCGCAGAGCTGATCGACGAATTGCGGATCGTTGTGGCCGTACAGCGCGGCGCCGTAGCCGCCGAGGAAATCGGTGACGGTGACTTCCGCGCCTTGCGGGTCGCGGTAGAACAGCTTGCTGCCCAATGCCCGGTGAAACTGGCACTCCAGGCCCAGGGCCTGCATCAGTTCAACGAATTTCGGACGTACGTAATCGCGGTAATCCATGACAGTCATATCCCTTGGGTAAAAAACGAGAGGCGATGCATTGCGTTCGGGCGGTCAGTCGGCCGCCCGTAAATCGAGTCGGTAACAGGCGCTGAAGCCGTTGGTGTCGCGGTTGACGATCAAGCAGTCGTGCAGCACCGCATCCCGGTGTCCGCCGGCCACGAACGGCAGGTGCGGATCCACCGGCTGCTCCAGGCCGATGACCGGCGGCACGCACTGGGCGACCAGGGCCTGGCGGGCCAGGATCAGATCGACCAAGCTCGGCGCACCGCTGAGCAGGCCGGTGACCCCGACGCCGCTGGTGATGTGCGCGGCGCCGGTGCGGGCCAGCGTGCGGGCCAGGTCGGCGTCCTGCTGCGGGTCGCCGCTGGCGCTGCCGATCAGCAGATCCGCTTGCCGATCCGGCAGGTTCAACGACTCCAGGCGCGGGTGCGCGGCCAGCTCCGCCAGGCAGACCTGCGGCCCCGGCGGCAGATCGTCGGCACGGCGCAGGATCAGCGCGGCGGCACCTTCGCCGGCGATCCCGCCGCCGCCCTGACGGTCGAACGCGCGCAGGCTCACCGGCCCGTCGGTGCCGATGGCCCCGGCCTCGGCCAGGGCGGCCAGCGCCAGCGGGTCGAGTTCACTGCCGGCACCGACCACGATCGCGGCATCGATGCGTCCGCTTTGCAGGGCCGCCCGCGCCTCGCGCAGAGCGGCCAGGTTGCCGGCAACGCCTTGCATGTAGGCGTTGCACTCGCACTCCAGCTTCAGCGCCAGGCTGACGATGCCGAGCAAGCCGTTGCTCAGGCTCTTGAGCACCAGGAACGGATCCAGCGCGCGCTCCTGCAGCACACGCTGCGCCAGGCGCTGCATGTCGGCACCGGAGGCGTCGCGGCACTCGTCCAGCAGTTCGCCGTAGGACGCCACCGACGGATGGGTGTACCCGCCCTGGCAGCAATAGAGTCCGTAGCGCAGGCCGTCGGCGCTCGGCTCAAGCCCCGCCTCGGCCAACGCCTGGCGCACGCTGCTGACGCCCCAGATCACCGCCGGCGGGCAGTAGCGCTGAAGGTTCTGCGGGACATCCTGACGGCTGCGCTGGTGCGCCTGCTCGCTGACATGGCCGAACGCGGCGATCCGCTCGCTGCGAAACAGGGGCGAGCTCAACGGCACGATGCCGCTGCGCCCCTCGACGGCGGCCGACCACAGGTGCTCCGGGCCCCGGCCGCTGGCCAGCACGCAACCGCTGCCGGCGATGGCAACCTGTACAGAGTCCATGTTCATTGTCCTTGCTCCCGGTATTTGCCAAGCGCCAGCGAGGTATTGAGGCCACCGAAGCCGAAGGAATTGCTCAGCGCAAAATCCACCCGGCGGCTGACCGCTTCGCCGGGGCAATAGTCGAGGTCGCACTGCTCATCGGCGTGGTGCAGGTTCACGGTCGGCGTGACCAGATCGTTCAGGCAGGCCAGGGCCGTGACAATGCATTCCGGCGCGCCGGCCGCCGCGATCAGGTGGCCGAACTGCGATTTGTTGGCGCTCACCGCCAGCGAGCGGTAGTGGCGCTGCTCGGCGAACACGCTTTTGATCGCCAGGGTTTCGGCCACGTCATTGAGCGGCGTGGACGTGCCGTGGGCGTTGATCAGGTCGATCTGCGCGGCGCGCAGTCCCGCGTCGTCCAGCGCCGCCTGCATGGCCAGCGCCGCACCCCGGCCTTGCGGTTGCGGCGCGGTGACCTTGTAGGCGTCCAGGCTGCTGCCGAAACCGAGCACCTCAGCGTAGGGCGTCGCCCCGCGCGCCAAGGCGTGCTCAAGGCTTTCGAGCACGACGAAGCCGCCGCCCTCGCCGGCGATCAGGCCGCTGCGGTCACGGTCGAACGGACGGCACAGATCGGCGCCCCAACGCTGCTCGCCCGACGCGGCGCCGAGCAGGTACAGCGCGGCCATGGTGTCGAGATTGAGCACCGAGTCCGCGCCGCCGGCCAGCGCCACGCTCACCTCGCCGCGGCGGATCATCTGGAACGCGTTGCCGATGGCCTGGGCCGCGCCGGCGCAGGCGCTGCTGATGTTGATCACCGGGCCTTCGCAGCCCAGGTCGTCGGCGATCACCCGAGCCAGGCGGTCGTTGCCCTGACGCAGCGAACCTTCTTCGCTCACCTGCGCCGCACGGTTCATCAGGTGCGGCCAGTCCGCCTCGCGGCCGTCCGGGGCCTGGGCCAGCAACATGTCGGCAAGCATGTGCTGAGGCGCGCCGGACGCGCACAGCACGGCCGCACCGCGCAGTTGGTCGGGGGTCAGGCGACTGTCGGCCACCGCCTGGGTGGCGGCCACCCAGCCGAACCGACTGCGCCGCTCCAGCGGCATGTCCCAGGCCGGATGGCCTTGCAGCCGCTGCGGCATCAGCGCCATGTCGACGGCGGCCGCGTAGCGCACCGGAAACGGTTCCTCGCCAAGGTCTTCCGGTTGCCAGGGGCGCACGCAATGTTCGCCGCCGAGCATCTTTTCCCACAGGGTCTGCCATTCGAAACCGAACCCGGTCACGGCCCCCATGCCGGTAATCACAATCCGTGTCGCGCTCATGCGTACTTCTCCATGGGTTCACAGGCCAGCAGCAAGGCGCCCCAATGGCCGCCGCGACTGTGGCTGACCAGCAACGTGTAGCCGGGCTCCACCGCTTCCAGGCTTTGGTGCAGGGTCAGGGCCGCTTCGGTCAGCAGCGTGCTGGCGCCGAGGTCGCCGGTCATCGGCAGGATGCTGCGCACCGCCCTCGGCGGCGCGTCGAACAGCGCCTGCCAGTGCGGGTCGCCGGCATTGCCCACGACCAGGCCGACATCGCCGGGAAGCAGCCTTTCCTCGCTCAACGCCTGTTCGATGACCCGCCGCCCGACCGCTTGCGCCCGCTGCGGATCGCGGGTGTAGCCCCGGGCGAATCCGGCGACGCGCAACACCTGCCCGGCACCGGAGGGAGGGCTGGCGGACAGCAGCAAGGCAGCGGCGCCTTCACCGTGGACCGGCTCGCCCGACGGATCCGCCTCGCGCAGGTACAGCGCCGGCGTCAGGTTCGGGCTGCTGCTGACCACCAACGCCGCATCGGCGTTCTGCTCGCCGATCTGGCGGCTGGCTTCGATCAGCGCATCGAGTCCGGCGTTGTCGCCGGAACAGAAACCGCCCATCGGCCCTTGGCATTGCAGCGCTTCGGCGACGTAGGCCATCACGCTGCTGTTGAGCAAGGTCAGCGCGTGCAACGGCGGCGTATTGGCCAACAGTTGCGCGACTTTTTTCTGCGGTTGCTCAGCGATGGCCCGCACCGCGTCCCAGCACGGGCTCGGCGCGTCGACCTCCGGAATCGCCGCCGTCAGGGCGATGCGCTCCGGCGGCAGGTTCAGGGCCGCAAGCGCCGGGGCCAGGCGGGCGGCGCAGTGCAGCAGGCGCAGGCCCTGGGGCTCGACGCTGCGTTGGATCTTGCGGTCGAACAGGTTGCCGGCCAGGCGCAGCGGCGCCAGCGCAAACGCCCGACGCTCGGCGTCGAAGGCCAACCGTTGCGCCGACGTCGGCGCGCCCAACAGATCGGCGCATTCGCTGCCGGCGGCGTTCAGCACGGCCGCCGCATGGATAAAGACGCTGTTCATCTCACGCCCTCCCCAGCAGCAGCGAACTGTTGATGCCGCCGAACCCGAAGGAATTGGACATCACCACGCTGATCGACTGCTGCAACGGTTCATCCAGAAACCGCAGCGCCGGGTAGTCGGCACGCTCGGGCTCATAGTTCAGCGTCGGCAACAGCACGCCGTCACGCAGGCTGATCAGCGACAGCACCGCCTCGATTGCGCCGCTGCCGGCCAGGGAATGGCCGACGGCGGACTTGTTGGCGGTGTAGGTCACATGGTCCTGGACATCGCCGAACACGCGCTGCAGGGCCAGGGCCTCGCAACTGTCGTTGGCCTGGGTGGACGTGCCGTGGGTGTTGACGTGCTGCACGGCGCTGCTCAGCAGGCCGGCGTCTTCGATTGCCGCTTCCATGCATTCCTCGTATTTGCTGCCGTCCCGGCTGCTGGAGGTCATCTTCTGGGCCTCGCACACGTTGGCGTAGCCCAGCACCCGACCGAGCACCTTGGCCTTGCGCCGGCGGGCATGCTCGGCGGATTCGAGCACCACCAGGGCCGCGCCTTCGCTGAGCACGAAGCCGCTGCGGTCGGGCATGAACGGCCGGCTCTGCTCGCTGGCCGGCAAGTCCGCCTGACAGATCGCGCCAAGGCTGTTGAACATGTAGTAAGGCAACTCGTTGGCCATCAACTCCACAGCGCCGCACAGTGCCAGATCGATCTCGCCGCGCTCGATGGCCCGGAACGCGCTGCCGATGGCCATGGTGCCGGCGGCGCAGGCGTCGGAGTGGGTCGAGACGTGATCGCGGATGCCCAGCCGCTCGGCCAGATCCTGAGTCTGCTGATCGACCCGCCGGGCAAACGCTGTGCCCGACGTCGCCGGACGCTCCAGCAGTCGGTCCAGGTCGACCTGACCCGCCTCGTCCATGCAACGGGCAACCCATTGCAGGTCATGGCTGTCGGCGCAGTACTTGTTGGCGCCCAGGAACAGCCCGCTGCGGCTGCGGGCGAAATCCGCCGGCGTCAGGCCCGCATGCTGCAGGGCCTGCCGGGCGACATAGTCGGCCAGCACGCTTTGCCGCGGATGCTGCGCTGCGTTGCAGCCGAACCCCGCCGTGATCCGCTGCCACTGCTGGTCATCGATGAACCCGGCCGCACTGTTGTGAAACCCCAGCGCCTTGAACCATGGATGCTCGCGGACACAGGATCGCTTGCGGCTGATCCGCTCGAACAACGTGGCGGCGTCCAGCGCCATCGGCGCCGCCAGGCCGTACCCGCTCACACAGACTTCTCGTGCCCGCATGGGAACTCCTAGACCGCTTCTTTGACGTGGGAAGCCACAAAGCGCTCGACCAGTTGGCGGGACACCTCATCGCCGTCGGCCGGCGTCAGGCGCGCGCTGCAAGCGCCGCACACCACTTGCTGACGCTCGTTCAGCACGGCTTGATGGGCATTGCAGTCGGGGCAAGCCTTGGGCAGGTAGTTGAAGAGGTTGCGGCACTGCTGCGCCCAGTTGCGCACGGTGGTGGCGGCAAACACCTGGGCCGGTTGCATGCCGGCGTGGAGCTGGTCCGGGGCATAGGCGCTCAGGCTCTGCTCCAGCAACGCCTTGCCGCTTTCGGTGATGCGGCCGTTGGCCAGGAACTCGCTGGCGTCACCGCACACGGCAACGGCGTGATCCAGCACGCTGGTCTTGGGCAAGGTGCAGCCGTACTGGCGACCCAGCTGGAAGCTGAGGTCGACGATGTCCAGAGAATCGGCGCCCAGGTCTTCGACGATGCTGCTGTGCTCGTCGATTTCATCGGCGCCCATCACCAACAGTTGCGCAAGGATTTCGCGGGTGCTGGCAATGACGTTTTCCAAGTCCAATGGATTGTTCATCTTTATCTCCGTATATGTCGTGATTACTTCATGGATTCCGTCCGTGAGAAGTAACTTTTCCCACAACAACTTCTCACGCGGCGGCAATCTAAACTCTGACCTTAAGGGGAGAGTCAACGGACTTTCCGAAGTTTTTCGACCACTTGGCACGGACATACAAAAGAGCCTGCCCATCGCACCCCAATGGTGCAAACCTCAGGAGACACGACACATTTACTTAACAGAGACGGTATACGGTATGGCGCCGGCGCTGCTTCGCCAGGTGCTGCCGGTCGAACTAAAGCACTAACTTGAGCAGGCACTCTCCAGACGCATGAAGAAACAAAACCGGACAATTAAATAAGTTATAACTTCAGAACTTTTGCTCCACATCAATTCGACCTTCGCGCAACGCACGGCGTCAGGAAGAACAACAGGGCCTGCGGCGCAACTGCGTTTATGGGCAACTGGATGTCGAGCGCAGACAACAGCACAGACACCACGCGCTATAGGGTGCGGATTCCTTTCGTCCATTCCATTGCCGGAGTCCCCATGACCGCCACCGCCCCCATCACCGTTCTGCGCGACACCCACCCGCTGCCGGTTCTCGACGCCTGCAAATGGGAGAAGCTCGAAGGCGATCCGCACACCGTCAACCTCAACGCCTACACCAGCGAAGACGGCAGCAAGATCATGGGCACCTGGATCTGCACGCCGGGCAAATGGCGGGTGGATTACGTGAAATGGGAGTACTGCCACTTCCAGGAAGGCTATTGCATCATCACCCCGGACGGCATGGCGCCGATCCACCTGCGCGCCGGCGACATCTTTGTGGTCGAGCCGGGCATGAAGGGCACGTGGGAAGTGGTCGAGACCGTGCGCAAGTATTTCGTGTTCGCCTGACGCAAAAAAGCCGGGAGACCGCCCGACGCGGTTTCCCGGCAACACCTACTGCATTCTGACTGTCACTGCATCTGCAGCACTTGAGGCGTGGGGCTGACGACTACTGCGGCTTGCGGTAGCTGTTGACGATCGCCGAGAAGTCCTTGCCGCCCTCCCCGCGCTGGCTCATCGCCTGGTACAGCTGCTGCGCCACCGCGCCGAGCATCACCGGCTGGTGCGCCTGCCGCGCCGCTTCGGTGGCCAGGCCCAGATCCTTGAGCATCAGCTCCGCACCGAACCCGCCGGTGTAGCCACGCGAGGCCGGCGCCGTTTCGACGATGCCCGGCCACGGGTTGTACATCTCCGAACTCCAGCAGCGCCCGGTGGAACTGTTGATGATCCCGGCCAGCACTGTGGTGTCGATACCCAACGCATCACCCAACGCCATGGCCTCGCTGACCCCGACCATGGAAATGGCGAGCAGCAGGTTGTTGCAGATCTTGGCGATCTGGCCGGTGCCGACCTCACCGCAATGCACGATGTTGCGGCCCATTTGCACCAGCACCGGTTGCAGGGTGGCGAACAGCTCCGGCGTGGCGCCGACCATGAAGGTCAGCGTACCGGCCGCCGCGCCGCCGGTGCCGCCGGAGACCGGCGCGTCCGCCATGGCCACGCCTTGCTTGGCGGCCGCAGCGGCCACATCGCGGGCGGTCTGCGGATCGATGGTGCTGCAATCGACCGCCGGCACGCCTTTGCCGATGCCGGCCAGCACGCCGTCCTCGCCCAACCAGACGCCGCGCACATGCACGGCGGCCGGCAGCATGGTGATCACCAGCTCAGCGTCCTTGGCCGCGTCCTTCGCGGTCGGGCGGATGGTGCCGCCCAGTTGCTCCAGCTCCGCCAGCACGGTCTTGTTCAGGTCCACCAGGTTCAGCGAGTGGCCGGCCTTGATCAGGTTGCGCGCCATCGGCGCGCCCATGTTGCCCAGCCCGATGAATGCGATTTTCATGGCCGGTTCCTCAGCGCAGGTTGATGGTGGTGTTCGGGCCGTCGTTGACGCTGTCGTCGTCGAACCAGCGCGCGGTCACGGTCTTGGTCTGGGTGTAGAACTGCACCACTTGCTTGCCGTACGGGCCGAGGTCGCCGAGCTTCGAGCCGCGCGAACCGGTGAAGCTGAAGAACGGCACCGGCACCGGGATCGGGATGTTGATGCCGACCTGGCCGACGTCGATCTCCGCCTGGAACTTGCGCGCCGCCGCGCCGCTCTGGGTGAACAGGCCGGTGCCGTTGCCGAACGGGTTGGCGTTGACCAGCGCGATGGCCTGGTCAAGGGTGTCAACTTCCAGCACCACCAGCACCGGGCCGAAGATTTCCTGGGTGTAGATCTGCATGTCGGTGGTCACCCCGGAGAACAGGGTCGGGCCGACGAAGTTGCCGTTCTCGTAACCCGGCACGCTGATGCCGCGGCCGTCCAGTTCGAGCTTGGCGCCTTCCTTGACGCCGCTTTCGATCAGGTCGAGGATCCTCGCCTTGGCCTTCTTCGAGATCACCGGCCCCACATCGGTGCCCGGCTCGCTGCCGGCGTTGACCTTGAGCTTCTGCGCCAGCGCCTTCAGGTCGGGCAGCCATTGCTTGGCCGCGCCCACCAGCACCACCACCGAGGTGGCCATGCAGCGTTGCCCGGCCGCGCCGAAACCGGCGCCGACCAGCGCATTGAGCGCCTGCTCGCGGTTGGCGTCCGGCAGCACCACGGCGTGGTTCTTGGCGCCCATCATCGATTGCACGCGCTTGCCGTGCTTGCCGGCCAGGTCATAGACGTGGGTGCCCACGGCGGTGGAACCGACGAAGGAGACCGCCTTGATGTCCTTGTGGGTGCACAGGCCGTCCACCACGTCCTTGCCGCCGTGCACCACGTTGAGCACGCCGGCCGGGATGCCGGCCTCGATGGCCAGCTCCACCAGCAGCATCGTCGACAGCGGATCCTGCTCGGACGGCTTGAGCACGAAGGTGTTGCCGCAGGCGATGGCCATCGGGAACATCCACAGCGGAATCATCGCCGGGAAGTTGAACGGGGTGATGCCTGCGCAGACGCCGATCGGCTGGCGCAGGGTGTAGGTGTCGACGCCGCCGGCGACGTTCTCGGCGAACTCGCCCATTTGCAGGGAGCCGATGGAGCAGGCGTGCTCGACCACTTCCAGGCCACGGAAAATGTCGCCCTCGGCATCGGCGATGGTCTTGCCCTGCTCGGCGCTGAGCACCACGGCGATGCGCTTGGAGTGCTCGCGGATCAGGGCCTGCAGTTTGAGCATGATGCGCATGCGCGCGCCGATCGGGGTCAGTTTCCAGGTCTGGAAGGCGCGCTGGGCGGCGCTGACCGCGGCATCGACTTCGGCGGCGGTGGCGAACGGCACCCGGGCCAGGACTTGCTGGGTCGCCGGGTTGACGATGTCGTGCCACTCGGTGGTCTGCGATTCGACCCATTCACCGTCGATCAGCAGCTTGACCTTCTGGACCGTGGTGTCGTTGGGCGTGAGCGATGCGTTCATGCTGGTCTCCGGAACTTGTTTTTATCTTGGGAGCCAAGGCGAAAGGTCCGCCTTGGGAGGAGGCGTGTGCCGCACATTGGTTGTCGGACCGTTTTTGGAGTATAGATGTGCAAACTTCTAATAAGAACGCACATATAAGCCCGTCCATCATGCAAAAAAACATCACCTCGCTGGGGTCGCTGAACTGGGACGACCTCAAGTTCTTCCTCGAAGTCGCCCGCACCCGCAAGGCCAGCACGGCAGCCAAGCGCCTGGCGGTGGACTACACCACCGTGTCGCGGCGCATCGGTTCGCTGGAGGCGGCGCTGGGCACCTTGCTGTTCGAGAAGTCGCGCACCAACGGCTTCGTGCTGACCGCCGAAGGCCAGCGCCTGCTCAGTTACGCCGAATCGATCGAAAGCACGCTGCACATGGCCTGCGAGCAGGTGTCCGGCTCCGGCGTCGCGCTGTCCGGCCATGTGCGCATGGGCTGCACCGAAGGCTTCGGCAGTTTTTTCATCACCCCGCAGTTGAGCCGTTTCGTCGATGACTATCCGGCGATCTCGGTGGACATCCTGCCGCTGCCGCACTTCATCAGCCTGTCCAAGCGCGAGGCGGACATCGTCATCGCCCTGGAGCGGCCGGAGCACGGGCCTTACGTGTGCTGCAAGCTCTGCGACTACCGCCTGCAGCTGTACGCGACCCAGGAATACCTCGACCAGCACCCGCCGATCCGCCGCCCCGCGGATCTGAGCCAGCACCGGTTCATCAGTTATGTGGACGACCTGGCGTTCAGCTCCGAGCTGCTCTACCTGGCCAATGTGCTGCCCGGCGCCAACGCGCACCTGCGCAGCACCAGCGTGATCGCCCAGTTCGTGGCGGCGCAGCAAGGGCGGTCGCTGGCGATCCTTCCGTGCTTCCTCGCCGCACAGGATCCACGCCTGCTGCCGGTGCTGCCGGAGGAAATCGACATCACCCGGCAGTTCTGGATGTACTGCCGGGAGGATCTGCGCAAGTTGAAGCGGATCACCCTGTTGTGGGATTACATCCGCGAGGTGACGGAGCGCAACCAGGCGCTGTTGATGGGGGAAAGCCGCGAGATGCGCTTTGCCGATTAGTCGGCGCTGACCACGATCGACACCCGGCGGTTTTCGTTGCGTCCGGTCGCGGTGGCATTGGACGCCACCGGCTCGCTGCTGCCCAGCCCGCGTAACTGGATGTTCTCTTCTTTCATGCCGACGGTTTTCAGGACCTTGCTGACGCTTTGGGCGCGGCGCAGGGACAGCTGCTGGTTGTAGCCTTCCTTGCCCGAGGCGTCGGTATGGCCGTCCACCCGCACCCGCTCGATGCCGACGCCGGTCAGGGCCTTGCCGATGCGCTCGACGATCTCGGTGCTTTGCCGGTTCAGGCTGTCGTCATCGCTGCCGAACAGCACCTTGCCCGACAGGCCGAACTCCCAGCCGTCGTCGGTCAGTTCGAAGCCTTGCTGCTTGAGCACGGCGATCTGCTCCGGGGTCAGGCCTTTGGGCGGAACGGACTGGCAACCGGTCAGGGCCAGAACGGCCATCAGCAGCAAACTGGCAAACAATCGCAGGGGAAGTGAGAACACGGGATTCAGCTCCTGGTTTGAAGATTGACGACCGGATCCTCCGACCCGGCGGTGAACTGGGCGCCGCGGGACAGGCGCTTGGCCTGGTACATCGCCCCGTCGGCGGCATCGAGCAGCGCGCCGGGGGTGGCGCCATGATCGGGGTAGACCGCGATGCCGATGCTGAGCGACGTCACGACGCTGGTATCGCCCGGCAAGGCGATGGGCATGTCCATGCTGGCGAGGATCTTGTCGGCGATGCGCTCGGCGTCTTCGGTCTTGTGCAGGGGCGTGAGCAGGACAGCGAACTCGTCGCCGCCCAGGCGCGCCACCAGATCCTCTTCGCGCAACTGCGCCCGCACCCGGTTGGCCACCGCCACCAGCACCGCATCGCCGGCCGCGTGGCCGAAGTTGTCGTTGATGCTCTTGAACCGGTCGCTGTCGAGAAACAGCACCGCCACCCGCTCGTGGAGCTTGTTGGCGCTGCGCAGGGCGCGGATCAGGCGGCCTTCGAAAAAGGCGCGGTTGGGCAATCCGGTGAGGCTGTCGTGGCTGGCCTGGTGGGCGAGGGTCTCGTTCTCGCTCTGCAGGTGCGTCTGCCACGACTCCAGCTCATCGAGCAGGGCATTGAAGTCGTTGCCCAGATTGTCGAGCTCGGCGATCCGCGCCGGCGGCACGCGCCGGTCCAGCGCCCGCTCGCTGCGGGCGGCGTGGGCGACGGCGGCGAGGCTGTGCAGCGGGCCGATGATCCCGCGCAACTGGCGGCGGGCCAGGTAGAGCGCGACCCAGGCGCTGATCGCCGTGCACAGGATGATGCCCGCCAGGCCGCTCAGCAAAAAACGCATCAGGTTGCCGCCGTGGCCGGTGAGCAGAATGCGGCCGATCTCGCGGTTCTGATGCAGGATCGGCAAGTTGATGGGCTTTTCCAGGATGGTGCGGGCGAGTTGCATTTCCAGTTCGGAGATCAAGCCGTTTTCCGGGCGCTGCCAGCGGGCGAGCAACTGGCCTTCCTCGTCGATCACCTGAGCATCCGCCACCTCTTCGGTCGAGGCGATCAGCGCCAGCGCCTCCGTGGCGGCCGCCTTGTCGTCGAACACCACAGCGGCTTCCACGGTGTAGCTGATCGAACGGGCGATCAAGTGCAGGTTATGGTCGGCGTAGACCCGCAGCGCCAGCACGCCCAACAGGGTCAGGGAAACGCTGGCCATCGCCACCGCGACCAGCGCGACGATCAGATGACCACGGCCGATCACCGCGCCGAGGGCCGGACGCCCCATGGATCGTTTGCGCTTCATGGCACCGCCGACTTGCGTCGAGACAGTTGCAGCACGCTCGGATGGATGCGCACGCCGCTGCGGGCCACGGAATCGAGGTTGACCTCGAAGGACACCTGCTCGTCGCCGACCCGCAGGCAGAACAGACTGCCGACCGTGCACTGGTCGCCGCCCTCGCTGATGCTCAGCACCGGATGGCCGGTCAAGGAGGCGAACAGGCGACTGCGTTCTTCTGCCGTGAGTTTGCCGATGTACACCGCATCGCACTCGCCGGCGATGGCCGGGCTGTCGGCCAGCAGCCGGCGCACGACCACCGGACGTCCCGTGGCCTGCGTGGTGCCTTTGACCAGGTCATCGGTGTATTCGGTGGGGCCGACGATGCACAGACGCAATTGCGCCGGCTCGACCGGCCAGCGCGCATAGCTGAGGATGCCCAGGACCACCTGAGTGACTGACTTGGCCCGTTGCTCGGCCATGCCCGCCGGGGCCTGTGGTTGGGCGACCGCCATGCCCGTCAGCAAACAGAGCAGGCCCACAAGCAGCGCTTGCTTGCAGCCAACCACGCGCTCTGTGGCCCAGACAGCCAGCTTCATGCAGGGATTCTCTTGGATCGTCACAAAATGATGCCGCAACGATAGCACAGCGCAAGTACACCAGCGAGACGCCAGCCCCCTGACCGGTCGGTCAGTTCGCGCAGCCAAACGCCGCTGTCTTCACGCGCTGTGCCCGATCCCCTCCTCCAGTTCCAGCATCAGCCCGCTCAGTCGCTTGACCTTGCGTTGCACGGCCTCCTCGAACAAGCCCTCTTGAGGTTCTATCAGGGTGAACCAATGCTTGGCCCGGGTGATGCCGGTGTAGATCAGCTCCTTGGTCAGCACCGGATTCAAGGCATCCGGCAGGATAAGGGCCGTGTGGGCGAACTCCGAGCCCTGGGACTTGTGCACGGTCATCGCGTAAACGGTCTCGACGTCGTTGAGCCGGCTCGGCAACACGAACCGCACGCCGCCGCGCCCGTCATTGCGCGGGAACGCCACCCGCAGCAGCGGCTTGCCCGCGTCGTCGCCGTCCTGCCCGGGCAACGACAACGCGATGCCGATGTCGCCGTTCATCAGGCCCAGCCCGTAATCGTTGCGGGTCATCAGCACCGGTCGCCCCTCGTACCACTGCTGGTCGCTTGGGATCAGGCGCGCCTTGAGCAAGGCCTCGGCGATGCGCAGGTTCAAGCCCTCGACGCCCCAAGGCCCCTTGCGCACGGCGCACAGCAGCTGGAAGGTGTCGAACGCCTGCAGGACTTCGCGCGCCCAGTCGGCCCATGCCGGCTGCTCCAGGGGCGTCCCCGCAGCCGGA
Organism: Pseudomonas sp. B35(2017); assembly: GCF_002113645.1. Lineage (NCBI taxonomy): Bacteria > Pseudomonadati > Pseudomonadota > Gammaproteobacteria > Pseudomonadales > Pseudomonadaceae > Pseudomonas > Pseudomonas sp. B35(2017). Next base: position 8,849 of record NZ_NEIZ01000005.1, on the reverse strand, counting down.
CGCCGATCGCGCAATACGTTCAGATAATGGCGATAGCCCTGGGGGCCCTCACCTCGCCCGTCGAGCACCAGGCGTTCCAGTTGATGGTGTTGCTCGTTCTTGAGCTGCAAGGCGAACACATCGCTATTGTTGCCGGCAGCAAGCACCCGTCGAGCCTCTTCCGGCATTTGCTGATTGACGCACCGTGCGAGCTGGCCGATGCCGCTGCCTTCGCCGAAACGCCGCGAGTGACGCAGCATCACCACCTGCTGGGCCAGCGGATACACCCCTTGGGTGTCCTCCTGAAGGCCGCTGTCCTGCAGGGACTCGCCGCTGACCGACTCCAGCCAGCACCGGGTTTCGGGGCTGTACCAGCCGTTCTCGGCATCGCGGCACAGATCCCCCAGCACAGCCCCCGCCTCGACGGAGGCCAGCTGATCCTTGTCCCCCAGCAACACCAGCCGAGCCTGGGGCGGCAAGGCATCGAGCAGGTTGGCCATCATCTCCAGATCGATCATCGACGCCTCGTCGACCACCAGCACATCCAGCGGCAAGCGGTTGCCTGCATGGTGACGGAAGTGCCGGGTGCCGGGCCGGCTGCCGAGCAAACGGTGAACCGTGGTCACCTCCGTGGGGATCTTGTCCCGAACCGCTTCCGGGACCTTCAGCGATTGCACCTGCTGGCTGATGGACTCGGTCAAGCGCGCGGCCGCTTTGCCGGTGGGCGCGGCCAGACGGATCCGCAACGGCTGACCGGCCGTCACCGCCGGCGCCTGGAGCAAGGCCAACAGACGCACGACCGTCGTGGTCTTGCCGGTGCCGGGCCCTCCGGTGACGATGCTGAAGGCGCCCCGGACCGCCAAGGCACACGCCAGTTTCTGCCAGTCGACCACGGCGGATCCCTTCGCCGCGCCGAACAATCCATCGAGCTGCTGCGGCAGGTCGTCCGGGGTCGTTTCGGGCTGCGCGAGACGCAGGCGCAACGCGACATCGATGCGCCGCTCGTAGGACCAGTAACGCCGCAGGTACAGACGCTTGCCGGACAGCACCAGCGGACGCTGCAACGCCGCTACGCCCGTATCGGCCGCCAACGCCACCAGCGGGCTGCCGGCCAGCACCTTGCACCAGTGGGGCCCCTCGACCGTGGCGAGCAACTGCGACGGCAACAGCCGCGCGCCCGTCTGCACATCGCCTTCGGGCGGCAGCGACAGGGCGAAGTCCGGCGCCTTGAGGGTTTCGAACACGTCCAGGCACACATGCCCGTGGCCGAGCTGGTGACTGGTGAGCGCCGCGGCAAGCAGCACCAATGGATCCCCCTCGGGCGCCAGCTCGTGAAGGAACGCCACAAATGCCTTGTCCAGTGCACGAAGCCAGCCGCGCTCGACCCAACGGGTCAGCAGGATCAGCAAGTCATCGGCACAGGTCAACGGTGCCAGGCCGGCCAGGCTGTCGGCGGCGAGCGGTGTGGGCAGCAGATCGGCGAACGTGCGGCTCATAGCAAGACTCCCTGTTCCCAGGCCGGTTCGCTTCTGGGTTCCGGTTTGCCCTGGAACATCCGGTCGAGGCGTTCGATCAGCTCCCGCGGCGGCCGAGTGAAGTATGCGCCCCGGCTGTTCGCCCGGCTGCCGCGCAGAAACAGGTACAGCGCACCGCCGACATGCCGGTCGTAGTCGTAATCCGCCAGACGGGCCTTGAGCTGGCGGTGAAGCGCCAACAGGTACAGGACATATTGCAGGTCGTAACGGTTGTCGAGCATCGATTGCTCCATCGCCTGATCGGTGTAGGCGGTGTCGTCGGCACCGAGCCAGTTGGACTTATAGTCCACCACGTAGTAACGGCCATCGTGTTCGAACGTCAGGTCGATGAACCCCTTGAACATACCGTTGAGCTGCACCTCTTCGGCGGCGGCCCGTGCCACGCCACGGTGGGTGAACTGGCGCACCAGGCCATCCAGCTTCGCCACGTCGACCTTGTGGCTGGCGAACCAGAACTCCATCTCCACCCGGTACTGGCGCAACCCTTCGAGCACCACCGGCGGCTGTTCGCCAACGGGCAGGGGCGACTTGAGCAGGTGCCGCAACCATTCGCTCAAGGTCACGATCCAGGACTCCCAGCCACGTCGGCTGCAACGCCTTGCGACCGCATCCTTCAGCGCGTCGCCGGACACGGCAAAACCTTCCTCGCCCGCCCACTCCAGAAGGCCGTGCAGGAACGTCCCCGGATTGGGGCCACGGGGGAAACGGTGGATATCGGCGCCTCCTTCGACGGTCTCCTGTGGCGCATCGGGGTCGAGGCGCTCATCGTCGAACAGCTTCTGCGCCTGCGGACTCTCGGGCGCTTCCTCCGGGCCATCGCTCAACACATCACTGATGCGCAAGGCGCTGTAGGACGCGATCCACCAGTTCTCGCTGGCTCTGCGTGCCGGCATCAGCACCGGACGCAGCGTCGCGTCGTCGCCCGGAGGCTGGTAATGCTCGTCGGTCGCCAGGGGCATCGCCTCGAGACTGAGCGAGGAGTTGCCTTGCCGCAGGTCCTCCAGCCACCGGGTCAATCCTGCGGACTCGGCCAACGGCGTACCGCCGCCCAACAGGTAACCCAATGCGGACAGGTGCAGCACCGAACCGTTGCTGTTGCCGCGTTTGAGATCCGTCACCCCCAGCCAGCAAGCATGCTGCGCACGGGTCAGCGCAACGTAGAGCAGGCGCAGATCCTCCGCCAGACGTTCGTCGTCCGCCAGGGCGACCAGCTCCGCCGTGGGTTTGAGGCTCACCTGCGCCTCGCCCTGTGCATCGTGGTAATGCAGCGGGAGACGGCTGCCGTCCACCGGTTTCGCCGAGCAGATGAACGGCAGAAAGACCAGCGGATACTCGAGCCCCTTGGATTTGTGGATGGTCACCACCTTGACCAGTTGCTCATCGCTTTCCAGGCGCAGGATCTGTTCCTCGCCCGCCTGCCCGGACAACACCAGATGCTCGGCCAGGTGCCGGATCAGCGCCTGTTCGCCGTCCAGTTCGGCGGCGGCCTGCTGCAGCAGCTCGGACAGATGCAGCAGGTTGGTCAGCACCCGCTCCCCGTCGCTGCGCGCCATCAATGTCTGCGGCAGACGGAAGTCGTGCAGCAGTCGCCGCAGCATGGGCAGCACGCCTTGCTTGCGCCAGAGTTCACGGTATCCGCGAAACTGCATCACCCGGTTTTCCCAGGCCCGTTCGTCACGGTTGAGGCGCTCCAGCTCCAGCAGCGGCAGGTTCAGCGTGACGCAGGCCAAGGCCGCCTTGAGCGAGCGTTCGACGTCCGGTTCGGCGCAGGCCTTAAGCCAACCGAGCAGGTCACGGGCCTCCTGGGCGGCGAAGACCGAGTCCTTGTCCGACAGGTAAACGCTGCGCACGCCGCGTTTCGCCAGTTCGTCGCGCACCGCCTTGGCCTCCTTGCCGTCGCGCACCAGGATCGCGATGTCCGCCGGCCTCAGCCCCCTGAATGCCTTGCCCTCTTGCGCGAAGCCCACTTGCCCGGTCTGCCCGCCATTGAGTCGGAACACGATCTCACTGGCGCAGGCCGCCGCGAACTGCTGGCGATAGACCGCACCGGACAAGGGCTGATCGACGGACAACTGCCAGAGGTTGAGCGCAGCGACATCCTGCCCCGACACTTGCAGCCGCTCCGTTCGCCCCTGGGCCTTCACGGCCTGGAACGGCACCGGGTTGTCACCGTCCTTCTCCCGGAACAGAAACGCGCCTCGCCCTCCCTCCCGGGATTCGGCATGGTCGAACACATGGTTCACCGCATCGACCATGCCGTGGCTGGAGCGGAAGTTGGTGTCCAGCGTATGCCACCGGCCGGCGGTGGCCTGCCGGGCCCGCAGATAGGTGTGGATGTCGGCGCCGCGGAAGGCATAGATCGCCTGCTTGGGGTCGCCGATCATGAACAGCCCGGTCTCGGGATCGTTGTCCCCGATGCGGTAGATGCTGTCGAAGATCCGGTACTGCACCGGGTCGGTGTCCTGGAACTCGTCGATCAGGGCGACCGGGAACTGCTCACGGATCAGCGTGGCAAGGCGCTCTCCGCCGTCGGCACGCAATGCCGCGTCCAGGCGCAGCAACATGTCGTCGAAGCCCATCTCGGCCCGGCGGCGCTTCTCGGCCTCGAAGCGGGCACCGACCCATCCGGCGGCATGCACCAGCACGGCGGCATCAGGCGTGGGCAACGCGTCGAGGCTCGCCTTGAGCGTCAACATGGCCTCCAGCCCAGGATGGCTTGGAGGTACGCCTTTCCAGGCCTCGGCCATGCCATCGGGGGTGAGACGGGTGAACCCTGTGCCGATGTCGAGTTGTTCGAGCGCCTCGTCTTCGGCCCACGCCGTGAGCTTCTCGAACCACGGTTCGAAGTAGCGGGCCTGCATCTTGCGGCCGTCGACCGCTTTGCCCGCAACGCCCTCGTGGCAGATCGCAAGCAGCTCGGGGGCCCAACGCCGCCAAGGCGTTTTCAGCTCAAGCATCGCTGCTCGCCGTTGCTGCAGGCATTCTTCGATCAGTTCGGCAGGCGTCTTGCTCTCGTCGCTTTCACGGACGCTGGACAGCAGGCCCCGTATCCGCGGCAGCAAGGCCGCAGGCCCGCCCCAGTTGCTGCGCACCCAGTTCAGGGCATCGCCTTGCATCGGATAGCAGAACAGACGCCAGTAATCGCGCAGCACCTCGGCGAGCAGCTCTGTGTGGTCGGTCTCCAGCGTCTGGGTGAACAAGCTCCCGCTGTCGAAGGCATGCTCGCGCAGCATGCGCTGGCACCAACCGTGGATGGTCGACACGGCGGCCTCGTCCATCCACTGCGCGGCGACGTCCAGGCGACTGGCGCAGCCAGGCCAGCGCTGCGGATCGAACTGTTCGCGCAGGGCTTCGATCAAGGCGTCCGGCGCCGGCGTCTCGTCGCGGAAGAAGCGCGCGGCATCGGCCAGGCGGGTGCGGATCCGCTCACGCAATTCTTTGGTGGCGGCATCGGTGAAGGTCACCACGAGAATCTGCGGCGGCAGCAGCTCACGGCCGAAGCCTGACTGCTCGCCCCCATGGCCGAGGATCAGCCGCAGGTAAAGCGCAGAGATGGTGAAGGTCTTGCCGGTGCCGGCACTGGCTTCGATCAGCTGGCTGCCATGCAACGGAAAGGTCAGGGCCAGAGGCGTCTTTGCGGTCATGGACGGTTCCCCTCTTCGCTCAACGAACGCCAACCGGCCTCAAGCAATGGGCGATACAAGGCACCGCACCAATCCGGAAAGGTTTCGTCGGCCGTCAACGCATCGAAGTCAGCGAACTGACGGACGAGGGCCGGGCTTTCGCCCCGCTCGCCCTCGCTGGTCAGGCCGTCCCCTTCATAGGCCTTTCGGGCAGCGGCTGCGGCCTTGAGCGGATCGCTCTGGGTCAGCCACGCGAAAGCAGTCTTCACGGCGACGGGCAGCGGCTGACGCATCCCCGTCTGCCAGGCAAGCAGCATGTCCTCAAGGATCCGCCAGGCGCTGTCCGAAGCGATGGGATCGAGCAGCAGCGAGTCATCGCTGGCCACCAGTGCGGTCGTCAAGGACACGCCGTTGGCACAGGCCAACACATGATTGACCCACGGTTTGGTCAGACGATGCCATTTGCGGTTCCTGACCGATCCGATGCCGTTGGGGATGGTGGTGACGGACAGAAGCCCGCCGTCCGCCCGCTGATGCAGTCCGCCAAGCCATCCCTCAAGGCGCAGCGCCTGCCATTCGAGACTGACCGGAATGGCGCCCGTCAGCGGCGTCGGCCACAAGGCCAGCAACTGCCCATAGCGTTGCAGCAGGTTCGGCAGCGGCTCGATCAACTCCCGCTGCAGGCACTCGCCGAACCCGGCCATCGGCAACAACCCGCTGTTCTGCAGACGACGGGCCTGCGTCTCCAGCGCCGTTGCCGCGTCGTCCGGGTGCCCCAGTGCGGCTTCCAGCAGGTTGTCGCTCAGGGTGTAGCGTTGCAAGGCGTCCAGCACGAAAGGTTCTTCGTCCGCCAGTGGCGCCTGGGCAGATTCAAAATGGACCTTGAGCCTTTGGGTAAAGAAATGGCGAACCGGATTGCGCAGAAAGTCCTGCAGCAACGCCGGGCTCAGGGGCTCCTCCGGCACATGGGGCTCAAGCATCGGCGTGACGGCGCCGGGTTCCTGGCGCTCATGCAGAGTCCGCCATTCGCTGGCATAGCTGAACAGCGCTCGCCCTTCCTGAAAGTAGCGCGAACTGAATGGCTGCAGAGGATGTTCCTCGGTGAGGACGTGCACCAGGCTCTCGGCAGTGTCGCCCAGGTGCCAGCCGCTGGCGATATGGTCGCGCAACTGACCGATCAGCACGGAAGGAGGACGTTCGCTGTTGTCGCGAATGCTGCGTCCGACCCAACTGATGTAGAGCTGATGACGCGCGGACAGCAGGGCCTCGAGCAACAGGTAGCGGTCGTCTTCGCGTCGCGAACGGTCGCCCGGCCGGTAGTCGCTGCCCATCAGGTCGAAATCCAGGGGAGGCTGCGCCCGCGGATAGTCTCCGTCGTTCATGCCCAGCAGGCAAACGAGCTTGAAAGGAATGGCGCGCATCGGCATCAGTGTGCAGAAGTTCACGGCACCGGCGAGAAAGCGCTGGGACAAACGCCCCTGATCCAGCCCCGCCAGCCAGGCTTCCCGAACGACGGTCAGTGGCAGCTCGTCCTCCAGCCTCACAGCGTCGCAGGTTTCCAGCCAGGTCTCCCGCAGATCCTCGAGCTGGGTGATCAGGTACTCATCGTGTTCATCGCCGGCCTTGAAGAACACTTGCATCAAGGCCTGCAACCGGCGCCCCCACTCCTCAGGTCGCGCTGGCTGCATGAACTCCCGGTGGGCAAGCTCCAATGCATCCAGCAGGGCGACGAGGGGGCCGATCAGCGCAGCGTCCAGGCCGCCGATCTCATCGTAAGGCTCGATCTGTTCGTAGGCATCGGAATGTCCGACCGCGTAACCGAGCAGCATCCGGCGCAAACCGAAGCTCCAACTGTTTTGCTCGAGTTCGCCCGGAAGGCCCAGTCCGGCACGCTGCCGGGCGTTCAGGCCCCAACGTACTCCGGCACCTTCGATCCAGCGGTGCAAGGTGGGCAGATCACGCTCGTGCACCCCGAAACGCAAGCGCAAGGCCGGCACATCCAGCAGATCCAGGATCTCGCTGACCGGGAAGCGGCTGTCCGGCAGCTTGAGCAGATGCTCGACCGCGATCAGCAGCGGCTCGCGTCCGCGCTGGCCCTGGTCCGTCAATGTGAAAGGAATGAAACGCGGGTCGCGGCGGTCGAGCTGGCCGAACACCGCCCGGATGTGGGGCGCATAGCTGTCGACGTCAGGCACCATCACGATCACGTCGCGGGGACGCAAACCGGGGTCGGCACTGAAGCGGGCCAGCAACTGGTCGTGGAGAATCTCCACCTCACGCTGGGCACTATGGGCGACGTGAAAACGGATGGACTCGTCCTGCTCCGGAACAACGGCGGGCCAACGCTCACGCGTCTCATTGAGGGGGCGCAACTCGAGGATGTCGTCCTGCAATTGATTGAGCAGCGTATGGGGCTGCGTTTCGCTGAACAGGTCGATGCGCCCATCCCGAAAGGCCGCACGGTAGCTGTCGGGCTCATCATAGCTGTCGAGCAGGTTGATGTAGTCGCGCCCTTGCTTGCCCCAGGCGGCCAGCAGCGGATGGGCATGCTGATGCAGGGAATCCGGATCAAGGACCACGGGCATGCCGGTCTTGCGTGTCTGACGCTTGTACTGGTGCCGCAGCAGGTCCTTGTCGGCGACGATGTCGGCCCAGTGGTGCCGGCACGGGTTGTGGACACACAGCAGCACCTGACTGAAACGGGCCAGCCCTGCCAGCGCCTCCAGAACCTGGGCGGGCAGCGAAGAGATCCCGAAGACGATGACCCGGGGAGGTATGGCGGCAGGCGCGCTCTCAAGGTTGTTGATGCGCTCGATGAACCGTTGATGAACCCCCGCCCGACTCTGGGCCATGCCCTCTGCACCTACGTCGTCGAGCAGCGCACGCCAAAGCTCGGCTTGCCAGCAACTGGCCGGCGGCAGCGGTTTGATCTCGCCTCTGACGCTGCGCAGTTGATGACGGCCCTCGGCCCAGTCCTCGAGCCAGTCGGCACGGTACACCTGGTATTGGTCGAAGAGATCGGCGAGGCGCTCGGAAAGCTGATAGCGCTTACGCAAGTCGGTGTCACGGGTGAGGAATCGCTGAAGCGGCTCGAAGTGCGGTCGCTCGATGACCTGCGGCAGCAGACGCATCAACCGCCATGTCAACGGGGCCTTGTCGAGCAAGGACTTTGCCGGAATCTCGTCCCGCCCCAGCACCGTACGGTAGAGCTGCCACATGAAGCTGCCCGGCAATTGCACGTCGATGGCGGCGGCGATGCCGCAACCGCCCGAGTCATCCTCGCCGGGCTCCTCGGCCAGTGCCAGCTTCAGCCACTGGGCGATGCCGTTGCTTTGCACCAAAGCGATCTCATTCTCCAGGGGTGCCAGCGGATAACGCCGCATGACGCTCACCACCAGACTGCGCAGCTCGTCCAGGCTGTTGCTCTGAACAACCATGAATGCAGGGTTGAGGGACTGGGCGTCCGGCATGGAGGATTCCTTGGAGAAGAACAAAACCAGGGCAGAACATTAGCACTGTCGACTGATTGTGACAGCCGGACGGAGGCTGGGTGTGCTGTACGAACTTTCCTGCGGGCAAAACAAAACCCCAACCGCTTTCGCAGTTGGGGTTTCGGAATTTAATCTTGACGATGACCTACTCTCACATGGGGAAACCCCACACTACCATCGGCGATGCATCGTTTCACTTCTGAGTTCGGGATGGGATCAGG